>CALKFG010000006.1 GCA_938084575.1 uncultured Hyphomonadaceae bacterium
CGATTGGCGCTCAGGCAGCGAAGCGGTAGCGCATCAGATAAGGCGCTCAGGCAGCGAAGCGGTAGCGTGTCAGACATGTCGCTCAGGCCGCGAAACGATCGCGCGCGAGACCATGTTCATTAAGCGACCTCGGCCGCTCCCGGACAACCCCGCGCCCCCAGCCGAGCCGCGCCCGGAAAACCGCGCATGCCCCAAGCCAAGTGCCGCGCCAGCCGTGCTCCCGCCCCTAATCCCCTGAAGGCACATAAGTTTCATCGATAACATAGACCTCAACACCGCCGGTAATGCCGTCATTGGCCTGTGCGGCGGCGGTGGCCTCATCATTGAAAATCGACAGGAAGCGGTCGAGATCACTGGTCACAAACACGGTCACAACCCTGTCCTCGCCAGAGACGCCGAGATGGACCTCGCTGACGGCCTGGGTCTGAAAAAGGGCGCCATGGGTCTTGAACTTTTCCCGCCATTTCGCGGCGTCTTCCACCTCGTGGCGGACCACGACCATGGCGCTTTTGGTATGTGTTTCTGATGTCATGTCACTGTCCTTTTTCAACTCTGGCCTGTTTTGCGCGCGGGACGCCATCCGTCCAGGATCAGTCGCGGCGGCGCCATGATCCGGGGCAGCGGCGCTGCCAGTTCTGTCGCGGTCTGTCCGCGTTAAACGTCAGGATCTGTCCGGACCCGGCCGCCGGCCTGGCCGAGGCCGGGGCGGCGGAAGCGGCGTTTGGAAAATCCAGCAAAAACAGAAATTTAACAATTCGTCGGCGGCGGCTGACCAATGGCTACCGCAGGGCGGGTGAAGCCGTTTACCTGCCCCCACCCACGCCGAACCTCGCGCCCTGTATCTGTCCGTAAGGAAATTAGTGACCGGGCACAAGAGGGATGGGCTGCACTTATTCCAATTTGTCATCGGCGCATGAAGAATGCCCCGATTCGGGCACCCGCTGTATGGGATCGGTGCAAGCCGATGTGCGGACGCACCAGGCTGACCCCGCGGTATGGCCCGGGGGCCAGGCGGCGCGGGCGCGGCGCCTGAGCGGAATCAGGACGGATCAGCCGCGGTCGCGGCGCGGCGTGAAGAGGGGTCTGTGATCCGGGTGCCGGGACGTCCGGCCGGACCGGGGCAGGGGGGCTGAGGACGGAGACCCGGACCCGGAGAGCCAGACCCGGAGACCCGGACCCGGAGAGCCAGACCCGGAGACCCGGACCCGGAGAGCCAGACCCGGGTCCACGGCATCGGGACCCGGCGACAGACCCTGCCAGCGGCATCCTGCGCGCCCTGACCCGGCTCGGGCGCCCTCCGACCGGTCCCGGCCCTTCCGCAAGGGCCGTGCGGGACGACAGGCCGGGCTGCTGGTTTATATATGCAGATGCTGCCGGGACAGCCGGTCTTATAAACCGGCAGGGTTCGCCGGCGTCTTCGCGACGACATAAAAAAATCATAAGGCGGCCTGGCTGCCGCGGTCTGAGGTCTTCGTGCGGCCTGAGAAATCATAAGGCCGGTCGCGCATAAGCCCGCATTGTGCCGGCGCAGTCCCGGCGCCGGTCGTTGGCCGAGCTTTCAGGTGACCGACGCCGGCGGCGGTCCCCGTGCCCGTGTCATCCAGCGCGCTTATAAGCCGGACCGGTGCCGCAGCGGGCCTGCTTTGGGCGGCGATGATCCTGTGACGCAGACCCCGGGCACCTCAGGGTGTCCGGCCGATCGTGACATTGGTGGATCTCCGGCCATGCCAGCGCATGGCGCCAGATGCCAGCCATAACCGGCCGGGCTTGCGCCGATTTGCGCCCCCGAGGCGGCCCCGCCTATGGGCGCCGGTCCCGGCGCGGACCATCTCCGCCGGGGCGGGCTGCGGGTGGGGCAGGGGCAGCTCAGCCGGCCCGGCCGGCGCCACCAGGGAGGCAGCGCCGCGCCGAAGCCTTCGCCGGCGACGGGGCCTTACCTCATCCCCAGACCATTCGTTCAGGCGGGCTGGGGGCCGGGGGCTGGGGCCCGGTTCACCGGCCATGGGATCCCGGCGACCACCGGGTGCCGGGGCGCGCTTACCCGGCGTCCCCCGGACCTCACCCGGTTGCTCCGCGACCGCTGACCCGGCTTCTGGCCCGGCCCGGGGCACGGCTCATGGCCCCGCTCATGGCACGGCTCATGGCACGGCTTCTGGGCCGGCATGTCCGCCCTGCCCCGACCCCATCCGGGGCGGGCCTGCGGTTTAGCGGTTGGGCTGGCCCCGATCAGCCCCGATTAGCCCCGGGCGGATGGCCGCGCGGCGGTGAGCCCGCCCGCGCGCTGCGACAGGACAGGCGTGGCCAGATAGGCGAGCCGCCGGGCCTCGACCCGCAGGCGGGACAGCGTGTCCAGGATCAGCCCCACGGCGAGCGCCAGGATGCCGGTCAGGGACAGGCCGATCGCGGCGATCAGGGTTGGCAGGCGCGGCACCAGCCCGGTCTCGACATAGGTCAGGCCAATCGGCACGCACAGCCCGGCCGCAGCCAGCAGCATCAGGCCGGCGAGGACGGAGAAGAATTGCAGCGGCCGCCCGTCGCGCACCATGCGCCCGATGGTGCGCAGGATGCGGAAGCCGTCGCGCAGCGTGTTGAGCTTGCTTTCAGACCCGTCTGGCCGGGCCAGATAGGGGGTGTCGACCTCGTCCGTCGGCAGGCGCAGCTGCAGGGCATGCACGCTGAGCTCGGTTTCGATTTCGAAGCCGTCCGACAGGGCAGGGAAGGATTTGACAAAGCGCCGGCTCATCACCCGGTAGCCGGACAACATATCGCGAAACCGGTCGCCGAAGCTCCAGCGCACAAGCGCGGTGAGCAGCCAGTTGCCGAACTGGTGGCCATGGCGATAGGCGGCTTTGGCGTGGCTCACCCGGGCACCGGTGACCATGGCCAGGCCATCGTCGCACAGGCGTCGGACCAGGCGCGGCGCCGAGCCGGCATCATAGGTCGCGTCGCCGTCCACCATGATATAAATATCCGCTTCGACATCACAGAACAGGCGCCGCACGGCATGACCCTTGCCCTGCTGACGTTCGCGCAGCACCCGCGCGCCATGGTCGCGCGCAAGGCGGGCGGTCGCATCGCTGGAATTATTATCACACACCACGATCTCGGCCCCGGGCAGCGCCGCCCGGAACGCCGCGATCACCCGGCCAATGGTCCGGCTTTCATTGTAACAGGGGATCAGCACGGCAATGTGCGCATCTGTCGGATACATGTCCCTCTCCCGGCCTGGCAGGACGACCGTGCCCGGGTGCCCCGCACCGTCTCCGTCCCGCGTCAATCCCGATCCTAGGGCCGTATTGGTGAAGACTTTGAAAATCCGCATGCCCGCCGGTCGGGCGGCCTGCCCTGTCCTGCGCCCTCTCCCGGCCGCCGCCCCGCTTTACGGCCCTGCGGCGCGGTCTGCCCGTCTGTCCCTGCAGCTCTGGCTTGCCAGACAGGCCGCTTTTTTGCATCGCTGAGGGGGTTGGGGAATTTCCTCCCCGGAGTGTGCCTGAATGAGCCAGACGGCCCCCCTTCTCCTGTCGGTCATCGTGCCGACATTCAATGAGCGGGACAATATTGCGGAAATCGTGCGCCGGCTCGAGGCGACCCTGCCGCCGCAAAGCTGGGAGGTCATCTTCGTCGATGACGCGTCACCCGACGGCACCGCCGCGGGCGTCCGCGCGCTGGCCCGGACCGACCGCCGGGTCCGCCTGATCTCGCGTCATGACCGGCGCGGCCTCAGTTCCGCCGTGGTTGAAGGGGTTCTGGCCGCGGCCGCCGACATCGTGGCGGTCATGGACGGGGATTTGCAGCATGATGAGAGCGTCCTGCCCGGCATGGTCGAGCAGGTCCGTACCGGCCGCGCCGACCTCGTTGCCGCCAGCCGGTTCCTGAGCCCGGACGGCGCCGACGGCCTGTCCTCTGACGCCCGGCTGGCCATATCGACTTCGGGCATCCGACTGGCCAATGCCGTCTTCGGCCTCGACATGAGTGACCCGCTGACCGGTTTTTTCGTGGTCCGCCGCGACGTGGTCGAGCGCGCCCTGCCGGAGCTCTCGGGGCTCGGCTTCAAAATCCTTCTCGACATCATCACCTCGTCCCATCCCCGCCCGCGCGTGGTCGAGGTGCCGTTCCGGTTCCGCGCGCGCCAGCATGGTGAAAGCAAGCTCGACAAGCGCGTGATGTACGATTTTTTCCTGTTCTTTCTGGAAAAGAAAGTGTCCCGCTTCATCCCCGTTCCGGCCCGGTTCATCTCCTTTGCCATGATCAATGCGATTGGAATTCTGGTTCATCTTGCGGCGTTTGTGCCGCTGGCCGGGGGACTTGGCTTCGCCCGGGCGCAACTGGTCGCGACCCTGATTGCCATGGCCTTCAATTACACCGTCAACAATGAGGTCACCTATTCAGACCGGAAATTGCGGGGCGGGAAATTCTATGTCGGGTTCGTGATCTTTGCCGTGTTGTGCTCGCTCGGCGTGGTCGCCAATGTCGGCGTCGCCTCGATGCTGCATCAGGGTTATCCGGGCCTGGTGGCCCTGCTGCCGGCTGCCGCGGGTGCCTTTGTGACCGTGGTCTGGAACTATGTCGCGACCCATGTCTTTGTCTGGGGCCGGGGCCGGCTGGCCCAGCGCCTGCGTATCGCCCTGTCCCGGCTGGTCGGGCAGGGCTGAGGGCGCCCGGCACGACACCGGCAAAGGCCGCGACCGGCGGTGCCTAGCGGCGGTAGACGTCGATGCGGGTCAGCTCCGGTTCCAGCAGCGAGTCCGGTCCGGGCACATCGCGGGCGCGATGGGTCGGGTCCGGCCTGAACCCGATCTGGCTGAGACGGCCGGCAATCGGATCACCGGCGGCATGGCAGCCGGGGTGAAGCACGATCACCGTGTCCGCCTGTTGCAGCGCCGCGTCCAGTCCCCCGGGGACCCACCAGTCGCCGCCCAGCGCGGCGTCAATCTGTTGCGCGCTCATGCCCTGATAGGTGCGCAGGGACCGGGCAAGGACGCGCCAATAGGTATGGTCATGATAGCGGATCACAGCGCCGTCGGCATCGACGAGATAAAGCGGCGCCTCGGGATTGTAGATGTGCAGGGGGATCAGGGTGAAATCGAGGCAGGCGATCATCGGCTGGCCGAGCAGGTCATTCTGCGCCAGATGCGCCAGGGCAGCGCGGTAGGCCTCGGGCTTGTTGCGGTGGGCCTTTTCGTAAAGGGTCGACCCCAGCCCGGCCAGCGTGAAAGTGGCCACAAGGACCGCGCGGACCCGGGCCCCGGGCACCAGGGACAGGGCCAGGCCGGCCGCCAGACCCGCGCCAAGACCGGCCGGCAGCATCACCCGGTTGGTGAGAATGCCAGACTGGCTGTGCAGGACAAGGATGGCGACGGGATAGGCCAGGGCCAGAGCCGCCAGCGCCGCGGCGAGGCTTGGCGTGCGCTGGCGCCAGCTCAGTCCGATGCCGGCCAGCACAAGGCCGTACCAGACCAGGTCGAACAGCCGTGTGGCTGGCCCGAGCCCGGGAAAGCCGGCCATGTTGCGCATCATCCAGACGCCGTCACGCAGCCCCAGATCGGTGTTGAACGCCTCGCGCGCGCCACTCAGTCCCGGGATCTGGATCAGCCAGGGCAGGGCGATCAGGCCAAGCGGCAGGTTGATCAAGACCCAGGAGCGGGCACATGCGGGCCGGCTTCCGGCCGGTTCCCGGACCAGGCCGGCGGCGAGGCTGGCAAAGCCGATCAGGGCCAGGGCGACGAGGCCGATCAGCTGGCTGTAGACAGAGAGGGCGCCCCCGGCGACATAGAGCAGCGTGTAGGCGCGGGCGGACAGGTGCCCGCGGGTCTCCATCCGGCCGACCAGGCCCCAAAGCGCCATGACCAGCCCAAGCACCACGAAGACATACATCCGGGCGTCCTGCGAGAAATAGACATGTCCCGTCGATACAGCGAGACACAGTCCGCAGACCAGGCCGGCGCGCCGGCTGACCAGGTCGGCCATCATCAGGCTGACCAGCCCGACTGTTGCGATCCCGGCCACGGCCTCAGGGACCCGCGCCATCTCCGGCTGGGGAAACAGTCCGGCCCAGGCATGGTGGACCAGATAGGGCAGCGGCGGATGCACATCGATCCCTGCGAAGAGCAGGGTCTGCAGCGGCAGCTGGGACCAGGCCCAGGTCACGCTTTCATCCATCCACAAATAGGTGCTGTTCAGCCCGGTCAGGCGCAGCAGGGCGGCAAGGGCGAGCAGGGCGGCGAGGCCGGCATAAAAGGCGGGCCGGGTCAGATCGTCGGCTGCGGGCCGGGTCTGGTGCTCTGGTCCTGTGTCAGATGTTGGCGCGGCAGACACGATCGATTTCCTTAGCGGGTCATGGACGGGCCGTCGCCGGGTCCGGGAGAGGGCGGCGTGCCTCTCCGAAATCCTAACCAGGTGAAGCGGCGCTGCAAGCGGGTGCATCCCGGCTGCAGCCGGTTGCGAATGACCCGCCGGGCGGGGCGTTCCACCCCGTGATAGATCGCCACCGCAATGGCCAGAAGCGCGCCAAGGGTGACGGGAACGGAGATCAGGCTGGGAACGCCGCGCTGACCCAGCTCGACCAGGGCGATCAGGCCGACCCGCTCATGGAACAGATAGAGCGGGTAGGAGGCCAGCCCGACCAGGAGGAGGGGGCGCCAGGACAGGACCCGATGCCACGGGCCGGGGATCAGGACCAGGCCAAAACTGGCCAGAACAAGCAGGTCGGGCAGGATGCGCTGATCGACCTGACCGGCCAGAATGCCGGCGCTGGCCAGCCCGGCCAGGAGGGCGTCCGGCCAGCCGGCCCGGCCCGTCCAGAGCCGGTAGGCGAGAAGGCCGAAGGTGAAATATCCCAGCATGGCCGGTTGCAGGGGCAGGGTGATGATCTGGTTCAGGCTCCATGACGCGGTGGTCCCGATCAGGCCGAGGGCAGCCAGCAGGGACAGGGTTTGCAGAAGGATCCAGGCGGTGAGGAAGTGGCGGGCGCCCGCAGCCCACCAGAGCAGCGCGATCACGGCATAGAAGCGCACTTCGGCCCACAGCGTCCAGTACACGCCCTCGACCCAGTCGGCGTCGGGCGCGCCGACCAGCGTGCCGATCAGGGACGGATCGATGAAAACCAGGCTGCTGAGATATTCCAGCCAGGTCACCTCGAAGCCCCGGGTGCTGTCAAAGTGGCTGTAGGTCCCGATGCCATTGATGATCAGCGTCGACAGGGTGGCGCAGACAATCATGGCGGGCCACAGCCGGGCCATGCGGCGGACCGTGAAGTCGACCAGGCCGGTGCTGCGTTCCAGCGTCATCAGGATCACGAAGCCGGAGGTGACAAAGAAGAGGCGGACGCCATAGCTGCCCAACCCGTTGAGATATGGCACCCGGTCCTGAAACACGTCGCCAAAGGGAAACAGGGTTTCCGGCCAGTTGGGCTCGGCCCAGCGCAGGGTGAAATGATACAGGACGACGCTCAGCGCCGCCAGGCCGCGCAGCCCGTCAAGGCTGTCGAGCCGCCTGGGACCGTCGCTGCGGTCCTGCCGGGTCACGTCGCCGGCTGCAATCTGGGACCGGCCGGGACCGGGGCGCGCGTTTTCAGGCTGTCGGTGAGCATCTGTGCCATGCGGTTGCCGTCGCGCACGGCATAATTGGTGCCGCGATCCATCGGGTAGATCTGGGAGAAATTGCACATCAGGACGCCCGGGCAGGGGGTCTGGTGGTCGACCAGCTGGGTCTCGCGGAAGCCGATATCGACAATGTGCTGGGCATGGGGCATGCGGAACAGGGCGTCATCGACGATCTGGCCGCGGTCAAATGCGGGGAAGATCTGGCCCAGCGCGTCATACCAGCGGGTTTTTAAATCAGCCTCCGGCATCGACATATAGGGGTGCTCGGCGGGCACATAATCGCCGATATAGTAGATGTTGAGCCCGTCAAACCGGTCCTGCCCGACCAGGTTGGTCAGGCTGAGGAAGACCACGAAAGGCGCGTTTTCCTGATTGATATTGTGCCAGTAATAGGGCGTGAAGGTCTGCGGCGTCGCGAAGACCTGGACCACGGCGTCGAGATAGGAGATCCGCTCAAGCCGGTCGAAATAGGCCGGGTCGTTCGGCCGGTAGGCCTCAATCATGCGGGCGAGCACATGGCTCGGCACCGTGGCCAGAACCCGGTCATGCAGCGTGCTGTCCGCGCCCGTGTCGACGCGCACGCGGTCTGTGACATCCTCATGGCTGAGCCGGCTGACCGGGGTCGCATAGCGGACCGTGCCACCGGCGGCGAGATAGGGCGCCAGCAGTGCGTCGATCACCGTCCTGAAGCCGCCGTCAAAATAGCCCAGCGCTTCGCCGCCCAGGCGGGCATCGCGGGACTCCACCCTCTGCAGCACCCGACCCCACAGCCACGACATGGTGACCTTGTCATAATAGCGGTCGAACTTGCCCCGCAGCAGGGGTTCCCAGATCACGTCGGTGACGGCGCGGCCGGCATATTTGCGCAGCCAGTCGAGCGCGGTGACGTTTTCCAGCTTTTTCCAGTTCTTGACCCGCTGCAGGTACAGCACGGTCACCCCGGCACGGATCCGGTCGATCAGGGAGATCGGGTTGAAGCGGAGCAGGTCGACCGGGGTTTCCATCGGATACAGCCGGTCGCCATAATAGGTCGACACCGAGGATTTATGATAGGTCAGCGCATCGGTCAGGCCGAGCTCGTCGACCAGCGCCAGGATATGCGCGTCGGTCTTGTACAGGAAGTGATAGGCCTGCTCGACCCGGTGGCCCGCCAGGTCAAAGCCGGCGGCGAGGCCGCCAATCGTGTCAGAGGCCTCGTACAGGGTGACCTGGTGCCCGGCAGCCTGAAGCCGGTAAGCCGCGGTCAGGCCGGTCAGCCCTCCGCCAATGATCCCGATACTGTGTTTCATGTCCCCACCCAGCTTGGTTTACGGCGCTCGGCCCTGGCGGAAGGTGATCCGCGAATTCAGAATATATTGAAGGACGAACACGACCGGCAGGGACACCAGCTTGCCGATATTGCCGCCGAGCACGGCGTCCTCGAACCCGCCAGCCACTGTCAGGATGATCCCGTACCCGGCGAGAAAGCCGATAAAGCAGGCCAGGACGAAGCTCATAAAGCGCAGCGCCGTGTGGTCGGTTGTCTTGAAATTGTGGCGTGCATTAAGTGTGAAACTGAACACCACCGCGCTCGCCACGGACACGGTATGGGCCAGCAGCTCGCTGCTCCCGGCCAGGGTGAACAGGACGAAGAACAGCCCGAGATCGATGATCGCCGCCGCGCCGCCGATCAGGCCATAACGGACCAGCGTCTGGTGACGGGCCAGCCGGGCCCTGAAGCCTGTCTTCGAAACGGTACGTGTCATGGCAAGGATCACTGACGCCATCATGGTTAATTTTCTCACCCCTTTCCTGATCTCTGCCGCGCGGGCGCCGGTGCCGGCGAGACCTGTGGCCTCCCGGCGGGCCGATGCCGGCGCCGCACACCGATCAGCTTGCGCAGGGTGGTCAGGGACCCGGCATGACCGCCGCCGCGGCGGCTGCGGGTTCCGATATCCCGGCGCAGCCGCTGCAGGCGCGCCACAATATGCACGGCCGATACTTCCGCCTCGATCCGGATGCGGGCCCGCGCCGCGGCGGCCCGCGCCTCAGCCGGATGGTCGCGCAGATGCGCCAGCATGGATGGGACATCTTGCGGACGGCCATACAGCGCATGGGGGCCGAAGGTCGGGCGCAGCGAGTCCGGCAGAATGCACCGGCAGCCCATCAGCATGGCCTCGGCCACGGTGCGGCCATAGGCTTCCACCCAGCGATCAGCATAGAAATAGGAAAACACGTCGAGACTGTCGAGAAAGGCCTGTGGCGTTTCACCGTTAAAGGCGACCAGGTCCCAGGCCGAGACATCCACGCCCAGCCGGTTAAGATGAGACCGGTCGGCCCCCATGACCCGGATCCTGCTGGTTGCGGTGGCCGGCAGGCAGGCCGCTATGTCGGCGGCGGTGTCGGGCCATTTCTCGGCATGCGGACGGCCATGGCGCCCAATGGTGAGGACGGGGCGGGTGAATTTTTCACGCCGGGGGGTCCAGGTGCTGACATCGAAGCTGTTGCCCCAATCCTCGCGGGACAGGCGGAGCACGGGGGCAAGGCTGCGATAGTGCTGGCGGCAAAGGCCTGAAACCGGGGCCCAGATTGGGACAGTTCCAAACTGCTGTTTCAGATTGGCCATGACCCTCAGGGGATCAAAGTTCATCGCCCCGTTGCCTTCGAAGAGCGGCTGGTGGGTGACGACCAGGCTGCGGTCGGCGGTGACATGGACCGGGTTGAGGACCGGGTGCAGAAAGATGCCGGGATGGTGAAAGAAGGCCACGCCTGCAGCCAGCGTCGCGCGATCATTGCACAGGGTGACGCCGTCCAGATCGGCGAGGTCTTGCACAGCTGGGTTGGGCTGATCCTCCCGGCGGAAGAAGCCATCCGACTGGACCAGATAGAGGCCGACCGAAAGCCCGGCCTGGCTGAACGCGCGCATGTCCGCCGCAATCGCGGCCGTGGTGCCCCCCATGAAACGGGGGTCGGTCAAAATGAGGACGTCAAACATAGCCATGTTCCAGATGATGCTGTGTCCATGCAACTCATATACCACAGATCAGAAGGCAGCGCTGGTCACAGACCGGTTATGCCTGCCGGGGGTCTGAGCTGGCGGATATCGTCGCGCAATTCCCGCAGGGCGGTGGGGAACAGCACAGCCCAGCTCAGACCATATAAGGCCATGCCGAGCGGGATGAGACAGGCCAGGCGGCCGGCATCGGTCATCGCCTCCGGCAGGATGTATTGCATGGCCAGGAGCAGGCCGCCCATCAGGACAGCGCCGGTCAGACCGGGCGTCAGGGCCGCCGCAAACGCCCGCAGAGGCAGATCGAGCTGCCGGCAGGTCAGCCATTGAAAGGGACCAAAGATCAGAAGGGTACCGACCAGATAAGCCGCTGCCAGCAGTTCAATATCGCCCAGCCAGACCCCGAGAACAAAGGCGCTGGTGAACACCACCGTCTGGATCACGGACCAGTGCAGCAAAACATCCGCACGTCCGAGCGCCTTCCACAGCGTGAAGGTCATGGTCTGCAGGGTCTGTATCAGACCTGCGAAAACCAGCAGGGTGATCAGCGGGGCAACAGGCAGCCAGTCGGGGCCCAGCCAGACCGCGACAAAAGGCTGGGCGACGATGGCGAGGCCCGTCATCATGGGCGCCACAAGGCTGGTCAGGGCCATGCACGTTTTCAGGTAAAGCATGGACAGGTGGCGGCGGTCAGCCTGGCTTTGGGCCATGACCGGATACAGGGCGAACGCGGCACTGGTGCCCAAGGCATGCACCGGCACAAGCATGATGGTAAAGGCCCGACCGTAAAAGCCGAGGGCGGCGGCGCCGAGAAATTTTCCGATCAGGATGTTGTCGATATTGCGATGAATAAAGCCGATGAATTCAGATGCGGTCAGGCGCAGCGAAAAGGACAGCACGCTGACAATCTCACGCGGACTGTAGACCAGGGCAATGTCGGCGCGGTGGCAAAACAGGCTGGCAACAACCTTTGCAGCGAACAGGCTGAGCTGTTGCAGGACAAGCGCCCAGACGCCCAGGCCCATGATCGCCGCGGTAATTGCGGCTGCGGCTGACAACAGGACCGATGTCACGTCAATCACCGCAATGGTCTTGAATTTCAGCTCCCGCTGCAACCACGCCATCGGAATCAGGAAAGTGCAATGCAGCAGAATAACCAGCGACAGGACTTTTACGATCGGCGTCAGGCTGGGGCGGTCGAAGAAGCTGGCAATCAGCGGTGCGCACAGAAAGGCGAGGCCGGTGAGAAGCAGGCCCAGCCCCAGATTGGTCCAGAAGGCACTCGACCAGAGCGCGCGGCCGGGGGCTTCATGGCGGACCAGCGCGGTGGAAATGCCAAAGTCGCTGAACTGGCTGAAAAACATGATGAAGGCGACGGCCATGCCCGCCAGACCGAATTCATCCGGTGTCAGAAGCCGGGCCAGGATCGGGATGACAATGACAAACTGGACGAAGGTCTTGAGAAGGTTGGCGCCGGTGTTGAAGCCAATCCCCCTGACAACCGTACGCGCTGTGTGACTCATGTCGGTATCCCGGACGTCTGTTGCGATGCCATGGGCCGATCCTGCCAGTTCGCGCTGCCTTGTTCGAGGGGCGCTATGCATATTCCTCGCCAGGTCGTGTGGGGTGACTGCGCCCGTGCCCGGGAATCTGTTATGGTGCCCGGATGAGCGTCAGCGTGATTCTGCCCACCTTTAATCGTGCCCACATGCTGGGCGAGACTCTTGATTCCCTGCTGTCGCAAAGCCGGGCGCCGGACGAGATCCTGGTTGTTGATGACGGGTCAACCGATGGCACCTGTGATCTGGTGGCCGCCTTCGGGCCCGCGGTAAGCTATGTGTTCCAGGAGAATGGCGGCAAGGCCGTGGCGCTGAATCGTGGCCTGCGCCAGTGCCGGGGGGAGCTGGTCTGGATTTGCGATGATGATGACATTCTGCTTCCGGCCGCCTGCCAGACGCTGGCGGGTGCACTGGAAGCGGACCCGGCGCTTGGCTTTGTCGCCGGCCGGTATCTTGATTTTACCGTCGGTCCCGGCACCGACCGGCGGCAGTTCTCCGCGCCCGGCTACAGCCCCCTGTCTGCGCCGGACGAGATCTTCCCGGACCTGCTGGAAGGCTGCCACATATTTCAGCCCGGCCTGATGGTTCGGCGGGCCGCCTATGACAGGGTTGGGCCATTCAATGAGGCGCTGGTCCGCTCTCAGGATTATGACATGATCCTCCGCCTGGCCCGAAGCCAGTCCGGGCGCCTGCTGGATGCACAGGTCTTTTACCACCGGGTGCATGCGGGACCGCGCGGATCCGCGGCCGACCGGTTTGACTGGGCGGATGCCGACGCCGTGTGGATCCGGCACAATCAGAAGATTTTTGTCCCGCTGCTGCAGGAGCTGGCGGACGATGAGGTTCTGCCGGGGACCCTGGTGCGCGGTCTCGATGCGTCCGCTTTACGTCGCCTGGCCGGGTTCAAGCGGGCTACGGTCCTTGCCCGGGCGCAGCTCTGGGACGAGGCCATTGCCGGCTGGACCGAGCTTGCGGGTCGGCCGGGGGGACGGCTGGATCCGGTCGAGGTGGCGCTGATCCGGCGCGCGACAAGTCATGCCTTTGGCTGTGCGGACCTGATCCGGAGACGCGACCTGCACCGGTCGCTGCGGGCCCTGTCGAGACAGGCGCCACTGGGCCGCGCTGTTGTCAGCGAACTGCGCCGGTCCCTGCGCTGGCGGGCCCGCAAGGCGCTGCAACAGGGGCGGTGGCGCGACGGTCTTGGGATTTTGCGGTTCTGGCTGAGTGTCGGCTGACCCGGACCGGACGCGATACATAAGACATATAAATATCGGTTGATATGATCCTTTTGCTGTCATAGGGATGAGGCAGACAACAGAGGATCCGGTCATGTCAGAATTCCTTTTTACCAGCGAGAGCGTTTCTGAAGGTCACCCCGACAAGGTCTGTGACCGGGTGTCCGATGAAATTGTGGACCTGTATTTTCAGGCCGCGCTTGAGGGGGATTTTGACCCGGCCAGGGTCAGGGTGGCCTGCGAGACGGCGACGACGACCAATCGTGTTGCCCTTCTCGGCGAGATCCGTGGCCCCGACAGCGTGACGCCGGACCGGATCGAGGCCACTGTGCGCGCCGCGATCCGCGACATTGGCTATGAGCAGGATGGCTTCCACTGGGACAGGCTGGATTTCTCGAACTGGCTGCATGGCCAGTCCCTCGACATCGCCATGGGCGTGGATGAGGGGTCGGGGACCTTTGCGGATGAAGGTGCCGGGGATCAGGGCATCATGTTTGGCTATGCCAGCAACGAGACGCCGGAACTCATGCCGTCGCCGCTGATTTACTCGCACCAGATCCTGCGCGACATGGCCCGCCAGAGACATGAGGGCCTGCGCCCTGAATTTGAGCCCGACGCGAAAAGCCAGGTGACGGTTCGCTATGCTGACGGCAAGCCGGTGGGCATCGACACGGTCGTGGTTTCCACCCAGCATGCTGAAGGCCTGTCTGCCGGCGACATCCGGGAGCTCGTCCGCCCGGTCGTGGCGTCCGTCCTGCCCGAGGGCTGGTTCCCACCGGAAGAGAATTTTTACGTCAATCCGACCGGTAATTTTGTCATTGGCGGACCGGACGGTGATGCCGGCCTGACCGGCCGCAAGATCATCGTCGATACCTATGGCGGTGCCGCACCGCATGGCGGCGGGGCGTTCTCCGGCAAGGATCCGACCAAGGTGGACCGGTCGGCCGCCTATGCCTGCCGCTATCTTGCCAAGAATGTCGTGGCGGCCGGGCTGGCGGCCCGCTGCACGCTGCAAGTGTCCTATGCGATCGGTGTGGCCAAGCCGCTGTCGATCAATGTCAACCTGCACGATACGGGCGAAGTCAGTGAAGCCGGGCTGGAAAAAGTCCTGCAGGAGGTGATGGACCTCAGCCCCCGCGGAATCCGGGAAACACTTGGGCTGAACCGTCCGATCTATGCCCGCACGGCGGCCTATGGGCATTTTGGCCGTGAGCCGGACGCCGATGGTGGTTTCAGCTGGGAACGTCTCGACCTCGTCGACGCCCTGCGCGGCGCGTTCTGATCTGAGTTCTGGCGGCTGACCCGGCCGGGCGGGTCAGGTCGGCGGCGACGGCGACGGTGCGGTGGTGTCCGGATGCGGGAGGTCGATAACCGACAGGGCGCGACCCTGATTGTTATCCTGTGAGATTTCGGCCAGCAGATGGGTCGCGCTGACCGGTATCATCCGGGTGACCCCCTGCGCCGGCACGATCTGACGGCCGAGCAGCGCCGGGCCCTCGGTTCTGGCATCAAATCGGGACAGGGTGATGCCGCTGTCATCTGCACAGGCGAACAGAAGGTGATCCCAGGGGCCCTGCATCAGGCAGGGTGTTCCACCGTCGAGGCGTTCGATCTGGATCAGCTGATCGGACCGCGTGATCTGGCCCAGCGCGTCCATGATGACCAGGCGCGGGGGGGCGCCGGCAAGCAGGATGTAGAGGCTGCCGCGATCGTCGACCTTGACCGCCACCGGCACCTCGCTTGTGGTCCGTTCCAAGCGGCGCGACAGGCCGGGCAGGCCGGACAGGCCGATCAGGGTGATGTGCAGAGTGCTGTCGTCGGCGAGGTCATGAACCAGCACCAGTTCATCATATGGCGAGACATCGACCTGGAGTTCGGCATTGGCCAGGCCCTCGAGGCTGCGCTGCCAGACCATCAGGCCCTGCGCATCAACCAGTGACACCGCGATCCGCGTCCGGGTTTCACCCGGCTGGATCAGGGCCACGCCCGTGCCCAGCGGCTGTAAATGGATCGGGCCATCGGCACCGCTGCGGTGGTCAAACCGACGCCGCCAGAGGGTCTGGCCGGCGCGGCTGGTGGCCAGCAGGCGGATCTCGTCACCGGCGCGAAACGCTGTCACCAGAGGCCCGTCCGGCAGCACCGCTGCGGCCATCAGCCTGCCCTCAGTGTCGAGCCGGAGCGGCGTCTCGGCCCGGAGGGTGCCAGAAGGGGCATAGGCGTGCAGCGCCAGGCCGCCATTCAGGCGTTGTACGATCATGCTGCGTCCGTCGAGCGGCGCGCCGGTGACCGGAATGATGCGGATCACGGGTTCGGTGTCGGCCCCGGCCGGCGTCCCCGGATTCCGGACGAGGCTGACAAGCGCCGTCAGCGGGGTGGCGGTGGCGTCATCGCCCGCCCCGTCGCGCAGCATCCAGCCCCCCGTCGCGCCGGTGGCAAGAACAATCACGACCCCCAGACCCCAGAGCAGGGCACGGCCGGCAAAAGCCGTCCAGGCCGACGGCTCGGGTCCCGCCAGGCCGGCGCGGCCTGCCAGCCCCGGCTGGCCGGGGCTCGGAATCTCGATCGGTTTGGCGTCCATGATGCGGCCGCAGCTTTTGCAGGTCAGGGTCGAGCCCTCTTCGACCATTGTGGACATGCAGTTTGAACAGCGCATGGCGATCGCATCCCTTTGGTCAGCCTGACGCCCCCGCGTCTGCGGCGGGGCATCCTCGCGACGTTTCCGACTGGGCAAGATGGGCCCATGATTCGGTCAATAAAGCAGACCGGGCGGATCGTCACCCCGCCTGTCACCGGCATTAAAAAAGGGCGGCTGAAGCGCCGCCCTTTTCGATAAATCCCTGTGGGGGTCGGTTTAGAAGGTCTTCGAGAAGTTGACGAAGGCCCGACGTCCACGTGCGTCATAAGCGGTCGCGAAATTCGGCGTGTTGCCGGTGACGCTGATCAGGTCAGACGTCTGGGGTGGCTCTTCGTCGAAGACGTTGATGATGCCACCGGTGACCGACCAGGTATCGCTCATCCAGCGAACCGACAGGCCGTGGCGCCATTCGGCCTCGGTGTTCACCTTGTAGACGGCCGGAAGACCGAAATAGCTCGATTCGAGGTTCAGATCGTCCGCGAAGTTCCGGTTATTGTCCTGACGGCCGACAAAGTCGGTGAACCAGTTGAAGGTCCAGTCGCCGCGATCCAGACGCAGCGACGTGCCGCCGACAACGCTTGGATAACCGATGGTGCCGTTGAAATCGAGGTCTGCCACACCGGACAGGAAGTCCGATCCGAAGACGTTGATATAACGCTCCAGCGCCCAGTTGAAGCTGGCATCAAAGGTCAGATCGCCAAAATCATAGTCCTGGGTCCAGCGGACTTCGAGGTCGATGCCGCGCTGCTGCTGGCTGTCAACGTTCAGGATACGTGCCTGAATGTTGTCGAGGCCACCGGATGTCCCGCCCAGATCGTTCGGATCATATGGGGCGCGCTCAAACAGATTACAGAAATCGTTCGGGAAATTAGCGACCGCATAGCACCCGCCAACGACCGTTCCGGCCCCCAGCGATGTGATCTGGTCTGTGATTTCGACTTCATAATAATCGACCGCGATGTTGATGTCGGCGAAGGTTGGCGTGAACACGATCCCGGCTGTGAAGGTTTCGCTCTGCTCCGGCTTGAGCAGGGCACCACCGCCTGATTCAATGATCTGAGCCGAAACCGACGATCCGGCGAAGTCCGCTGGAAGCCCGGCCGCGGCACAGTTGGCCTGGAGGTTCTGGTTGGTGGACTGACCCCAGTCGATGCAGGGGTCGATTCCGGCCTGGCCCGTGAACGAGGTCTGGTCTTCGAGGAACAGTTCGAACAGCGCCGGGGCACGATAGGATGTGCCGGTGCTGGCCCGGGCCCGCAGGACCGGATTGATCTGCCAGTTCAAACCCACTTTGTAGATGGAGTCGTCACCACCCAGATCGTAGGAGAACGTCCGGCCCGACAGGTTCAGTGTCAGGCTTTCGGCCAGTGCAGCGCCGGCGAAGATCGGCACTTCGATTTCACCGAAGAGCTCCGTCACCGCATTCTTGCCAATAGTTGGTCCTGCAGTTGACGATCCCCAGATGTCGCCCGACTGGGTCAGGGCGCCGGGCTGATCGTTAATGCTGAATTCCCGATACTCGACACCAACCGCGGCGAGCACGTCACCAGCAGGAACCTCGAACAGCTCGCCAGTGGCAATACCGGTCACTGTGGTCTGCTCGTAGACGGTTTTACCCGTCTGGTATCCCCCAACGGCCGCAACAAGAGCGCCGACATTCTCACCCGACAGAAGGGCCGGGTCGAGGAGATCAATGCTTGGTGGTGAAACCAGGTCGGGGATGCCGTCGCCGGTATAGTCTGCAACGCCGTCCAGTCCCCAGTCGCCGGAGAGTGAGACCCGGATCTCGTTGCCCTCATAGGTGCCTTCGCCACGCGTGAACGTTCCGTCGACTTTCCAGGACCAGTCTGGCGCAAAGTCGCCAAAGCCGCCGGACAGCGAGGTCGATCCGTAATAGTAATCAACCGTGACTTCGTCATAGGTCGGGAAGGGGTGAACCGGACGAACCAGATTGTTCGCCGAGTTCGAATAGGTCGGATCGTTGATATAACCAAAGGCCGGACTGCCGGCAGGGTTGATCGCCGAGCCAACCAGAGGGAAGAACTGACGCCAGCCTTCGACCTGGACATTTCGCCGGCTGTACAGCAGCTCGGTATCCCAGGTTACGCCATTGTCAAAATCGACATCTGCAGTGGCGACCAGGGAGATGTTCTCCAGACGGGGATAGTAGTCTTCATCGTCGAGGATTGGAGAATCCAGAATGTCTTCATAGTAGAGGGTGCCGTCCTCATTGACGCCGGTTCCGACGCGGGGGCGATATCCTGGGATTGCGCTTCCAAAAGCGGTCGGAATGGTGGAGCCATCGGGCGATGGAACCAGCCGCTCACCCGAAAAGGCATCAATCACCGTATTGAAATACAGGTTGGAACAGTTCCGATTCGGGTCGGTTGCCGTTGCCGACTGGTTCAGGCGATCAATAAACCCGCCCGTAACCGGGTCCTTGACGAGGTCGCGCGGGCATTCGAGGTAGGACCGGTCGCTGACATTGATTTCTTCATTGAGGCGATATTCGGCCGAGAAGGTCAGGTCGACATTGTCACCGAATTCCAAGCCATATGCGGCGCTCGCAACATATTGCATGCCACCGGATTCTTCCGGTGCGGTCAGGCTGCCGCTGACTTCAAAGCCGTCGACTGAGTCGCGCGTGATGATATTGATCACGCCGCAAACGGCGTCAGATCCATATGTGGTCGACGAGCCATCCTTCAGGATTTCGACGCGGGAAATGATCGACTGGGGCACGACGCTGAGGTCAAGTGCGGAAACCGCACCGCGTGTCCCGGATGGTCCGGGCCGCTTTCCGTCGATCAGGACCAGTGTCCGTGTGTCGCCGCAGCCACGCAGGTCGACAGTCTGGCTTCCGATGCCGCCATTGGTGACGAAGTTCTGGAAGGTGTTGTTCAGCTGGGTCGAGCCAGCTGCCAGAGACGAGCTCTGCAGCAATTCGGCGGCATCGACGAGGCCTTCGAGTGTTGCCACTTCGGCCGTGATTACCTGGACAGGAGATGCAGATGTGAATTCGTCACGTGCCAGAAGAGATCCGGTGACAACCACCTTCTCCTGACGCATTTCCTCTGCTTCTTCTGCAACGGCGACCACATCGACGTCGGCATCCTGCGCGAAGGCAATGCCCGACAGACTAAGTGCGCTAAGAGCGACACCACTAAAAACTGCTTTTCGGAACGAGCTCTGGCTCATCTAAATCCCCACCCTATTTTCATAACAAAAGGTTTTCCGCCGAACATAAATTTCGGGTTAGTTACAAAATGCACGCGGTGTGACGAGGCGCAAGCTAATCGGGATGTTTTGCCGTCGCCGGACGAACGATGCGGAGGAGAGTGTTGCAGAACTGTCACGATACGGGACGAGACAGGCGCGTGTTGGGCCTCGGCTGTACCAGACTGCTACACTTCGCGCCTTGACCTGGAGCGTGTAAATATAACAATCAGATCAGATATAAGGAGAAGATGTCACATGTTGCACAAAATGTTGCTGGGCTTGGTCACGATGAGCCTCCTCGCGGGTGCGGCACATGCTGAGCTGAACACGCTTACGGCGCAGGATTTTGCCCGCCATCCGATGATTTCGAGCCCTTCAATGTCGCTTGAAGGTGACATGATGGTTGCAGTGATCACAGACCCGCGGGATCCCTCAAAACGGGCGGCTGCCTATTGGGACCTGACCGGTAATCTTGACCTGTCAAAGCCTCTGGCGCCATCAAACGTCACGCCGACAAGCGGAAAGACCCTGTTTTTCGGCGCAACAGCCCTGAAACAGCGCAAGTCACTCTGGTTTACCGTCCAGCCCTATATCGGCGCCCTGCGCGGATGCGGCGAAGGCAAATCGACGGGGTCCACCAAGAAGTATCTTCAGCGGGTTTATATGGGCAATGAACGGATCCGGAAGATTGACGACCTGCCCGACGGTCGTGCCGAGGTTGGTGCCAACCGCGATATTCTCAGATGTTTCGAACTGGTCGGCGAGACCGGCATCGAATCGCTTCTTCCGCTCGACCCCGAAAACATTGTTATCAGCCGAGCAACCACAAGCAACGGAACCAGTTATTTCAAACATAATCTCAGGACCGGCCGGGAAGAATTTCTTTACAAGGCGGATTCGACGGATTCCTTCCTAATCAGCAGCCGTGACGGCATGCCGGTTGCGCGAACCGAGCTTGAATTCGAAGACGGAGAATGGGTCCAGTACATAAAGCTCAAGGCGCCGGGCTCCAATGAGTTCACGATTGAGGCGCCCCTGACCACCCAGATCAAGAACCGGTTTAATGTGTCCATTCTTGGCTATGACGAGGCATCGGGGAAATATTACATCGGCACGGATCAGTTCTCGGACAAGATCGCTGTTTATGTTTATGATGCCGGCACCGACTCCTTCAGTGATCAGGCCGTCCTGGCACATCCCGATTTCAATATAACCAGCCTGATTTCCTCCAGCCGGGCCGAAGATTTTGGCAGCATTCTCGGCTTCAGATATGCCGGTCCGAGTGTCGAGACCTATTGGCTGGACCCGGAAATGAAATCGATCCAGGATGCGATGGAGGCGGCTTATCCGGGCAAGACGGTCAATCTGATCGACTATACCGACGACCGCAATCGGGTCCTTTACAGCGTCAGTGGGGCCAATTTCCCGCCCATTTATGGCCTTTTGCTCGACAAGTCGAAAGTGGCCCTGCTTGGGGCATCGCGCCCATGGATTCAGGAAGATCAGCTGGGTAAGCCTGAATTTGTCTACTATGCGGCGCGCGATGGCCTGCAGATACCGGCGCTGATCACGCTGCCAACCGGCTACGTGCCCGGGCAGAAGGCCCGCGGGGCGATTATCCACCCGCATGGCGGACCATGGGCGCGGGATTATGAAGGCTGGGGCGAGGCCGGCTGGACCCAGTATTTTGCCAATCGCGGCTATCTTGTCCTGCAGCCACAATATCGCGGCAGCACGGGGTGGGGGCGTGAGCTTTGGCTCGCCGGCGATGGCGAGTGGGGTCAGAAAATGCAGGATGACAAGGATGATGCGGCCCTCTGGCTGGTTGAGAATGGCTATGTCGATGCTGATAAGATCGCCATTCACGGCTATTCCTATGGTGGATTTGCCGCCATCGCTGCCTCGGTGCGCCCGGAGTCCCCCTATCAGTGCGCAATTGCCGGCGCCGGCGTCGCAAATTTGACGAAACTGTCAAATTCCTGGGGATCGAACCGCATCCAGCGTATCGTGCAGGGCAACACGGTTGATGGGATGGATCCGCAGGACAATACCCGCAGGGTCAATATTCCGATTCAGCTCTATCATGGCGACTATGATGTCCGTGTGCCGCTCTGGCATAGCCGGGATTTTTACAATTCCATCAAGTCCGAGCAGCCCGAGAGCGAGCTGATCGTTCTCAAGGAAATGGGACATCAGAGCAATAAATGGCAGCCCGAGCACAAGGAAAAGGTGCTGGTCGAGATGGAGCGCTTCCTGAGCTCTGTCTGCGGCATTTAACTCAGCGTCGCCCGGACGGGGGCCTGCGCCCGGGGGGGACCCCGGGGGCTATGCCCGGCCCGGGCGGTCGGGGGCGGGGATGCCTCGCGGCCCGCGGAACCGGCCCCTTCGCCTAGTCGGCATGAGTTTGGGACACGCGGACCCAGTCCACATACATTTCAAGCTCTCCGGCCTTGATCCGGTCCACAGTTTCGGCCGGCAGCCCGTTATAGGGGGTTTCAAGGCCATTGGTCTTGAACGGGTAGGCGCCACCCAGAGCAAAGTTCAGGATCAGGAATTTCGGGGTGTCAAAGCGCCAGTCCCCATAATGCTCGATCATTGGGCGGGTGACCCGATAGATGAGCCGGCCATCGATTTGGAACAGCATCTCCTGATCGGTCCATGTCACGGCATAGTCATGCCAGTCTGTGGCATCGGTCTCCGGCGGGAAGACGTATTTGTTGACGATAGGTGTTTCCCCGGAATAGCCCGGGCCGTGCACGGCGACACCAATCCAGTCTTTCTCGCCGACATATTCCATGATGTCGATTTCGCCAGTGTCCGGCCAGGTCCCGTTGCCGAGCATCCAGAATGCCGGCCAGACGCCGACCGCATCGGGCAATTTGATCCGCGCAGCGGCGTGTCCATGGGTAAAGTCGAACTTGCCGCGCGTGTTGACCCGCCCGGAGACAAAATCAGCCACCCGCCCGGTTGGCGTCTCGAACCCGGGCTGGAATTTCGGGCGCAGGACCAGGACACCGTCCTCGGCCCCTTCCACCGCGCCGGCCGGCAGGAAATCAATTGTGTCCTGTGAGTCGATATAGGCTTGCTGCTCATTGTTCACCCAGAAGGTCGGGCCGACAGCATTCCATTTCTCCCGGTCAAGCTGTCCGGAATTGAAATCATCGGAAAACACAAGGTGCCGGGCGTCTGGCTCGGCCTCGGCGCTGGCCATGCCGGACAGCACCGCGAGCAGCAGGGCGAGAAACGTAACGGGACTTTTATGGATCATGGTCTTGGCCTGTCTTTGTCTGAAAACCGGGGAAAGGGCATCGGCAGACGATAGGGCGACGGCGCACGCTGTGAAAAGAGCTCTGCGATGAAGCGGGCCAGGAAGAAGACGAACTGTCCCCCGCGCCGCGGCGGCGTGTCTGCCGGCGACCGCCCCGTACGGCCGGATGGATGGATGGAGCAAACAGGCCCATGCCGGGCCCGTCTTGGACCCGTGCCGGGCGGGTTCAGCTTTGGAAAGTGGTGCCGCTAAGGTGACTTGAACACCTGACCCCCGCATTACGAATGCGATGCTCTACCAGCTGAGCTATAGCGGCGACCGGCAGGGAGACGGGCATACCTTTTTCGCGACGCGCCGACAAGGTCCCAGCGGCCGTAATGGCCGTCTTTTGCGGCCGCACGGTCAGTCGTCGTCTGCCGGGACAAAATCCAAAGGCGGGTTTGCCAGCTGCGGGGTCTCCGGATCCACCACCGGGGGGCTGAGTCCGGGCAGCGCCAGCGGGCGGCTGGCATCGAGTTCACGCTCATAAGCTTCATAGCGGGGATGGATCAGCTTGCCGGCATCGCCAAACGCATAAACCAGCCGGGCCCAGTCGCGGGGGGCAAAATGGAATGCACCCCCTTTCGGGTCGAGGTCTGACCATTCAGGTTCCCGCGATGCGGTAACCGCCATGCGCCCCCAGCGTCCGGCTTCCTCGCTGTCGCCAAAGCCGCGCAACGCTTTCTCGAGCAGCAGGCACAGGCGGGCGGTGGGCCGCTCTTCGACGAGTTCGGCCAGGTCTTTCACGGCGTCGAGCCATGACCGTTCGGCCATGGCGAGGTCCGCTTTCAGGATCCGGCTTTCGCGATGGGCGGGGTTCTGGGCAACCAGCTGGCGCAGGCGGGCCAGCCGGTCGGTGCTTTTGTCGGGGTCGATGCGGCGGATAAGCTGGGCCAGTGCCGGATGGGGGCGGGCCCGCCAGGCGGTCTCAATCATCGTCTGGGCCGGCCGGACCCGGTCCTCTGACAGCAGCAGCCGGGCGGCATGATAGGCCGCAGCCGGCAGGTCGGGTGCAGCTTTATGGGCTTCGGACAGCAGGCGCTGGGCCTCCCGGCGGTCGGCATGATCCAGCGCAACGGCCTGGGCGGTCAGGAGAACGGCCCGCCGGCGCGCGGCGCGGTCTGCCGGAATCTGGACGCGGCGCTCTCCCTGCTCCAGCGTGTCCAGCGCGTCCTGCCACCTGCCGGCAGAGACCTGGCTGTCGAACAGGGCATTGAACGGCCAGTCCGCTGCCGATTTCAGCTCCAGCGCTTCGCGGGCCCGGGTCTCCGCCGCAATGGCGTCGCCGCGTTCACTGGCAGCCGCCGCAGCCCCGCGCAGGCCGGCCAGTTGTCCGCCGGGCAGACGCGCCAGCTGGCCATAGGCCCGCTCGGCATTGGACCAGTCATCGGCGATTTCGGCCGTGCGGGCTTCCAGCAAAAGTTTGAGACGGTCATCCTCGGCATACTGGGCGGCTTTCTTGGACAGCTTGCGGGCAAGCGGGGCGTCACCGGCTTCTGCCGCGAGCAGCCCGTCGGCCAGCGCTTTGTTGGCATCCCGGATCCGGCTGGCGCGCCGCGACCGGCTGAATCGGGCCGGAAAGGTCATCAATCCGGTCACAAAGGACCAGATAACGGCAATGGCGGCGCCGAGCAGAAGCAGGCCAAGCAGGGCCACGACCAGCTTGATTTCATAGGCGGCGCCAGCCCCGAGATCGATAATCAGTTCGCCGGGCAGGCGCGAGGCCCAGAGGACGGCAAAGCCCGTCAGGACGAGCAGGCAGATAACAACAAACAGAACGATCATGGCTGGCTCCGGGACATCACCATCAGGCGCAGGCTGTCAAGTGTCTCATCAAGAGTCCGCCGGCCCCGGGCGTCCTGCATAAAGCCTGCAAACAGGTCCCGCTGCGCGGCAGGCAGCTGATCGAGTTCGGACAGGGCGGTCTCTATGTCGCCGCTCTCAAGCGCGGTACCGGCGCGGTCGAGCTGCTGGGCGAGAGACGTGGCCCTGGTCCGGCGGACCCGGACACTGTCGCCAAACAGACTGTCGACCCAGCCCGGTTCTATGTCTGCCGCCGCGGCGTCGGTCGCGACGGCGTCTGCCTGCAGGACACGAAAGCGCGCCTGCAGGTGTTCAAGGGTCGGGACGCCGTGCGGCGCATACGGTGTCAGCGCCGCCACTCGGCTGTCACCGGGCAGGGCTGCCCGTAATTGCTGGAGGCCGAGCAGAAAGGGCCGTCCGCGCGCGGCCTCGGTATTGACCGCCATCAGGGCCAGGGCCGCCGCCTGCCGCCGCTGGGTGTCGGCCTCTCCTGTCCGCAAATCGGTCAGCTCGCTTCGCAGCACGCCAAGTTCTGACTGCAGCGCCTCGAGTGCGGCCAGTTCGGCAGAACTGGCCGCAGCCCCTTGTCCGCTGCCGAGGTCGGACACCGCCGACTCAATTTGTTCGATTCGCGATAGCAGCAGCAGGGGTTCGCCCCCCTCCGGGCTGACCGAGCTGTCTGTCAGCCGGGTCTCGAGGCGGGTCAGGGCGGTCTCCAGAGTGGCCAGCCGGGTCGACAGGCCGGCCCGGTTCCGGTCCTCCGCCGCGCGCGCCGACAGGCCTGTCTCGACCTGGCCGGACAGGGTCTCCAGCCGTTCAGAGATGCGGTCCAGCCGGGTGGACAGGGCCGTCATGTCGGCCTGCACGCGGACAGAGTCTACCGGAAGTTGCGGCGGGATGGGCGTCCGGAACAGGCTGGACCCCATAAACGACAGGCCAAGGCTCGTCAGCGAGACAAGGCCCAGCAGGCAGAAGGCAAACCAGCCCGGCGTGACCGACAGCCGGGCGTCCGGCGCGGGCGTGTCGACAGGCTCAAACTCCGCATCGATCGGCGCGGCGGCTGGTTCAGGTTGAGGGGACGGATCTGACATGCGGTCTCCGTGCTAAGCTGATTCTATTATACGCTATTGGGTTCAGGTCGAAAGTGTATCTGCAGCGATATTCAGAGCGGCCAGCAAGCCCGCTTCATGGGGCTGGCTGGCGATGGCCACATGGCGCACACCCCTTGCAGTCGCTTGCGTCGCGGCCGGGGCGGAAATGGCGGCAACAGCAAGCTGGTCACAGGGCAGGTCGGCGGACAGCTGGAAGAAGGCCTCTGCCCCTTTTGCCGAATGAAACAAAGCCAGGGAAGGGCGCCGGCCACTGAGCAGGCTGCGAACCGGAAGGGTGAGGCCCGAGGCAATTTCTGCCCGGTATAGCGGGCAGAAAACGACCGCGCGGCCATCGCGGGCGAGAGCCCGGGCGAGATTGCCCCGCGCGGCAGCATTGGCGATGTGCAATAAGGGCTTATCGGAGGGGGCCGCATGACCCTTTATAAACGTGGCGAGGGCTTCGGCATCGCCGGCCGATTCATGCACGTCGCAAAAACCGGCGGCACGGGCCGCAGCGGCCGTCGCCGGGCCGACACACCAGGCAGGCCGTGACCGGTCTGGCGTACGTTCCGTAAAAAAGCGGACGCCGTTTGCGCTGGTGAAGACCAGGCCGGAACAGGACGCCGGATCGGGCAGGTCAACGTCCGGGGCCGCGACCAGCTCCAGTGCCGGGCTGACCAGGGCGGGGTAGCCCAATTCGGTCAGGCGGGCCGCGGTTTCAGCTGCGCCGGGCTGGGCGCGGGTCACAATCACCGGTGGCCGGGTCATACATCCTCGAAGACAGGAAGGTCTCCGCCAGCATCATCCCGTATCATATTGGCCAGACGGCGCCCCAGTTCGGCCAGCTCGCCAGCGCCGGCTCCGATCAGTGCGGTTGCTTCTGCACGCCACTTTCTTGTTCCGTCAGGAGACAGGACTTCGGCCCGCATCTGCCAGTGGCGGCTCCGCAGCCGCATGTGCGCGGCCATTGCCGTCCGGCAGGAGCCATCGAGTTCGGCAAGAAAGGCCCGTTCTGCGATGGCAGCCTGTTCTGTCTGGACATGATTCAGGCCGTGAAGGGCCTCCATGGCCGACGGTGCCAGCCTGTCGGGACATGCCGCAACGCCGATGATTCCCTGACCGGCGGCCGGCAGCATGTCGTCGACCGCAATCGGCCGGGCCAGATGGCCGAGGTCAAGCCTTTCCAGTCCGGCCATAGCCAGAAAGGTGGCGTCGGCCTCTCCAGCCTCGAGCTTCTTGATGCGGGTTTGCACACTGCCTCGGAAGGAGACCATTTTAAGGTCCGGGCGCAGGGCCAGTGTCTGGGCCTCCCGGCGTAAGCTGGCGGTTCCGACGGTCGCACCTTCGGGCAGGTCTGCCAGAGCGCTGACACCGGAAACACTCAGCAGGCCATCCCGGGGGTCTGCCCGCTCGGGATAGGCGACCATGGTCTGACCCTCCGGCAGCTGGCTCGGCACGTCCTTGAGGCTGTGGACACCGATATCGACGTCCCCGTCACCCACAGCGCGATCGATTTCACGCGTGAACAGGCCCTTGCCGCCGGAGTTTATCAATCGCTCGGTGGTCAGCTGATCTCCCTTGGTTGAAAAGGTCACGATCTCGCCGCGAACCGCTCCGCCAGAGACGTCTGACAGGCGCTGCGCGATCAGGCGTGCCTGATACAGGGCGAGGGGCGAGCCACGCGTGCCGATTTTCAAGGTCAGCGGAGTTGTCATGCTGAGGTCCCTTCCTTCAGGCTTTCAGCTAAGCGAGGCTGGCGCGCGAAGCAAGCATGGCGACATGGAAACACCACCTTCCGCCTTTGGCGCAAGCCGCCTATATCCCGCTAATGTCGAAATCATGCACCATCCTCGGAATCGAATCGAGTTGCGATGAAACCGCTGCCGCTGTCGTCCGGCTGTGCGGCGGCGAGGTGCGGATTCTGTCGGAGACCGTGCGCAGTCAGACCGAGGCCCATGCCCCTTATGGCGGTGTCGTTCCCGAGATTGCGGCCAGAGCCCACGCCGAAATTGCCGATGAAATTGTCCGGCGGGCGCTGCTTGACAGTGGGTTGGATCTGGGCGGGATAGATGCCGTGGCAGCGACATCCGGGCCCGGTCTGATCGGGGGTGTCCTGGTCGGGATGATGACCGGCAAAGCCCTTGCCGTGGCGCGAGATCTGCCTTTCCTGCCGATTAACCATCTCGAGGGACATGCGCTGTCGCCCAGACTTAGCCAGGGGTGCAGGTTTCCTTATTTGTTGCTGCTGGTGTCAGGGGGGCATTGTCAGTTCATCGACGTGCGCGGGCTGGGTGAGTACCGGCGACTGGGCTCGACAATTGACGATGCGGCTGGCGAGGCATTCGATAAGCTGGCCCGAACGCTGGGTATTGGTTTTCCGGGCGGTCCGGCGGTTGAGGCGCTGGCGTGGGAGGGTAATCCGGAACGGTTCGCATTGCCGCGACCGCTTTTGAACCGGCCGGGACTGGATTTCAGCTTTGCCGGGCTGAAAACGGCATCGGCAAGACTCGCTGAGACGCTGGGTGACGATCGCCGGGGTCAGGCGGATCTCTGTGCCAGTTTTCAGGCGGCAGTTTCAGATTGTCTGGCGGAAAAGACGGCCCGGGCCCTCCGGCAATTTGTTCCCGGACCGGATGGGGGGATACGTCTGGTCGTGGCGGGGGGCGTGGCCGCCAATCAGACTTTACGTCATGCGCTGGCGCATGTTGCAGATGGGGCGGGCGCGCAGTTTATTGCGCCGCCGCTGCGCCATTGCACAGACAATGCCGCCATGATTGCCCTTGCCGGAGCAGAACGGTTTCAGGCAGGCCTGTATGACCCGGATGGTCTCGCCTTTAAGGCCCGGCCAAGATGGCCGCTCGATGAAGACTCAGCACGCCTGAACCCCGCTTATGGCGGCGGCAGGAAGGGTGCGAAAGCTTAGGCCTGAGGGGTGTTTAAAATTTAAATGCCGAACGAAGCTGTATGCCGGCTTCTGTCTGCTCTTCCGGGGGCAGTTCGATCAGCTCCCTTTCGGTGGTGCCAAATCGGACGGCGCCGCCAACGCTGATGCGCGGCGTAATCAGGAAATCGGCTCCGGCCGACATTTCTTCGCTTGGCAGTGGTGTGCCCCCATCGCGAGATGTCAGATCAACACTCACGGTCCAGCGGTCGCCCTTGATCCAGGACAGGTTGAAGCTCTGCGAAGGAGCGGCCTGCCAGGTCGGCGCGGTCATATCGTTGCTGGAGAAGGTGAATTGCTGGTACCAGTCCGGCTCGGCCTGCTCGGTCTCGGCAATGGACGGCGCAGGCATCGACGGCATAACGTCTTGCGCCACGGCGGGTGCGCCGAGTGCAAACACTGTTAAGGCTGGCAAAACCGCCGATTTCATAGCTGTCTCCTTGACCTTTCTGATAACCATATCAGTCGTTAAAAAAACCTTAATTCTCTGAAAGATCGAAGATTTGTGTTGATAGTGTGATTTCGACCACAATCCCCGAAGATTTCGCATAAATGTCCGGTCCAGCCAGTTTGTCCTCGATGAGGGATAAGCCGATTCCTGCATTTTCGGAGAGCGTATACCTGCTGCCAATGCGCCAAGTTCTGGATTTGGGGCGAGGATTGGACAGATCCGCCTCGCCGTAATTCAGGCTCAGGCCTATCCGGCCGACCCGACGTCCCAGGCCTGCCGACCAGGCTGTGTAGTCCCCTGAAACCTGCCCGTCATCGCTGTTGAGCCAGGACAGGCCGGTTGTCCATTCGCCCTGGGTCAGGCGCAGGCCGGCTGACCAGGTTTCGACGGCGTCGCGGTGGGTCGCCCGTCCGCTATTCCGCCCATCCAGCTGGCCGCGGGACCAGGCCAGGGTGCCCTCGAGCTTCAGATCACGGTCACGCAGGGAACGCGACCCGTTAAGCGCAACCTCGATGGCGCGATTGAGGTCCTCCGGGGCGAGACCAATGCGCCGGTCCAGACCATCGGCGGAGGCCTCAGGCGTCAGGGAGACGCCTGCGCGCAGCCCCAGCAGGCGGGGGGTCGCATAGGACAGTTTCAGGCTTGGGCCGGTCAAATCATGCCGTGTTCGCAGCACGCTCAGCCCGGTGACGTCCAGCAAGGACGAATCCAGACGGGCATGGGTGAGTGTTTCAGGTGCACCCTCAAAGAACCGGGCGGCGACGCCGCGATCCTTGCCAATCCGGACTTCGCCATAGCCGCCATCGACCTGAAGATAAGCCGTCTCCAGCCGGGTCCGCAGCGCACCCCGGTTAAGTGGATCGCCTGACCCGACGCCTGAGAATCCGCCGGTCGGTCCGCCCCCCGGCAAAGCAAAGAAGGCGACGCCGCCGGGCCGCTGGGGATGATCGGACTGGGCCCGCAGTGTTGTTCTGAGCCGCAGGCGGGTGCCATTTTCCAGAAGCGTGTCGACCTGGCCGTTGAGGCTCATCTCACCCAGCATCGATTCGCCGACGGCGGTGCCGTCTTCATCCAGAACTGGCGCGACGACAATGATGCTTTCGAGATCAAGTTCGACATCCGCGGCGGATGCGACAGGTATGGACGCAGCCAGAAAGAACAGGGTCAGGGCGGCAATCGGGTGTGATGAAGGGATAAGCATCGGGTTCCTTTCTGCGCAATGCAGTAGATCGCAGATCGCCACTGGCAGGGCGTGTTTCAGGTGTTATAGATGATGATTGTCAACAGGATCTTGCCACCGGGAAGTGATCGAATGAAGGCACATGGGATCGTCATCGCCGGGCTAAGCAGTGTGCTGCTCTTGTCCGGCTGTATATTCGGCGGAAACGGCCGGGACAAACCCGCCATGATTGATGAGATCACAGGCGGCGCAAATGCCTATCTCTGGCGCGCGAGCCTGGATGCATTGAAAGACCTGCCGCTTGAGAGTGCAGATCCGTTTGGCGGCACCATCATTTACGATTGGTCGTCCTATCCGGATATCCCGGATGAGCGCATTAAAGCGACCGTATTTATTCTCGACTCGCGCCTGCGTGCTGACGGGGTCAAGGTGGCCGTGTTCCGGCAGGTCCGGACGAATGGGGAATGGAGCGACAGCACAGTGGACAGCAATACCGGCATCCAGCTGGAAAACGCGATCCTGACCCGTGCCCGCAATCTCAGAGCCAGCGAACTCGACGACTAGTCAGGCCGATTGAAAAGGGGATCGGGCCATGTCCGAACGTTACGATCCGCAGCTTGCGGAACCCAAATGGCGTGAGGCCTGGGCCGAGGCTGACCTGTTCCGGGCTCTGCCTCCGGCGGAAGCGGGAGATGCCCCCAAGGCTTACGTGCTGGAGATGTTTCCCTATCCGTCCGGGCGCCTGCATGTCGGGCACGTCCGGAATTATGCCATGGGCGATGTCGTTGCCCGGCACAAAAAGGCCAAAGGGTACAATGTATTGCACCCTATGGGCTGGGACGCATTCGGCATGCCGGCAGAAAATGCGGCGATGGAGCGTGGCGTTCATCCCGGCACATGGACCTATGCCAACATCGCTGCAATGAAGGCCCAGTTCCACAAGCTTGGTCTGTCCCTGGACTGGTCGCGTGAATTTGCGACATGTGATCCGGAATATTATGGCGAGCAGCAACGGCTGTTCCTGAAATTCATGGAAAAGGGTCTGGTCTACCGCAAGGCCTCGAAGGTGAATTGGGATCCGGTGGATCAGACCGTTCTGGCCAATGAGCAGGTCATTGATGGTCGTGGCTGGCGGTCCGGCGCCGTGGTCGAGCAGCGTGATCTGACGCAGTGGTTTTTCCGCATCACGGATTACGCTCAGGACCTTCTGGACAAGCTGGACACGCTGGAGCGCTGGCCGGAAAAAGTCCGGACCATGCAGGCCAATTGGATCGGCCGGTCTGAGGGCCTGCAAATGCGTTTTGAATGGGCCTGCCCGGCGCCGGAGGAGTTTGAGGCGGGCATAGATATTTTCACCACGCGGCCGGATACGCTGCATGGCGCGAGTTTTATCGCCCTGTCGCCGGATCACCCCCTGACCGAGGCTCTGGCGGGCCGGGACCCGGACCTGGCGGCTTTCCGGGCGCTTTGTGCGCAGGGCGGGACGTCTGAAGCAGATATTGAAAAGGCTGAAAAGATTGGCTTCGACACCGGGCTGCGGGTGGCTCATCCGCTGCGGCCGGGGGAAACGCTTCCTGTCTGGAGCGCCAATTTCGTCTTGATGGGGTATGGCACGGGCGCCATTTTCGCCTGTCCGGCCCACGACCAGCGTGATTTTGACTTTGCCCGGAAATATGATCTGCCGGTCCTGCCGGTTGTTCGCCCCTCCGCTTCCGCCCCTGCGGCCGATCCGGCGGACGGGCTGTCCTGGGTCGTCACCGGCGCCGGCGAGGAGATGACGGAGGCCTATACCGGGCCAGGCACGATCATGAAGTCCGGTGACTGGGACGGGCTGTCCATCGATGCCGCGAAGAGCGCTGCGATCGAAGCCATGTCGGCGCGTGGCCTTGGCAGCCGAACGGTTAATTTCCGACTGCGCGACTGGGGTGTGTCGCGGCAGCGTTACTGGGGCTGCCCCATTCCGGTTGTACATTGCGCCAGCTGTGGGATCGTCGCGGTGCCGGCCGAGGCACTTCCCGTGCGCTTGCCGGAGGATGTCAGCTTTGAAACGCCGGGAAACCCGCTGGTCCATCACCCGGACTGGAAGACGACAACGTGTCCGGATTGCGGCGGGGAAGCCGAGCGCGAGACGGACACACTGGACACATTCAATGACTCCAGCTGGTATTTTGCTCGTTTTGCCAGTGCCGACGACCGCGAGGAGCGGGCCTACTGGCTGCCGGTTGACCAGTATGTCGGAGGTGTCGAGCACGCCGTGTTGCACCTTCTTTATGCCCGCTTCTTTTCCCGGGCGATGCGGGATGTCGGCGAACTCGACCTCGCAGATGGTGAGCCGTTTGCCGGCCTGTTCACGCAGGGCATGGTCACTCACGCGACCTTCCGGGCCGGCGATGGCCGCTGGCTGCAGCCGGCGGAGGTCGAACTTCACGGAGGCCAGGCGATTGAGCGTGCGACAGGTCAGGCCGTTACGGTTGGCCCCGTCGAGAAAATGTCCAAGTCGAAAAAGAACACGGTGGACCCGGACGCGATCATTTCTGAATTCGGTGCGGATACGGCGCGGTGGTTTGTCCTGTCGGACAGTCCACCGGAAAGAGATGTCGAATGGACTCAGGCAGGGGTCGAGGGTGCTGCACGGTTCATGCAGCGTGTCTGGAGCCTGTTCCGGTCCCTGTCCTTGCCCGCAGCGGACGGTCTGGCAGAGGATGAGGCCGCGTCCCTTGACTTGCGCAGGGTGGCTCACAAGGCGACCAGGGCCATCGACAGTGCGATTGAAGAGTTCCGATTCAACTCAGCCATTGCGACCATGCATGACTGGGTGAACCAGATGAAGAAGGCGGAACAGATTGGCGAGTCGGTGCGCAACGCCCGCCTGGAAAGTGCCAGCATGCTGGCGCGCTGTCTCACCCCGTTTGTGCCACATCTGGCGGAATCCTGCTGGACCCTGATTGGACAGCCGGGCCTGGTCTCGGCGGCCCCGTGGCCTGAGGCCGACCCGGCGTTTCTGGTTGAGGACAGTGTCACCTTGCCGATCCAGGTCAATGGCAAGCGTCGGGCGGAAATCGCCGTGGCCAAGACCGCGACACCGGACATGGTCGAAGCCAAAGCCCTGGCCCTGCCGGACCTGGCACCACACCTTGAAGGTAAATCGATCAAGAAAGTCATTGTGGTTCCGGGGCGGATCGTGAATATCGTGGTTGCATGAAACAGCTTGTCCTCGCCTGTCTTATCTGTGTTCTGGCCGGCTGCGGTTTTACGCCGCTCTATGCGACTGGCGGCGGCGGCCAGATCGGGGTTGACCAGATCGAGGGACGTGCCGGTCATGCTCTGCGACAGCGGCTGATCGAGCGGTTGTCCATCGGCTTGCCCGGCGTCGATACGCCGGGACAGCTGAGTGTCCGGTTGGTCCAGGATCTTGACCGCCTGGCGCTTCAGCCCGATGAAGCTGCGGCGCGAACCGATGTGACGGTGCGGGCCGATTACACCCTGCGTCTTGGGGATCGAACGCTCAGCGGAACGGCGGAAGCGGTGTCCAGCTTTCAGGTCCCCGACTCACCGTTTGCCGATATTCCGGCCCAGATTGATGCGCAGGACCGGGCCATGGTCATTCTTGCGCAACGCATCACAGACGATCTGCGGATCAAGACGGCCAATTTGGAATGAAACTGCAGGGGAGTGCGGCGCTTGCTTATGCACGGGCTCCGGACCCTGGCCAGAAACTCGCGCTGGTTTTCGGCGACGATGAGGGCGTCGTGGGTGACACGGCGGCAAGCCTGATCACAGCGTGGCAGTCCTATGGCCCAAGTAGCGTGATTACGCTGGACGAGGACGAGGTCCGGCGGGCGCCGGAAACCCTGTTTGATCTGCTCGAGGCGCGCTCGCTCCTCGGGGAACAAACAATCCTCAGGCTGCGCAGCGCCGGGGATAAATTATTTCCCCTCCTCAAGGACGTCCTGACCTTGGCCGCAACCGGTCCCGACCGTCTTGCCGCCTACCTCGTGGTGATGAGTGGCCCTCTGCGGCCGCGGTCGAAGCTGCGCGCCGGATTCGAAACTGCTTCTGAGGCCCGCGCCCTGCACGTATTTGCCGACAGTGCCAGCGATATGGCCGACCGGGTTCGGGCCTTCCTCCTGCAAAATCAGGTAGATATCGCGGCAGATGCCCTGTCCTTTTTTGTTGGGGGATTGCCCGGTCACCGCAGTCTGGCAAATGCGGAAATGGAGAAACTGGCAGTGTTTGCACAAGGTCTGGACCGTCCGGTCAGCGTGACTGATGTGCGGGCGCTGTGTGAGACCAATGCCGACGAAAGCAGTCGCGCGGCCATTTTTGAAGCGCTTTCAGGTCAGATCGATTCGGCTCAGGCCGAACTGGACCGGGTCATGGATGCTGGCTTGTCGCCAATCAGCCTTCTTCGTCAATTTGAGATGGAAGCCAACCGACTGCTTGCCGCCCATGCCCTGCGCGGGACAGACAGCACGAATGTCGGCATGAAGTTGAAGCCCCCTGTCTTCCAGGCTGACTGGCCCCTCTTCGAACGGCGTTTGCGGAAATGGCCGGTGCCGAGGCTGGTCCGCTTGATTGAACGCGTTCATGACCTGGAGGCAGATGCCAAGTCTCCGGGCGGGTCCGGCATGGCGGACGCGGCGACCCGGACTTTGTTCCTGGCTTTGGCGAAAGCCGCCTCCTGACCGGGCGAGATCAGCTTTGGGGGCATGCAATCAAAAGCGAAGCCTGCTAGTCAAGCGTCATGCGTTTTCAGGATTTCCTATTGCTGTCGGCGATCTGCCTGGTCTGGGGACTGAACCTTGTGGTGACGCGCTGGGTGATTTCGGAAGCGGGCTTGCCGCCCATTTTCTTTGCCGGCCTGCGCTTTCTGGGGATCGCGCTGGTTTTGGTCTGGTTTCTGCGCCCGCTGCCGCGGAATCTTGGCACCTTATTCCTGATCGCTATGGGTATGGGCGCCATCCACTTTACCCTGCTTTTTCTTGGACTGGCCCGGTCCGAAGCCAGCGCCGTTTCAATTGTTGGACAGCTTGGCGTGCCATTTTCCACACTGCTGAGCATGGCCTTTCTGGGCGAGACAGTGGGCTGGCGCCGCGGTTTGGGCATCATGCTGGCTTTTGCAGGAGCTGTTCTGATTGCATTTGATCCAGGACGGGTCAGTTTTTCTCTCGGCCTGCTCTACGTCGTGGCCGCCGCAGGGATCGCGTCTGGCGCCGGCATCCTGATGAAGAAAATGCCGCCGATCTCGGCATTGCAGATGCAGGCCTGGATCGGTCTGTTCAGCTTTGCGCCCTTGTTTGCACTGTCTGGCGTAATGGAGGCGGACGCAGATGGCTGGGGTCGGTTTATGCAGGGCGGCGTGTGGGTGTGGGCGGCGACGGCTTTCGCGGTTTTCGGCGTCAGCGTCTTCGGCCATGGCGGTTTTTATGCCCTGATCAAGAAATACGACGTGTCGCTGATTTCACCCCTCACCCTGATGACCCCCGTTTGGGGCGTGGTTTTGAGCGTTGCCATCTTGCAGGAGGAGCTGACGCTGCGTCTGATTACCGGCGCGGCCATATCACTTGGGGGTGTTTTTGTGATCCTGATTCGGCCCAATCGCACGCTGCCTCAGGCGGCATTTGGCGATAAAATGCAGGGCCAGGTAAAGTGAAGGGCGCCATGCAGAGCAGCCCGAATTTCAATGACCGCCGTGGGCCTCTTGACATGCTGGTCCTGCATTACACCGGCATGGAAACCGGCGAAGCCGCACTGTTACGGATGTGCGATCCGTCGGCCGAGGTGTCTGCCCATTATATGATCTGGGAGGATGGGCGCCTGACCCAACTGGTGCCGGAGGATAAACGCGCCTGGCATGCTGGCGTGTCCAGCTGGCAGGGTGATACCGACTTGAATTCGCGGTCAATCGGTATTGAAATCGTGAATGGCGGCCATGATGTTCCCCGGGCGGACGGAACCTTGCCGCCTTATCCCGAGGTCCAGATAGCGGCCGTGATTGAGCTGGCGCAAAGCATTCTGGCGCGCCATGCCATCCCGCAAAGCAGGATTGTCGGGCATTCGGATATTGCGCCCCTGCGCAAGCGTGATCCCGGGGAGCATTTCCCATGGGCCCAGCTGGCAGCGGCGGGGGTTGGCCTGTGGCCGGAGCCTGAAAAGGCGCCTGCCGGCTCTGTTCTGGTTGGACGGGGTCTGGGCCTTGGCGATAAGGGCGAACCTGTTGAGCGCCTGCATGCTCAGCTGCGCCGGATAGGATATGCAGTCCCGGATATGAGCGGATATGCGGGCCCGACCGAGGCCGTCATTCGCGCCGTCCAGAGACGTTTCCGGCCCGACCGGGTTACCGGCCAGGCCGATCTCGAGACGCTGGTCATGATCCATCAACTTGCCGACAGGGTCGCGGCTTAGGCGATGAGCGCCTTTTATGCGCATCGTCTCTCACGGCTCTGTGCAAGTCCGTCAGCAGTCCCTATATAGAAAGCGACCAGATGGCTGGGCAGCTGCTGGCCGCAAGGCTGGAGGAAAGTCCGGGCTCCATGGAGACAGGACGGCGGATAATGTCCGCCCGGTGTGAATCGAGGGAAAGTGCCACAGAGAGCAGACCGCCCCGGATGCGTCCGGGGTAAGGGTGAAAGGGTGAGGTAAGAGCTCACCGGGGGGCTGGTAACAGCGCCCGCATGGTAAACCCCGTCCGGAGCAAGACCGAATAGGGGGTGCATATGGGCCGTCTCCGGCTCGCATCCCGGGTGTGTCGCACCAGGCACCGTGTGAGCGGTGTCGCAGATGAATGGCTGCCCATCCTGCTTCGGCAGGTGGACAGAACCCGGCTTACAGGCCGTCTGGTCACTCGCGCCTCTCCGCTCCCCGAGGCCCGTGAACATCCCGCTCCGAATCCAAAGGGATGGATGATCAGGGCTGTCGGGACATGAAAGAGACAATCGGCTGGGCTGGCAGCAGAGCCTATAGGCTGGGCGTCACATCGCCCCAGACAATGAAATGCGGATTGTCATAGCCGCGTTCAATCTTGCCATAGGTCAGTGGCGCGCCATCGACCTCGGTGACCCGGGCGCCGGCAGCCTCTGCCACAGCCTGTCCGGCGGCCGTGTCCCATTCCATGGTCCGTCCCATGCGGGGATAGAGGTCAGCTTCGCCAGCGGCAATCAGACAGAATTTCAAGGACGATCCGGCTGAGATGATCTCGCCAATCTGATGGCCTTCCAGAAAGGTATCGGTTTCCTTGCTGCGGTGGGATTTCGAAGCGATGGCGGTCAGGCCGGAAGCAGGCGCCGGGCGAATCTGCAAGGGCTGGCGCGCCTCCATGGTGGGAAGGGCGCCGCCGGGTGCCACACGGGCCTGCCAGGCGCTGTGCCGGCTTTCGGCGACGAAGAGCCGCTCCAGAGCGGGCGCATAGACCACACCCATGACCGGGACACCCTGCTCGATTATGCCGATATTCACCGTGAACTCGCCGCGTTTGTTGACGAACTCCCGCGTGCCATCGAGGGGGTCGATCAGGGCGAACCGGCTGCCATGCTCGGGGATATGTCCAGCGGCCACCGCTTCTTCGGCGATCAGCGGCAGACCGGGCTCAATCTGTCTCAAGGCGGTGAGAATCAGGTCTTCGGCGTTCTGGTCGGCTTCGGTTACCGGCGAGCTGTCATCTTTCTGGACGACGTCAAAGTCGGACACGTAGACCTGCATGATCAGTGATCCTGCATCGAGCGCAATTCGGGCGAGCTGGTCGGCAGTTACGGTCATGGCGGATCCCCGGCTAATCATGTCTGTCGCGGTCGATAGGCGGAGGGGGAGAGCTTGGCAATGCCCATGGCGGCTAAAGACCCAGCCGCTCTCCGTTATATCTGTCCCGTATGGTGGCCTGCCACCAGGCGGGGTGACTGAGATACCAGTCGACAGTTGCGGCGAGACCGGTTTCAAAGTCCTGCAGGGGAGCCCAGCCGAAGTCGGTTTCGATCCGGGTTGGGTCAAGCCCATAGCGCCGGTCATGCCCGGGACGGTCGGTGACGTATTGAATGCGCGTCCAGCTGTCGGGCAGGTCCGGTCGCCGGGCGGAAATTGCGTCACAAAGGGATTTCACCACCGACAAATTGGTTCGTTGTGAGCGCGCACCGACAACGTAACGCGTGTTCAGGACGTCGGCGTTGAGCAGGGTGATGAGTGCGCGGGCGAAATCGTCGACATGCAGCCAATCGCGGACCTGAAGGCCGTCTCCATAGATCGGCAAATGAGCGCCGAGAAGTGCCTTGGTAATCATCAGCGGCACCAGTTTTTCAGGGAACTGCCGGGGGCCGTATGCATTCGTTCCGTAGGCTATGGTGACGGGGAGTCCGTGGGTAATGCGCGCCGCCTCGGCGAGCTGGTCGGCCCCGGCCTTGGTCGCAGCATAGGGAGAGCGGGGGGCGTAAGGGGTGCTTTCATCGGCCAGGTCGGGATCTGTGAGTGTGCCAAATACTTCATCAGTGGAGACGTGTATCAGGCGAAATGGGCGCATCCTTTTTGCGTCAAGGGCCTGCCAATAGTCTCGCGTGACATCCAGGAGTGTCTGTGTCCCGACAAGATTGGTCATGACGAAATCCGGAGCCCCCATGATCGATCGGTCCACATGGGTCTCTGCTGCCAAATGTATCACCGCATCAGGCTGGTATGTCGCGAAGAGGGCGGTCAGTGCCTCCCGATCACAGACGTCGCCCTGCACGAAGCTGTAGCGTGCTTCCGGCACTTCGCGGACCGTGGCGTCAGGATTGGCCGCATAGGTCAGTTTGTCGAAATTGATCAGGCGGATCCCGGGCTGTTCGAGCAGCTGATCGCAAACCGTCGCCCCGATAAAGCCAGCGCCGCCGGTGACCAGCACTGTGCGCGGATCTGGGGCTGGGGAAACGGATGGTAACATGAGCGCCGATCTAGCTATGTCTTTTGGTCTGGTCTAGATCGGCCCGGCGTTTAAAACTCGCAGGGCCCCACATTAGCGGGCTCTGCCCGATAGGAGTTGCTTATGGCGAAGCTGTCCCTGACCGTCGCAGACTGGTCGATTGGTGAAGGCGAACCGCTGGCCGTCATTGCCGGTCTGAATGTGCTTGAAGATGCGGGTTTGGCGCTCGAGATTGGGCAGGAGCTGAAAGACATTTGCCGTGATCTGGGCCTGCCCTATGCGTTCAAGGCGAGTTTTGACAAGGCCAACCGGTCTTCAATTGCCTCTTATCGCGGGCCCGGCCTCGATGCCGGCCTGCCCGTTCTGAGGCAGGTCAAGGCCGGGCTGGGCGTCGCTGTGTGTACGGATATCCATGACGTCGCGCAGGCTGCACCGGTCGCGGACGTCGCGGACATTCTTCAGATCCCTGCCTTTCTGTGTCGCCAGACGGATCTGGTTGTGGCCATTGCGCGCGCAGCCGAGGCCAGCGGTGGCCTGATCCAGGTCAAAAAGGCGCAATTCCTGGCACCATGGGACACGGCCAACATTGTCAGCAAGATCGGGGAAGTTATGGACGATGCCCGGATCATTCTCTGCGAGCGCGGGACCAGTTTCGGCTATAATAATCTGGTCGTCGATATGCTGGGTATCCGCAACATGCAAAAGCTGGGCTGCCCGGTCACGATTGATGCAACACATGCCGTTCAGCTGCCCGGCGCCGACCCCCGCACGGCGGGCGCGTCCACGGGCGGGCGTCGCGAAGGGGTTGCCACCATCGCCCAGGCGGCCATTGCTTCGGGAGCAGATGGCGTGTTTCTTGAATTCCATACCGATCCGGATAAGGCGCTCTGCGATGGGCCCAGCTGCCTGCCCCTGAGCGCGGCCCGACCTTTGTTGACCCGTTTGAAGGCAATCCACGCGCTGGTGGGACAGGGGGACATTCCCTCATGAGCGAGGATAAGGATATCACCATCGCGCAGCGGGTTCTGCGGACGGAGATTGAGGCCCTTGAGGTGTTGGGCAACCAGCTGGATGAACGCTTCTCGGCGGCTGTCAAAACTTGCTTTGCAGCGCGCGGCCGGGTCATTTGCGCGGGAATTGGCAAATCGGGCCATGTTGCCCGAAAGATTGCCGCAACCCTGGCATCGACCGGAACACCTGCCCAATTCGTGCATCCGACAGAAGCCTCTCATGGAGATCTTGGCATGATCACCTCGGACGATGTCGTCCTTGCCCTGTCCCGGTCTGGAGAGACGCCGGAACTTTCTGACTTGCTGCATTATGCGGGGCGCTTCTCAATTCCGTTGGTTGGAATGACGGCGCGGGCCGACTCCGCACTCGGAAAAGCAGCCGATCACCTCTTGCTGGTGCCCGATGTGGCTGAAGCCTGCGCCGTGACCCGCGCACCCACCACCTCGACCACATTAATGATGGCCCTGGGGGATGCTCTGGCGGTCGCTTTGCTGGACCGGCGTGGGTTCAAGGCGGACGATTTTTCCACCTATCACCCCGGTGGCAAGCTTGGCGCAATGCTCCGGAAAGTGTCAGACATTATGCGCAGCGGTTCCGAGACGCCACTTGTGGCGGCGGGAACCGGTTTCGACGTGGCCATCGATGTGCTGAGCCAGAAGGGTTTCGGCTGTGTGGGCGTTGTCGACCCGGCCGGGCAGCTTCTGGGCATCCTGACCGATGGAGATATCCGGCGGATTGTGCGGCAGCGTAAATCCTTCGACACGATAGATCAGGCGATGACGCGCGATCCCGTAACCGTTACCCCGGACACGCTGGCCCATAGCGCCGTTTCCCTGATGAGTGCCCGCAGTATCATGCAGCTTTTTGTCGTTTCCGACGGACGCTGCGACGGCATTCTGCATATGCATGATGTGCTGAAGGCCGGCGTGGTCTGAGCCGACGGCGGGACGAGCCGATTATAAAGGGTGCGTGGGACGTTGGTTCCAGTTGACCAGCTCAACAGTGCCCTCTGACAGGGACAGGGTGCCAAAAGCGCCTGTCTTGAGTTTGATTGAGCTGGCGCGCGAACGACCGGTGGTGACAAGGTCGAGCGCGAATCGGGCAATGCCGTTCGAGGTCACCAGAAGTATCGGCCGATCTGGGGCGTCGGCGGACAGCGTTTTCAACATTGCCCTCCATGCGGTGATAAGGCTTTCCGGTTCGACCACCCAGCCGGGGGGCGGGATGGCCTGTTCATCCCACAAATCCACCGCCGCGCGACCGATCCGGGCCTCGACCTTCTCTTCGGGTTGGTTCTCGTCTGGACCGTAATCAATTTCTGTCAGAAAGGGCAGCACCCGCAGGGATGGCGGGTTGGCGCTTGCCGCAAGGATGGTCTCTGCTGTTTGTCGTGTTCGGATCAGGCTGCTGCAACAGGCCTGAGCAAAGCCAAATGGTTCATGCTTGACGAAATGGGCCGCCAGCCGCCGCGCTTGATCCTGCCCGGATGTTGACAGTGGCAAATCGGTCCTAGCGCCAACCCGGGTCACTGTATCGCCGGGGTCAAAAGTGTTGCCATGACGAAGGATGTATAGCCGGGTCATCCGGTCGCCATGGGGTCGCCGAAACGTGCAATCAGCGTTTCGGCATGGGCGGCGTCCTCCGGCGTGTCGATGCCCCACATGGCCGTATCTGAGCTGGGGACCTCAATCGACAGAATACGCATGCCATTTTCGAGGAACCTTAATTGTTCAAGTCCTTCCAGGCGTTCATAATGACCTTCATCAAGGGCAACGAAGCGCTCCAGCGCCTGTCTTTTGTAGCCATACAGCCCGATGTGACGGTACACCGGCGACAGCTCAGTTTCGCGGCGGAGCTGATCCTCTTTGCGGATGGCGGGCAGGATCGTTTTCGAGAACCAGAGCGCCTCCCCATCTGTCCGTCTTACACAGCTGGTTCCAGAGAAGGGGGTGTGCATTTTCCGAGCCCGGACTTCGTCCAGTCCCGTCCAGCTCATTCGTACGACAGGCGTGACGACATCCTGAGCAGCAGTCTCGCCGGCTCGAATAACCGCGTCGATATAGGCTGGGGGGGTGAAGGGCGCGTCGCCCTGAAGATTGACGATAAAGTCGGCGTCGGGTCCGGCGAGCCTGGCTGCCGCCAGCGCCCTGTCTGTGCCCGAGGGGAGCTGAGAATCTGTCATTACCACTGAGGCGCCAAGGGCTTCGGCATGCCTCTGAATGTCTGCATGGTCGGTTGCGACAACGAAATGCCGACGGCTGTCGTGCGCGCAGGCCGCTGCCGCGATATCGATGACGCGCCCCAGCAAGGACCGGCCCGCGATCAGGTGCAGGGGCTTTTGAGGAAACCGCGTTGAGGCATAGCGTGCCGGGATAACAATGAGCGTTTTCACGACGCTGTATCCTCTGCCGGGAGGACATCCCGAAAAGCCGTGACCAGATGGTACAGAATGCTGGCCGGGACAGCGCCTGCGATGGATTGTCCGTTTTCATCAATTTCGTCAATCCATGTGCCGGCCGGCATCCTGTCGAAATAGACGGCCTTGAGGGCTTTAAACCCCCTGTCCGCGGTGCCGGGTGCGGCGCTGCCGGGATGCCAGAGCCGGGTACGGAAGGCTTCCAGTTGCGGCCAGATTCGGCTGTTCGGATTACGCAGGGTACCGTCCATATCAACCTCATTCACCGCAAAGCCATGGCGAGGGCTGCATCCGTTCTGATCCGCGCGCCGAATGAGGCGGTGCCGCCAGCTGCGCGTGTCGCGGCGGGTCTTGTGGTCAAAGGCAGCAAGCAGACTGGCCCACTCATAGTGATGACCAGGTTCAAAGAGGCGCCCTGAGGCATCCGGTGCGGCGCGCCAGTCCCCGACAAAATGTTCCCGCAGCATGTCCTGATCCGGGACGAAAAGGTCACTTTCAAAAATAGTGACAATCTCGCGCGCGCGATCGAGCCAGATGGCATCGCCAGTGGCATCATGCCATTCCAGAAAGGCTTCCAGAAGGTGCATATGCGGATTGGCCCGACGGTTTGTTTCTCCGAACATGCCGTCCGCATAGCCGCCAATGTCAGGATCGCGCATCTCGGCGTCAATAAAGGCTAAGGCTTCATCGGCTAATTGCTTCGCAAGCGGCATTTGGAAACTTCGCCATGCCGCGGCACCGGCCAGAATGATAAAGGCGTGATCATAAAGGCCGCGGGTGCCGTCAAGCGGCTGGCCATCCGGTGCAATCTCATGAACCCAGCCGCCCGTGCCGTGACGGCACGTTGTGTTGAGATAATCGAGCCCGGCCACGACCAGCTGCCGGGCCTGTTCGGGATGGGGCCAGCCAAGCCGGCAAGCCTCTGAAAAGCTGAAAATCTGGCGGGCCTGAACCCTCACGCGACGCGGCAAGTCGATGTTCGGCTGGCCGTCGAGGCTGAGGCTTTCGACAAAACCCGACCTCGTCGCATCCCAACCCGACCGGGCCCAGCGGTCAAAAGCGTCCCAGAGCAGTTTCTTGGCCTCGATCCGGGTGCCGTGACTTAGCCCGTGGGTCAGCCGACCTGCCTGGCTGGCCTTGCCCAGCCGTTTGATCGCCTCGGCGTCACCCATCGGCGCGACCATGACCTGGTCCTCACCCGCAATAATGACCAGATTTTTCAGGCCTGATGCACTGATATGCGGGCCATCTGACCGGGCAAAAACACCCTGGCTGTTGTCCAGGATAACCGGACCTCGCAGGACATTCTGTTCGGCCGTCTTTGTTCCCAGTGCCCAGAGGGCTTCATAGCCGCCCAGGTCGCTCCACCCCATATCCACAGGGATCAGGCCCACTTTCTCGGTGTGCTCCATCACGGCATAGTCAATCGAAATATTGGTCACGCCGGCAAACTCCGCCTCATCGAAATGCCAGAGGGTGGCGGCACTTTGCTGAAGCGCCGCGGACACCTGTTCCAGCAAACCGGGTTGATGGGTATCGAGGGCTGCCATCATCGTTTTTGCCGTGAACAGGAAAATGCCCGCATTCCAATAATACTCGCCGGTTGCAAGATAGGCCGCCGCGGTCTCCGCATCAGGCTTTTCAACAAAACGGGAGACCTGGCACACGCCATGTTCCGGCGGCAGAGCTTGAATATAGCCATAGCCGGTGGCCGCGTGGTCCGGACGGATGCCAAAGGTCATGATCGTACCGTTCAGAGCAGGCGCTACCCCTGTCTCGATCGCTTTCAGGAAGGCCTCAGGCTGGGCGATGTGGTGGTCGGCGGGCAAAACAAGCAGGAGGTCTTCCGGCGCGCTGCACAGGCAGGCCGCGGCAATGGCCGGGGCGGAATTCCGGCCAAATGGCTCAAGAATGAGGGCGGCGTCTGGCAGCTCCCTGCGCAGCAGTGTTTCATGCTGCTGTGACCCGACGATCAGGGGAGAAGACAGCGTAAAGGCCGTACGGTCGGCCTTTAACCGTTCGGCCGTGAGGGCAATCATACTGTCAGATCCAACAAGTGCCTGAAACTGTTTTGGTTTCTCTGGTGTCGAGAGAGGCCAGAGGCGCGTTCCAGCACCGCCGCAGAGAATGACAGGTTTGATGTGCATTCAGAAGTCCTGGGTTGGGGAGGTGATTGGGCCGGGTCAGTTGGGGGACAGGATTTTCAGAAGATGCTCAGCCTGATGACGGCTGAAATCCTCTGGAAGCGGCGCGCGCATGATAACGAGGCGGCTCCAGACGGGGCCCATGAATATGTCTAAGGCCCCATCAAGATCGAAATCGCGGCGAATGACATTCTTTGCAGCAATTTCGGCGAGGATCATACGTAGAGGGCCCCGAATTTCGTCTCGAAGCCAGGCCCGAAAGGTTTCTCCTGCGGCCGGGTCATCACTTGCAGCCAGAAAGGCACTGCGCAGCACCGAATGACCAGAACTGGTCTTGGCAACCTGCTCGATCGGCCGCAACAAATCGCCAATCCGTTCAACCGGGTCCCGCCCCTTATTTTCCCGTGCCGGAAGCAGATCGAGGCCAGCTTCGACGCACATATTGGCGATGGCCGGCCACCAGCGATAAATGGTCTGTTTCGAGGCCCGGGCCTGGCGAGCGACCTGATCGACGCTGAATTTACGCCAACCATGTTCGATAAGTTCATGTCGTGTTGCGTCGAGAATCGCTGCGCGCGACTGGTCGCTTCGTCGGGGACGCTTGCTTTGGTCTGCGGCCTTGATGTTCATTCAACTGCCTTTTTCTAATCCATATCCACCGCATTTGTACGGTCCGTTTGAATTTTTCTGTTGCACCCGTCAACCGGTATTTTCTAGAAGGACACCATAGAAACAGGATCTCGTCATGCATACGCCAGAAGACTTGCAACAGGGTTATCGTCGGTTTCGAAACGGGGCCTATAGTGACCGGGTGCGGCTGTATCAGGATTTGGGTGAAGGTCAGGACCCGGATGTGATGGTGATCGCCTGTTGTGATAGCCGCGCAGAGCCGGCTGAAATTTTTGATGCGGCCCCGGGGCAGCTGTTTGTCGTCCGAAATGTCGCCAATTTGGTCCCGCCCTTTGAGTCGACACCCGGCCTGCATGGCGTGAGCGCCGCCCTCGAATTCGCGGTCACTGCATTGCGGGTAAAGCACATTGTCGTCATGGGGCATGGAGGATGTGGCGGTGTTTCTGCATCACTTTCCGCCGCCAAGGATAAACCGGTAGGACGCTTTATTGCCCCCTGGGTTGAATTGCTGGACGCCAGTCGGGACAGCGTTCTCTCGGCGGGGGCTGACGACCCCCAAACAGAACTCGAACATGTCGGTATCGGCCAGTCTCTCGACAATTTGAGAACTTTTCCTTTTGTGCGCGAGGCCATCGAGGCCGGCCAGCTCGCTTTGCATGGAGCATGGTTTGCGATCGGCCGGGGTGAACTTCACTGGCGTGATGCCCAGACCGGACAATTCCAGCTTATCACCTAGCCTGCGGCACGCTCAACCGACTGCTGGATCAGCTCGCGCGCTTTTTCGATACCGAACCAGCCGTCGATGCGGGTCCATTTCCCTTGTTCCAAATCCTTATAATGCTCGAAGAAATGGCCAATCTTGTCGATTAGTGTTTGTGGCAGATCGTGATAGGTCGCAATCTTGTCGTAGTAGCTGGTTAATTTCGGGTGCGGGACGGCGAGAATTTTCTCATCAGGGCCGCCATCATCGGTCATCATTAAGACACCCACCGGCCGCGCCCGGACGACGCTCCCCGGCACGAGAGGGCGGTTTCCAACCACCATCACGTCGATCGGATCTCCATCCAGGCTCAGCGTATGGGGAACGAACCCATAATTACAGGGATAGCGCATTTCGGTGTAGAGATACCGATCAACAAACATCGCCCCGGAGGCTTTGTCGATTTCATATTTGATGGGGTCCCCCCCCAAGGGCACTTCTATCACCACGTTTAAGTCGTCAGGCGGGTTGTTTCCGGAGGAAATTTTATTCAGGTCCATCTTGATGCGCCCTTATTGCGTGATGTCAAAACCCACCATGTCCGGCGGTTCTCAATGGGTTGGTCCCGGGCACCATTTTGACTTGGCCCCCGATGCAGCAAATGCTTTAGTTCGAAATAGTTTTCTAGAGGAAGAGAACAAATGAAATCAGTATCTTTCGCCATCTGTGCACTTTTTGGGCTGTTGGTTGCGCCCAGCGCTGGTTTTGCCGATATCCCGGAAAACCTGCAGGCCTGTCCGACGATCGCGGATCCGGGCGACCGTCTGGCCTGCTACGATGCTGCAATGATGGCTTTGGCCGCAGCCCCAAGAGAGGCTGTGTCGAACCCTGTATCGGCAGAGGTGCAGCAACAGCCCCGCGTGGCGGCGGAGGCAGATCGGGGCTTCCTGCCAAACTGGTTTCCAAAGGTGAACCGGCCCGAGCCGTCAGATAAGGACGCGGTTGAGGATCCTGATTCCTACGAGACGAAAATCGTCAAGATCGTTAGGAATAATATCGGTCGATACTATTTCACCACGGAAGAGGGCTTTGTCTGGCGTCAGGTTGAACTGGGACGAATCTATACGCCGCGGTCGCTGCCAACCGAGGCCACGATCCGTCAAGGCGCTCTTGGCTCGACCCGGATGAGCATCGACTCAATCGGCCGGACCTACCGTGTTGAGCGCGTCGAATAAGGACGACCCTCAGTCAACCAGCGCATAATTAAAGCTAATCGAAATACGCGCATCCTCCGACCCGTTGGGCATGACTTCGTGACGGAGCCAACTTTCCCACATCAGGACCTCTCCCGGCTGGGGCTCAATATAATGAAAGCGCTGCCGCTGCGTCGGGGCCTCAGGCGCGACCGGCGGCGCGGCCATCATCATGGCGAGGCGGGGGTCTTCTAGTTTCAGCGCGCCGGCGCTCGCGGGCATGGCGACATAGCATGTTCCTGAAATCACGCTGTTGGGATGGACGTGTCCGGAATGATGTCCGCCTTCGCCGAGTATGTTGATCCACAAGCTGTCACAAACCAGACGCCCGGACCCCATTTGCCAGAACATGGCTGTCGCGAAATCCTTGGCCATGACATTAAGCGCGCCGACGAGGTCGGCGAAAGCGGGGTTGCGATCGGGCAGATCGTTAAGCGACGCATAGGAGGTGTACCCGGGATAGCCCTGGCTGAGGCACCATTCACGACCTGCATGATCGCCGTCCTCTATCATCCAGCAGGCGGCCTCAAGGTCGCCAGGGGTCAGGCCGTCGGGCAGTCGTCGAGTCTGGATCAGGGTGTCAAATAACGAAGAATAGGATTCGGGCACGGGCATAAGCAGACAGGTTTCCTTGCAAGGAGAGGAGATGTGACAGCACTGATTGCGATAGCAGGCTTTATGGCTTGGGCAAACAGGCTGACCCGAGGTCGGGTTTGACGGCCTCGAAGGCACAACCTATCGACGGCGCGTGGTTGTAAAAAAGGAAACGGGCAATGTCGCCGCAGAGTCGCCCAGATCTTCCTGCCGCCGCGCTTCTGGCCGGCCCGCAGATTGTTGTTCTGGCACTGAGCAGCGCTGTAGTGACCGCCAATGCCTATTATATCCATCCGATCATTGCGCGCGTTGCGGAGAGTTTCGGAATTTCCGATGGTCTCATCGGGATCGTTCCCGCGATGAACCAGATCGCCCTGGCTCTGGGCATATTTTTTATTCTGCCCCTGGGCGACCGCATCTCTAACCGAAAACTCGTTTGGATGACCGTGACAGGCCAGCTGCTCTCGGTGGTGGCGATGGCGCTGGCCAGTCAGTTCTGGGTGTTTTTGATGGGCTCGACACTGCTGGGATTCTTTACCATCGCGCCCTATCTGCTGCCGGCTTATGTGTCCAAACGGGTCGATCCGGGTCGACTGGGCCACGCAACAGCTATTCTGACGACAGGGATCATTGGCGGGATATTGCTGGCCAGAGCCGGAGCAGGGGTCATAGGAGAATTCGTCGGGTGGCGGGCAGTCTATGTTATTGCTGCAGGTCTGATGCTGGTGGTTTCAATCTTCTTACCGCTTATCATGACATCCGGTGGGCCGAAGCCCGAGGACGACCAGGTTGATGTGGGCGAGCAAGGCTATCTGGGCTTGCTCCTGTCCATTTTTACAATTGTTCGACGCGAACCTGGAATACTGGTCGCGGGATCCATACAGGGGCTGAATTTTGGTATTTTCCTGGCGGTCTGGATCGGCCTTGGCCTTTATCTCACCAGCGAGAACATGGGATATGGTGTCGATACAGTGGGTTATTTAGCGGCGGTGTCGATCTTCTCGCTGGCGACCACGCCAGTCCTTGGTCGAATGGCGGACAGGATCGGTGCCCGTCGGGCCCGCCTTTACCTGGTGGCCATCCAGCTGGCAGCATCGACACTGTTTCTGGTGTTCGGACATAGCCTCTGGTTACTGGTGATCCCCCTTCTCATCACCAATCTCGGAGGACCGGTGATTGACATCACTGGACGGATGACCTTTCTCAGCAAAACGCCGACGATCCGGACCCGACTCATGACAATTTACGTCGTCATGATGTTTCTGGGCGGCGGCGCCGCGAGCTGGGCAAGTACCTTGGCTTATGATTTGGCAGGCTGGACCGGTAATGGGGTGCTCGCTGTTGCCATGGCTTTGGCGATGTTTGCCCTTTCGGCCATGGATTTTGTCCGCCATCGATCCTGACGAATAGGCCGTTTTCGCTGGACTGCTTCGGGTCGTATTGGCGGGCAGATGGTTCAGCTATGGACGGTCCGCTTACATCTGCATCGTCCAGCCCTCAACCCCCATAGCCGCCTGACGAATGGCTTCTGACAGGGTTGGGTGCGCATGACTTGTGCGGGCGATATCCTCGGACGCGGCACCAAATTCCATTGCCACGCACAGCTCGCCGATCATTTCTCCCACGCCGACCCCCATCAAATGGGCGCCCAGAATTCGATCAGTTTCGGCATCCGCAAGAATTTTGACAAAACCATCGGTCTGGTGATTGGTGCGGGCGCGCGAATTGGCCTGGAACGGAAACTTACCCTTCTTGTACGTGACGCCGTTGGCTTTGAGCTGGTCCTCGGTTTGCCCAACCCAGGCGATTTCAGGCTGAGTGTAGACGACGCTGGGAACGAGGTTCCAGTCGACATGCCCGGCCTTGCCTGCAATCAGCTCGGCCACCGCTGCGCCATCATCTTCGGCCTTGTGCGCCAGCATGGGCCCGGCAATGCAGTCGCCAATGGCCCATACGCCCTCGGCGACCCCGAAGGGTCCATTTACTGTTTGAATGACACCGCGTTTATCGGTGGTGCCCCCAATGACGTCGAGGCCAAGGCCCTGGGTGAAAGGCCGTCGTCCGACGGCCACGATCACGACATCTGCATCGAGACTGTCTGCGTCGCCACCAGCTGCGGGTTCAAGGTGAAGCTTCAGCTTGGTCTTGAGCTTGTCGACACCCGTTACTTTTGTGGCCAGCCTGAAGTTCAGCCCCTGCTTCCTGAAAATACGCTGCGCATCCCGCGCGATTTCGGCATCGGCGCCGGGCAATATCCGGTCCAGATACTCAACTACGGTGACCTCGGCACCAAGACGCGACCACACGCAGCCCATTTCGAGGCCAATGACACCCGCGCCAATCAAAACCAGTTTTTTCGGAACCGCGCCAAGCGACAGCGCACCGCTATTGGTCACAATACGTTCTTCGTCGATCTCAATTCCCGGCAGAGTCGTCGGTTCCGATCCTGTCGCGATCACAATATTTGGCGTGGATAAGGTCTGTTGGGTGCCGTCCTGTGCGGTTACCGTAACCTGGCCTGGGGCGGAGATCGATCCTGTGCCTTGAATATGATCGATCTTATTCTTTTTCATGAGATAGGCGACACCCTGGGTCAGCCCGTTTACCGCATCTGTTTTCTGCGCCATCATCTGGTCGAGATCCAGCTCGACGCGGCCCACTTTTATGCCCATTCCGGCAAAATCGGTTTTTGCTGTGGCAAAGAGTTCGGACGCGTGCAGCAAGGCTTTCGAGGGAATGCACCCGACATTCAGGCAAGTGCCCCCCAGCGTGTCCCGCTTTTCGATCAGGGCGGCTTTCAACCCGAGCTGAGCAGCCCGGATTGCGCAATTGTACCCGCCGGGCCCACCGCCGATGATAACGAGGTCATAGGTGTCTGCCATGAAGATGTCCTGTTGTCTGACTGGGAGTTCGCCTGCGCCCGTTTCCTAATGAGCCAGAGGGTAAATGCAATCCGTTCCTGAAGCCTATTTTCGTTTTGATGTCAGAAGCAGGGCGGACAAAACAATTGCGCTGATACCGTAAAGCGCGGTGTTCATCCAAAGGCTTGGGTCGGCGCCCGCGGCAGCGATCAGCCCGGCCAGACCGAGGATGAGCGTTGCGCCAATGGTCGCAAGAATGCCGCCGCCGCGTTGGGATAAAAGCGCCATCAGGCCGCCTATGCTCATAAGGCCAGCGCCCATGACCCGGATCATGCCGCTGGGCGGTGCCAGCAGTGCGTCAGTCAGAGATGATCCTCGTCCCACAATAAGGATAATGGCATAGAGTGCATCATAGCTGAGCCAGAGACCGAGCACGAGCATGGCGGCGGCTGCTATTCGTCGAAACATGGTCGAAAGCCTCCTGGCAGTTGACCTCACAAAAGCTCAATTCAGGTGAAATCGCAAGCAATGCTTTGAACCCGCCTAGGCGCGCCGGCCGCGCGCCAGCATGCGGCGCCCGTCTTCTGCAAACCGGGCTCTTTGCAAGGCAATGGCCGGAGGAACAGCTTTGTGTCGCTGTGCCGTTCTGGCAGATGGCAGTCCTGTTGAGACAATCGGCGGCGGATCGTTTTCGGATATCTGCGCGGCGAGCGCATGGGGCTTACTGGCGAGGCGCTGCGGTTTTCGCCAGCGCAGGACCCAGACAGCGGCCCCCAGAAGCAAGGCGGTTGCCCCCGCACCGGCCACCATACCCTCCCCGATGCTCGGATCCTGCCACCAGCGCGGTTCAAAATCGACAAGGAAGGCACATGGAAATCCCGCCATGACCCCAAGCGCATACCAAGTCACAGCGCCCCTACGACGATTGGACAGCGAGACCGCGGCGGCATAAAGTGACAAGGCAGCGAGGAAGTATGGCGCGCCATAGGAAATTCCAATGCGCCGCCAGTCAATATTTTCGAGGGTTTGATCAGGATTGTTATCAAGGATCAGGTCTGCGGCCATCATCAGGCTGGGCCAGCGTATCGCAGCCATGGCTGCAAATGCGAAGGCTATGGCATAGCAGGCAATGAACAGGGCGATCAGGCGGCGCGGCATGGTCCCCTGGATACCATACATAAATTGACGTGAGATGAAGGAGGATGCAGGCGATGACCATGCTCAGAACACCAAAGGCCCCGATGATCTTGACTGCCTTGGGCGTGCTTCCCTTTCTGGCCCCCGCCGGTTTGATGGTCTTTTACCGCCATGATGCCATTGTGCTGAATACGCTCGGACTTTGGCTGCTCGTCTATGCGGCGGTTATTTTGAGCTTTCTGGGTGGTGTACGCTGGGGGGTGGAAATCCTGAAACGAGAGAAGCCGCGTCTGGCGGAACTCATTGTCTCTGTCCTCGGTTCCCTGATGGGCTGGATCGCCGTTATCGCCTATTTCCGTTTTGGGTCTGGCTGGCTTATGGCGGCCATGGCCGGCGCCCTGCTTGTCTATTACGTCCTGGATCGCGCATCGCCCGACATGCCGCATTGGTATCGGCGTCTTCGGATTTGGCCAACAGTTGCGGCGATTATCTGTCTGCTTCTGGCCTGCGTCTTGCTAGGCTGAAACGGATCGGATCGATGATGGCCGCAGAAGCCATGCGCTGCGAAAACTGATCGTGGCCAGTCCAAGCGAGATCAGCGTGTTCCAGCCTGCCATGGAAAGGCCAAGAAGAGACCACGGAATATCGTTGCAGGAGGCCGTTGCCTGTCGCTGATTAAGGTCATTAAGATCGAGGTTTGAGACGTCGATAGCGCCTGCAGCACATCCCGACGGAGCTGGCCAGAACCCCCATTCAACCCCGGCATGAAAGGCCGCGACCACCATGCCGGTCAGGAACACCATGCCGAGCAGGACATTGAAAGCCATGAGGAAACGGGGATTGGGACGAAAGTGTTTTAGAACCAGTGCCGTTAGGCACATTGATATGACGGCCCAGTAGACCTCGCGCTGACGCAGGCAGAGCGGGCAAGGTGCCAGCATCGCCCAGCGCTCGAAACCATGCGCCGCAGCCAGCATCAGCAGAGAGCCCAGCGCCGCAAGCACGGGCCATGTCCAGCCTATCAAAAGTGACTCTATTCGGTTCACCACGTCTCCGACCCACACCTGTCGTTCAGGATAAGAAGCTCAGCTTTGGAGTCCATACGACACGACCGCGCGGTCAGATCAGGCCAGTGAAAAATGTGGCAATCTGGGCGCCGCCAAGTATCAGGGCCGAGATCCAGGCCGACCCAATCAGCATCCCAAACAGAATCAGCAACCCGTCTCTTGCCATCAGGCCAAATGCGGCGATCGCAACGCCAATGCCCGGCACGGTATTGGTGCCCGGGAAGGGCAGAAGAATAGACGCGCAAAAGCCGGTCAGGAACAGTGCCACCAGACGTTCGGCTGGTCGGCTGGACAGAATCAGCAAGCGGGGGTGTGCGAGGGTTTCAAGCCAGCCGAACCATTTCCGTCCGAAGCGAGATGTTTTCACCAGGCCCTTTTTGTCGATCATGCGCCGGGCCAGACCGTCGGGCAGCCATGGTTCTTCCCGGCCGATCAGCATCTGAGATGTCAGAAAAAGCATGGGCAGGGCAACGATTTGAGGAATACCCCAGAGAAAGGGGATCGCACAGGGGAGTGCCAGGACGAACAGAGCTGCTCCGAAGGCTCTTTCATCCAGGCGGTCAAATAGGGCATGTAAGCTGAACCCGGCTTCCGGTGCGTCTGCTGCCATGGCCTCGAGGGCCTGGAGAAAGGTATGGGGTCTGCGTGCTTCGGTCATACTGCGCTTTAGCGGGGTTTGTTGGGGCACAAAAGGGGGGAAGTGAGCAAGTGGTTCGTGGGGCGTGACAACGCCTCTGGAGTGGGCTAGTTCGACTTTCGCACAGGCCGATGTGGCGGAATTGGTAGACGCGCGGGATTCAAAATCCCGTTTCCTCTGGGAAGTGTCGGTTCGAGCCCGACCATCGGTACCACCCCAAATCCTTCGTATGTTGGTGCACGAGCGCCGGCGCGGCCGGTTTTGGTGGCGATAGCGTCGCATCCCGTCACCTATCTGCTTCACCCACCTCCGTGCGTCCCTGATTCCGACCGCTGGACGAAGAGTTGCGCAAGAGATCGCTCACGGACTGTTCCCTCTTTGGAGGTTTGCAGGCCGGTCCTGCAAAGGGACCCTGGGCGCCGGTATGGATGCGCGTTGGCGCTCAGACGTTACACCCTTTCAAGGTCAGCTGGGCATTGCGGCGGCGAAGAAGAATGCGGGCCGAGCTGAGTTGGGGAACTTGCAACGGCAATTTATGACCTAAATACGAAGGTAACCGACGGAAACCCAGCATGCCAGACTCCGCTCCCATGACCCAAGCCCCACGAAAACTCAGCGCTGTTGGCCCATTGCCCAACGATCACCCCGTCGTTCTGCAGGGAAAGATCGGGGTTCTTCTGGTCAATCTGGGAACTCCGGACGGCACGGATTACTGGTCAATGCGGCGCTACCTGTCCGAATTTCTCTCGGATCCGAGAGTTATCGAGGTTCCCAGATTGCTCTGGCAGCTCATCCTCCAGGGGCCCATTCTGACGTTCCGTCCCAGCAAATCGGGGGCCGCGTACAAAAAGATCTGGACTGAGCAGGGCTCGCCGCTTCTGGTCTACACGCAGGCGCAGGCGAAAAAATTGGGACAGCGTATTGGATCCGATACATTGATCGTCGATTTTGCTATGAATTATGGCAATCCTTCGATTGCTTCGAAAATTGCTGACCTCAAAGAACGCGGATGCGACCGTATCTGTGTGGTCGCGCTTTATCCTCAATATTCCGCCGCGACGACGGCGAGTGTTTATGACCGTAGTTTTGATGCGTTAAAAATGCTGCGCTGGCAGCCCGCCGTGCGCACGGCGGCGCCGTTTCATGACCAGCCCGCCTATATCTCAGCCTTGGCCGACTCGATCGAGCGTCATGTGGCCGGGCTCGATTACACCCCGGACAAGGTCCTGATGAGCTATCACGGAATTCCAAAAGCGTACTTCCTGAAAGGTGACCCGTATCACTGCCAATGTTACAAGACGACGCGTTTGGTGGCAGAGCATCTTGGCTGGGACAAGGACTTTGTGGTGACGACCTTTCAAAGCCGCTTTGGTCCAACGGAATGGCTCAAGCCTTATACGGACGAGACCTTGGAGGGCTTTCCCGAAGAGGGGGTCAAGAATCTGGTTGTCGTGTCGCCCGCCTTTATTTCAGATTGTCTGGAGACGCTGGAAGAGATGGCGATGGAGGGTAAAGAGCAGTTCCTGGAAGCGGGTGGTGAAAACTATTCTGTGGTTCCCTGCCTGAACGACAGTGAAGCGGCGATCAATGTTATTGAAGACGTTGTGCGCCGCGAACTTGCAGGCTGGGTTGATTAAGCCTTGGATGGCTGGATCAAGACGGACAAGGTCCGTGGGCGGGTCACTGAAGATGGTGCGCTGGAAATCCGCTGTACGGGTCTGACCACGCAGGCGCGCTATTACAAACAGCTTTTGAGAGAATTCTTTCGCAACGACTTTCCCGAAATCTGCCCGGGCCAGGGCGACTATGACGTGCATATTATCATGGATTATACGGGGGATGCGCCGTGGATGGATCTCGACAATCTGGCCAAGGCCTTGCTCGACAGTGTCACGGGAACTGCCTTCATCGATGATCATCAGGTGGCCAGATTGCTGGTCGAGCGGCGTGCGGGCGATCATGAGGGAATTTATATGCGGGTAAGGTCAATGGACATGGCGACAGAAGCCTGCAAACAATGGCGCTCGAGGTTCTGATGTGGAGGCGAAAATGTCAAAAGAAATGGCTTATCTTTATGGTAGCGTGTTGATCTTGCTTGGACTTATTGTGATTCAGGCGGTGACATCGATCGGTAATCGTGGTCTCAACTGGGGCCTGTCAAACCGGGCGGAGGCGGCGCCGGACACCCTGTTTGAAGCCCGGGCAAAGCGAACCGTTTCAAATCATATTGAGGGGCTGGTCCTGTTCAGCCTGGCTGTTCTGTGTGCACATGCGGGGGAGATATCGACGGGTCTGACGGTTCTGGGTGCGACACTCTTTTTCTGGGGGCGCCTTGCTTATGCGCCGATTTATCTCTTCGGCATTTCGCACCTGCGCACCCTGGCCTGGGCCCTGTCGTTCGGTGGCACGGTGCTGATTCTTTGGGAAATCGGACAGGCGGCGTACGCAGCCCTTTCCGTCTAGCCGAGGCGCTTAAAGGGCATCGGAAGGGCCGTGGCCGTGGCGCGGGCGACCAAGCGGTCGTCGGCATCATAACAATCGGCTTCCATGAAGGCTGCAGATCGTCCCCATTTGAGGATGCGCGCTTCGACCCAGGCCGGGCCGGGCATCAACCGTCTCAAATAAGACGTTTTCATCTCCAGAGTGGGGGCTGTCATCGTCACATTGGAGGCGATGATACAGCATGTGCTCATGGCCTCATCCATCATGGCAGCGATGAAACCGCCCTGCACGGCGCCGGTTGGATTGGCAAACATTTTCGGGACATCGAACGTCATGCGAATGCGACGCGCCGCCTGTTCCACCTCGCTGAGGCACATGCCCAGAGTGTCGGAGCATGGCGGGCGTTTGCTTGAATTCTGGAACCGCGCCAGCATATCGGCGTCGGAGACCGGCGGTCGTTCGGCCTGATCGGATTCGGACATTCTATTTTCGCCTGAAATGGTCGAGGCTCACCACGGTGGCGTCATCTGCCTCATCCCCGCTTGCGGAGGGGACATCTGAGCCGCGATCTCCGGTCGGGGAGATCAGGTCGATTGCTTCATCTGGGACGTGGCGTTCAAAGCTCACGCCGAAATTGACCGAAGGGTCGACAAAGCGGGTCATGGCCGCAAAAGGAATTGACAGATGTTGCGGTACCCCATTGAATTTTAAAATTATTTCGAAATGTCCTTCATGGACTTCGAGGTCCCAGAACTGGTGCTGGACGACAATCGTCATTTCTTCGGGGAACCGCTCCACCAGCTGGTCGGCAATTTTGACACCCGGGGCGCGGGACCGAAAGGTGATGTAGAAATGGTGGTCCCCGGGAGGCGCCGTGTTGGCGGCAACCTGTTTGAGGGCTTCCCGGACCACCCCGCGCATGGCGGCCTGTGTCAGGGCTTCGTAGCCGATACAGTCATCCATTCCTGCTTCTCCAAATCTGAAGGAAAACACTACTCTGACGCGCGCTCCGCTTCAATTGGGTTCCTGTATTGGGCGAACATGACGCCGAAGGTCCGCTTCGGCGTTGGACACGCCGGGGACAGCCGGACCAATCCGCAATGTCCGTGATGAGCCTATCGGCAGTGATAAGGTGGAGGCCGTCAAGGATAAGGTGGAGGCTTCTGTTGCCAGGCGCCTCCGGGCCCCGCCTCAGGCGCTGAAGCCAGAGGAGTTAAAAGCGGTAACTACGCACAGACTAGGCTGCGAGCAGGTTACCTTCAGCAAAGTTGTCATTAGCAACTATTGTTGATTGAGCTTCTGACGGAGCTCAGCCGGGTAAAGGCATCGTCTTTAGACGTCCGTCGATCCTGTTTCGGCCCCAATCCGCTCGCTAATGACGAGGTATTGGTGGAGCCGCCGGGTACCGCCCCCGGGTCCGAGCCGCTTATTACACGCGCGTTTATCACCATAGTTCCGAAGAACACCCCCTTCATAGCCTCTAAGCGCCCCGATTGGAAGAGGCTTCAGGCGTGAGGACACTGGTCGCGATAGGCGGAAAAAACCTCGGCTACAGGCCCGTCATACCGCAGCTGCCCAGCTTCAAGCCAGATGGCGCGGTTGCAGAAACGGTCGGCCAGCTCAAGCCAGTGGGTTGAAAAAACCGTTATTCCTGAGCGACCTATCTTGTCCAGAATCCGGTCGCAGGCCGGCTCAAAAAAATGCTGGTCACCGGCGCCGAAGATTTCATCAATTAAAAGAATATCGGGGGTAATCACCGTTGAAACGGCAAAGGCCAGACGGACGCGCATGCCGTCGGAATAGGTCCGCAGGGGCTGTTCGAAAAATCCCCCCAGCCCCGAAAACCGACGGATCTCCGGCAAGGCCTGCAGCAGGGTCGCCCGGTCCATGCCCTTGAACAGGCCGCGATCGAGGGCGAAGTCGTAGCCGCTGAGATCGCCTTCCATGCCATACCCAATGTCGAACAGCGTTCCGATCTGGCCTGTCAGCCGGGCCGCTCCCGCGCTTGGCCGGAATATCCCGGCCAGCAGGCGCAGCAATGAGGATTTTCCGGCGCCATTCGGGCCAATCAGGGCAATGCGATCACCGGGACCCGCGGTCAGGGTGATATTCCGGAGCGCCCGGACGACCCCGCCGCGGCGGGTTCGGGTCGGCTGGCCGGCTGCCCGCAAGGCATTGGCCATGAGGGCACGCAGCGATTTGTCCCCTGCGCCGAGCAGGGGATAGTCCAGGGATACGCGGTCGAGAACGATTTCGGGCATGTCAGATCCAGCTGATGAGGTTTCGCCGACAGGTGTTGAGCGTGAGCGCGCCGGCCAGCAGCGCCAGTGCCGCGACCACCAGGGAGATGGTCAGGGAGTGCAGCGGCATAGGGTCACCCAGAAGCGGGGCCCGGATGATCGCCAGCAGATGGGTGAGCGGGTTCCAGGTGGCGATGAAGTCATGGTTGATGAGGTCATGCTGGCGCCACAGGACCGGGGTCAGGAAAAAGCCGGCCATCAGGACGAGATCGACCAGACGCTGGAGATCGCGAAACCTCGTGGTCAGCACGCACAGGCACAGGCACAGGCCGAACAGGGTGAGAATCAGCACCGGCAGGGCCGCAAGGGCCAGCAGCCACAGCGCGCTCGGGGCGATGCCAAACACCACGGCCACCAGCAGCCACAGGACGGCGTGATGGCCGAGCAGGATCGACTGGCGCAGCAGAAGTGCCGCAACAAAGCCTGACACCGAGGTTTCCCTGTCGAAGAAATATGGGCTCTGAACCCGGATCAGGCTGGTCGATTCTGACAGGCTGGACGTGATGAAAGTCCAGAGGATAAGCCCGAGGGTAACCCATGGGGTGATGAGGGTCGAAGAGGTATCCAGCAAGGCGGCAAGGAGGAAACTCAGCGCACCAATCTGGAGTCCAAGAGTGAGCGTGATCCAGAACGGGCCGAGCAGGGAGCGAACATAAGTCAGCCGGACGGTCTTCCACGCCAGGTGCGGCCAGAAGGCGGCCTGATCAAAGGCCACTTGCAGGTCGCGCCAGAGGGGCTGCCAGTACCCCGTCATGGCTTGGCCTCTCCAGCCTGGCGGGGGTGGAGCCCTGGCCGCGGGGATGAGGCCGGCTCTGCCGGTTCCTGTCTGGCCCGGCAGGCGGTCAGCTTTGGCCGCAAATGGGTCCAGTAAAGCGTCTTGTGGGCGTAAACGGGCATGCGCAAGGCGAAGTCGAGATGAATGGCGAGGGCCCGCGCCCAGCCTCTGTCGGTGACGGCCCGCCGCCTCAGCCAGTCCTGCAAATCGCCCCGGCCCAGCCGGCAGGAATCCCGATATTCCGGATGGGCCCTGGCGATGTCACCGCTAACAAGATCATAGCTGGCCAGCATGCGACGCCAGTTGCTCGACATGTTGGTGACGGTGTGTCGGTAGTCGACGCAATAGTGCCGGGCGAGGCCGAAATCATGCTTTGCCGCAAGCGCGGCATACAGCTTGAGATCCTCGCACCCCTGCAGCCCCCGGGCCTGCAGGCCGGGGTCATAGCCACCGCAGGCCAGCACGGCCTGCCTGAGCATCAGGGGCGCGCTGCCATTGCCGACGAGGTTGCCCCGGCACATCTGGGCCAGGGCATTGCCCTCGACATTATGGGGGGTGTCATACCGGACAACGCGGCCGGCTGCGTCGATCACCCGGCTCCAGCAATAGACCAGCCCGGTTCGCGGACCCGATTGCACCCAGGCGGCGAGCTGCAGCTGCAGCTTGTCCCTGGTCCACAGATCATCGGAATCACAGGGGGCGATCAGCCGGCCCCGTGCCGCTTCGATGGCCCGGTTCCGGGCGCTGGCGACGCCCCGATTGTCCTGCTGCAACAGGCAGAAGCGCCGGTCCCGGCGGGCAAAGGCCCGGGCAATCTCCGCGGTTGTGTCGGTCGAGCCGTCATCGACCACAATGACCTCCAAATGCTGATGAGTCTGGCGTGCAATACTGTCCAGCGTCAGTGCCAGATAAGGCGCGGCGTTAAAGGCGGGGACAATGACCGAGACGAGTTCGGAGACCGGATCGATCCTCATATCAGGGCCCTCCGTCGCGGACCAAGCGGGTAGAACAGCCCTTCGACGAACCCCCGCAATTCTGAGAACACGAACCAGGTTTTTGGACTTCGGCCGCGGCACAGGCGGGCCACGACCCGGCGGGCGAACCAAACCGGCAGGGCAATCGCGATCCGCCTGAGATTGCCATGTGCGGGAAATCTCTGCGCCTGCACCCGAAGGGCGGCAACATGACCGCGCATATAGGCCCGTAACTGGTGCTTCAGGGCCGCTTCCGTCTCGCGATGGGCATGCCAGACGACGGCGCCGGGGTGATAATGGCACCGCCCCCCCTGGCCAAGGATGCGATACCAGAGCTCGGAATCGCCCGAGCAGCCCGCTGCACCGGCATCCAGGACCGGATCAAACAGTCCGAAGCGGGCAAAGGTCCGGGCCCGAAAGGCCATATTGGCTCCGGCGCCGATTTTCCAGGCTTCGAAGCCGACCGACCGCGCAGCCCGGAAGTCGTCAAAGGTGAAGTCCTTTGCGGTCTCGCCCCGGCCCAGCGGCCATTCAGCCTCGAACAGGCGAGCGGCGAAACTGTCCAGCCGAAGCGGCCGGACATTCCCCGTCACCGCGTCAATATCCGGATCCCGAAAGGCCCATCTGATCTCGGCCAGCCAGTCCGGCGATGCAAGCGTGTCGTCATCGGTCAGGGCGATCAGACGGCCCCTGGCCGCGCCGATGCCTGTATTACGGGCAATATCCAGTCCGGGGGTGTCTTCGCGGACATAGCGGACCCCGGCAGCGGCGCAGATGCAGCGCGTCAGCCGGTCCGCGGAGGCATTGTCGACGACAATGATTTCATCGGCCGGATGGGTTTGGGCGCGAACAGCCCTCAGGCAGCGGCTCAGGGCGTCAGGACGGTCCCGTGTGCAGATCACCAGGCTAAGGTCGCAGGGTGGACCGGCCGGGGCTGACCGGGATGGGGAGTCAGGGGGACTTTGAAAACGGGACATGCGCACCTCCGGCCAGCGCCGTACATGTCCCCAAATGAAACGTCCCCACTCGTCTGTTATCAGGTAAGCAAATAAAATACCATTACGGCATATATAGCTCTCTATTTATCTATATTGAATTAAATTAAAGCTTGGAGGCGATCAGGTCTGCAGTTTCACTAACGCCATAAAGCGCGATAAAGCCGCCAAATCTCGGCCCCTGGCTTTGACCCAGAAGGACCTCATAAAGGGCCTGGAACCAGTGGCGCAGATTTTCGAAGTGATGGGCCTTGCCAACGCTGAAGGTCAGGGTCTGCAGCGTGTCCGGATCCGCCGCGCCGTCCCATTGGCTGAGCTGGCTGGCCAGATCCGCCAGGGCGGTCCGTTCCTGAGGGGTCGGTGCGCGATAGGTCTTATTCGGTTTGACGAAGTCCTGATAATATTTCAGTGCATAGCCGGCCAGGCGGTCCAGCATGGGATGAGTGTCTGGTGCCGCCTCGGGCGCATACCGGGATATAAAGCCCCAGAGCTGGTCTTTTTCTTCGACATTGGCGGCGCTGACAAGGTTCAGCAGCAAGGCAAAGCTGACCGGGCTGTCAGGCTCTGGCGGGGTCCCTTTATGGATATGCCAGACCGGGTTCTCGACCTGGCGGACCGTTTCCTCGCCGGGGTATTTTTCCAGGAAGGTGAGATAGTCATCAACCGCCTTCGGGATGACGTCGAAATAAAGTTTCTTGGCAACCCTCGGTTTCTGGAACTGGAACAGAGAGAGGCTTTCCTGCGGCGCATAGGCCAGCCAGTCCTCGACTGAAATGCCATTCCCCTTGGTCTTGGAAATCTTTTCACCCTGTTCGTCGAGGAAGAGTTCATAAACATATTGCTGCGGCGGTTCCTTGCCGAGGATCCGCGTGATCTTGGAATAGATCGGGGCATTGTCCTGGTGGTCCTTGCCGAACATTTCGAAGTCGACGCCAAGGGCCGCCCAGCGCATACCGAAATCGGGCTTCCATTGTAATTTTACGTGGCCGCCAGTGACCGGAAGCGTCACATCGGTTCCACTTTCATCCTCGAAGGTGACGGTCCCGGCCTTGGCATCTGTGGCCTTCATCGGGACATAAAGGACCCGGCCAGTCGTCGGGGAGATAGGCAGGAACGGGCTGTAAGTCGCCCGGCGTTCGGCGCCCAGCGTCGGCAGCATCACCGCCATGATGTCGTCAAACTTCTCCAGCGCCCGCAGCAGCATGGCATCGAAGGTTCCATTCCTGTAGCAGTCTGTGGCCGACAGGAAGTCGTAGTCGAACCCGAAGCCATCGAGAAAGGCACAGAGCCGCGCGCCCATATGGGCGCCATAGGAGTCATGTGTTCCGAAGGGATCCGGCACGCTGGTCAGGGGTTTCTGGAGAAAGGGTTCCAGCGCCGCCGGGTTAGGGACTGTGGGCGGCACTTTGCGCATCCCGTCCATGTCGTCCGAAATGCAGATCAGCCGGGTTTCATAAGCCCCGGCCGTCAGGACTTCGAAGGCATGTTTGACCATGCTGGTCCGGACCACTTCTCCGAACGTGCCGATATGCGGCAGGCCGGAGGGGCCATAGCCGGTTTCAAACACGATCGGGCCGGTCTTGGCCTGACCCCGCCGCGCCATGATGTCGAGCCGCTTGCGCAGGGCGCGGGCCTGTTCAAACGGCCAGGCCTTGGCAGTTTCGGCGAAGGAGGCGAGATCCGGCATCGGGGAGCCCTTATCTGGAAGGCGGAGGGAACGGCGTCACCTAGCACCACCCCGGGTCTTGTCAAATCGGGCGCCGGCAAAGTGTCAAAAATTCTTGACATGTAAAGAATTTTTGACAGGATTGCGGGGGATGCTGGTTTGCCATTGGGAGATTTTATGAGCCCTTATTTCCGGGTCGATATTGCCGCGTCGGCCGTCACAATTCTGGTCGGCCTGTTACAGCTCGCGGCGTATGCGGGCTGGGTTGGTAATGGCCCGGTCGATGGGGTGGGCTTTTTCATCCGTCTGGCGGGGAGCGTCGGCCTGATCGTGGTCCTGAGTGTGGCGGTGGCCATCGTCGCGGCAATCCTTGATCGCGACAGTCGCGATCTGGATGAGCGGGAGCGCCAGCTGCACTTCCGGGCAAGCGGCGGCGTGTCTGCGACCTATGCTGCCGGGCTGGTTCTGCTGATGCTGTCTGCGTTCCGTCCGCTTTCGCCGATGCAGCTCGCCCATGCGGTCATCGCCATTTTCGTTGTCGGCGAGGCGGTTCGATTGGCTGGCCTTGCTGTCCATATGGCGCGACGTGTCTGAGGCATGGCGCGTCGTCCTGTGATCGGGAACCGGGTCCGTGCGCTGCGCGAGGCGCATGACCGGATGAGCCAGGCCGATCTGGCCGCAGCGATCGGTGTGACCCGGCAGACGGTCATCGCGATCGAGCATGGGAAATATTCGCCAAGCCTCGACTCTGCCTTTCGGATCGCAAGGGTTTTCGGGGTCGGGATTGAGGATGTCTTCAGCTGGGATGAGACGTAGGGGGCGGCGGCTGCCCGCCCTGAAGACGCACTTGACAATCATTCTCAACTGTTGCACATGGTTCTCATGATCATTTGCGTCTGCCGCCGTATCAATGAACAGGGTGTCCGCACCGCGGTAGCTGCCGGTGCCCGGTCGCCTGAGGCCGTACAGGCCTTCCACGGATGCGCGTTCAATTGTGGCAAGTGCCGCTGCGCCATGGGCGAAACCATTTCTCAGACGCTGGATGAGACCGTGCCGGATGAGGCGCTTCTGGCGGCCGAATAGGCTTATTCGCCTTCCTCCTGATACCCGACCAGCCTGAGCGGCCGGGCTTTGCGACCTTCCAGCTCTGCCCAGCGCACCAGGGCGTCCTCGCGCCCATAGGTGATCCACAGTTCTTCCGGGGCGACGTCCCTGATCGTATCGGTCAGCTCCGTCCAGTCGGCATGGTCCGACAGGATTAGCGGCAGTTCCACGCCGCGCTGCTTGGCCCGCTGGCGCACCCCCATCCAGCCCGAGGCGAAGGCGAGGATCGGATCAGGGAAACGCTGTCCCCATTTGTCCGTGAACGCATTGGGTGGTCCGACGATGACCTCGCCGCGAAACTGTTCTGCGGGGCCAGCCCGCCGGTCCGGCAGGGTGGCCGGGGCAAGCGGGCCCAGAGCAATGCCTTCGGCTTCGTACAGGGCGCAGAGCTTTTCCAGCGCGCCATGAATGTAGATGGTCCGGTCCCAGCCGGCCTCTCGCAGCAGCCGGATCACGCGCTGTGCCTTGCCAAGGGAATAGGCGCCGACCAGGTGGGTGCGGTCTGGAAACACAGCGAGGCTGTGCAGCAGGCGGGCAATTTCCCCGCGATCATCGGGGTGGCGGAAGACGGGAAGGCCGAATGTCGCCTCGGTAATGAAGACATGGGTGCCCGGGACAATGTCAAAGGCCTGGCAGGTGGGGTCGGCCCGGCGCTTGTAATCGCCGGCAGCCACCATGCGCAGGCCGCGCCATTCGACGACGATCTGGGCGGATCCCAGAATGTGACCCGCGGGGGCCAGCCAGACGGTGACGCCATTGATGTCGATCCGCTCGCCGAGGGCCAGTTTCTGCTGGCGGGCGGTGAAGTCTGCCCCGTAGCGGGCCGCCATAATCGACAGGGTCTCCGGCGTCGCCAGGACCGCACCATGGCCGGCCCGGGCATGGTCGGCGTGACCATGCGTGATCACGGCCCGGTCGACGGCGCCGCGCACCGGGTCGATGTAAAAGTCCCCGGGGGGGCAATACAGCCCTTTCGGTGTCGGATGCAGGAGGAGGTCAGGCCGGATCATGTCACAGATGGGGCGCCAGGGCAGGCCTCCGTCGGGCGGCCTAGAATTGGGGCAGCTGACCGGTTGCCAGCCAGGGCATGCCAAAGGCCAGCAGGATGCTGATCAGGAGGCCGATCAGGGCCCGCACGATATCCGAGCCGATATCCCCGAGGGCTTCCATGCGGTTGCGCAGATTGGCGACATAGGCGATGGCGATTTCGCGTCCGGCGATCAGGCCCAGGAAGACCCAGGTGGTGCTCATCGGGATGTCGCTGACTTCCTTGAACAGGAACAGGATGATGCCATAGATGACATCGACCAGCGTGGCGGACCGGATATCGGTGGTGTTGGTCTTGGACAGCACGATCTTCTGGATCTCGCCGCCCCGATTGGCAAAGATCCAGGCATGCAGGCCGAGCAGGACAAGGGTGGCCAGGATCAGGGTCCCGGGGGCGAAGCTGACCAGCGTCTCGCCATTGATGACTTCGGTCGTCCGCGGCAGGAACACGAAGATGTTGGCCAGGTCCTGCATCAGCCATTGCGACCACAGGAAGGCGGTCGACAGCCATTGCAGTGCGACCCAGTGAATGGCTGGCTTCTGGTCGTTGGTGCGGGAGATCCAGCGTTCCCAGCTGCGGGCAACCAGGACATAGACGGCGCCACCCGCCAGCAGGGCAACGACATAGCCGAGCCCGGATTTCACCAGCATCTTGCCCAGCACACCTTCAGTGGCGTCGCCGCCGGTCAGGGCAAAAATGGTCAGGACCAGGAAGGTCGTGGACACCGGAATGCCCCACTGGGTCAGGAAAATCAGGACCAGAGGCGGCAGGGCATGCCACCATTTTATGCCCCCCTCCGGATACGGAATCGAGTCGAGCCGGTCGAAGGCGATATCGCCGCCATTCATGACATAGCCATACAGCATGATTGCAATCAGAATGGAGCAGGCATAGAGCCAGAGGACCCACCAGGGGCGTCGGCTGTTGGACGCGAGAAACGTGCCCAGTGTCTGAATGGCGTCATTCGCCACAATGGCATAGCCGCCGAGCAGAAAGCCTATCAGCCCAAAGAGTTCAAAGCTGCCCATCGCCCATGTTCCGCCCGTTCCATCCAGCCTGTCTCAGCAGCCGGGCTTGGGATAAGCGATCCCTGCAGGACAATCAATCGCTCAATCAGGCGGTGCCTGGAAATTGTGGTTCCGCGGCAACAAGTCTGGCGCATAGGTTTGCGTCCCGAAATGGGCTAGGCATCTCCCATGACAGAGACAGATCCTGCCCCGTTTGAGCTGCCCGCCCGGTTCCAGGCCTGGTTTGCCCAGCGCGGCTGGCAGGTGCGTCCGCATCAGCAGGCTCTGGCCATGGCGGTTCGGGCCGGGCAGAGCGGTCTGCTGATCGCCCCGACCGGCGGTGGCAAAACCCTGGCGGGGTTTCTGGCCAGCCTGATCGACCTCGCCGACCGCCCGGCAGGGCGGGACCCGCGGCCAGCCTTGCACACGCTGTATATTTCCCCGCTCAAGGCGCTGGCGGTGGATGTTGAAAGAAACCTGCAGACGCCGATCGCGGAAATGGATCTTGCGCTGCGGGTCGAAACCCGAACCGGCGACACGCCGGCGGCCAAGCGCCAGCGCCAGCGACGCGACCCGCCGGATATCCTGCTGACCACGCCGGAACAGGTGGCGCTCTTTATTGCCTCCGATCATGCCCGGGCTTTCTTCGCCGACCTGCAATGCGTTATCATCGATGAGATACATGCCATACAGGGCTCGAAGCGGGGGGATCTGCTCAGCCTGTGCCTGGCGACGCTGGCAGACTGGGCCCCGGCCTGTCGCTTTGTCGGCCTGTCGGCGACGGTGAAGACCCCGGGCCTGCTGCAGGACTGGCTGGCCTTTCGGGGCACGCCGGCCTGTCTGATTGAGGCTGAAGGCGGCGTATCGGCGCGGGTCGAGCTCCTGGTGTCGCGTGAGCGCATTCCCTGGTCGGGGCATTCGGGGCGTTTCGCGGTCGGCGAAGTTTATGAACGGATCCGTGACGCCCGCCTGTCCCTGGTCTTTGTCAATACGCGCGCCCAGGCCGAGATCCTGTTCCAGGAGCTGTGGCGGGCCAATGAAGACGGCCTCGCCATCGCCCTGCATCATGGCTCGCTGGCCCGCGAGCAGAGGCGCAAGGTGGAAGCTGCGATGGCCGCCGGGCAGTTGAAGGCGGTGGTCTGCACCTCAACCCTCGATCTCGGTATTGACTGGGGTGACGTTGACCTGGTGATCCAGATGGGCGCGCCAAAGGGGGCGGCCCGGCTGATTCAGCGCATTGGCCGCGCCAATCACCGCATGGACGAAGCCAGCCAGGCGGTTCTGGTCCCCACCAACCGGTTCGAGGTGCTGGAATGCCGGGCGGCCGAGGCCGCAGTCGGTGCCGGCGAGATAGATGGCGCCCCGCCGCATGACGGCGCGCTGGACGTGCTGGCCCAGCATGTCATGGCCCGGGCCTGCGGCGAGGGGTTCACGCTGGACGGCCTGTATCGGGAAATCTGTCAGGCCGCGCCCTATCGCCGGCTCGACTGGGACACGTTCGAGCGGGTTGTGGATCTCGTGGCCACCGGTGGCTATGCCCTGAAAACCTATGACCGGTTTCGCCGCATCGTGCGCCGGCGGGACGGCATGTGGGTCAACCGAACCCGGCGAGACGCCCAACAGCACCGGATGAATGTTGGGGCCATTGTCGAGGCCCGACAGCTGACGGTTCGTCTGGCCAGCCGCGTCGGGGGTGACAAAGCGGGGCAAACCAGCGGCCGTGCGGCGCTGCGACCGGGGCGGCGTCTTGGTGACATCGAAGAAGGATTCGTGTCCTCTCTCAGCCCGGGGGACACCTTCCTGTTCGCGGGTGAAATCCTGCGTCTCCTCGGTATTCAGGACATGGATGCGCTGGTCAGTCGCGCTCCGGGCGACAAGAGCCCGGCCATTCCAAGCTATAATGGTGGTAAATTTCCCCTGACCACTTTTCTGGCCGAACGGGTGCGCCAGATGATCCACGATCCTGACCAGTGGGTCGACCTGCCCCTGCCGGTCCAGGAATGGTTCGAAATCCAGCGTCTGCGATCAGTGATCCCTGCAGCGGACGAGTTGCTGGTCGAAACCTTTGCCCGTGGCGGCCGTCATTATCTGGTCTGCTATCCGTTCGAAGGACGGCTGGCTCATCAGACCCTCGGCATGCTCCTGACCCGCCGACTGGAGCGGCTTGGCGCGCGCCCCCTTGGCTTTGTTGCGTCGGACTATGCCCTGGCCGTCTGGGCCATGACCCCGCTGGGCAGGCTGGACCTGGACGAGCTGCTCAACCCCGACCTTCTTGGCGATGACCTTGAGGCCTGGCTGGATGAAAGCGTCCTGATGAAGCGGCATTTTGCCCATTGCGCACTGATTTCCGGGCTGATTGCCCAACGTCTGCCGGGCAATGAGAAAACCGGCCGGCAGGTCACCTTCTCAACCGATCTGATTTACGATGTCCTGCGCAGCTATGAGGCTGATCATATCCTGCTGCAGGCCGCGCGCCAGGATGCGGCCACGGGCTTTCTGGATATCCGGCGCCTGTCAGACATGCTGATGCGGATCCGCGGCCGGCTGGTTCATCGCGACCTGCCGCGCATCAGTCCTTTCGCGGTGCCTGTGATGCTGGAAGTCGGGCGGGAGCCGGTCCATGGCGCCAGTATAGAAGAGGCCATTCTGCGCGAGGCGGAGTCGGATCTGGTGCGCGAGGCAATGCACATCTGACCGTCATGCGGGACGATATCCCGGCGGCGACGGGGCCGCAGCTCAGGCGCGGGCGCGCAGCTGGCGGCGTCTTTGAACACTGCTGGGAATGTGCAGGCTTTCGCGGTATTTGGCCACGGTCCGGCGTGCAATCTCGATCCCGAACTCGGTCAGGATTTCGACAATTTTGTCATCTGACAGAACGTTGTCGCCCTCTTCGGCGATGAGCTGGCTGATCCTGTAGCGCACCGCTTCTGCAGAGTGGGCGTCGCCACCACCGGTGGAAGGGATGGACGCCGAAAAGAAATATTTGAGCTCGAACATGCCGCGGGGGGTCGCCATGTATTTGTTCGAAGTGACCCGGCTCACGGTGCTTTCATGCATGTCGATGGCGTCCGCGACCTGTTTCAGGTTGAGGGGGCGCAGATGCGCCACGCCATGGGCAAAAAAGGCATCCTGCTGGCGCACGATTTCGCTCGCCACTTTGAGGATCGTCCGCGCGCGCTGGTCGAGGGATTTGAGCAGCCAGGTCGCATTCGCCGCACATTCGCTGATAAATTCCCGTTCCCGCTCAGGCATTTTGAGGGCGCTGACTTCGGCATAATAGGCCTTGTCCATCAGCACGCGGGGCAGGGTCTCGGCATTCAGCTCGACCACAAACATCCCATTTGGCAGTTCACGGACAAAAACATCCGGGGCCACAGCAATCGTCGTTTCTGCCGAAAAACAGGCACCGGGCCGCGGGCTGAGCGCCCGGATTTCTGCCAGCATGTCGATGATGTCATCCCGGTCCACACCGCACAGGTCTGACAGGCCTTTGAGGTCATGACGGGCGACCATACCGAGGTGCTCAAGCAAGGTTTGCATGGCCGGGTCGAGCCGGTCGCGTTCTGCCAGCTGCAGGCCGAGGCATTCCTTCAGGGTCCGCGCCATCACGCCGGTCGGATCAAATTGCTGGCAGGCCGCCAAGGTGTCGGCCACCAGGCTGGGATCTGCGCCCAGCGTGCGGGCGACCTCGCCCAGATCGGCCTGGCAATAGCCGGCATCGTCGGTTTCATCGATCAGCCGCGTCGCGATCAGCCGTTCGGCGGGTGACAATCCAGACACGCTGAGCTGTTCGTGCAAATGGGCGTTCAGGCTTTTCTCAGAGGTCAGCGACGCCTCGACGTCATACGCCTCGCCTTGTCCGCCGCCGCCGACCGTTGACCAGTCGGTTGTGGCTGAGGGTCCGGATGTGGCACTGGCCGGCAGGGCTGCATCTGATCCGGTGCCGGAGTCGTACAGATCGCTGTCGGGGGCATCCAGTGCATCCTGCGCCGCCCTGTCGGGCGCGTCATTGTCGAGCGACAATTCTTCCCGCCGTGCCGGCTCCTGGCCGGTGTCGTCGGCGGCCTCCTGAGTGTCATCGCCGTCGCTTCGTTCGAGCAGCGGATTGCTTTCAATCTCAGATGCGACGAACTCGGCCAGTTCAATATTAGACAGTTGCAGCAGCTTGATCGCTTGCTGCAGTTGCGGCGTCATGACCAGGGACTGGCCCTGTCTGATGTCTAATCGCTGTTGCGCAGCCATCCTGGTCTCCTAGGCCGCAAACCGCTCGCCGAGGTAGACGCGGCGAACATCTTCATTTTCGAGCACCTCGTCCGGCGAGCCCTCAAACAGGACCCGGCCTTCATAAATGATAGATGCCCGGTCGACGATCTGAAGGGTTTCACGGACCTGGTGATCTGTGATCAGCACGCCCAGGCCCCGTTTCTTGAGATAGCCGACCAGATCGGAAATATCTGAAATGGCCAGCGGATCGATTCCGGTAAAGGGCTCGTCGAGCAGCATAAAACTGGGCCGCGACGCCAGCGCACGGGCGATTTCGACCCGGCGGCGCTCGCCGCCCGACAGCGAGGTTGCCGGCTGGGCGCGCAGGTGGGTGATGTGTAATTCTTCGAGCAGGGCATCGACCTGTACGGCACGTTCGGCCCGGTCATGCTCGACCAGTTCGACCACGGCCATAATGTTTTCCTCAACCGTCATGCCACGGAAAATCGAGGCTTCCTGGGGCAGATAGCCAAGGCCAAGCCGGGCCCGCTGATACATTGGCAGGGAGGTCACATTCGCCCCGTCTATAGAGATGGTTCCGGCATCGGCGGCAATCAGGCCCATGATCATGTAGAAGCAGGTTGTCTTGCCAGCGCCATTGGGACCCAGCAAGCCGACAATTTCACCCCTTTGCAAGGACAGGGAGACATTGTTCACGACCTGTCTTTTCCCAAAGGTCTTCGCGAGTGAAGTGGCAACAAGTCCCTGGCCGGTCATGTCTGAGGTGTTCCTGTGTCCATTGCAGAGAGGGGTGTGACTAGCGGATCAGCCTTAATATCGGTTTAGACTGTTCGTCGAAATTTTATTGATCCGCCTGCGGATCCGGTGTTGGCGTGTCTTCCCGCGCACTCATCATGGCATCGGCTTCTGCCGGGGTGATCACCATGTTGACGCCGCCTTCCAGCATGGTGCGCCCGGCGCTCAGCTCCATTGTCAGCGTCGCACCCTGCGCCACATCTTCGCCCCGCAACAGGACGACATCGCCGCTCAGCGTAATCGTGTCGGTGTCAGCCTTGTAGATCCCGGTATCGCCCGTCGCCTTCAGGTCCGGCGTGACATAATAGACGCGCCCCTTGGCGACCATGGTTTCAATGTCGCCGAAATTGCCAGCGAGCCCGCCAGAGCGGGCCATGTCGGGACTGCCATAGGACAGGGTGACAAGATCGGCGCGCAGGCGCGCATCGCCCTGGGTGATGTCGACATTGTCAATCAGGATGACCTTACGCTCACGATCCAGGACTTCCGAACGGTCGGCCTTGACCCGGATCGGCCCTCCCTTGCCAGAGACCTGCGCCGTGGCCGTTGCCACCAAGGCGACCGCGCCCAGTCCCATGACAATCGCTTTCAACATCACCGCAACCTTTTTAAACTACTCGACCAGCGGTTCACGCTGGTTCGGAAAAATCGTCATATCCACGTTACCGCGTAAGATCACCCTGTCACCCTCATCTATGATTTCATAGGTGTCCGCGCGTAATTTTCCGAGCGGGCCATCGCCTTCCAGCGGGGTGAGCCCGGCGACACGGCCTTCCGCGACATAGATCCGGGCGGCAGTGGTCGACAGCACGTTGCCTGTGCCATCGCTCACGCTGACATCCTGGAACAGTTCCAGAAAATTACTGGACTGATAATAGACGCCCACCGGGGCATCGATCACGCTGCCATCATCATCGGAAAGCTGTGGGTTGGTCAGGTCAATCGTATTCGGATCATCGCGGCGGCGACGCGCGGTATCCGCCGTGATGACGTAATACTCGCCGTCAAGGTTGCGCCCCGTGAAACGGGGATTGATCATGGTGACAACCTGATCGCCGGGCACCCGCGCAATGGTGAAGGACGGGCCGGTCAGCATGCTGGAGGCAATCGGGCCAAGGAGGATGCCGGCCGAAATGGCGGCGCCGGCGACAAACATCATCCGCATGATGCTGACCATGCGCGATCGCCGGCGGACCTGGGCCAGGGTCCTCTGCCGCTGGGGGGCCCAGCTGTTGATCGCTTCTGGATGTACGGTCGCGGCGTTCATCCGACCTGTCTAGTCCAGATGGATGTCCCGGTACAATGCGGATTTCGTGACAGATCGGTCATCCGGGTCAGCTGGCGTGGGAGAAAATGTCACTGGAGTCCCAGCCCTGAAGGTCGAGGTCCGCGCGCACGGGCAGAAAGTCAAAACAGGCCTGCGCCAGGTCGGTTCGGCCCTCTCTGTCCAGCATCTCCATCAGAACGTCGCGGATTCGATGCAGGTGCAGGACATCATTCGCGGCGTATTGCAACTGCGCATCCGACAGGGTTTCCGCGCCCCAGTCGGAGGATTGCTGGGTCTTGTTCATATCGGCACCGACCAGTTCCCGTGTCACGTCCTTGAGACCGTGGCGGTCGGTATAGGTCCGGGCCAGCTTCGAGGCGATCTTGGTGCAGAAAATGGGCGTGCAGACAAGGCCGAGCCAGCGCTTCATCATGGCGACATCGAACCGGGCAAAATGGAAGATTTTCAGCGTGTCGGGATCGGCCAGGAGCGTTTTGAGATTGGGGCACTGATAGGACCGTTCCAGCTGAACAAGGTGGGCGACCCCGTCGCCGGCCGACAGCTGGACAACACAGAGCGCGTCGCGCAACGGGTTGAGGCCCATGGCCTCGGTGTCAACGGCAACGATGGGGCCAAGGTTCAGGCCGGAGGGCAGGTCGCCCTTGTGCAGGTGTATCTTGTTCATACCGCCGAATAGGCGCGGCCTTAAATCTTGGCAAGGGTTCGGGGCGAAAAGCTTTGCCGCCCGGCCCTAGGGCGTTCTGGCGAGTTTCTGCAGCAGGGGACGAAGGGGTAAAAACAGCCAATAGCCCGCCTGCAGGCCCCAGCGCACCGGCCAGGCGGCACCGATCAGGCCGAAAATACGAAACCGCGGCAGTCTTTGCCACAAAAGGGCGAAGGCCAGGCCACCGCTGACCAGCTCACCGGCCTCGGTCCGGATATGGAAGCGCTGCATTGCTTCGGCGCAGCTCAGCCCCGGAGCAAGATCAGCCTGTCCCGGCCGCGAGACATCCTGCCAGGTCAGCCCGTCCGCGCCGGCCTGGCGCTGGTAGAAGCCGATTTCCCGGCGGCAGAGCGGGCATGAGCCGTCAAAGAAGATCGTGAAGCGTCCGCTCATGGGACCCGCCACGTGCCTTGCCACGTCTGTGCGTCCCGGTGGTAGATGGCCCGGCACTGGCCGGTGCGGCCAATGTCGAGGAGGTCCAGCGTCTCCGGGACCAGATCCAGCAATGTGAAACTGTCATCGGCCGGAACCGCGTCATGCTGCAGGTCCGGCCCGGACTGGACGGAGCCCGGACCCGGGCTGGTATAGTCCTTCAGCGCCCGGTCCGACAGGCTGTCGCGTGCGGCCTGCCAGTCCGGACCTGTCCGGATGATCCGGACAGGTCCCCGGGCGCGGATCTGGACCATTCTGGCTGGCGTGAAGAAAACCAGCTCCGCCTGTGGGTCCTGGCTGAGCGCGGTGATTTTCGCCGACCGTGCATCGGTAAACAGCCGGCAGCGCAGGGTCCCGGCCTCAAATGATCGGAGCACAACTGTGCGGCCGCGCCCATCTGACGTACACAGGACGGGCCAGCGCAGCGGCGAATGCCGGTCCTTTGCCGCCTGTCCGAGCGCGGTCCGGACCCAGTCCAGTCCGTCGTCCAGTGTCTGCAAGATGGATGTCTGCATGCTGATCTCTCCGGCGAAGGATTTAGTGTGGTTGCGGCCAAACGGAAGGGCTATAAGGTCGCATTGCTTGACCGCAGGCGATGACCCGCCTAGGTCGCGCCCAGATCCGCGGGCGTCACGACCCGACGGACGGACAGGGATCAGAAAGGCGGTCGATGGGACGCTCCAGAAAACGCAAGGGCCGGCCGGTACATGGCTGGCTTGCCCTCGACAAGCCGCTCGAGCTGACCTCGACGCAGGCGGTCGGGCGCGTGCGCCGATTGTTCGAGGCCCAGAAGGCCGGTCATGGCGGAACACTTGATCCGCTTGCCGACGGGATTTTGCCGATCGCTTTCGGCGAGGCCACCAAGACAGCCCAGTGGGCCATGGATGGCGACAAGGACTATGTGTTTACCATTCATTGGGGAACATCGACCGATAGTCAGGACCGCGAGGGCCGGGTCACAGCCACCAGCGACGTGCGGCCATCCGAAGCGGACATCCGCGCCGCACTGAGTGAATTTGTTGGCGTGATTTCCCAGGTTCCGCCAAAATATTCGGCGATCAAGGTGGACGGTGAACGGGCCTATGACCTTGCCAGAGGGGGTGAAAGCTTCGAGCTGCCCTCGCGCGACGTGATGGTCTATGAGGCCGAGGTCGATGCGGTCCCCGATCCTGATCATGCCGTCATTCGTGTGCGGACCGGAAAGGGGTTTTATGTTCGTGCGCTGGCCCGGGATCTCGCCCGCCGGCTGGGCACCGAGGGACATGTCAGCCGCCTGCGTCGCAGCCGGGTCGGGCCGCTGGATGAGGCGCGGTCGCTGACCCTGGACCAGCTCGAGGCGCTGGCCGGCAATCTCGAGGCGCTGGATGCCTGCCTGCTGCCGGTGGAATCTGTGTTGCAGGATGTGCCCCGGATCGAGATTGATTCCGGCGATGCCGCGGCTGTGAAAAACGGACGGGACATCATGCTTCTGCCCCACATTGTCGAGGCCTGGCGCGCCGCTGGCGGAGCGCAGCACCCTGACCGGCTCGCCATTGCCTTGTGCCAGGACATGGCCATCGCCCTCGGGGAAGTCCGGGCCGGACGCTTCAGTCCCAGCCGCGTCTTCCAGATCGATCCGGCGCCCGGTTCACCGGAGCCTGTGCTATGACCGGGAACATCCCATGACCATGAGTCCGGCGCATATATCTGTCGTGGTCTGGGCGACCGGGCCGCGCCCGCAAAACCCTGTCTGCAACGGCACCTGGGACGGCCAAAAGCCGGCCCTCTCCTGAGGCGGGGAGCAGATCGGGTCGATGCCGGAAACGCCGTCCATTCCCCTGACACGGCACACCGTGTCCGCCGCCCGGATGGGGCGCATCCGCGAAGCGGTTCGCCATGCGGATACCCTGCCGGGCGCCGATGGCGGATCGCGTGCCGCCCGGGTGACGGATGCCGAGGCCTTAACGGATTTTCTTCTCGATCCGGCCATTCATGCCCCCATCTATTCCTTGCCGCGCCCGCTGGACCTGCGGACGGTCACCGCCTTCATACAGGCCCATCTTGCCGAACAAGACCGTGGCGAAGGCCTGCTTTTCGTCTCTTTTTTCGATGATGGGCGCGTCGCCGGCTATTCCGACATTCAGGTCTGGCCGCACTGGGCGACGGGCGAGCTGGGCGGCGCCCTGCATCCGGAACGACAAAGCCGGGGCCAGGGCCTCGCCGGCGCGGCCCGCAGCTTTGACTGGATGTTCCAGACACTGGGCCTCGAACGGATTTGCGAAACGGCGGCCATGGACAATGTCCGAACCGCTAAATTGCTCGATGCGCTCGGCTTTGAGCGGATGGGGGAGGTGGTGTCCCGCCGGGCGGACGGATCGCCGCGGCCGTCGCGAGTCTGGGAAATTGACCGGGCCGCCTGGCGGCACGGCGCCGCAGAGCGCCGACGCCGGGTTGGGGGTACGCAAGACCGCTGAGGGGGTCCGTATTTTCCCGGATGTCGCCGCCATCCCGCCGCCTTAAACTTGGGAAGCGTCGGCAAACCGCGCGTCACCTTATCTTGTCAGGGAGATCACTCATGGCGTTTCACTCCATCATTCCGTTCTGGACACCTCGTTCCACATCCAAGCCCGTTTCGAGGGATCCATTCTCTGCGTTCCGGGCTGAGTTAGAGAATGTGTTTGATCGCTTTCTTGAGCCGGGAGGTTCGGTTGCAGGGGTCGCAGATTTTCAGCCCAGTCTCGACATTCAGGAGACGGACAAGGAAATCAGTCTGAAAGTCGATCTGCCGGGGGTCGATCAGGAGGATATCCAGCTTGAAATTGAAGATGATATGCTGCGGTTGAGCGGCGAGCGCACCGAGGAAAAGGAAAGCGGAGAGGATCAACGTCGCTATGTCGAGCGCCGTTACGGCCGGTTTGAGCGCGTGATGCGTCTGCCTTTCGTCCCCGGTGATGCCGATGTGCAGACCGAATTTCGTAAAGGGGTCCTGACGGTCCGGATCAAGCGCCCGGCAGGCGATACGTCCAAGTCCCGCCGCATTCCGATCGGGCGGGCGCTGTAGCTTAACACCCGGCAACACCCGGCGGCGGTTCCGCCGGGTGCCCCGCCAATGGTTAGCCGAGGTCAGATGGACAGGGTGATTTTACCAAAATGTTTCTGGCTGGCCTGATGGGCGAAGGCGTCCGCAATGTTGTCGAGCGGAAAGTCCTGATCGAGAACCGGCTTGAGCCCTGAACTGTCAATCGCGGCGATCATGTCTTCCTGGTCTTGGCGGGAGCCGACCGTAATACCGCTGACCGTCAGATTGGCAGAAAACAGGGCGGCGGTGGGAACCTCGCCGGAAACGCCCGTCAGAACGCCGATCAGGGAAATGTGTCCGCCGATACGCGAGGCGGCGATGGACTGGGCCATTGTTCCCGGTCCACCAATTTCCACCACTTCATCGACACCCCGGCCGCCGGTCAGGGCCTTGGCGGCCTTCCCCCAGTCGGGCGTCTGCTTATAGTTGATCACATGGTCTGCGCCGAGGGCTTTGAGCCGCTCCAGTTTTTCGTCGGATGACGAGGTTGCGATCACGCGGGCGCCGACAGCCTTGGCGAATTGCAGGGCAAAGATGGACACGCCGCCGGTCCCTTGCGTCAGGACCCAGTCGCCGGGCCGGACATTTCCCTCAACAAACATGCCACGCCAGGCCGTCAGGGCCGCGCAGGGCAGGGTGGCGGCTTCGCGGAAGCTGTAGCCCTCGGGCATGCGGGTGAGGGACTCGGCCGGCATTACCACATGTTCGGCCGCAAAACCGTCAACATGATCTCCGGGGACCCCAAGCAATTTGTCCAGTTCCGGGCCACCATCCCGCCAATTGGGGAAAAAGGTTGAAAGCACACGATCGCCGGGCCCGAAGCGTGTGACCCCGTCGCCCACGCTGACAATTTCACCCGCGCCGTCGCTCATCGGGATACGGCCATCCTCGGTCGGGATGCCACCCATGACGACGATGAAATCATGGTAATTCAGTGACGAGGCACGCACCCGCACCAAGACCTGTCCAGGTCCGGGCTGAGGGGCGTCCCGGCTTTCGATCAGAAGGTTTCCTGGCCCTCCAGGTTTCTTTACCGCTGCAACCTTCATGGGAGTCCCCTTTTGTTTCTGATACTTTATGGATTGATCACGGCGCGACCATACTGAGGAGTCTGAAAATTGAAAGCCGAACTGACCGGTCCACAGCCTGCGCCGGAAATGCTTGACCTGGCCCATCGCCTAGCGGGCTTCATGGTTGACCGGGATTGGGCCCGTCTCGACCAGATTTTCTTCCCCGAGGGTGTGACCATACTGGAAAATTTTCCACCTTACCTGTTTGAAGGCCGACGCGCCGGTCAGGCCTGGGCCGAGGCCTTCTGCGCTTATGCCCGGGACCTGTCGGACCTGGTTTATGCCTTTGGTCCCGCTGAAAATGTCAGCCGGTCCGGACCGCGTCAGTATTTTACCCTGCCCACGCGATGGACGGGTTGCGTGTCGGGGGTCGAGTTCACCGAGCGCGGCGGCTGGCAATTCCTGCTGCAGCAACATCATGGGGTGTGGCGGTTGCGCGGCTATGGCTGGGCGGTCACGGAGGTTCACAGCCCCCGCACCATGGACGGGCCGGCCGGGTGAAACCGGTGCGGATCTGATCGCGGTCTTGCCAATGGCCTCTCATTAGGGTTCCGTAGACCGGCAGCTGAGAGGCCAGGGCGGATGACCGAGAAACCGATTGAGTCGATTTTTAGCCTGTCGGCACTGGATCCGGAGGCGCGCCAGGATCCGCATCCCAGGCTTCAGGCTCTGCGGTCAGCAACCCGCGCCTATCGTGATGATGCCGCCAAGGTCTGGATGCTGACGCGGTTTGAGGATGTGCGCGCAACGGTCAATGACCGGTCGATGTTGCGCCACCCAAGTCATGCCGAAGAGGGATCCATCTCGCGCCGTCTCGCCGATGACATGGATCCGGATGCTCCGCGTCAGGAGAGTATCCTGTTCATGGATGAGCCGGACCATTCCCGGGTTCGGCTTCCTCTGGCGAAGGCCTTTTACAACCGGATTTCCCGGATGAGCGATACGCTGGAAGACATCGTCGACGCGGTAATCGATGCGGCGCCCCGGCAGGGGACCTTCGACCTGATGGCTGACATCGCCATTCCGGTGCCCATTCTTGTCATAGCGCGGATCCTGGGCGTCGAGAATGACAGGGTCTCTGATTTCAGGGCCTGGTCTGAGGCGGTCATCCTGTCCTTGAATCCGCTGCGGACCGAAGCGGAAACGGCGCTGATGGAGTGGGGCGGAGCCCAGCTCGACACCTATTTTACCGACCTGATCGCGGCGCGCCGCGACCACCCTGAGGATGATCTGATCAGCGATATGGTCGCCCTTCAGGGCCGCGGGGACGCGCAGCTGAGCGATGCCGAGCTGCGGGTAAATCTGCAGGCCTTGCTGATTGGTGGCAACCTGACGACGACGGATTTAATTGGCAATGGTGTCTGGCTCTTGCTGACCCATCCGGACCAGCTGGCGGCCCTGAAACGGGATCCGGATCTCGCCCGACCTGCCGTCGAAGAAATTCTGCGATATGACTCTCCCGTTGCCGTGACAAGCCGTATTCTGCCGGAGGACCGGGTGCATGCGGGCTGCCCAATGAAGCATCGCCAGTCGGTCTGGGTATCACTTCACGCCGCCAATCGCGACCGGGCAAAATATGAGGCGCCCGATACATTTGACATCCGGCGTGAGCAGGTCGGCCATGTCGCGTTTGGCGGGGGCAGTCATATTTGTATCGGGGCGCCTCTGGCGCGCATTGAGGCCCGGCGTGTTTTTGCGCGGCTGTTTCAGCATTACCCGGAAATGCAGCTGGTGGATCAGGATTTGAACTGGCGGACTTTGCCGTTTTTCCGCGGCCTGGAAACGCTGATGGTGCGGGTCTGAAACAGACGCAGTGCAGGGCCTTTCCAAACCGGCCTAAAGATGCGATAGCGCGCGGCTGAAGGAGCGTAAGCACCGGAGCGTGGCTAGACGACATCCCGGTCATCGCAACCCGTGCCTTTCCCCTTCATGTCACCTGCGCGACGAACCGCGCGTCATCACGGCCCAATGGCCTAAAAAGAGAAAGTCTCACGATGTCGATTACACCAGAGCGTAAAGCTGAACTTATCAAGAAATTTGCCCGCGCCGAAGGCGATACGGGCAGCCCGGAAGTCCAGGTGGCGATCCTGACAGAACGTATCAACAATCTGACCGGTCACTTCCAGACGAATAAGAAAGACAATCATTCCCGGCGCGGCCTGCTGACCATGGTGGCCACGCGCCGGAAACTCCTCGACTATGTGAAGGGGAAAGAAGAGGCCCGTTATAAGGCCCTCATCACGGAACTTGGCATTCGCCGCTAGGATCCAGAACGCAGCCCGCCGGTCACATGGATTTGGCGGGCTTTTCGTATGCAAAAGAAAGAAAATCGTATGTTCGATAAACAAACAGTCTCGCTGGAATGGGCCGGCCGGACACTTACCATTGAAACCGGGCGGGTTGCCCGGCAAGCCGATGGCGCCGTCCTCGTCACCTATGGCGATACCACAGTTCTCGCTACCGCCGTTTTTGCGAGGGAAGCGAAGCCCGGACAGGACTTCTTCCCGCTGACGGTCAACTACATGGAAAAATACTATGCGTCCGGCCGGATTCCCGGTGGCTTTTTCAAGCGTGAAGGACGCCCCACCGAAAAGGAGACGCTGACGTCGCGCCTGATCGACCGTCCGATCCGTCCGCTTTTCGTCGATGGCTTCAAGCATGAGACGCAGGTCGTTCTGACCGCCGTGTCGTATGATCTGGAAAATGATCCCGACATTCTCGGCATGATCGGGGCGTCTGCTGCTCTGGTCCTGTCGGGTGCGCCGTTCATGGGCCCGATCGGTGCTGCACGTGTCGGCTACAAGGATGGTGACTACATCATCAACCCGACGGTCGATGAACTGGAAGAGTCCGAGCTTGATCTCGTGGTTGCCGGAACACAGGGCGCCGTCATGATGGTCGAGTCGGAAGCGTCCGAACTGTCCGAAGAGGTTATGCTGGGTGCGGTAATGGCCGGGCATGATGCCATGCAGCCGGTCATTGATGCGATCATCGCCCTGGCGGAAGCCGCGGCGAAGGAGCCGTTTGACTTCCAGGGCGAGGATCTGTCCTCCGAGCTGAAGGCGATCCAGGACCTGGTCGGTTCGGACCTGTCCGCAGCCTACCAGATCACGGAAAAGCTCGAGCGCCAGTCCGCCGTCGGCGCCGCCCGCAGCAAGGCCGCGGAAGCTTTGGTGGCAACCGAGGACCGGCCCGATGGCCTCGACGGGAATGTCTTCAAGTCAGCCTTTAAAAAGGCAGAGGCGGCGGTTGTTCGAGGTGACATCATCAAGACCGGTAAGCGGATTGATGGCCGGAGCCTCGATCAGGTGCGTCCGATTCTCGCTGAGGCGGGTATCCTGCCGCGGACACATGGTTCGGCATTGTTCACACGTGGGGAGACACAGGCTTTGTGTGTCGCCACGCTGGGCACCTCGGATGATGAGCAGTTCATTGACGGGCTCGATGGTACGCGGAAGGAAAAGTTCCTGCTGCATTATAATTTCCCGCCCTATTCGGTCGGTGAAACGGGTCGTATGGGCGGTACCAGCCGCCGGGAGACGGGTCATGGTAAGCTGGCATGGCGTGCCCTGCGCGCGGTTCTGCCGGAACATGCAACCTTCCCCTACACCATCCGCATGGTGTCGGAGATCACTGAGTCAAACGGCTCGTCCTCGATGGCCACGGTCTGTGGATCGTCGCTTGCCATGATGGATGCCGGGGTCCCTCTGACGCGGCCGGTCTCCGGTATTGCGATGGGCCTGATCAAGGAAGACAACGGCATTGCCGTCCTGTCAGACATTCTGGGTGATGAAGATCATCTGGGCGACATGGACTTCAAGGTGGCCGGGACCGAAATGGGCATCACCAGTCTGCAGATGGACATCAAGATTGCGGGCATCACCCGCGACATTATGCAGACCGCGCTGGAGCAGGCCAAAGGCGGCCGCATGCATATTCTTGGCGAAATGTCCAAGGCGCTCACCTCGGCTCGGGACGGCCTCGCGGACAATGCGCCCCAGATGGAAATCATCAAGGTTCCGACAGACAAGATCCGTGATGTGATCGGCTCCGGTGGCAAGACCATCCGGGATATCGTCGACACCAGCGGTGCCAAGGTCAACATTGATGATGATGGTACGGTCCAGGTCTCCGCGACTGACCGCGCCAGCATCGATGCAGCCCTGAAGCGGATCCGGGAAATCACAGCTGAACCGGAAGTCGGCCAGATCTATGAGGGCAAAGTTGTGTCCATTAAGGACTTCGGCGCCTTCGTGAATTTCTTTGGTCCCAAGGATGGCCTCGTCCACGTTTCGCAAATGTCGAAGGAGCGGATCGGTCACCCAAAGGATGTCCTGTCCGAGGGACAGACGGTCTTCGTCAAGCTGATGGGCTTTGACGACCGTGGAAAAGTTCGCCTGTCGATGAAGACCGTTGATCAGGCGACGGGCACGGAAGTGGCAGAAGACGCGGCAGAAGAATAGCCGTTACCGCTTAAATTTTACAATAGAAACAAGGCCGTCCCAGCATTGGGGTGGCCTTTTTTGTGCGAATCCGGACTTTTTTTAATCCGGAATCGGACAAAAAAGGATTGACAGGCGCGCTCAGTGACGATTATGTGACAGTTATGTTACAAAGATACGACACGCTTAAATCCCTCTCGTTGCTGGCTTTTGCAGTTGCTGGAGGGGCTCTGTTGGCCGCGCCGGCAGCGGCAGAGGCCGACTGTCAGCACCTCAGGGGCAGTATGAGCTCGCTCACCGATTATGTCACACACTCTACTGATTGTGTCGAAGGCGCGCAGAGTCTCATCGCCGATACGGAGATCGCTCTGGCGGAGGAAGTCAACGCCGCCCGGGAAACGCTGGGTCTGGCGCCGCTGCAGCGCCGGGAGGGCCTTGACATGGCGGCCCGGGTTCATGCGCTTGATATGTCGGATCGGAATTATCTTGCCCACCGAGACCCGGAAGGTCGGGATCACCTCTACCGGATCCGCGCATTTGACCGGTCGATCCTGGTGGGGGATTTCGGGGCCAATGTGATCAAGGTTCCCGCCCGCTATTCCGGGCGCGACATTCTCAATTCCATGGGACAGGATGAGGCCAATGCCTTCAACCTGATCCGGGACTCCTTCACCGATATGGGGATTGGCGTCATTGAGAAAGACAATGCGCTTTATGTCGTGATTACCTTTGCCGATGTGGAAGGCCAGCTCGATCAGCCGGTCCCCCTGTCGCCCGGGGCATCGCAGTCGCTGAAGGCCAAACTTGACGGACCCCTGCGGCCGGTCAAATGGGCCTTGAACGATATGACCACGGGCGAGCGGTTGCGGATCGGACATGGACAGCGGTTGCGGCCCGTCCGCCTTGGTCAGGATGATGCTGTCGGCATTTCGATTGTGGCAGAGGCCGGCCTGACAGAGATTACCCTGAAGGGGCCCATGATTACCGGACGATGAAGTCCGGCAGCAGACCTGAAAAAACCCGTGCTTGCCGCACGGGTTTTTTATTATAGGCACGGCCAGACCCGACATCGGCACGCCGGCGAAAAGGCAGGCGTGTTTCGGCGCAACGAGAATGATGCGATATCGGCATGGGCGGGCTGTGGATGGATGAGTGTCCCAAAAAAGCCCGTCTGGCTAAGGACGGGCTTTTCTGAACCGGGAGGGATGCTGTGTTCAGCTCTCGGTTAACCGAAGGAACCGGTTGCGCAGATCCCGGTCGGTCTTGAATACGCCGGTAAACTGGGTGGTGACCGTTGTGACGTCTTTGTGATGGACCCCGCGGGTCGACATGCACTGGTGCTCGGCATCGATCAGAACCGCAACGCCCATCGGGGCAAGGCTTTCCGTGATTGCGTCGCAGATCTGCGCCGTCATGGTTTCCTGCGTCTGCAGGCGTTTGGCAAAAATTTCCACCACCCGGGCAAGCTTTGAAATCCCGACCACGGCCTGGGTCGGCATGTAGGCCACAAAGGCCTTTCCGAGGAAGGGCGCCATATGATGCTCACAATGACTTTCCACGTCGATATTTTTCAGCATCACAATGTCGTCATAGCCCTGCACGTCATCGAAGGTGCGGGAAAGATATTTGACAGGATCTTCGTCATAGCCCGAAAACCATTCGCGGTAGGCTTTGACCACGCGCTTCGGCGTGTCGAGAAGGCCCTCGCGCAGGGGGTCATCCCCGGCCCAGGCAATCAGGGTGCGAACCGCTTCCATAGCGTCGTCCTCAGACGGGCGCTCAATATCTGCGCGCAAAATCTGATCTTTTGGTGTGATGGCATCCATGGCCATGATTATTTCCTTCGTCTGAGGGACGGGGGTCGAGCCGTGAAACTGCAAGCCGGTTTGGATGGCAAGCAATACAGGACTTAACGCCCGCCCGGAGTTCTACCCTCAGGGCACCTAAGAGACATAAACTGTTCAGGTTTATATTTCCAGTCTTGTGTACGGAGCGACCAGGAGATTGGATCAGTCAGGTGTCAGCTCCCGCCCAAGGTCGCGAAAAAGTCGCGGTAGAAATTTTCGGCGTCTTCGCCGAGGAGCCCGGTTGTCACAGCGACATCCGCCCGTGTCAAAACCTCCAACCCGCCGCGTCCCTGGGGGTGTCGGTCTCTGGCCGCGATCACGACCCGTCTTAGGCCGGCTTCGGCAAGCCGGGCTGCGCAGCTGGCTTCGCCGGTCGACCTGAGATGACAGGGTTCAAGCGTGACATAGGCGGTGCCCCCCAAGAGGTCCTGGCCGGCACAGAGCGTCAGTGCCTGCTGCTCGGCATGAGGCCGTCCGCCATCACCGGTTGCCCCTTCCGCCACGATGCGACCGGCCGCATCAACCAGAACACACCCCACGCTTGGATTTTGCCCTGTCCGACCCTTCTGGGCCCGGGCCAGGTCCATGGCGCGCCGCATCAGTCTGGTCTCTGGATCGGTCATTCAAAAACCACTGTGCGCCTGCCATTGAGAAAGACCCGGCCCTCTGAGTGGGCGCGTACTGCGCGGGCCAGAACGCGGGCCTCTGTGTCGCGTCCAAGTTCAACCATGCGTTCTGCACTGAAGCGATGGTCCACCGGCGCAACGTCCTGAGCGATAATGGGGCCCTCATCCAGATCGGCCGTGACATAGTGCGCGGTTGCGCCAACCAGTTTTACGCCTCTGGCATGGGCCTGATGATAGGGGCGCGCGCCTTTAAAGCTGGGCAGTGCGGAATGGTGAATGTTGATGCAGCGGCCCCGCAGTTCCGAGCTCAATTCGTTTGATAAGACTTGCATGTATCTGGCGAGGATTATGAAGTCCGCAGCGCGGTCGGCGATGACCTGTTTCAGGTGCGCCTCGGACTCGCGTTTTGTGTCCGGCGTTACGGGAATGTGGAAAAAGGGAATGTCATGCCGTTCGGCCTCCCAAAGAGCGGCGCGGTGGTTCGATACAATCCCGACAATGTCTGCGCCGAGCCTTTGGCGCCGATGGCGGTACAACAAGTCATTGAGGCAATGATCGCCCTTCGACACCAGAACCAGAGCTTTCGGGCGATCCTGCTCGCGTCGCATGGTCCAGGTGATGTCGCGTCGTTTGGCAAGGGCTGCAAAGCCCTCCCGGAACGTTTCGGGGTCGAAGCCCGCTTCGGCCCGAAAGCGCGCCCATATAAAGAATTGCTGCGTATCGGGATCCCCGAAATCATGATTTTCCATCAGGCTGAGATGATGGCGGGCCAGATAGGTTGTGACGTCGGCCAGAATACCGACCGCGTCGGGTGCCGATACGCGCAGGATATAGGAAGTTTCTGTCATGGAATTTTGGGCAATGATTGGGCCCGGCTTTCATCCAGATAACGGGCCGATACCGGGTCCAGCTCTGCATTCATTTCGATTAGCAAAGGGTTGCCGGTGGGAATTTCCAAGCCGGTAATTTCGTCATCTGCGACCTTGAAGAGATGCTTGACAAGGGCGCGCAGGGAATTGCCGTGGGCTGAAATGATGGTGTCGGTTCCGTGCTCCAGAACGGGCCGGATCGTTCTGTCCCAAAAGGGCAGCACGCGCTCCAGAGTCAGTTTCAGGCTTTCCGCGTCTGGCACCTTGATTCCGTCATACCTTGGGTCGTTTGACAGCGCGAAGGGACTGTCTGGCGCCATGGCTGGCGGGGGGATATCATAGGACCTGCGCCAGATGTGAACCTGGTCAGCACCGTGGCGCGCGGCGGTCTCCGCTTTATCCAGACCGGTCAGGGCACCGTAATGGCGCTCATTCAGGCGCCAGTGTTTTTCCACCGGGATCCAGGCGCGTCCCATGGCGTGCAAACCGATCCAAAGCGTCCGAATGGCACGTGTTTGCAGGCTGGTGAAAGCGAATGCCGGTGCAATCCCTGCAGCGGCAAGAAGTTCGCCGCCCTTGCGCGCTTCATCTTCTCCCTTTGCGGTGAGATCGGAGTCCCACCAGCCAGTAAATCGATTTTCCAAGTTCCACTGGCTTTGGCCGTGGCGGGTGAGAACGAGAACAGGCATGAACATTTACTCCGGCAACGAAACTGTCAGCGGCCAAGCGTCACGATAAAGTCGCCGAAAGCCGCCGCACCGCTAACAGCTTGGGCGCCTGTTTTCCAGTCCCCCTCATTCTGTTTGCAAGATGAAAACTGTTAATCGCTCACTCACTTTCCGTATGCCATAGAAAGACGATGTCGCTTAGAGTTCCCATTTTGATGATCCTGATGAGTCTGTGGCTGACGGCCTGGATCCAGCCTGGTCATGCGGAGAATGGGGATGTGACGCGCGAGGATCTGCAGGCTTTGATGCAGCAGAAACAGGATGCCATGGCCCAGCTTCAGGCATTGGAAACGGCCGAGGCTGGCGTGTCCCTGGACATCGTCTCGCTTGAAGGCGAGCTGGTTGCTGCGGCAATGGAGAGCCAGCGACAGGAAGAGCAGGCGACCACGGCGGAGCGCGAGCTCCAGTCTCTCCGTGCGCAAATGGCAGCCAGACGCCGTGACGTTTTGGAAGGCGAAGTTGCGCTTGAGGGTTTGATGGCATCATTGGCCGTGTCCGGCCGCCATCGTCCTCCGGCCTGGCTGACTGAAACCCAGGATGCCAATGTCGCGATACGGACCGCGTTACTGATGGGGCATGTTGCACCAGCGGTTAAAAGGCGGACGAGCTATCTGGCCGATGAAATCACAGCCCTGCGGCGTCTCGAGCAGGCTGCCGGACGAGAGCTTAGGCGGCTCGAGGCTGCCGAGGCAGCTCTCGCGGCGCGTCGGAGCCAGATCAATCAGCTAACAGCGACCAAACGAGCGGCCTTCCACAGTGTTCAGGAAGATGCGGACATGCTGCGTCAGCGTGTGGCGCTTCTCGCCCGAGAGACCGATACGATCCAGAAATTGCTGGCGGCGCTGGAGGCCGAGGCACCGAGGGCACCCCGGATGAAACCCCAGCTGCGGCTGGCAGCAACGTCACCGGCGTCCAGCGTCCGTTCGGATGCCCCGGTGCCCGGCATGGGGGCATTGGCAAGAAATTCGGTGAGGGGCGCTATTTCCACCCTGAGGGCGCCTGCTGCTGGCCGGCTGCTGCGCGCCTGGGGAGATCAGATGCCGGGCGGAACCCTCTCTGAGGGGCTCACCTACGCCACGCGGAGCCAGGCACAGGTGCTTGCGCCAGTGTCCGGCAGAGTTGAATTTTCCGGTCCCTTCCGGACCTATGGTCAACTCTTGATTATTTCGACGTCTGATGGCTACCATGTGCTTCTAAGTGGCATGGCTCGGTCTTATGTCGATGTCGGACAGGATGTCGTTCAGGGAGAACCGGTTGCGCGCATGACCCAGCGAGTCGAGCCCGCGCCGGAATTGTATATGGAAGTCCGGAGAAGCGGTGAGCCCGTTGATCCGGCGGACTGGATTGAAAGCAGCTGAGCTGCAGTCGGGAGATGGTAATGCGAGCAATGTTGACCGGAGCGGCCATTGGTGTGGTCCTTGGTGCAACCGCGGTTGGTGTCTCGGCTCTGGCCTGGTCGGACGGCAAGCGGGATGAGTCGCGCCTGACGACCTATCAGCAGCTCGACCTGTTCACTGAAGTGCTTGCCCGCGCCAAGGCGGATTATGTTGAAGAAATTGATGAGGTCGAGGTGATTGAAGCTGCGATTGACGGCATGCTTACCTCGCTCGATCCTCATTCCAGTTATTTGTCGGCGGCAGACTTCAATGCCATGCAGGTGACGACGAGCGGGCAGTATGGTGGGCTTGGCATCGAAGTGACAATGGAAGATGGCTTTGTCAAAGTCGTGACGCCGATGGATGACACGCCGGCCAGTCGTGCTGGCCTCAGGCCCGGCGACTTGTTTACCGCTATTGATGGTCGCCCAATCGTCGGGTTGAGCCTTGATGATGCGGTCAGCGATATGCGGGGAGAACCCGGCACCGATTTGGACATCATGGTTCTGCGGGAGGGGGAGGAACCCTTCCAGATCACGCTGACACGCGAGGTCATTGAGCCAAAATCGGTGACATGGTCGCTCAAGTCCGACGATCTGCTCTACTTCCGCATTTCGACTTTTAATGAGCGCACGACGGAGACGCTGAAAAGCGCGATCGATAGTGGCAGAGATGCGCTTGGCCGGCGCCCGGCCGGGATTATTCTGGATGTCCGGAACAATGGCGGCGGGCTGCTTGATCAGGCGATTACGGTTACGGACTTATTCCTGTCCGGTGGAGAGGTCGTTTCGACGATTGGCCGGCGGCCAGGAGATATTGCCCGCTACAATGCGCGAAGTGGTGAGGTGTTTAAAACCGTCCCAATTATCGTTCTGATCAATCAGGGCTCGGCTTCCGCATCAGAAATCCTTGCCGGGGCCCTGCAGGATCGAGATCGGGCGACAATTGTGGGCATGCCAAGTTTTGGTAAGGGGTCCGTGCAGACCGTGATTCCGCTTGGAGCGGATCGCGGTGCCATCCGCCTGACGACGGCACGGTATTACACGCCGGCCGGACGCTCAATTCAGGGAACAGGTATCGAACCTGACTTGATGATCACAGACCGGCGTCTGACGGAGGAGCAGATGGAGCGTATCCGACGGTACTCCGAGGCCGATCTGCCCAATGCTTTGAGTCATGAAAATGGCTTTGAGCGGAATGGAGGACGCCTGCCAGATGAGCAGCCGCCTGAGGATTATAAGGGCGATGACTTCCAGCTCGATCGGGCGATCGACATGCTGAGAGGCGAACAGGCTCTTGCCGGCAGCACGCCGGGGGCAGGTTAAGGCGGGCGCCTCCACGGGCCTGCCTCGCCTGTCCGGGTCAGCGGTGACCATGTTCAGGACAAACCGGTTTTTCCACTTGGAGCACAGGCCAAACCTTAATAGGGGTTTGCGTCTTCTTAACCCTTTGGATCAATGGTCAACGTTCATGCGTTGCAACATCACGAGACTGAAATGACGAATCGCGTTGCGGGGAAACCCTCTCCAGTCAGAAGTGCCCTGTTGCATCTGTCGGGTAGCCTGCTGGCTTTTGCTGTGACGCTCTCAGCCGGCGCAGGCCTGATCCACCTGTTTGGAAATGAAGAGGCTGCGGGGCCATCCCTGAGGGTCGCGCTGTTTGCGCCTGAGGACTCGGAAGACGTTCAGTTGAAGTCGCGCCTCGCCAGTGATGATCCTTCTTTTGCGGGCCTGCCGCTTGCCCGCGATGAAAGTGCAGCGTCCGCGGCGCGCATGACCGAGCAGGCATATGAAGAGGATTCAGGCGATGCCCCCTTCCGGCCCGGCATGACGGAGTTTGCGGGCGATGAGCCCCGGCTGGGCGTTCGCATAAATGGCCAGGACGTCCTGCCCGGCCAGTCATTGAGCGAAGTCAGCCGTCGGGCATCCGAACGGACTGGTGATGTCGGGTCACCACTGGATCTTGCCGCCGATACACCGTTTGGAAAATTCGCCCGCGTTTTTGAGAATCCGGAAAACAGTCCAACGGTCTCGATCATCGTCGGCGGCTTGGGGATTAACTGGGCGAGAAGCGTCTCGGCGATCGAGGAACTGCCTCCTGAGGTTACCCTGTCCTTTGCCCCGACGGCGCCCAATCTGTCGTCCTGGATACAGCGTGCCCGGGCGGCCGGACACGAGGTTCTGATTGAGCTGCCGATGGAACCCTATGATTATGGACGGGCGCGACCGCATGCGCAGATGTTGCGGGTCAATGCGTCCGCCAGTCAGAATGTCCGCAATCTTGGAATTCTGCTGGCGCGTGCGTCGGATTATGCGGGCGTGATCAATTTTCAGGGCGATCATTTTGCCACCCGGGCCGAAGCCCTTACCCCTGTTTTCGCCAGCCTCAGGGAGCGTGGACTCGCCTTTTTCGGCGGTGGAAATCTGACCGGCTCAGAACTGGCGACCGTGGCACAGGCAGAAAATTTGATATTCGGACAGGCGGACACGGCCATCGACGCCCGGCCTGAAGCGGCGGAGATTGAGTCTGCGCTTCTCTTGCTTGAAGCGGAGGCTTTGGAGCATGGTGCGTCGCTGGGAACTGCGATGCCGTTCCCGATCACAGTCGACCTGCTGAATGCCTGGTTTGAAAGACTGGACCAGCAGGGCATTGTACTGGCGCCGGCATCCCATTTTGCCCGTCAGGCCGTTACGTCTGGTCAGATCAAAGTCGCCGAGCTAAATCCCCAGGGGTGACTGACTCTATCAAAGACCCCGCCCGTTACCGCGCCAATGTCGGCCTGGCTCTTTTCTCGCGCCAGGGCCATGTTTTTATTGGCCGGCGGATCAACGGGCGTGGACCGTTTCAATGGCAAATGCCGCAGGGGGGGGTGGACAGCAATGAGTCCCTTCGTGACGCGGCCTTACGAGAAATGGACGAGGAAATTGGTGTCGCTGGAAAACTTGTCGATGTTATCGACGAAACCGAGGACTGGATTTATTATGATTTTCCGCCCGAGTTAAAGCGCCGAATGGGCGGGCCGTTTCTGGGGCAACGCCAAAAATGGTTCGCCTTCCGGTTCAAGGGGGCGGATAGTGATGTCCGCCTTGATAAGCATACGCCTGAATTCGACGCATGGCGGTGGGCTCCCCTCGAAACCGTGCCGGGGCTGATCGTCCCCTTTAAGAGACCAGTCTATGAGATCATCGCCCGACGTTTTGCCCCTTGGGCGGGACCGCCATCGGACGCCTAGATCTCAGTCGAGGGCGCCCAAAAAGGGGAGTCCGCGATATTTTCCGGCGTCGTCCATACCATAGCCGATGAGATAACGGGACGGCACATCAAATGCGTGGAAATCAACCCCGTCTGGGCCTGAGGGGGCATTCGGTTTGCGGGCAAGCGCGCATGTTATGACTTCGCGGGCGCCCTTGGCCTGAAGATGTTGGCGGGCAAAACTCAGCGTCCGACCTGTATCAAAGACATCGTCGAGTAACAGAACGCCACGGCCTGCAACGGGGCGGGCGATATCGGCCCGAACAACAATACGTCCACTCGATTCGCGCGCATCGCCATAGCTTTCCAGCCAGATCGCGTCGAGGACAGGATGGACATTGTAACGCGACAACGCCTTCATCAGATCGGTTGTGAACGGCATAGCCCCGATCAGAATAGATACAATCGTCCAGTCGCCTTCCAGCCTGGGCGCCAATTGCTGTGCCAGCCTTTCGATGTGCTGGTGCAGCTCGTCCTCGGTCAGGATCACGTCTAGATCAGTTGTCATCGACACCCCCGGTGGAATTTGCAGGCGTCCGAAAGCTGATCGGGACGAAGGACAGGTCAAGCTCGAATGCCTCATAGGGCGGATCTTCGATCCGCATGGTAAATTGACCGGTCTGACGCCCCTCAATATAGGCTGGCGTGATCTGGGAATAGCTCTCGGCCACAAGAGCGCCGGATTCATCGATGAGGCTGACACGGACGTGGGGGGCTTCGACCGGTTTGCGCGAAATATTACGCACTGCGCCGCGCACCTCCAGAATCGGTGTTGTGCCATCGAAGAACCGCTTTGGTTCCGCGCTGACAAATTCCATCTGGAACCGATTGACGTCTAATCCGGCGAGGCGGAAGACAGAGGCGGACTGCGGCCAGATGCCGGCGACCTCGTCGCGGAAAAAAACCGATGTTCCGATCAGGCCAATCAGGACGGCTGAGGTCCCGACCCAGGCCAGGGTGGCTGCCCTTCGGCTGAACTGCCGCCGCCGCTCCAGCAGCTGCGCGCGGTAAGTCTCATGCGCCCCCGGGAGACGCAAACTGGAAGCCGACTCGTCGGATCTGGAAACAAACCACATATGGCTACAGGTTGCGCACTTCACGGTCCTGCCGCTTTCGCCAATCGTCGAATCATCGGCGAAGTACTGCGTCTCACATTCAGGACAGCTGAGGATCATGGCTTGGACAATCGCCCATTTCGCGAGAATAGTCGATACAATCGTCACGGCTGATTGAAAGCTTTTACATGTCCCGAGTTCGGTTTGATTTTGATGATGACAGCGCCGTTCGGATGGACGAGGTCGGTCTGAATTATCATGATGGTGAGGATATTCTGCGAGACGTCGGTCTGACATTGCCCAAGGGCTCGTTCAGCTTCCTGACAGGTCCTTCTGGTGCCGGCAAATCAACTCTTTTAAAACTTATGTACCTGGCTCTGTCCCCCAGCCGGGGAGACATCTGCCTGTTCGGTCGTTCGACGCGTCTCCTCAAGCGACGTGACCTCGTTACGCTGAGGCGACGTATTGGCGTCGTGTTTCAGGAGTTTCGTCTGCTGGATCATCTCTCTGCATTTGAGAATGTCGCGCTTCCTCTCAGAGTAGCTGGGCACAGACTCGCAACTTACCAGAATGAGGTGGAGGATCTGTTGCGCTGGGTCGGCCTGAGCGACCGTATAGATGCCCGGCCATCAGAACTCTCGGGCGGGGAACAGCAGCGCGTTGCCATTGCGAGGGCATTGATCAACAAACCGGACCTGCTCATCGCCGATGAGCCGACAGGCAATGTGGACCCTGAAATGAGCCGCAAGATTCTGAGACTGTTCATGGAATTAAATAAACGGTTTGGAACCACGGTTTTTATTGCAACGCATGATCTTGCCCTGGTGGATGAATTTGACCGGCCTGCTTACGAGATCCATCTGGGCCGGCTGCGCGGGCGTCGGCGGGGGGCGGCAGCATGACTCGGGAATCCCCGCTTTTGCCGGTTAGTGATGCCCGTGAGGCCGCCTTGTTTTTCGTGATCGGTGCGCTTTGCTTTCTTGCGGCGCTGGCTGCCCTGACGGTGCGGGGAACCTATGTCGCGGCCGCGGCCTGGGGAGATCAGATCGAAGGCGAGGTGACCGTGATCCTTGAGGACACAGATATGCGCACCGCTGCCGAAGTGGCGTCGGATATCCAGAATCTGTCCAGCGTGGTCGACGCCCGCATATTGTCGCGGGATGAGATCGAGGCCTTGCTGGCGCCCAGTTTTGGTCCCGGCGGCTTGCCCGAGGGGCTGCCCGTGCCGATTTTGATCGCGGTCCAGGCGGATATGAGTGCAGGCGATCCCGTGCCGGACATTGAACGCCTGCTCAGAGCGGCCGATCTTGCCGGAGATGTCGGGGCCCATGCCGGGTTTGCCGGTCATGTTCGCCGGGCTCTTTCGGTTCTGCGTATGGTTGGGCTCGGTGCCGTCGGGCTGCTGGCCGCGACCGCGATCTCTGTGATCGCATTCGCGACGCATGCGGCTCTTCTGGCGCGTCGGGACATTGTCAATGTGTTGCATCTGTCAGGTGCAGAGGATCGTTTTATCGCCGGTTTGTTCGCCCGGCGGTTTTGGGGTTTGGCCTCGCAGGCCGGCATTGGCGGGGCCCTCGCCGCATTGATGGTCACCGCACTGATCGTTTTTTCTGCGTCCGGTCGCGCCGGTGTGGAGGCTGAATTGTTGCCAAGGCTAAGCCTGGATATCTGGGACTTTCTTATCCTTTCTTCGGCTCCGGTTACCGCGGGGCTGGCGGCACGTGGCGCCGCGCGCTTGACAGTGCTCAGAGCCCTCAAGGAGATGAGATGACCCTTCTGCGTTCGCTTCTTTTCGTTCTATGGCTGTATGGCAGCATGGCTGTTCTGGGCCTTTTGGGGTTGCCGGCCTTGTTCCTCCCCCGGCGTATCATGGTCGGTGTCATCCGGTTCTATGCGCATCTGGTGATCTTCGGTCTCAAGCTGATTTGTGGCATCCAAGTTGAGTTCAGGGGACGTGAACATGCTCATGCCGGGGCGCAACTGGTGGTGGGAAAGCATCAGGCTATGCTCGACGTGTTTATGCCCTTCATCTTATTTGATGACCCAGTGGTGGTGATGAAGCGGGAGCTGCTGTGGTATCCTTTTCTGGGCTGGTACGCGCTGAAATCCCGACAGATTCCAATCGACCGGGCGGGTGGTGCGAAAACCATGCGCAAGATGTTGAAAGCGGCTCAGGCAACCGTGCCACAGGGGCAGGGGCGCCAGTTGACCATCTTTCCGGAAGGGACACGTACGCTGCCAGGTGCAGCGCCAGCCTATAAGCCGGCGGGTTTGCGTGCTTTTTACAAGGCGCTCAACCTGCCGATTATTCCTATGGCGACGAATTCGGGTCTGTGCTGGCCGGCCCGGGGTGTGCGGCGCAAACCGGGCAAGATCGTGTATGAATTGCTGCCACCGTTGCCTCCTGACATGCCTCCGAAGGAAATGCTGGCGCGTCTTCAAGAGGCGCTGGAAACGGCCTCCGACGAGCTGCTCGAGGAAGGCCGCAAGGCGCAGTCGAATACGGGTTGATGGCGCCGACGGCAGATCAGCTCGCACGGGCCTGTATCGCCCTGTCCAGGCGTGACCCTGTGCTTCGGCAGGCCTTTAAGGTGACGGCGATCCCGGACTGGCGACATGCCGACCCAACTTACGCGACACTGGCACGGGCGGTTGTACATCAGCTTTTGTCCGTGAAGGCGGCTGGCACGATCTGGCGGCGCATTCAGGATATGTTCGAGGGCCATGTCGACGCCGGCGCACTTCTGGCCACACGCTCTGAGGTCCTGCGCGCCTGCGGCCTGTCGCATCCGAAAATCAGACATCTCCAATCGATTGCCGAAGCCCTTGAGAGCGGCGCGCTGTGCTTCCATCGGCTTGAGACAGAGCCCTATCCGGTTGCGCGTCGCGAGTTGATGGCCGTGAAGGGGATTGGGCCATGGACGGCCGACCTGTTTCTGATGACGGCGATGGGGCAGCTGGATGCCTTCCCAGAAGGGGATGTTGGGCTGATGGAGGCGTATCGGCAGATTTCCGGTCGAGACATGCGGCATACGGCGCAGGAGTTTACGGCCCTCGCCGGGGACTGGCGGCCTTATCGGGCAGTGGCCGCCCACCTGCTTTGGGCCTGGCTGAACCATAGTCGGGTGGTCTGATCGCGGCGGGATTGGCAGGATGGGGAAGCTGTCATAGTTTCGTGATAGGAATCATGCAGAGTGTGGAGTTCAGACAGGGAGGTCGTTTTCCAAGCATTCGAGAATTACCCTCCGGAGGGTCATGGGGAGACGAGGCGCCGTGGCTGAAATTCTGACCCATCCCCCGAACGGCCGTCCGGCGCTGGTCCTGAACGCCGACTTTCGGCCATTGTCTTACTATCCGCTGTCGCTGTGGTGCTGGCAGGATGTTGTCAAAGCCGTGTTTCTGGATCGCGTCGAAATTATTGCAGAATACGACGCGTTTGTGCGCAGCCCGAGTTTCGAAATGCGGCTGCCGAGTGTGATCGCGTTAAGAGACTTTGTGCGCCAGGATCGCGATCCTGCCTTTACACGGTTTAACGTTTTTTTGCGTGACGGTTTCAGCTGTGCCTATTGCGGGTCAAATGATGCCCTGACATTCGACCATGTGGTTCCCCGCTCTAAGGGCGGGAGGACCGTTTGGGAAAACATCGTCGCGGCCTGTTCCCCATGTAACCTTAAAAAGGGCGGGCGGCTTCCCAGAGACTGCGAGATGCAGCTTACGATCAGACCGCATCGACCAACGCACTACCAGCTGCAGGAAATTGGCCGCAGGTTTCCCCCTCATTACCTGCATGAAACCTGGATGGACTACCTTTACTGGGATGTCGAACTCGACGCCTGACGGTTAGCGGTTGAGCCAGTAAATCAGGAAGGGAACCCAGATCAAAGACAGAGTCGCCAGCCCCTTGATGGACTGATAGCCGATCCACAGCCAAAACAGCCTCTTTCGATTGGCCTTGAGCCAAGCGGGGCCATTTCGGATACGCCTTAGCCAGCCGAAGCGGGGCGAAGGCGGGCTTTCAAGGCTCATCTGATCTAAACGCGGGCGCTTTGCGGATTTGACGCTCAAGGGTGGGATGCAGGTCGGAATTAGCGGCAATAAGTGACCCGGTCTTGAGCACGTCTCCGCCATCAATTTCGGTGCAAACACCACCTGCTTCACGGACCAGAACAATGCCCGCCGCGATATCCCATGGACTGAGATAACGTTCCCAGAACCCATCAAAGCGGCCACTGGCGACCCAGGCGAGGTCCAGGGCAGCCGATCCAAATCGCCGAATTCCTGCACAAACGGGCGTCATCGCCGCAAGTTCTGTGGCGAACTGTACATGCCGGCTGGCTTCCTTGCCAATCCATGGCGTGCCGGTCGCAATCACACTGTTTTCCAGCTTGTTGCGTCCAGATACTTTCAGTTTCCGTTGGCCCAGCCAGGCGCCTCGGCCTTTTTCCGCCCAGAAAATTTCATTTCGCGAAACGTCATAGACTACGCCCGCGAACAGTTCCCCTTCGCGTTCGAGGGCAATGGATACCGCATAATGAGGCTGACCGTGAAGGAAATTCAGGGTTCCATCAAGTGGGTCAATGATGAACCGGTTCGTCTTGTCTGATCCCTCGACCACACCCCGCTCTTCCATCACGAAGCCATATCCCGGACGGACCTTGCTGAGGGCGTCATAAATAATTTCTTCAGCCTGATGGTCGGCATTGGAGACGAAGTCCCCGGCGCCCTTTTTGGAAACCTGCAGGAATTCCACTTCGCCGAAATCACGGGCAAGGCCGCGGCCGGCCTTGCGGGCGGCCTCAATCATGACATTACCGACTGCGGAGGGCTTGGACATCAGTCAGCCCGGCGGAGATAGGAGCGGTCACTGGTCTGCACCACGACGCGCTCTCCCGCACCGACAAAAGGCGGAACCGTAATTCGCACGCCATTGTCGCACACCGCTGGCTTGAAGCTGTTTGCCGCGGTCTGGCCTTTGACCACAGGCTCTGTCTCTTCCACTGTCAGAATGACCTGATCCGGTATGGCGACGCCGATCGGTGTGTCGCCATAAAATTCAATTTCGACGACCATGCCGTCTTGCAGAAAGGCGCCGTCGTCGCCGATGAAATCTTTTTGGATTTCGATTTGCTCAAAGGTTTCCTGGTCCATAAAGGCGTAAGACTCCCCAGCGTCGAATAGGTATTGAAAGCTTTTCTGCTCAAGGCGAACCCTTTCCACGGCCTCATTCGCGCGGAATCGTTCATTTGCCTTGGACCCGTTGAACAGGTTGCGCATTTCGACCTGGTTGAAGGCGCCGCCTTTGCCGGGCTTCACGGCATTGCACTTCATTGCCCGCCAGACACTTCCATTATACTCAATCACCATGTTTGGCTTGATCTCGTTGCCATTGATCTTGGCCATAATTTCGTTCCTGTAACTACTGCGCGCGGGGTAACGGTGGCGTGTGATCTGGTCAAGTTCTGTGGACACACACACCGGCTTGGGGCTTTATGCGATGGAGGATGTGAGGAGAAGAGTATGGGACTTTTGTCTCGCTGGTTGAGCTTTGAGCGCCCCATGGGCCCGGTTTTGGTCCAGCTGGTTTATCTGGTTGGACTCCTCATCATCTCGCTGCGCTGCCTTGAGCGGATGTATATGGGTCTGCTGATGATCGCTGGCAGGCTCGGTGACGTCTACGGTCCTGCTGACGGGGTGATCGCGCTGCTGGCGGCGCCGATAAAAGCCGTGATCGCCGCGTGCTTGCTCCGGATTGTAGCGGAGCTGCTCCGGGCTGCGTTCCGGATGGACCAGTCGCTGCGGGAAATTGTTACCGGCCGGGCTGTGCCACCATCCGCGTTTACTGTCCCTGCATCGCCCGATCAATCGCCAGATTGAACAGGTTTACAGCGGCCGCGGCGCCGTCGTGATAATTCCAGACGCCACTCGAGACGGCAATAAAATCGGCTCCGGCGGCAATAAGCGGTTCGGCGTTTGAGACCTCAATGCCGCCGATCGCGACACAGGGCAGAGTCAGAAATTTCTGGCACCAGGTCAGAAGGGTGGGGTCCGCCGGCTGGGTGTCGGACTTGGTTGGACTGGGATGGAAGGCCCCAAAAGCGATATAATCCGCACCTGCTTCACCCGCGATCATAGCCTGATGGCGGCTATTTCGGCAGGTCGCCCCAATAATAAGTTCATCCCCGATCAGTTTTCGGGCGGCAGCAATCTCCATGTCCTTGTCGCCGAGATGAACACCATCCGCATCCAGTGCAAGGCAGAGTTGCGGGCTGTCATTTATGATGAGTGCGATTTGATTGGCTCGGCAGAGCGGTTGTACCGCCTGCGCCACCTGACGGGTTGCCAGAGGATCTATTTCGCCATTCAGCTTGAGCCGGATTTGCAGGCTGGCAATGTCCCCGCCGGCAATGGCGGCTTTAAATTGGTCGGTAAAGGCCGCTATATCGCTGATCTGCGGTGGGGTGATTAAATATAGGCGCGCACGCTCTCGGGTTTGGTCAAGGCTCATCCTGTCTTATACACCTGCATCGTGACGCGCGCCTAGGGCCCGTTTCGGAGCTTTGTTCAGCCGGCACAGGATGCGGCATAAATTTCGGACACGGTTTTACCCAGCTGTGCATCGAACTCGATATCGCTTTGTGATGCAGACAGGCCCTCGGTGAGGGCTCGTGAAAAGCTTGCAATCATGCCTGCATTCCGGGCCAGCCTGGTATTTGCTGTTTCTCGGTCATATCCGCCCGAGAGCGCCACCATCCTGGTGACATTCTGATGACTGGCAAGCGGCCGGTAGAGATTGGCCTCTTCTGGCAGCGTTAATTTCAGCATGACGTGCTGTGAGGGCGGCAACTGGTCGAGGTGTCTGACGATTTCGTCCCGCAATAGGCTTTCGGCCGCCGCTTTATCCGCCATTGTAATCGTCACCTCCGGCTCGATAATCGGCACAAGTCCCTTGGACAGGATCTGCCGTGCAACATCAAATTGCTGCGTCACGATAGCGGCGATGCCAGTGCCAGAGGTAGCATGGATCACCGAGCGCATCTTGGTGCCAAAAATACCTTTTTCTATGGCGCGGTCGAGCAGACCGTCCAGATCCGGCATGGGCTTCATCAACTGAACGCCATCGGCCTCATCCAGCATGCCTTTGTCAACCTTCAGGAAGGGCACAATGTTACAGGTTTTCCAGAGATATTCTGCGGTTGGGATACCATCTATCGCACTGTCCATGGTGCGCTCGAACAAAATAGCACCGAGAATACTGGCTCTGTTGAAGGCGGGGGACCTGATGATTCGCGCGCGCATTTCGTGGATCAGCCGATACATATCGGACTCACCACTATAAGCGCCGGCGGGGATACCGTAGGCCTGCAAGGTGTTGGGAGTCGACCCGCCGGACTGGTCCAGGGCGGCGATGAAGCCGCGATCGGTGGCTATGCGATCGGCCATTTTCTGTCTGTCCATGGGAATATGTTCCTTGTTTTAACGGATGAGGGCATCGACGCCCGGAAGGTCCTTTCCTTCCATCCATTCGAGAAAGGCCCCCCCTGCAGTGGAGACATGGGTGAAGTTTCCGGTGACGCCGGCATGGTTCAGGGCCGAGACCGTGTCGCCCCCGCCCGCCACGGCGATCAGCCCTCCGGCGTCGCAGCGATGGGCGGCGGCCCTCGCGGCCTGAACGGTCGCGGTGTCGAAGGGGGGCAGCTCAAAGGCCCCCAGCGGCCCGTTCCAGACCAGGGTTCTGGCGACATCCATAGCGGCCGCAAGGATCGCGACGCTTTGCGGGCCGCAGTCGAGGATCATCTCTTCATCTGACACCTCATCGATGCCACAAATCCGGTGCGGGGCATGCGCCGCAAATGCCCGGGCGACGACGACATCCCGCGGCAGCAGAATGTCACAGCCGACTTCCGAGGCCCGCTGCAGGATCTGCCGTGCGGTACCGGTCAGATCATGCTCGCACAAAGACGTGCCGACGCTGTGGCCGCGCGCCGCCAGAAAGGTGTTGGCCATGCCCCCGCCAATGGCCAGCGCATCGACCTTCTCGACCAGATTCATCAGCAGCTCGATTTTCGACGACACTTTGGCCCCGCCGACCACGGCCAGAACAGGGCGTTGTGGTGTGCCCAGCGCCGCATCCAGGGCCAACAGTTCGCGCTGCATGGCCCGGCCGGCATAGGCCGGCAGGTGCTGCGCCAGCCCGACTGTGGAGACATGGGCCCTGTGCGCGGCCGAAAAGGCATCGCTGACGAACAGGTCGCCCAGCGCCGCCATTTGCGCGGCGAGGTCCGGATCATTGCGCTCCTCGCCCTCGTGGAAGCGGGTGTTTTCCAGCAGGATAACGCCCTGGGGCGGCAGGGCCGCGATCGCCGCGCGGACGGGCTCTCCGACACAGTCATCAACAAAGCTGACCGGCGTGTCGATCAGGCGTGAAAACGGCGCAGCCAGGGGCGCGAGGCTCAGCTCTGCCTGGCGGATGCCTTTGGGGCGTCCAAAATGCGACAGCAGGGCGACCTTGGCCCCCTGTTGTCTCAAAGCCTGAACAGTATCGACGGCTGCGGCCAGACGGGTCGGGTCACTGACCCGGCTCCCGTCCATGGGAACGTTGAAATCAACCCGCACCAGGGCGGTCTGTCCGATCAGGCTGCCGGCCTCTTCTATGTGTCGGAAAGGTGTCGCCGCAGCCAAAATCTCAGATCCTCACCTTACAGAAAGTTCGCCATGACCAGGGCCGTGTCGCTCATCCGGGTCGCGAACCCCCATTCATTGTCATACCAGGACATGATCCGGACCATCCGCTTGTCGGTCACGCTTGTGCCATCGGCGGCAAAGGAAGAGCTGGCGGGATTGTGGTTGAAATCGACCGACACCAGGGGGGCGGTGGAGTAGGCAAGAACGCCCTTCATCGGTCCCTCGGCCGCGGCCTTGATCGCCGCATTGATTTCGTCCGCATCGGTGTCGCGCGCGGCATCAAAGACGAGATCGACCAGAGAGACATTCGCCGTCGGAACCCGCACGGCGGATCCGTTGAGCTTACCGGCCAGCTCCGGCAGGACCAGGCCAACGGCCTTCGCAGCCCCTGTCGAGGTCGGGATCATCGATGTGGCGGCGGCCCGGCTGCGATACAGGTCGCTGTGCATGCGATCCAGAGTCGGCTGATCGCCGGTGTAGGCATGGACGGTGGTCATGTACCCCCGCTCGATACCGACCGTATCATTCAGCACCTTGGCCACGGGTGACAGGCAATTTGTGGTGCAGGATGCGTTGGACACCACCGTGTCATCCGCGGTCAGTGTGTTGTGGTTTACGCCATAGACGATGGTCTTGTCCGCATTCTTGCCGGGTGCCGAAATCAGGACCCGCTTGGCACCCGCCTGCAGATGGGCGGCGGCCTTGTCACGGTCGGTGAAGATGCCGGTACATTCCATTGCGATGTCGACACCCATGGCCGCATGCGGCAGGTCGGCAGGATTGCGCACGGCGGTGCAGGTGAAACTGTGCCGCCCCACCCTGATCTGGTCGCCATCGACGGTGACCTCGAACGGCAGGCGCCCATGCACGCTGTCATATTGCAGAAGGTGTGCATTGGTTTCGACGGGGCCGAGATCATTGATCGCCACGACTTCAATATCCGTCCGGTCATGTTCGACGATCGAGCGCAGGACGAGACGTCCGATTCGGCCGAATCCATTGATCGCGACTTTGATGGGCATGGCGTACCTCTTGGCTGTTAGAGTCCAGAATTCGGGCGTGTTTAGACCCTCGGTCAGATGCCGTCCACCATGGCTGGAATGGACTGCGGCAATGATTACGCTGTCAGGTGCCGATTGGGGAGGTGGACAGCTTTCAGGCCCGACCTGCAGCGCTCAGTCCCAGACCACCCAGATCTTCTTTTTCCGCCGTAAACGCTGCCAGAACCGGCGTCTGGCCGGGGTCGGCATCGGCTGCAGATTGGCCAGGAATGCCAGCGCTACAGCATGCCAGCTATACTTTTCGGCATAAGCGCGGCAGGTGTCGCGATCGAGGTCGAGGGCCGCGCGGGCGCCGGCGGCCAGGTCGCCTGATACCGGCGTGATGGTCCCGGCCTGTGATCCGGGAATGACGTCCTTCGGCCCCGTGGCCTCATACGCGGCCACCGGGGTGCCCGAGGCCATCGCCTCCAGAACAACGAGGCCGAATGTATCGGTCAGGCTGGGAAATACAAACACATCGGCATTGGCATAGCATGCGGCCAGCGCGTCTCCGAAGCGGGCGCCGGTAAAGACCACCTCGGGATACCGTTTCTCGAGTTCCCTGCGGGCTGGCCCGTCGCCGACCACCACTTTTGACCCGGGCAGGTCGAGCTTCAGGAAGGCTTCGATATTCTTTTCCACCGCAACCCGGCCGACATTCAGAAAAATCGGGCGGGCGAGGCCGGCAAAGGGATCGGCCTGGCTGCCGGGCGTGACCCGCTTCTCGGGATGGAATTGCTGAATATTCACGCCGCGGGTCCAGGCAATGGTGTTGATGAAGCCCTCTGCTTCCAGCTCTTCGACCATGGACTGGGTCGGCACCATGACGCGCCCGGAATATTTATGAAACCAGCGGACGAAGCTGTATCCCCAGCGGGTCGGTATCGGGAAGCGGGCGGCAACATATTCCGGAAAACGGGTATGGTAGGCGGTTGAGAAAGGATGCCCCATGCGCAGACACATGGTCCGCCCCGCCATGCCCAGCGTACCCTCGGTGACAATATGCACAGCGTCCGGTTCAAACGCATGAAAGCGCCGCTTCAGGGCGCGGCCGGCCAGCAGGGCCAGCTTGATTTCCGGGTAGGTCGGCAGAGGCACGGTGACAAAGCCCGCCCCGGGGTGCACCACATCAAAGACGTGTCCCTCGCCCTCCAGCTCCTCGATCACGCGCTGCATGGTCCGCACAACGCCATTGACCTGGGGTTCCCAGGCATCCGTGACGATCATGATCCGCACTGCTGTCGTCTCCCTGAGCGAAGGCCGGTCAATGTGTCTAACCGGTCTCTGCGCCGCGTCAAACCGGTGACGGTCGAATCAGGGATAAATCGACGGTCGATTCGGGACTGGCCTGATGCTATCCTCGCGACGGCCGTGCCGGCAGGCGGCCTCAAGGCGGCGTGAGGGCGGAAAAGGTGCGGCAGCGCAGAGGTTTCTGCAGTGAGTTTCTGAACCCCTGCAAAAGCCCGACGGTGACGGTGAATGCGAACAGGAATTAACCAGTTGTTCAGACGTTATCCACTGCCGAGGTGACGTTTTTGAGATCGGGGCCATTGACCAGCTATTAACCTTAGGCCCACTATATGTTGTGTCAGGTCGGGGCTGATACACTGCATGTGGCAGTTTTAAGCCGAAAGGCTTTGTTTTATGGATGTCAGAGGGGTATTGAATATGTCGGGAACCAGCACAGCATCGCAGATGGCAAAGTCGCGGCCGGTGAGTGAAGCCGCCACCCATGGCCCTGCGCTGCGGGTGGTCGACAGCATCGAGCTGGATCGCAGCCGCGATGACCTGCTGACAGATTTTGGCAAGGTAACGCTGCGCGACCGCTATCTCCTGCCGGGCGAGTCGTTTCAGGACATGTTCGCGCGCGTCTCGAATGCCTTTGCCGACGATTCGGATCATGCCCAGCGGCTGTATGACTACATGTCCAAGCTGTGGTTCATGCCGGCGACACCGGTGCTGTCAAATGGCGGGGCAGCCCGTGGCCTGCCGATTTCATGTTTTCTCAACCAGGTTGGCGACAGTCTCGACGATATTGTCGGGACCTGGACGGAGAATGTCTGGCTGGCATCGAATGGTGGTGGCATCGGGACGTATTGGGGCAATGTCCGCTCAATTGGTGAAAAGGTCGGCCAGAATGGCCAGACCTCCGGCATCATTCCCTTCATCCGGGTCATGGACAGCCTGACACTGGCCATTTCTCAGGGATCGCTGCGGCGCGGTTCGGCCGCCTGCTATCTCGACATTCACCACCCCGAAATCGAAGAATTCCTGGAAATCCGGAAAGCATCGGGCGATTTCAACCGCAAGTCGCTAAACCTGCATCACGGCATCAACATCACTGACGCCTTCATGGAAGCGGTCCGCAAGGATGAGCAGTTCGGCCTGATCTCGCCCAAGTCCGGTGAGGTTCTCCGCACCGTCAATGCGCGCAAACTCTGGCAGAAAATTCTCGAACTCCGGATCCAGACCGGTGAGCCTTATCTGCTGTTCACCGACACGGTCAACAATGCCATGCCCGCGCACCAGCGCCAGCTTGGCCTGAAAGTGACCCAGTCAAACCTGTGCTCGGAGATCACCCTGCCAACGGGTCTGGATCACCTTGGGGCCGACCGCACGGCGGTGTGCTGCCTGTCTTCGGTCAATGCCGAGAAATATCTCGAATGGAGCAAGGACGAGAATTTCATCGAGGATATTTTCCGTTTCCTCGACAATGTTCTTGAGACTTTTATCCGCGAGGCGCCGGACGAAATGGCGCGGGCCGTCTATTCCGCCCAGCGCGAACGGTCCGTGGGTCTCGGCCTCATGGGCTTCCACTCTTTCCTGCAGAAAATGAATGTGCCGTTTGAAAGCGCCATGGCGAAAGTCTGGAATGAAAAGCTGTTCAAGCACATACGCCAGGGCGCCGACGCGGCTTCGGTCAAGCTGGCCAAGGAGCGGGGTCCCTGTGGCGACGCTGCTGAGACCGGCATGATGGCGCGGTTCAGCCACAAGATGGCGGTGGCACCGACGGCGTCGATCTCGATCATTTGTGGCGGTGTGTCGGCCGGTATCGAACCTGTTCCGGCCAATGTGTATACCCACAAGACGCTGTCGGGATCCTTTACGGTCAAGAATGCCCATCTTGAAGACCTGCTGGAGCAGAAGGGGCTGAACACGGACGATGTCTGGAGCTCCATTCTGGAGCATGAGGGCTCGGTCCAGCATCTCGACGGGCTGGACGATCATGAGAAGGCGCTGTTCAAGACGGCGTTCGAACTTGATCAGCGCTGGGTCATCGAGCATGCGGCCGACCGGACGCCTTATATCTGCCAGGCCCAGTCGCTGAATGTCTTCCTGCCGGCCGACATCAATAAATGGGACCTGCACATGCTGCACTGGACGGCGTGGGAGCGGGGTGTGAAGTCGCTTTACTATTGCCGGTCGAAATCGGTTCAGCGCGCGGGCTTTGCCGGTCAGCTGAATGACAAGAAGGGGCCGATCGGCATGGAGGTGCCCGACACCGATTATGACGAATGTCTCGCCTGCCAGTAGGCGGCCTGATCCCGGATGGACACATGACCAGCCCACGCCCCAGGCGTGGGTTGTTTGGTTTGCAGCGGGCGCTAACCCGACTCCAGAGCCCGGACCCAAAGGGGCTGACGGGCGGCGACGGTCGGCTGTAAGTCAGCGGGCCGGGGCGGCATAAAGGTCATATCACGCATGTGCGGGAGGCCTGGGCGCGGCATCGTTCCGGTGCCGGCCTGCGGGGCCAGGCCTGTGCCGGGCCTGGTCGGAGTGGCAGGATTCGAACCTGCGACCCCCTCGTCCCGAACGAGGTGCGCTACCAGGCTGCGCCACACTCCGACACCGGTTTCCAGTCGTCAGCGCAGCCCGGTCGACGCGGCCGGACGCGATTGACGGCGGAGGTCATGACAGAAAGCCGGGCCTCAGGCAAGCACCCCCGCGTGTCGTGCAGCTGCCTGTCCCGCCACAGATTTCTTGCCAGGAATTAACCTGGAAATATGGTCCGCAGCGTCTGAATCCCCTGTCCTGACGGGCATTCTGCGCCTGCGGGCCGATATCTAAGTCTTAATTCTCCCGGCCAAATGTCTAATGCTGGGGCCGGTTTTGTTTATCATTACGAAACGCTCCGTTCCCATGGTGCCGGTGTCAGCTTGTGGGAGTAAGGCAATGCGCGTTCCGTTTCGTCCAGTTCTTTGGGCCGTTTGTCTGCTTGGCAGCTTGATCACCAGCGGCTGCAGCCTGGTGGAAAACAATTATGCCGATCTCAGTGTTCCCGTTCATGCCTATGAGGTTCAGCCGAGCCGCCTCGACAATTTGCCGTCACAGGTCAGCGCCGCGCCGGGTGGCCGCGATGTCAGGCCATCACCGGTCAGCGCCCGGCCGGCCGGGCTGCGTCTGCCGGTTGACTTGCGGCCGGTCAGCGGCGAACCGTCGGCGGAGCTGTCCGGCGAGCTGGCCTTTGCCTTCGACCCGCCTGTGCCGACGCGCCGGGGCATGTCGGAAGGACTGACGGCCCGCCTTTTTGTGACCGACCCTATGGCGGAACTTGCCGCCCTCCGCGAGAGCCGGGCCCTGCAGGATGTCCCGCGGGAGGTGCGCGGCCTGTCGGCGAAATGGTCGCTGTCGGCGCCTGCGGCGCAGACGGGCTTCGGGTTTGACGTCAAGGTCACGCCGCGTGTGTCCTTCTCCCAGGATGGTGATCTTGCCGTCCGGCGGATCGGCGGTGAAGTGCGGATTCGCCGGGCCTTTGACCAGAGGGGCAACAATAGTGTCATTCGCAGCTGGTCGCTGTTTGCCGGGGCCGATGGCGAAGCGCTGGTCTGGGAGCCGGACCTGGGCGGGCGGATGTCGGTGAATGGCATGGCCCTGCGGGACCGGGCGACCGTCGGGGACCTGCATGCCGGCATCGCCTTTCAGAGCGGTCTCGGCCAGCTGGCCCTGAGCTATATCCGCCGCGAGGTCGAGTATCGCGACCGTGCCCTGCGGGCGAGCGAGACCGAGGATTTTGCCGGACTCACCTTTTCGCTGCGCCGTTAGGCCGGCGCACGACCGGCCCGGCAGGGGCGCGGCGCGGGGCAGGCGAGTCGCTTCAGACATGGTTTTCTGTGGACGCCCTGTGAACAGACGTCGCAGGGCAGCGGATACATCTTGCGAAACGTCTCGAACCTGACCACTATATATAGTGAAAAGAAGCAGAGAATGAGAAGAGACGGAAAATGGCTGACGGACAGGTTTCACTCCCCGGACTGATGACGCCCAGCGTGTCTTACAAGCCCTTCCGGTATGCTTGGGCGCATGATTTCTGGAAGCTGCAGCAGCAGGTCCACTGGTTGCCGGAAGAAGTGCCTCTGGGTGAGGACTGCAAGGACTGGGTCAACAAGCTGAACGACCGCGAACGCAATCTGCTGACCCAGATTTTCCGCTTTTTCACGCAGTCGGATGTCGAGGTCGGCGCCAATTACATGGAAAACTACATGCCGCTCTTCAAGCCGGTCGAAGTGCGGATGATGCTGGCCTCTTTCTCCAATATGGAAACGGTGCACATTGCCGCCTATGCGCTGCTTCTGGAAACCATCGGCATGCCCGATTCGGAATTCTCGGCCTTCATGGAATATGAGGAAATGGCAGCCAAGCATGACTATCTGGGTCAGTTCGGCACCGAGAGTAATGAGGACATCCTGACCTCGATGGCGGTGTTTGGCGGCTTTACCGAGGGCCTGCAGCTGTTCGCCTCATTCGCCATGCTGATGAATTTCCCGCGCTTCAACAAGATGAAGGGCATGGGACAGATCGTGACCTGGTCGATCCGCGACGAGAGCCTGCATTGCGAAGGCATGATGAAGCTGTTCCACACCTTCGCGGCCGAGACCGGTGCCCTGACGCCCCGGGTCAAGAGCCGGATCCGTGAGGCCTGCGAAACCGTGGTCAAGCTCGAGGACAAATTTATCGATCTGGCATTTGAGGCAGGCGACGTCGAGGGCATGACCCCGGCCGATATCAAGGCCTATATCCGCTATATCGCCGACTGGCGCCTGGGCCAGCTCAAGCTGGAGCCGATTTTTGGCATCACCAAGCATCCCCTGCCGTGGCTGAGCGAGATCCTCAACGGGGTCGAGCACGCCAATTTCTTCGAAGCCCGGGCCACCGAATATTCCAAGGGTGCCACACGGGGGGACTGGCACGGGGATGACGGCGTCTGGTCCCTGTTCGACAAGCGCAAGCCGCAGACCGTGGCCGCCGAATAGGCCGCCGGTCTGGCTTAGCCCATCCGCGTCAGCAGCCCGTCAAAATAGGCAATCGTCCTTGTGAGCCCGTCGCGCAGGGCGACCTTGGGTGCCCAGTTCAGTTGGTCGGCGGCCCGGCTGATGTCGGGCTGACGCTGGCGGGGATCATCCTGGGGCAGGGGCTTGTGCACCATGTTTGATGTCGAGCCGGTCAGATCAATGACCTGCTCGGCGAGCTCCTTAATGGTGAACTCACCCGGATTGCCGAGATTGATCGGGCCGGTGACGCCCTCGGGGCTGTCCATCAGCGCGATCAGCCCGTCCACCAGATCATCGACATAGCAGAAGCTGCGGGTCTGTTCCCCGTCGCCATAGAGGGTGATGTCCTCCCCCTTGAGCGCCTGGACGATGAAGTTCGACACCACACGGCCATCATTGGGGTGCATGCGCGGGCCATAGGTGTTGAAGATGCGGGCGACCTTGATGTCGAGCTGGTGCTGGCGGTGATAGTCGAAGAACAGCGTCTCGGCGCAGCGCTTGCCCTCATCATAGCAGGATCTGGGTCCGATCGGGTTCACATGCCCCCAATAGTCCTCGGTCTGGGGGTGGATGTTGGGATCGCCATAGACTTCTGAGGTGGAGGCCTGGAGGATACGCGCCTTGGTCCGCTTGGCGAGGCCCAGCATGTTGATCGCGCCATGCACGCTGGTCTTGGTCGTCTGGACGGGATCGAACTGGTAATGCACCGGGCTTGCCGGGCAGGCCATATTGTAGATCTGGTCGGTCTCGACAAAGAGCGGAAAGGTCACATCGTGGCGCATCAGTTCGAACCGTGTGTGCCCGATCAGATGCTCGACATTGCTGCGCGCGCCGGTGAAGAAATTGTCGACGCACAGCACCTCGTCGCCGCGTTCCAGCAAACGGTCACACAAATGGCTGCCGATAAAGCCGGCCCCGCCTGTAATTAGGATTCGGTTGGTTAAATGCATTGTTCCAGTCCTGCTGTGTGGCCGCTATTGGTCTGCGAGAGCCGCTGGCTCTCTTTATTCTGGTATGTCTGCTTTATGCAGAGTTTGTCGTTGGTCGGTTGATGAAAGGGACCCAGCTCAGGCCTTCTCGTCGATCTCCGGCCGCCCGATGGAGGTGTAGGCGAAGCCGCGCTTCTTCATATCAGAGGGGTCGTAAATATTGCGCAAATCGATCAGGCTGCGCCCGGCCATGGCGCCCTGCAGGCGGTCCATGTCGAGGGCGCGGAACTGGTCCCACTCGGTCAGGATGACGACGGCCTCGGCGCCTTCGGCGGCGCCATAGGCGTTCTCGGCATAGGCAATGCCCTCGATCAGGTGCCGGGCCTCGTCCATGGCCTCGGGGTCGAAGGCGGTGATCTGCGCGCCGGCTGCGACCAGGGCGGGCACGATGTCGAGGCTGGGGGCGTCGCGCATATCATCGGTGTTCTGCTTGAAGGCGAGGCCGAGCACGCCGATCCTGCGGCCGTTGACGTCGCCGCCCATGGCCGCGATGACCTTTTCCGCCATGGCCTTCTTGCGCGCGGCATTGACCTCGACCACCGTGTCGACAATGCGCACGGGGCTGTCATGGTCATTGGCGGTCTTGGTCAGAGCGAGGGTGTCTTTCGGGAAGCAGGAGCCGCCATAGCCGGGCCCCGCATTGAGGAATTTCGAGCCGATCCGGCCATCGAGCCCGATGCCGCGGGACACTTCCTGCACATTGGCGCCGACTTTCTCGCACAGATCCGCCATCTCGTTGATGAAGGTGATCTTGACCGCGAGGAAGGCATTGGCGGCGTATTTGATCAGCTCCGAGGTCCGGCGATTGGTGAACAGGATCGGGGTCTCATTCAGGAAGAGCGGGCGGTAGAGTTCCCGCATCCGTTCGCGGGCGCGTTCATTGTCGGTGCCGACCACGACCCGGTCGGGGATCTTGAAATCCTTGATGGCGGCGCCCTCGCGCAGGAATTCCGGATTGGAGACCACGGCGAAATCGGCGTCGGGACGCTTCCTGCGGATGATGTCTTCGACCTCGTCACCGGTGCCGACCGGCACGGTGGACTTGGTCACCACGACGGTGAAGCCATCCATCAGCTCGGCAATCTCTTCGGCTGCGGCATAGACATAGGACAGGTCGGCATGGCCATCGCCGCGCCGGGACGGCGTGCCCACCGCGATGAACACCGCATCGGCATCGGCAATGGCGTCCTTCGCCTCGGTGGTGAAGAAGAGGCGCTCTTCCTTCACGTTCTTCTCGACCAGCGTGTCGAGGCCCGGTTCATAGATCGGCATGATGCCCTGGTGCAGCCGGTCGATCTTGCTGGCATCCTTGTCCACGCAGGTCACCACATGACCAAAATCGGCGAAACACGCCCCGCTCACCAGGCCAACATAACCTGTTCCGATCATCGCGACGCGCATGGCAAAACCCCGAACAAAAAAGATGGTCAAAAACTGCAGCTCTGGTGCAATTTTTGCCCCTCAGGGTCAAGACCTGCGCCGCAGACCCTGCGCCCGGTCAGGCGGTGCCCAGAACCTGATCGGCGACGAAGGGATTGTCCTGGCGCTCCTGCCCGAACGTGCTCATCGGGCCATGGCCGGGGACAAACCGCATGTCGGGGCCAAGCGGCCATAATTTCCCGGTAATGGAGTCGATCAGCTGCTGGTGGTTGCCGCGCGGAAAATCCGTGCGTCCGACCGAGCCCCGGAACAGGACATCGCCGACAAAGGCGAGCTGGCCAGCCTTGTGATAAATCACCACGTGTCCGGGCGTGTGGCCGGGACAGTGGGCGACGTGAAACGTCTCCCCTGCCAGATCCAGCGTGTCGCCGTCGTCAAGATAACGGTCCGGCGTCACATTTTTGCCGTCGGCTATGCCATATTTGGCGCCCTGGGCCTCGATCTCGTCGAGAAGCCACTGGTCCTCCCTGTGCGGTCCGATAATCGGGCAGCCCGTCCGGTCGCGCACGGCCTCGGCGGCCCCAGCATGGTCGAGGTGGCCATGGGTCAGCCAGACGGCGACGATCTTGACCCCGAACTGGTCGGCAGCGGCCATCAGGCGATCAATCTCGCCGCCGGGATCGACGAAAACACCTTCCATCGTCTCCGATGACCAGACGAGGCTGGTATTCTGTTGCAGGGGCGTCACCGGGATAATCCGAATGTCGAGCTTGGGGGCGTTTTGAGGAGTGGTGTGTTGGGTCATGTCAGCTAGATAGCGCCTCCGCCGGCGCGGGAAAAGGTCAGACGCAGTGTTGCGGCATTGTTCAGCACCACGCCGAGGGCGAAATAATACAGGCCAGCCCGGGTTTCGAACCCGATATACACGCTGATCTGGCTGATGCCGATCAGCAGGGCGGCAAGGAAGACGTCCAGCATGGACCATTTCCCAAGCAGGTTCAGCCACACCGCCAGCCGCGGGCTGGGCCGGGCGCCCTGGCGGAAAATCAGCGCCGCGGTCAGTGTTTTGGCGATGGGGAAAATACCCGAGAAGACCACCACGACCAGACCGAGAACGGGCAGGCCGGCCTCGAACAGGGTCATGACGATGCCGTACAGATTATATTCCGTGCCGCCAAAGCCGAACGTGTTCGGTTTCCAGATTGAGGGCAGGACCAGCCCGGTGATGATCAGCGCCGCCGAAGCGTAAAGGGCAAGCTCGGCCAGAACGTCCAGGACGGAGACGCCCTGTGTTTTGGACCGCGGAGGAGAAGAGGGAAGGGTCATGCGCCAGTTTCACCGGCGATGCCGGGGCGGTCAACAGCGGGGCTGATGCCGGGACCCTGGCCCCCGATGGCTTGATTTCCTGTCCAGCCCGCTTCAGATCGCCTTCGCGAGATGAAAGGGTGAAGCATGAAACTGGCGCGCTATGAGTTGGACGGACAGACCCGCCTGGGTCGGGTTGAGAGCAATGGCCTGATCGATCTCACCGGACGGATGGCCGGTCTCGGCAGCGATATGAAAACGCTGATTGGCCGATGGGACAGCCTGCGCCCGCAGGTCGAGGGCCTGGCCGGGCACAGTGACCACGCTTTCGGTGATGTGCGGCTTCTGGCGCCAATGACGCGGCCGGGAAAAATCTGGGGTCTGGGTCTGAATTATGCCGATCATATTGCGGAAACGGGCCGGCAGGCGCCGGACTTTCCGACCTTTTTTGCCATGGCCCAGACCAGCATTATCGGGCCGGGCGAGGCGATTGAGATCCCGACCGTATCAGACCGGGTGGATTACGAGGCCGAGCTTGTTTTCATTGTTGGGCGCGGCGGGCGACATGTGCCGGAAGACAGGGCGATGGAGCATATTTTTGGATATTGCTGCGGCAATGATGTCAGTGTGCGCGATTGGCAGCGCCGGACGGGCCAGTTCAGCATCGGCAAATCCTTTGACACCCATGCGCCACTTGGCCCCTGGATCGTTACGGCCGACGAGGTGGATCCGCTGAATCTGCCGATACGCTGCCGGGTAAATGACGAGGTCCGCCAGGACTCCCACACCCGGCACCAGATCTTCAAACCCGCGTTTCAACTGGCGCATCTCAGCCAGGCCATGACGCTCGAGGTCGGAGACACGATCTTTACCGGTACGCCGGGTGGCGTCGGAGACGCGTGCACGCCACCAAACTATCTCAAGCCCGGGGACACCGTCCGGGTCGAGATTGACGGTATCGGCGTGCTGGAAAACCCGGTCCGGGCCGAACAGCCTGCAGCACCCGATCAGAAATCATAAGCGATCCCCTTGCGTTCCCAGTCACCATAACGGGTTGGTTCAATCGCCTTTGGACCGCCTTTTTCGCCCTGCCGCCCGGTTTCCAGTTCGGCCATGCGCGCGGCCTCGGCAGCCCGACGCTCTGCAGCTTCGGCAAGGGCGCGTCTGGCTTCGGGAGACAGGGCTTTGGCGGGGCGGTTTTTGTCACCAGACATGAACGGGACTCCTGAATTTCTTAACCACTCTCCCTATATGGAAACACAGAGCGAGAAAATCTCCTTTTGAATAAGCGACACATTGCCATGGCGACACTCAAGACCTTTATCCTGCTGGCTGCTTTAACCGGCCTGTTCATGGCCGTCGGCTTCCTGATCGGCGGACAGGCTGGCATGTTGGTGGCGCTGGCCGTGGCGGCGGTGATGAACATCGTCTCCTACTGGAATGCCGACAAGATCGTCCTGCGCATGCAGGGGGCCCAGGAAGTGCACGATGATGATGGTCGCCCGGTCATTCGCACCTTTGTTCGCGATACTCAGGCCATGGCGCAGTCGGCCGGCCTGCCGCCGCCACGGGTCTATCTTATTGACAGTCAGCAGCCCAACGCCTTCGCCACGGGCCGCAATCCCCGGCATGCCGCTGTTGCGGCCACGACCGGCCTGCTCAACGTGCTGACCCGGGAGGAAACGGCGGGGGTCATGGCGCATGAGCTGGCCCATGTCGGAAACCGCGATACACTGACCATGACCGTGACGGCGACGCTTGCCGGCGCCATCGGCATGCTGGCCAATTTCGCACTGTTCTTTGGAAACCGGCAGCGTGGTGGCCTGATCACGTCGCTGGCGGTGATGATCATCGCACCGCTGGCCGCGGGCCTCGTCCAGATGGCGATCAGCCGGTCGCGTGAATATGAAGCGGATCGCCGGGGCGCCGAGATTTGCGGCAACCCCCTCTGGCTGGCCTCGGCCTTGGCCAAGATAGAGCGGGGCGCGCGCTCCACGGTCAACCAGCGCGCCGAGCAGAACCCGGCCATGGCGCACATGTACATCATCAATCCCCTGGCCGGCCGCAAGGGAGACGCCCTGTTCTCGACCCACCCGGCAACGGCGAACCGGATCGAGGCGCTGCGACGCCTGGCCCATGAGATGAACCTTTCGGATGATGGCGTGGCGCAGCACCGCGGGGCGTCTGGCCCGTGGGGCTAGATGTGAGCGTTGCCGATCCCCGCCGCGCGGCGGGGGAGCTGCTGATCGCGGTCCTTGAGCAGGGACGAACCCTGGACGATGCCCTGGCATCGGTTGCGCGGTTCGAAACCCTGACCGGACCCGATCGCGGATTCGCGCGGGCCATGGCCAGCGCGGTGCTGCGGCATGTCGGCCGTCTTGATGCGGGCCTGGCGCCGTTCCTGGACCGCCCGCTGGCGGAGGCACCGGCCTCCGTTCGGGCCCTGCTGCGGCTGGGGGCCGCCCAGTCCTGGCTGCTCGACACGCCGGACCATGCGGTCGTCGGCGCCAGTGTTGAGACCGCTAAGGCCTGGCCGGCGGCGCGCCGGGCTGCCGGTTTTATCAATGCGGTCCTGCGCAAGGTGGTGGCCGATCGGGACGCCTTTGATGCCAGTCCTGTGCACGCGGTCTGGCCGGACTGGCTCTGGCAGGATTTTTCCAGCGGGCTTGGGGCGCAGGCGGCTCTGGACCTGGCCGCGGCCCAGACGGTCGCGCCGACCCTGCACCTGACCCCGGCCAATGGCGATGCGGTTGCGCTGGCCACAGCGCTGGGCGGACGGGTAATCGGCGCTGGCAGTGTTGAGCTGCCGCTGCAGCCGGTCGAGCAGCTGGGTGGATATGAGGACGGGCACTGGTGGGTTCAGGATGCGGCGGCGGCGCTGCCAGCCCAGCTTGTGGCCTTCACACCGGGGCAGAGCGTGCTTGACGTGTGCGCGGCTCCGGGCGGCAAAACCCTGCAGCTGGCCGCACGGGGAGCGAACTGTGTGGCTCTCGACCGGTCAAAGCCCCGCCTGCGCCGTCTGCGGGAGAATCTGGCCCGGACCGGTTTTGACCATGTCGATATTGTGTCTGCGGACGCCACGGCCTGGTCCCCCGACACCCTGTTTGACCATGTCCTGCTGGATGCGCCCTGCTCGGCACTGGGAACGCTGCGCCGTCACCCTGAGGGGGCCTGGATCAAGGCCGAGTCCGATGTCGCGCGCTTCCGGGATATTCAGGACCGGCTGCTTGAGGCAGCCACCCGTCTGGTCCGGCCCGGCGGAACCATCGTCTATTGCGTCTGCTCGCCGCGCCCGCAGGAAGGGGTGGACCGGGTCGAGGCTGCCCTCGCCGCGGGAGCTCTGGCCCGCATCCCCGTCACGGCGGATGAGGTCGGTGCCTTTGCCGGCCATGTGACCGGGGCGGGCGACGTCCTGACCCTGCCCGGTGCCGGCTTTGGCCATGATGCCTTTTACATCGCCCGCCTGACGCGAATTTAAGTCGCGCAAGCCGGCCAGTTCATCTACAATTCACCTGATTTGTGCGCAGATGACGCCTGGTCAATGTTCAGAGGATGATGTGTGATGACTCAAGAAATTTCCGTCCAGTACCGCCCGGCCCGCTTTTTGGCGGTCCCGCTGGCGGCGCTGGCTTTCACGCTGGCGGGATGTGCCACGTCTTACGGATCGGGGACGGTCAGTTCGGCCGCTGTCGGCAGCGCCTCCACCATTCGGCAGGGGACGGTCGTGGCGGTCCGCGCGGTGACCATCAAGCCCGAGACCTCGCTGCTGGGTGCCGCCACCGGCGCCATTCTTGGCGGGCTGGCCGGATCCGAACTGGGCGGGGGGGACAAGGCCCGGACCGCCGGCGGGGTTGCCGGCGCAGTGGCCGGCGGTATTGCCGGCAACGAGGCCGGGAAGGCGCTGAACACCAAGCAGGGGCTCGCCATCACGGTTGATTTCGGCAATGGCGACATCAAGGAGTTCGTGCAGCCCGCCGATACGGTCGTCCAGGTCGGCCAGGTTGTGAATGTCGCGTTCCGGGCAGACGGGGCTTATATCTCCGCCGCCTACTGACGCCCGAGGAAAAACGGCACCCAGACCACCGCCAGCCTTGTCTTGGCGGTGGTTCCGTTTTAACCCGGTCGCCATGCCAGATGTCCTGATTTCTCCCTCCATCCTGTCGGCGGATTTTGCCGAGCTCGGTGCCGAAATACGCCGGATCGACGCGGCCGGTGCCGACATGATCCATGTTGATGTCATGGATGGACACTTCGTGCCGAACCTGACCTTCGGGCCGCCGGTGATCGAGAAACTCCGGCGCCATACGGACAAGCCTTTCGACGTCCATCTGATGATGGCGCCCGTGGATCCGTTTATTGATGATTTTGCCCGGGCCGGGGCGGATATATTGACAGTGCATCCCGAGGCGGGGCCGCATTTGCACCGGACGCTGCAAGCCATTCGCAGCGCCGGCATGCGGCCCGGCCTGGCGCTCAACCCGGCCAGTCCGGTCAGTCTGGTGGAGCCGGTCCTCGACGCAGTCGATCTGGTGCTGATCATGTCGGTCAATCCCGGCTTTGGCGGCCAGAGTTTCATCGACAGCCAGCTGCGCAAGATTGAATCGGTCCGTAAGATGATTGATCAGACCGGCCGGGATATCATTCTCGAGGTCGATGGCGGTGTTAATCGCGACACCGCTCCGCGCGCGATCGCGGCGGGCGTGACGGCGATCGTGGCGGGCTCGGCGGTTTTCCGGGATGGTCCGGACGCCTATGCCGACAATATTGCCGCGCTGCGGCCCAGCTGATCGGAGCCTGACGGAACCCAAGATGCATGACGGACCCGGATTAGATGTCGGTCAAGGGCGACGCAGCGATGAAGACGATGCGCGCCTTTGGGACCGCTTCCGGGGACGCTCTGGTGAACCCGCCAAGGCCTCGCCGGTTCACCGTCTGAAAATTGCCGGCCGCCGGCCTGAAGGATTCAGCCTGTACATGCGCCCGGTCCTGCCGCGCGATGAGCTGCGGGGTGAAATGCTGATGCGGGGGGTCTGGCGCATTGGCATGGACCGTTGCGTTCCGGAAGGCGGCCAGGCGCCCTGGACCATGCCGATGCCGTCACGACACTATGCCGACCGGCTGCACCGGTTCGACTGGCTGGTGGACCTGTTCACACAGGGCGAGGCCGGGGCGGACCGGGCCCGATTCCTGGTCGATGACTGGATCCGGAATTTTGGTCGGTTTGAAGGGTTTTCATGGCGCCCTGGCTGCGCGGCAGACAGGGCCTGGAACTGGATGCGCTGTGGCGCCGCCCTGTTCGAACAGGGCGAGTCCCAGCTCACCGAGATCCGGCTGGAGACGCTGGGCCGACAGATCCAGCACGTCCTGGCCTTGCTGGAAGACGAGGCTGACCCGCTGGTCCGCTGGCGCGGCCTGGCGCTCGGCGTTGCCAATGCTCTCTGTTTTGAGCGCGGACGGGGACTGGCAGACGCCCTGGACGGGCTGGAAGCGGAGTGCACGGCCCAGTTTTTCCCCGATGGAGGGCATGTCAGCCGGGCGCCGACACGGGGGTTGCGCTGTCTTGCCGACCTGATCGCCCTGAAGGATTTGCTCACCAGAGGCGACCGGGACGTTCCGGAGTTCATGACCCGCTGGATCGACCGGGCGGGCGGCATGGTCGCCTTCTTTACCAGTGGGGACGGGGCGTTGCCGACTTTTCACGACGGCGATGAAAGCTGGCCGGAGGCGGTTACCGCGGTTCTCGGCGAGCTCGACAGCCCACCGCGACGGTTCAGCGTTGCGCCGAAATCCGGCTTTCACAAATTGTCCAAGCACAACACCTGGCTCGTCCTCGATGCCGGCGCTGCACCGGCCTTGCCCTATGGCGACCGGGCGCATTCCGGGGCGCTCAGTTTCGAACTGCATGATGGCGATGCCCGCATCGTGACCAGTTGCGGCTGGAGCGCAGAGGTCGACATTGATTTTCAGGAGGCGGTCCGCCGGACCAGCGCGCATTCGACGCTGATGATCGGGGACGAGGATGCCTGTCGGTTCACCCATAATGACGAGACCCGCCTGCTTTATCCCGTCGGGCCGGACGGAATTTCGGCCAAGCGCCTGGAAGAGGAAGATGAAATCTGGCTGGATGCCCAGCATGGCGGTTACAAGGCCAGTCGCGGTTTCCTGCATCGTCGGCGTCTGTTCATGGCGGGGGGGGGCGACCGCCTGACCGGTGAGGATTCCCTTGCCCGTCCCGTCTCTGCTGGCCGGGCAGAGGATGAGACGGCCGTGCCCTATGTCATCCGGTTCCATCTTCATCCGACCATCAGTGCCAGGGCTTCGGACGAGGGCATTCTGCTGACCAGCAGCCATGGTCCGACCTGGAGGTTCAAGACCAGTCACCCCGATGCGACGCTGTCGGCCTCAATTTACATGGCCCGGGGCATTGTTGAGCCGTGTCAGCAAATTGTCCTGTCGGGAGCGGCCGAGCCGAACAGCGATGGGGCCCGGCCACCCAATTGCGTCCGCTGGGCCTTTTTGAAGGTCTAATCCCGCGGGTGAGAGTTGATCCCCGCCGGACTCATGTTAAGCGGTCATCTGTGCTTGCAGCCTGACGGAGAGGGACGCCATGACCGCCACGAAAATTCGCCGTGCTTTGCTTTCGGTGTCCGATAAAGCGGGGCTGGTTGAGCGGGCCCAGGCGCTGGCCAGCCATGGGGTCGAGTTGCTCTCCACCGGCGGAACCGCCCGGACGCTGAAGGCGGCTGGCCTCGAGGTCCGCGATGTGTCCGACCTGACCGGTTTTCCCGAAATGATGGATGGCCGGGTCAAGACCCTTCATCCGGCGGTGCATGGCGGCCTGCTTTATCTGCGTGACAATGCCGACCATGTTGCCGATGCGGACCGTCACGGCATTGTGCCGATCGATCTGGTTTACATCAACCTGTATCCCTTCGAAGCGACCATTGCGGCGGGTGCCGGCTTTGAAGCGTGCATTGAGAATATTGATATTGGTGGCCCTGCCATGTTGCGCGCGGCGGCCAAGAATGGCGACTTCGTTTCGGTCTGTACAGATCGCGGTGATCTGGATCGCGTCCTGTCGGAAATGACGGCCCAGGACGGGCAGGTGTCCCGGTCGACAAGCCGGGCCCTGGCGGCCAAGACCTATGCCCGCACCGCGGCTTATGATGCGGCAATTTCGCAATGGTATGCCGCCCAGCTGGGTGAGGCCGCGCCGGACTGGATCGCCTTTGGGGGCGGGCTTCAGGAAAAGCTTCGCTATGGCGAGAACCCTCACCAGGGCGCGGCATTTTACGCCAATGGGGAGGCGCGCCCCGGGGTGGCGACGGCCCGCCAGGTGCAGGGCAAGGCCCTGTCCTATAACAATCTCAACGACACCGATGCCGCTTATGAGCTGATTGGCGAGCTGGGCAGCGCGCGCCCGGCCGTGGCCATCATTAAGCATGCCAATCCGTGTGGCGTGGCCCAGGCCGATGATCTTGTCTCGGCCTATCAGGCGGCGCTGGCCTGCGATTCCACTTCCGCCTTTGGCGGTATCGTGGCTCTGAACCGGCCCCTGACCGGGCCGGCCGCCGAGGCCATCTCGGCGATTTTTACGGAAGTCGTCATCGCCCCGGGGGCCGATGAGGCCGCGCTTTCGATTTTTGCCAAAAAGAAGAATCTCAGACTTCTCCTGACCGACGGCCTGCCCGACCCGGCCGCGCCCGGGCGGACGGTGAAGACGCTGGCGGGCGGCCTCCTTGTGCAGGATCGGGATTTCGGCCGGATCAATCTGGAAGACCTGAATGTGGTGACCCAGGCTGCACCAAGCGCCGAGCAGATGCAGGACCTGCTGTTCGCCTGGCGGGTGGCCAAACACGTCAAGTCCAACACCATTGTCTATGCCCGCGACGGTGCGACTGTCGGCATCGGTGCCGGCCAGATGAGCCGGATCGACAGTGCCCGGATCGCGGCCCGCAAGGCTGAGGACGCCGCGGCCAAGGAAGGCTGGGACACCGTTCGCACGCAGGGGTGCGTTGCGGCGTCAGATGCCTTTTTCCCGTTTGCGGATGGCCTGCTGTCGGCGATTTCGGCCGGGGCGACCGCGGTGATACAACCCGGTGGATCGATCCGGGATGATGAGGTGATTGCCGCTGCAGATGCGGCCGGGGTCGCGATGGTCTTTACCGGTATGCGGCACTTCCGGCATTGATTGGCGGATGACTGACGCCACCGCTTTTGACGCCCACAGGCAGCACTGGATCAGGGTCCGGGTCTATTATGAGGACACCGACTTCACCGGCATGGTCTACCACGCCAATTATTTGCGGTTTTTTGAACGTGGACGGTCCGACTTCCTGCGAGATGCCGGGGTCAGTCATCAGGACCTTCTGTCCCGGTCGGATCCGGCCGCCTTTACCCTGACCAATATCGAGGTGGATTACAAGCGGGCCGCTCGTGTCGACGACCTGCTGCAGGTGCGGACACGGTGCGTCGGGATCAAGGGCGCCCGGATGCGCTTCCTTCAGACCTGCCTGCGCGGCGGAGAGGTGATCGCTGAAGGCCGGATCACCGCGGTGATGATCCATCCGGATGGCCGTCCACGCCGTCCCATGCCGGACATGATCGCCCAGCTTCAGCCCTATCTTTACACCGACGCCGGTTAGCCCTCGGGACCAGACCAGACCAGACCAGACCAGACCAGACCAGACCAGACCAGACCGGTGACCGGGCGTCTGTCAGCGCCCCAGACCGAGGGTCGCCAGAACGTCCGGAATTTGCTTTTTCAGGGCGAAGAACCCCTTCCGGGCATGCGGCCAGAAGCGGGCATCCCAGTCACGCCGTAAATAGTGCAGGCGGCCGCCCTGGCTGGCGAGCCGGATCCGCAGCATCTCCAGGTGCGGCCGGACCCAGCCAATCGGCGGCTCGGCCGTGACCAGATCGGTAAGGTGATGGTCCCGGGCCCAGGTGCAGAGCTGCGCCACCGGGTCCGGCTGAGCGGACAGCGAGGTCGCCGGTGCCGACCAGTACGACGCGCTGGTGTCCAGACCGCTCTGAACCGCGCCTTCGGCAAAGGTCCGGGCGGGCTGGCCGGCGCCGCCGGGGCTGCGGGCCCCGGCCAGGCATAGTCCGGCAATGGCCGTGACCTGCGTCCCGGTGGGGACCAGCGACATCGGGTGCAGGTCTTCTTCGGTCAGCAGCAGGCCAACCGGGCCATCGGGGCAGGATGAGACCTCAGGCAGCGCGCCGGCCGGGGGGTTCGCCTGCCCCGCGACCGGTGTGATGCCCGTGGCCAGGCGGTCGAGACCGCTGCGCCAGCCTGGACCGCATTCTTCGGAAAACCGGTCGCCGGCATAGGTTTCGATGTTGCTGGCCCGCGCCGCATAGGTTTTGCCCTGTGTATGCAGCCCGGCCACCCAGCGCCACCCCAGCGTATTGCTGGCGGCGTCGCCGTCGATCAGGTGACGCAGGAAATGGTCTGCCCCCAGCGCCCAGGGCAGGCCGAGCGTATAGATCCAGATGGAGCTGGCCCACATCCGCGCATGGTTGTGGAGATACCCCGTCTCCAACAGCTCGGCCATCCAGGCATCAAACACGGCAATCCCGGTCTGGCCCGTGATCGCGGCCTCATAGGCGGCGGCACCGGACGGGTCGGCTGTCAGCCGGTCAAGGTCCTGATCACGCTGTTCCAGATAGGCGGTCCAGACCGACGGCCGGTGTTGCAGCCAGCCTTTCCAATAGGTGCGCCAGCAGACTTCCTGAACGAATTTCTCGGCAGAGGATAAGGCGTGGCGGGCCAGGGCCGCGGCGACAACATCGCTTTCGGTCAGCAGCCGGGTTCGAATCCACGGGGAAAGCCGGCTGACCCGGTTGTGGGCGGTGCGGCCATAATCATAATTGCGCGACTGGGCATAGGACCGCCCCATCATTGGCTGGAACCTTGCCAGCCGGTCTAGTCCGGCGGCGCGACTGGGAGAAAAAACGGCAGCTGTCATGCAGCTGAGCTAGGCCGTTGCGGGGCACCGCACAGGGGCTGACACCGGTCTTTGCGACGGCCGGCTTTCCCGGCTAGGAGAAGAGGATGAGACGACCCCCTCGCCCCGTTCTGGAATGGAAACCGGATGGCACCCCGGTGGATACCCGCACAGACGATGTTTATTACAGTGTCGACGATGGTCTTGCCGAGAGCCGGGCGATTTTCCTGCAGGCCGTGGGGCTGCCCGGGGCCTGGCAGGGACGTCGCCACTATACAATCGGTGAGCTGGGATTCGGAACCGGACTGAACTTCCTCGCCACCTGGCAGATGTGGCAGGCGCGCCGTCCGCCGGGGGCGTGGCTGCATTTTGTCAGCTTTGAGGGCTATCCTCTGGATCAGGAGGATGCGGCCCGGGCCCTGTCGCGATGGCCCGAGCTGGCCGGGCTGGCCGATCAGCTGCTGCGGGCCTGGCCGGACCGGGCCGCATGCACCCACCATCTCAGCTGGCCTGAAGCCGGTCTCAGCCTGACGCTGCACATCGGAGACATTGCCGAGACTCTGGACGATGCTGTCCTGCAGGCCGATGCGTGGTTTCTGGATGGGTTCAGCCCCGCCCGAAACCTGTCGATGTGGGCGCCGTCGCTGTGGCCGAAACTCGCGCAGCGCTCGCGCCCTGGGGCTCAGCTGGCGACCTTTACGGTCGCCGGGGCGGTTCGCCGGGGTCTGGCTGCGGCGGGCTTCCGGGTTGAAAAGCGTCCCGGGCATGGGCGGAAACGTGAAAGATTGTGGGGACAGCTTGCGCCGGCGGCCGACGATCCGGGGGCGAGGACCGCGCCTGCGTCGCCCGCCGCACCCTTGCGGGTCGGCATTTGCGGCGCCGGCATTGGTGGGGCCTGGCTGGCCCGGTGTCTGAGCGATCGCGGGGCTGATGTGACGCTGTTCGATCCGGCGGCGGGACCTGTCCAGGGCGCCAGCGGAAACCCGGCCGCCCTCGTCATGCCGCGCCTTGATGCCGGGGATACGCCCGTCGCGCGCCTGATGATCGAGGCCTATCTGTCGGCGCAGCGTGGCTATGCGGACCGGCCCGGCTGCACCAGGCTGAGCGTCCGGCAAGGGGTGCGCAGCGCGGCCGAGATCCGGCGGTTCGAGCGCATTCTCGACGACCCGCCGCTTGGCCTCGACCAGCTCGAGGCGCTGCCGGGGCCGGCTTTGTTGCACAAGGGGGCGGTCCTGATCCGGCCTCAGCCTCTGGTGGCGGACCTTCTCACCGGCATCACGACGCGTTTCGGCGCGCCGGTCTGTCCCGCCCTTGCCGCGCGGGAGATAAATGGTGAGCCCTTTGATGTCGTGATCCTGGCCAGCGCGATGGGCGTTGCGGCCCATTTTAAAAGCCTCGGACTCGCGCCCCGCCGGGGGCAGGTGGAGTTCTTCCAGAGTGCGGTCGAGGCGCCTCCCAGTGGCCTGGCTGCCGGCCACTATGCTCTGGCGGCCGGCGGGCTGCGCCTGTGGGGCGCGAGCTTCGAACCCGACACCGGGGCAGACTTGCGGCCGGACCCGGAGGCCCGTCGCGCCAATGCGGTCGCCCTGGAGGCCCTGAACCCCTACTGGCTTGGCGACGCCCGGCGGACGGTGCCCGACTCCCGCGTTGGCATCCGCGCGACCACGCCGGATCGCCAGCCGGTCATCGGTCCCGCCCCGGATGAAGCGGCCCTGCGCAGCAGCCATGCGGACCTGCGCCATGGTCGCCAGGTGGACCGTCCGGTGCCCCGCCTGCCCGGGATTTATCTCGCAGCCGGTTTCGGCGCCCGTGGTTTTAGCTGGGCTCCCTGGGCTGCGGCGCTGATTACCGCGCAGGTCTTCGCAGACCCGCTGCCCGCCAGCCGGTCGGGCCGGGATCTGGTGGCACCGGAACGCCAGGCGCTGCGGGACCTCAAACGGCGCCGCGGCTAGCCGGGGTCAGGCCAGCAGCGCAAAAACCATCAGGACCAGACAACAGGCCGCACCCAGCCAGGGTGTCCAGACCGGGGCCCGGAAACCGGTTGCAGGCTCGGGCCCGCGGGCGCGAAGCCGCAGCAGGGACAGGTTCATCAGCAGGAAGATGCTCAACGTCACGAAGGAGGTCATGCGGGCGAGATTACCAAGCGGCAGGAGCAGGGAGAGGAGCAGGACGCTGCCCCCGGCCACCGCGGTGGCAATATGCGGCGTACGACGTTTCGCCAGCAAGCGGGACAGAATAAAGGGGGCTTCCCCGGTGCGTGCCATACCGTAGAGCACCCGCGAGGCCATGATAATCTGCACCAGGGCGCCATTCAGGATCGCGAGAACGGACAGAACGCCGATCATCCGCGTCTGGCCGCTCCCGGCCGCCCGAAGGATCTCGACCATCGGATCCGGACTGGCCGCCAGCGTGTCGAGGTCGACGGCATGCACCGCGACACTGACCAGAAGGACGTAGACCAGGGTTGAGATGATCAGAGTCAGTCCGATGGCGATGGGCAGGCTGCGGTGCGGCTGGTGCACCTCTTCCGCGAGGTTCACAATGTCCTCAAAGCCAATAAAAGCGAAAAAGGCGATAGCGGCGCCGCTGAACAGGCCCAGCACGGGCAGGGCCGGTGCCGGGCCGGCGACGCCTGAGAGCGCGATAGGAGTCGCGGCCACCATGACATAGACCAGTATGCCGAGTTCGATCAGGGTCAGCAGGGCCGCGGTCCAGACCGACTCGCGGACGCCGGCAATGGCGATCGCGATCAGCACAACACTGATTCCGGGTTGTGTGATCCAGCCCGGCAGGCCCGTCAGAACGCCGGCATAGCCGGCAAAGCCCTGCAATATCGTCGCCGACGACAGGACTCCAACCGCGACCACGCCAAAGCCCACCAGTTGCGACAGGCGGGGGGACGCCCAGGCCTCCCGCGCGTAAACGGCCTCGCCGGCGCTGACGGGATAGCGGGTCGACAGGTCGACATAGGTCAGCGCAGACAGCCCGGCGACGAGGCCGGCAACGACAAAACTCAATGGCGCACCCCGGCCGGCAACCCGGACCGCTTCGCCAATCAGAACGAAAATACCGGCGCCAATGGTGACGCCTATGCCGTAAAGTGACAGCGCCAGAGGGCCGATAGAGCGGCGCAGTCCGTTTGACACATCTGGCCTCCGATCCCTTGTGTGTCGCTCATCTCACACACTCTAGGAACCGCGACCGGCTGTCGTTATCCGGTCATCTACCTAAACCCGCGGTCAGAGTTTGGCTGTCAGGCCACCGTCGACCATATAGGCGCCGCCATTCAGGAAACTGGCTGTGGGCCCGGCCAGGTAGGTGACAAGATTGGCGACCTCCTCAGGCTGCGCGTAACGCTGCATCGGGTTATTGGCCTCGCCGGCCGCGCGGGCAGCGGCGGGATCTTCCGGCATGAAACCGGTCTCAAGCGAGGTGATCATGCGCCCGGTGACGGGCGCCGGACAGACCGCATTGACCCGGATCCCCACCGCACCGAGCTGAGCCGCGGCAGACCGGGTCAGCCCGATGACCGCATGCTTGCTGGCATTATATGCGCAGACCCCGGCCGATCCGGACACACCGGCGACCGAGGCAAGGTTGATGATCGCCCCCCCGCCGCGCGCCTGGATCGCTGGAACAGCATGTTTCATGCCCAGAAAGACGCCTTTGACATTGATGGCCATGACCCGGTCAAAAACATCGTCCGGATAAGATTCAATGGGCTCCACCACGCCTTCCACCCCGGCATTGTTGACCAGGATGTCGACGCCGCCAAAAGCGCGTCTGGCCTGATCGACGACATGGGCCATGTCGGCGGTGGCGCTGACGTCTGCGGTCAGTCCGAGGACGTCATGCCCGTCACGGGTCAGGGCATCTGTAAGCGTGGTCAGACCCCTGCCATCTAGGTCGACAGCCACGAGTCGGGCCCCGCCTTCGCAGAATTGCCGTGCTGTGACAGCGCCAATTTCGCCGGCGGCGCCGGTGACGATGGCGACCTTGCCTTCAAAGACCGTGCTCATGTATTTTCCCTTCCTCGCGGATTTTGACCAAGTCTGGCATCGCTTTGTCGGGAACGAAAGGGGGTCAGTCGCCGGCGAGCATAATCAGGCTGCCATTGCGGCCATAATCGGCCTCTCCCTGCCTGTGGCGGCGCCGGTTCGAAAAATAAGCCTGTGTCTCGTCACAGGTGTCACCACCGTGATTGTCAATTGCGCCGACGCCTTCACGCAGCAGGAGGGCCCGGACAAATCCAGGAAGGTCAAAATGTAGCCGATCGCCCCGGCCGGGGCGAAACAGCCCTTCGCTCCAGTCCGCGACCGCCAGGACGCTGTCACGCAGATCCGGGCCGACCTCGTAGCTGCCCTGCTGGATTGCCGGGCCGATCGATGCCGTGATGCGACCCCGGTCGCCCCCCAGGGCCTCCATCTGCGCCAGGGTGGCTTCACAGATTCCGGCCAGCGCGCCTTTCCAGCCGGCATGGGCGGCGCCAACAATCCGGGCGTCTGCATCCGCGAACAGGACGGGCACACAGTCCGCGGTCAGGATGCACAGTGCCAGGCCGGGGGTTTGGGTCACCATCGCATCGGCCTCGGCACGCTCGTCGTGTGCTGTGGTGACCTGCAGACAGGTCGCGCCGTGAACCTGATAGCAGGACTGGATCGCGGTGGCGCCGATGGCCTCGCGAACCCGGTCACGATTGGTCAGGATCGCCGGGGCATGGTCGCCCGATCCGAGTCCCAAATTCAGACTGTCATAAATCCCGGTCGACACGCCGCCGCGACGCCCGAAAAAGCCATGGCGGATATTGCCAAGGGTCGACATCTGATGGGTGGTCGAAAAGGGGGCCATGGTCAGAATCCCGTCGGCTTGAAAGGCAGGGCGTGGCTTATGCAGACAAATTTGAATCGGGTGCCCATCTCTGCGGGATCAATCAGCATTCGGGTTCCGTGATACAGGGCGGCGCCGCCATCTGAGGCAGACCCGGCAAGCCGGTTGAGATGGGCCTCGGCACCAAGCGCGAGAAGGAACTGGCCCTGCGGAACCGGCCCGTGGACCTGCAGCCCGGCCTGTTTTGCCAGTCTGACCAGGCGTCCGAAATCGACATCGACGGTGAGGTCGCTCTCGCCGGGGCGGGCCAGGGGATCAATTTGAGTGCCGTCATAATAGGCGCGCAGCGTATCTTCGGGACAGGCTTCCGACGGGCCGTAATCAATCAACAGGGCGGCGAAGGGATGTCCGAGACGGGCCCGCTGTCGGAGGCCTTCAACCAGGGTTTCAAGGCCGGGCTGTATCTCAAAGCCGCGGGCCTGTGGGGGTGCGCTGGCGGTCCCGTTGGGATCAGAAAGGTCATCGGTCAGACCGAAAGCCAGTTCGCCAGTATCGCTGTATCCGACCACGCGCTCGCGCCAGCGGGGGCCGTCCCTGACGAACTGTCGCGCTGGCAGGCAGTCGAGATATTCATTGCCGAGAATCAGGGTGGGGCCGGGGGCGATGTCTGACGGATCGCTGATCCAGGTGGGCGCATAGCGCGCAAGCCGGCTGGCCTGAATGTCGCGGAGAGGCGGGCTCGCCTCGACCAGGCTCAGGGTGAGGGCCTCGTGAAAGCCGTCAATCGGACCGGTTGCCCGCAACGCATCCTGCATCAGGGTCCCACGCCCGGGTCCTAGTTCCGCGAGTTGCAGCGGCCTTGGGCGGTCCAGGTCTATCCACGTCTGCGCCAGCCACAGGCCGATCAGGTCGCCGAACACCTGGCTGGTTTCCGGGGCGGTTACGAAGTCCCGTCCGAGGCCTGGGCGCGTGGCATAATAACCGTGGGCGCTGTGGTGCAGGCACAAGGTCATATAAGTGCTGACCGGCATGGGGCCATCGGTCTGGATCAGACGGGTGAGCAGGTCCTTGAGCGCCGCCATAGCGTCGCCTATTGCGTGACCTGAGGCATCGGGCGCTGCAGGGCCCGCCAGACCATCCAGACCCCGGCAACCCACATCGGGATCGACAGCATCTGCCCCATCGTGATCCAGTCGGGCAGGCCCTGTACAAAGGCGTCAGGCTCCCGGAACCGCTCGGCGACCGACCGGCCGACACCATACAGCAGAAGAAACAGGCCGGCGATCAGGCCGGGCCGTTTCAGGGCTCTGAAACGCCAGACCAGAAGGCTGGTGACCAATGCCGGGATGGCGCCTTCCAGAACCGCTTCATAAAGCTGGCTTGGGTAACGCGGCAGTTCATTTCCGGTATAAACCCACTGATTGGCGCCCCAGTCATAGGCAGAGGGAGTGCCTCCGGCATAGCCTTCCGGAAAGACCATGCCCCAGCTGGACTCGGTATGGCGTCCATACAGCTCGGCATTGATAAAATTGGCAATGCGGACAAAGAAAATCCCGAAACCGGCCGTCACCCCGCCAAGATCGGCGACCTGAAGCAGGTTCAGCCTGTACTGACGGGCCACCAGAACCACGGCCACACACACACCCAGCATGCCGCCATGGAAACTCATGCCGCCTTCCCAGATGCGCAGAAGCTGCCAGGGGTCAGCCAGGGTCTGGTCCCAGTGATGCGGCAGCTGATAGAACAGAATATAGCCGAGCCGGCCACCGAGGATGACGCCAAGGGTTGCATAGAAAAGCAGGTCGTCAATGCCGACACGGCTGGCGGGCGCAGCGCCGCCCCACAAACCGGGCCGGTCGATCAGGCTGAGGGCATATCGCCAGGCCAGGAGCAGACCGGCAATATAGCCCAGAGCGTACCAGCGCAGAGGGAACTCACCGAGACCGAGAAAGCCCAGATCGATTTCGATCAGCGCCGGGCTCCATTCCGGAAACGTCAAAGCGGTCGCAGCAATAAGGTGCATGGGGGGCTCTTCCCTTTCAGCGCCGGTGGCCCCATTTGGACCGGTAAGACCGACGAACTGATACTGGGTGAAGGAGTAGCGCCATGACTGCAAAGAATCCACTGCTTGATGACCTTGCGGGGCTAATGACCGGGGCGATGGGCGTGGCCCGCTCGGCCGGAGAGGAAGTGCGGACGGCGACGCAGGGGCGCCTGCAGTCCATTATTGCCGATATGGATCTCGCTGGCCGTGAGGAAGTTGAGGCGCTGAAAGCCATAGCGGTCAAGGCGCTGGACCAGGTTGAGGCGCTTGAGGCGCGGGTCGCCGCGCTGGAGGACGGCAAGGCCTGATGGGCCTGCCCAAAGGTGACTGACAGACCGTCGACTGTGTTCGGCGGGTGACTTTTGTCTCGTCCCTGCGCCATGATAGGCTGTCTTCCATGGTGCCGCAGCCAGACTGATTCGGAGAGATGCATGGATTTGAGCGCAGATCGCAATCGGCCCGCTGACGCCGATCCCATGGAGCTCGTCGAAATCTGCCTGTCGGCGGCGGGCTGGGACTTTCAGCGTGACGAGGATGATGGGGCCCTGCAATGTCTGGCCCATACGCGCTGGGGCGAAATGGGAGGATTGTTCGCGATTCGGCGCGAGCCTCCGGCCCTGCATTTTTCCCTGACGCTGGATGTCAAACCGACTTCGGCCCGGCGGGCGGCGATTTCTGAACTGGTCCTTATGGCGAATGAACGTCTCTGGCTCGGGCATTTTGATTACTGGATCGAAGATGGTGTCCTGATTTTCCGTCATGCACTGCCCTTGCTCGACCGGATCGAACCGGAGGCCGGCGAAATCCGTGCCATTCTGGCTGCCGGACTGGATGCGGTGAACATGTTCCTGCCGGCCTTCAATTTCGTGATCTGGGCCGGGAAGACACCGGCAGAGGCCCTTCAGGGCGCATTGTTCGAGACAGCTGGCGAGGCCTGAGCCGACGAGAAGAGGATTTTGGAGATGACGGGTTCTGATCTGATCCTGGCGCTGGCTGGCGGCGGCCTGATCGGTCTGTCTGCCAGCATACTGATGCTGTTCAACGGCCGCATCGCCGGCATTAGCGGTATTTTTTCGGGCATCGTATTTGCTTCTGGACGGGCCGAGCGCGGCTGGCGGGGCGGCTTCATTCTTGGTCTGATGGCTGCGCCGCTGCTGGTCACGGCCCTCGCCGGACCCTTGGAGATCCGGATGACGGGATCGGTCTGGCTTCTGATCGCTGCGGGTCTTCTTGTCGGGTTCGGGACCCGTCTGGGCAGCGGCTGCACCAGTGGACATGGCGTCTGTGGCGTGTCCCGCCTGTCACCGCGCAGTCTGGTCGCGACCGGGCTGTTCATGGTCAGCGGTATGGCAACGGTGTCGCTTGTGCGGCTTGGCCTGGGAGGCTGATATGGCCCGGTTTCTGGTGGCGCTCGTCTCTGGTCTGATTTTCGGACTGGGTCTGACAGTGTCGCAAATGATCAATCCTGCCCGGGTGCGGGGGTTCCTTGATGTTTTCGGGGACTGGGATCCCCTGCTGGCATTTGTCATGCTTGGGGCCCTGGGGGTCACCGCGATCGGCTATGGCCTCGCCCGGGGGCGGGCAACACCGATCCTGGCGCCGGGCTTCCAGCTGCCAGCCCATCGTGAGATTGATGCCCGGCTGGCTGCCGGTGCGGTCCTGTTTGGCATCGGATGGGGCCTGGTGGGCCTGTGCCCGGGACCCGCAATCGCCATTCTCCTGATCGGGGGGCCGTCGGTGCTGATTTTCCTGGTCGCCATGGTGGTGGGAATGATCGCCTTCGAAGGTCTGGGCCGGCCCGATCCGGGACATGCCGGGCCAATTTGACATCTTGATTTGGGCGGTAGGGGGGCCACATCCCGCAGAGGAATAGCAATAAAGGACATTATGGAACGGGACACGATCATACAGGCGGGCCTTGAGGCGGCACTGAAACTGGCTGAAACCCGTCCATGGGGGGAGCTGACCCTGGCCGAAATTGCACGCGAGTCGGGTCAGAGCCTCGACATGTTTCACGGCATTGCCGACCGGGCCGCGCTGAACGGGTGTCTTGACGGCATGCTGGACAAGGCCATGAGCGAGGGATCTCTGGATCCGGGTGAAACGCCGCGGACGCGTCTGTTCGACGTGATCATGCTTCGGTTTGAAGCCATGGAGCAGGTGCGCGACGGCCTGTTGTCCTTCCTGCGCTGGCGGGACGGGTCGCTGGACGGGCTGGCCATTCGGGTCCGCGCGCGCCTGGACACGGCCAGCTGGGCTCTGGCCTGCGCGGGTCTCGATGCCGATCAGGGACCGCCACGTCAGCTGGAGCGAGCCGGCCTGGCCTGGGTTTATGGCCGGGCAGAGGCGGCCTGGCGCAGTGAGACGAGCTCTGATTTGTCACGCACCATGTCGGTGCTTGACGGCGAATTGGTCAAGGCATCGCGACGGATGTCCTGGCTGAACCGAATGCGCCGCAGACCAGGCGCGCAGTATCCTGACACTGGACGTTAATAGGGCAGGCGCAGGCGAACGCGCAGCCCCCCCAACGGGCTGTCCTCAAGCCGGATGTCGCCACCATGGGCATGCGCGAAGTCCCGCGCCAGTGTGAGCCCGAGGCCGGTCCCGGGAACGTTCTGGGTGCGGGCTTCATCGAGGCGGTGAAACGGCCTGAAGGCCGCTTCGCGGTCTTCCGGCGCAATGCCAGGGCCATCATCATCAATCAGGATTTCAGCCCGACGGGGGCCCTTGATCAGGCGCACCTCGCAGCGCTCGCCATATTGCGTGGCATTGCTGATCAGATTGGACAAGGTGCGCCCCAGGGCCAGGGGCCGCGCCATAAGCGTCATCACCGGCGGGGGGGCCATATGGGCCCGGTCAAACCGTTCCAAAAGTGTGCCAACCATGTGGTCCAGACGCACCAGATCGGGTTGTTCACCCTCTTCGCCGCTGGCAAAAGCGAGATACTCCTCCAGCATGCGTGACATTTCATCGAGATCGGCCCGCGCGCCATCGATCTCATCAGAGGGCTCCATCATTGCCAGCTGCAGCTTGAGACGGGTCAGGGGTGTTCGCAGGTCGTGGCTGACCCCCGCCAGCATGGAGGTTCTCTGGTCGGCAAAGCTGGTCAGTCTGGCCCGCATGTCGCTCACGGCACGGATGGCATCGCGGACCTCCGTCGCGCCAGACGGGTGAAAGGCGCTGACCTCCCGTCCCCGGCCATAGGCCTTGGCGGCTTCGGTCAGCGCCAGTATGGACCGGACCTGATTGCGCAGAAACGCGAATGCCATGCCCAGCATGACCAGGCCGCCAAGCATCACCCAGACAATTGTGAAATGCGTGTTTGCGGCCAGGGCCCGTTTGCGATTGATCAGGATCCGCACAGTGGACGCGTCGTTCACCACGCGGAAGTCGAGGACCGCGCCCTTTTCAATCGCCCTGAAATCGATGTCGCGTTCGGTTACATTGTCTAATTGTTGACGCAGAATACGGGCATAACCGAACCGGGCTTCAGCGCCCTCGGGCCAGGACAGGCCGCGAGTATACTGGCAGTCAATGGCCATGCCCAGCCGGTCCTCAAATGTCGCCGTGGCGGCCGCGGTGTAATCGCTGCTGGCGCAAAGGTCCCCAATCAGGGCAACCTCCCGGGCAATCGACTGTGACAGTTTCTCATTCACGTCGCGGATATGATACTGGTAATAGTACAGGGTTGTGATGGCGAAAATCGTGACCACCGGAACGGCAACCAGCATGGTCAGCCGGGCATACAGGCCTTTTGGTGTATAATCGCGCAGACGAAAGCTTGGCATCTGCTTCAGTCCCGTAACAGCATCATATTGGTCCTGTCCTTGCGCACGACCCTATATCCGCAGGCGTTCAGGAGGGTGTCACAATTCCTTTCCCAGCGCCGGGCATGGCAACACTCCATAACGATTGCGCGTGGCCAGAGGGCTTCAGGGGCGGTCTCAAAGAAGGGGAAGATCACATTGTCCTCATACCCTTCAACGTCCAGCTTTAACAGGTCGAGACGGTCGATGCCGGCCTGCTCAAGTGTCGTTTTCATCGGGATGACCGGCACGTCGAGCGTCGGCGCACCGTCGACCGGCCGGGCCGATGCCTGACCGGCAGATTCAGGGATGGACAGGGTTAGCGTGCCGGGCGTGGTCCCGCCAATGGCGCATTTCAGGACGGAGACATCCAGCCGTTCGCCAAGCTCCGGGTTCAGGGCCAGATTGGTTTCAAGCCTTTGCACCATGCGGGGTTGGGGTTCTGCGATCAGAATGCGGCCGCTGCGCATGCGGGAGGCGACATAGAGGCTGAACACGCCGGCATTTCCGCCAATATCCAGAAAGACGCCATGATCGCGCGGCATGTGGCGTCGGCAGAAAGCATATTCCTCCCGCGCATAGCGTGCCGGGTTCAGCAGGGCCTTCAGCTCTGATAAATTGCCGGTGTGGTGCAGGCGGGCACGGCCGGCATAGAGGCTGACATCAAGCGGACGATTGGGATTGAGCGCCCGCACCAGCCGGGCAAATTGCTTGCGCATCTGGCCTCGTCCAAGCGGCGTATGCCGGGTCAGGGCAATGATCAGGCGGGTCACCGGACCCGGCGCATAGGTGCCGAAGGCGGAAGGAGTCTGCATGACGCTGGTATAGGCGTCACGATCTGAGCTGAACAGGGTCGAGCGAAGCAAAGGTGTGGTCAGGCCTCCGGGGCAGACTTGGGCCTGGCCGGTCCGGACGCCCGGGATCCCTCAGTCCGGCATCAGGCGATAGCCAATGCCGCGGACTGTCTGGATATGAATCGGTGTTTTGGGATCCGGCTCAATCTTTTTGCGCAGCCGGGTCACCTGCACGTCGATGCTGCGCTCTGTCCCGGAAGAGGCTGAAGCGGCCAGCGTTTCGCGCGATACCGGCGTTCCGGCATGCTGTGCCAGAGTGCTGAGCAGCTGCTGTTCGCTTTCGGTTAGCCGGACCAGCCCGGCGGGGCCTTGCAGGCATCCGCGCTTGATGTCGAAGACCAGTCCGGACATTTCGACCTCGCTGGGCGCTTCCGGATTATGGCTGCGACGCAGAATCGCCGCGGCTCTGAGCGCCAATTCCTCTGGCTCGAAGGGCTTTGGCAGATAATCGTCTGCGCCCAGCTTCAAGCCTTCAATCCGGTCGCTGGCCTGTCCGCGGGCTGTGAGCAACAGGACGGGGGTCTGGTCGCCGGAGTCGCGCAGCGCAGCCAGCAGGCTAAGCCCGTCTTCTCCGGGCATCATCACATCCAGAATTACCAGATCAAATCGCAGAGTGTGTAATAATTTCCGCGCCATGGCCGAATCTCTGGCCGTGGTGATCGTGTGACCCTGGCGAGCCAGAAACTGCTTGAGCAGGTCACGGATTCGATCATCATCGTCGACGATCAGGATGTGCGACGGGGTCATGCCAGCAGGGCCTTCAGAACAGCGCGTTTGCCGGCGACGGCGCTGGCCCCGGCCGAGCGGTAGGCGTCCCGGAGACGGTCTCGCATGATGATGGTGGCTTCATCTGTCAGCCGCTTGCCTTCATGGCTGAGGAAGACGGCCCGGGCACGTTTGTCGGATGGCAGTGGCCGCCGGTGGATGAGGCCCCGCTTGTCGAGTTCGCCCAGGATACGGGCAAGGGTCGGCGTCGTTGTTCCCAAATGTCTGCCCAGAGACCGGACGGTCTGTCCTGGCTGGAAACGGGCAGCGATCAGAATCCGTGCCGCCAAAGGGGGCATGTCCTTGAGTGAAATCAGCTCATAAGCAAGGTTGATCAGGGCACGCTCTCCGGCCAGCAACATGGCAATGCCGTCGTCGAGTTCTTCGTCCCGCAGGAAAAGACGCGGGTCAAAGCCTGTGGAGGAGGCACGGTTTATGTTGACATCTGCCATATGGGTTTGAGAATGAGCGGTCTGGCCAGACTTTTCAAGATAGGAATGCCCAATGGTAGATCAGCCCTTTGATGATCGCGACGGTTATATTTGGATGGATGGAAAGTTTACCGCCTGGCGGTCAGCGAAAGTCCATGTGCTGACCCATGCGATGCATTACGGGTCCTGTGTGTTTGAGGGCGAGCGAGCCTATGGCGGCCGGATTTTTGAATCCCTGCGCCATTCTCGGCGCCTGGAAAATTCAGCGAAGATGATGGGGTTCGATCTGCCCGTTACAGTCGATGAGCTGGAAGCAATCAAGACCGAGGCGCTTGCGAGATCGGGTCTCGACAAGGCTTATATCCGTGCTTTCGCCTGGCGTGGCAGCGAAATGATGGGCGTCTCAGCCCAGAACAATACGATTCATCTGGCCGTGGCCGTCTGGCCATGGGGCGATTACTTCGCCGATAAGATGAAGGGCATTCACATGACCCGGGCTCAATGGCGTCGCCCGGCGCCTGACACGGCGCCATGCCATGCCAAGGCGGCCGGCCTCTACATGATCTGCACCCTGTCCAAGCATGCGGCCGAACGCGACGGGTTTGCGGATGCGCTGATGCTTGACTATCGCGGCCAGGTTGCCGAGAGCACCGGCGCCAATATATTCTTCGTCCGTGACGGAGCGCTGCACACGCCGATTCCCGACTGTTTTCTCAATGGAATTACGCGCCAGACGGCGATCAAGCTTGCCGAGGCCCGCCAGATTGAGGTGGTCGAGCGGGTGATCATGCCGGACGAATTGTCAACCTTCTCGGAGTGTTTCATTACCGGATCAGCCGCCGAGATCACGCCCGTCGCCGAGATTGCTGGCACGATCTACAAGCCGGCTGGTATTTCCGAGGCGCTGGTTAATGACTATTCCGACCTGGTGAACCAGCGGATGTCATTGCCGGCCTAGTTCAGCGCCGCTGTGTTCCTCGCGGCTGTGGTGTCAGCCTCAGATAAGGCCGCAGTTGCCTGTGTCCGTCGGGAAAGAGCCGGGCGATTTCGTCGGGTGATGTCAAGCTCGGGAGGATGATAACGTCGTCACCCTGCTGCCAGTTGACGGGCGTTGCCACCTTGTGGCCGTCGGTTAGTTGCAGGCTGTCGATCAGGCGGATGACCTCATCGAAATTCCGTCCCGTAGACGGTGGATAGATGATGCTGGCCCTGATTTTCTTGTCAGGGTCGATAACGTAGACAGCCCGCACCGTCAGTTTGGCATCTGCGTTCGGATGGATCATGTTGTAGAGCGTGGCCACTTTCCGTCCGGGGTCTGCAATGATCGGAAAGTTGACCCTGGTGTTCTGGGTGTCTTCAATATCTGCAATCCATTTTTCGTGTTGTTCAAGCGTGTCCACCGATATGACGAGGGCTTTCGCCTGGCGTTTGTCGAGCGCTTCCTTCAATTTGGAGGTATACCCCAGCTCGGTTGTGCAGACCGGGGTAAAATCAGCGGGGTGCGACAGGAAGACGACCCAGTCCTCCCCGATCCAGTCGTGAAAGCGGATCCGGCCCTGTGTTGTCTCCGCTTCGAAGTCGGGGGCGATGTCGCCGAGCAAGAGAGTCATGGTTTTCTCCAGAACAAAGACTTGATTTCTGGCTCAAAAGTGGGGCGTATGGTCCAAGGTCTCAACAGGACGGGGCTGACTTGGTTCTTTAGTTTTCCTGCACCGCTTTTCTGGGAGCCCTGATGAAGCGTCTTATTCTGATGCGTCATGCAAAGACGGAGCCCTGGATCGAGGGGATTGATGATCATGCACGGGCTTTGACACCGTCTGGTCGTCAGGCTGCGCAGCAGATGGCGGCTGCTCTGAAAAAAATGGGGTGGCGGCCAGACCTGGTGCTCGTGTCCACGGCACGGCGTACCCGCGAAACCTGGGCGCTTCTCAGCGCCGTGCTGCCCCACTGCGATGTCCGGTTCGAGGACGATCTGTATCTGGCCGGTGACCGGGGCCTGATAGAACTTCTCGATTCAGTCGAGTGTGCTGGGAGTATCATGGTTTTGGGTCATAATCCTGGTCTTCACGAGCTGTGTGTCCGCCTCAGCCGTGAAGGGGGAAGTGTAGATGATCACGCCGCCAGCCAAGTGTTTCATAAGCTTCCCACCGGGGCGGCGGCTCTGTTTGAGGCGGATGAGGAAACGTCCTTCGCGACCCATGCCTTTCGCCTCTCGGGTTTTGTCAGGCCGCGTGACCTCGCCCCTTAGGCCGGGGAGACCGGGAAATCATGATCCGGCCTGTTTTGCCCCACGCTTGCATCGTTCTGAACAGTATTTGACCTGATCCCAGTCGCGGGCCCATTTTCGGCGCCAGGAGAATGGTCGCTGGCAGACCGGACAGGTTTTCTCAGCGAGGTCGGCTTTTTTATTGTGACGGGCCATGCTGTCAGCTGTCACCAGAGCCGACGTCAGGTCAAGCCGGTCGTGCTTGAAATTCCCCTCAGGGGCATAAGTGTCGAACAGCGGCGCCAATGCGTCGGACTGTCGAACGGGAGAAGGCATGACCATTGCGATAATCGGGGCGGGCATGGCCGGGCTTTCAGCGGCGCGCGACCTGACCGCGCGCGGCCAGTCCAGTGTTCTGTTTGATAAAGGACGCGGGCCCGGTGGACGGATGTCGTCGCGGCGTATGGAAACCGAGCTGGGGCTCATTCGTTTCGATCATGGGGCGCAATATTTCACCGTCTCCGATCCGGCTTTTGGTGAGGCGGTTGCCACTTGGGAATGTGACGGCATCGTCGCGCCGTGGCGGGGAAAGCTTGTCACGATTGACCGCGACGGCCTCGCGCGACCTCTTGGCGTCAGGTCACGCTTTGTCGGACAACCGGGCATGAGCGCCCTGATTCGACACGAGGCCGCCGACCAGGAGGTGCATTGGTCCAGCCGGGTTGTGGCCATCGATAACGGCCCGAGCGGGGTGGCGCTGAGGCTCGAGAATGGCGTTACGGCCGGTCCGTTTGAGAAGGTGATTGTGGCCACGCCGGCAGAACAGGCGGCCGAGCTGCTGCACCATGCGGCACCCGAATTGGCGGCGCAGGCGCGCGCCGTGAGGTCGGCAGCCTGTTGGACCCTGATGTGCCTGTTTGATAATCCCCTTCCCGTCGACTGGGACGGGGCGCGCCTCGAAACCGGCCCGCTTGGCTGGGTTGCCCGGGACGGATCAAAGCCGGGGCGTGTCAGGGTCGAGAGCTGGGTGCTACACGCGTCGCCGGACTGGTCTCGTCGTTATATTGATTTGCCCCGGGAGGAGATTGGGGCGACACTTTTGACGGCTTTCCAGGCTCTCGCGACAGCACCCGCGCCAAACCTTTCCAGCCTGCATCTCTGGCGCTATGCCCGCTCCGGCTGTCACCAGGACGCAGCCCCAGGGTGGAGCCATGATGCACGGTTGGGCATTTGCGGTGACTGGTGCGCTGATGGCCGGATCGAGGGGGCATGGAAGAGTGGAAAAGAGGTGGTTCGGGCGGCCTGTCCCGCCCTTTAGGATTCTATACCTACCGAGTTGAGCAGGTTGCCGGTGTTCGGAAGCTGGGACACCAAGGTCATGTTGTCTCGCCCTATGTTGAGCCCTGTTCGAGGTCGGTCATGTCGCACCCTTCAGAAAGGACCGCTGAGACAGAACTCCCCGCTAAACTGTCGTGCCGGACAGGATTGAGCCGGGCCCAGCTACGGACCGGTCTGGTTGGCAGTGGGCTTCTCATCGCGGCTGTCGGGATTGTGCCCGGAGTCACGGGACGCGTGATTGGCGTGACCCTGTTTGGGTTGCTCATGGGCATGCTGGTGATGCGTCTGGCGCTTGCCCTGGGCGGGGTTTATCTGAGACGGCAGCGGCAGCGCAGCGTCCGTCCCGCGCCGCAGGAGACCCTGCCGGTCTATTCGGTCCTGGTGCCGCTGTATCAGGAAGCCCCGATTGTTGACCAGTTGGCGTGGTCTTTGGGCCGGTTGAACTGGCCGGCTGACCGCCTTGATATCCAGCTTTTGCTGGAACCGGATGACCATGCGACCCGAAGCGCGGTCGCCGACGCGTCTTTCCCGGAAGGAACCCGCTTGACCCTTGTTCCCCCGGGGGGGCCGCGAACCAAACCAAATGCCCTGAATGTGGGGCTCCGGTCCGCGCGGGGCGAATATATATGTATCTTTGATGCGGAAGATGTTCCCGCGCCCGATCAGCTTATCGAATCTTTTGGGCGCTTTGTGTCCGGTCCGAAAAGCCTTGCTGCCCTGCAGGCCCCCCTGGTTGGGACGGCAAAATCCGGAAACTGGATCGCCGCCCAGTGGCAGCTGGAATATGCGATCGATTTTGAACTGGTCAAGCCGGCTATGGCGGCCCTTGGCATCCCCCTGCCGCTGGGGGGCAGCAGCAACCATTTTCGGACTCAAAGTCTGCGCGATGTTGGTGGGTGGGATGCCTGGAATATGACCGAGGATGCGGACCTTGGTTTGCGGCTTGCTCGATTGGGATACGAGGTCAGTATGATCACCCCATTGACCCGGGAAATGGCGCCAGATTGTTTCGCCATCTGGCTGCCCCAGCGGACCAGATGGATCAAGGGGTTTCTGATGAGCTGGGCTGTTCTGATGCGCCATCCGCTGACTCTTTTCCGCCAGTTGGGCCCCGGCCGGTTCCTGGCCACCCAGCTGACCTTCGGCGCCAGTGTGCTCACCCCCTTTCTCTACGGGCCCGCCGCGCTTGTGATTATTGTGACGCTTGTGCATGATCGCCTGCGTCTGGGGGCAGCCGGATGGACCCTGCTGGTCTCTGGCGTTGGGGTCGCGACCCTGTCTGCCTGCCTGGCTCCCCGGCGGGATGGCTTAAGCCGGATACTTGCCATTTTCACCCAGTCGCTCTACTGGCCGCTTCTCACAATCGCCGCGTTTCGGGCGATTTGGGACCTTTATCGCAGGCCATGGTATTGGGCGAAAACCCCGCACCGGCCGGATGGTGCTGGAGACTGCGCATGCTCGACTGGATCATCAGCTTCTGCGCGGCGCTCGCATTGATGGGGGCGGGCGTCGCCGCGCATAATCGGGCCGGAACGCCACGCAAGGATGGCCGGGCGCATCAGGTGCCGTGGCGCGGGATTATGATTGGGTGCGTGTTTGGCCTGTTCCTCGTCGTCGTGCACATGGTCAATCTTCTGGGCGTCGAGACCGGGCCTGAAAACAGTCCCTTCGGACGCTACTGAGCTGATCTGTCTCCCCGATGTGACGACTTTTACCCGGCGTCACACTTTGCACTGCTGTATCCCCACGTTAAACCCGAGGATGAAACAGGACGGGCCTGTCGGGCCTGAATTTTCCGGAGAGATATCATGGCATTTGATGCACCCGAAGCGCTTGACGATTTCAGAAATGAGGTCCGCGACTGGCTTGAGGCAAACTGTCCCGCCAGCATGCGCACACCGATGACCGATGATGAGGTGGTCTGGGGAGGGCGTCGCGAGGCGTTCAAAAATCCGGACTCTCGCCTGTGGCTGGAGCGCATGGGCGCCAAGGGCTGGACGGCACCTGAATGGCCCGCAGAATATGGCGGCGGTGGCCTCAACAAGGCCGAGGCGAAAGTGCTGCAGGAAGAGTTGAGACGGATCAAGGCGCGGCCACCCCTGTTCTCCTTTGGACTATGGATGTTTGGACCGGCCTTGCTGGAATTCGGTGCGGACGAGCAAAAGAAGCGGTTTATCCCCGACATTGTCATGGGGAAGACCCGTTGGTGCCAGGGTTATTCTGAGCCGGGTGCCGGCTCCGATCTCGCTGGCTTGCAGACCAAATGTGAAGACAAGGGCGATCATTGGTTGCTGAATGGCCAGAAAGTCTGGACATCCTATGCCGATCAGGCGGATTGGATCTTCTGTCTTGTCCGCACAGACAATACGGTAAAGCATGATGGCATTTCCTTCCTCGTCTTCGATATGCAGAGCGAGGGTGTGGAGGCCAGGCCGATCAAGCTGATCTCTGGCTCGTCGCCGTTCTGCGAGACGTTCTTCAGCGACGTGAAAGTGCCCAAGGACCAGCTGGTCGGCGAGATCAATAAGGGATGGACGATTGCAAAGCGCCTGTTGCAGTTTGAACGGTCCTCGATCTCCGCAGGCGGTTTCGGCGGGACGGGCGGCTCCGGTATTCTGCCGCCCCAGGACTATGCCCGCCAGCATGTCGGCGTTGACGAAGCCGGACGGGTCGCGGACGGTGACCTCCGGGCCCGGCTGGCAGATCATCTGATGTTCTCCAAGGCGTTCGGCCTGACGGTTCAGCGCAGCACGGCAGAAGCCAAGGCCGGGCAGGAGGTCGGCCACACGGCGTCCATTCTGAAATATGCCGCGGCAAAGATGAATCAGGATAAGTGTGAGTTGTTGGTTGAGGCGCTCGGGACCGATGGTCTGGGCTGGGACGGCGAAGGAATCCCGGAGGATGCCCGCAAGGCGACTCGGTCGTGGCTGCGCTCCAAGGGCAATTCGATCGAAGGCGGAACCAGCGAAGTTAATCTGAATGTGATCGCGAAACGCGTTCTTGGCCTTCGGGAGCACCAGTAATGTCCTTTGTTCTGACAGAAGACCAGCAGATGCTGCGTGACACCGCGATGAGTTTTGCGCGGGATGAACTGCCCGTATCCCGCCTGCGATCCTTACGCGATCAGGGCGCTAATGGGGTCGACCCGGACAGCCGGGCAAAATTGGCGGAACTCGGTTTTTTCGGCGTCCTGGTGCCTGAAGATCACGGTGGGGTCGATATGGGCATGGTGGCAATGGGACAGGTGATGGAAGCGCAGGGGCGGACCCTGGCGGCGACCCCCTTGCTTCAGTCCGCTGTGCTCGGGGCCAGCCTGATCGGACTGGGTGGCTCTGACAGCCTCAAGGCTGCATGGTTGCCCAAACTGGCTGAGGGCTCATCAACGTTTGCGCTTGCTGTCGATGAGGGCACCCATCATGCACCGCTAAACATTGCGACAAACGCGGAGCGTAAAGACCAAGGCTACATGTTGTCGGGCTCAAAACGCTATGTCGTCGATGGGCATCACGCCGACATGTTTATTATTGTTGCGCGGACATCCGGCGAAGTCGGCCAGGCGGCGGGCCTGTCCCTGTTCCTCGTCCCAAAAAATGCTGAGGGCTTGAGTGTTCAGGCCTTGAACACCGTCGACTCTCATGGTGCGGCCCACCTCCATCTCGACGACGTCATGGTGAATGAAGACCAGATCATCGGGGCGTTGGATGCGGGCTGGGAGGTGCTGGAAGCGGCGCTTGACCGTGGTCGGATCGCTCTGGCGGCAGAGGCTCTTGGGTCGGCGCAGGCGGCATTTGAGATCACGCTGGATTATCTTCAGACGCGCAAGCAGTTCGGACAGCTCATTGGATCTTTCCAGGCGCTGCAACACCGCGCGGCCAAAATGTTTACGGCCCTGGAAATGGCACGCTCTTGTGTCGCGGCAGCTTTGAGTGCCGTTGATGCGCGGAGCAATAACATTCCTGAACTGGCCAGTCTGGCCAAGGCCCAGACGGCTGAACTGATTCACCTGATTAGCAACGAGACGGTCCAGATGCATGGGGGCATCGGGATGACCGATGCCCATGATTCCGGTCTGTATATGAAGCGGGCCCGTGTTCAGGAGGCCCTGCTGGGGGGCGCCAGCTATCATCGCGACCGGTATGCCCGGCTGAACGGGTTCTAGCCCGCGGCTAGAGCTCGTAAGGGTTGATGTCGCCGGCGTCTTCGCGGCGCCTGATCGCGGCGGAAACAATCACTGCGCCAGTCATCTTGCCGATGATGAAGACGCTCCAATTGGCAAGATGGAGCATACTGCCTGGCTCGGCTCCAAGATAAACCTGCTGGGCCAGGTCGGCACCATAGAGGAACATGGTGGTATCTATCGGTGCCGCGACGGCGCTCGAAATCAGGATACGCGTCGACAGTCTGTATTTTGTGAAGGTGAACAGCAGCCAGTCAAACATTTCGGATATGGCAAAGGCGATTCCTGAGGCCAGTGCGATCACCGGCCACGCATAGAAAAATGACCAGCCAATGGCGAGCGCCATGCAGACAAGGACCCGTTGGCGCATTTCACGCTGGACGAAGTCCCTTACGACGAAGACCAGACCGGTGACCACGGTCATGGGGTGCAGAGACACGCCCTTCGAAAACATGTCATTGGCCTGAACAATCTCAAATTCCGGAATAACCCCGAAGGACCAGTTCAGGAACGGGATCATCGCAACGTAGACAAAGGCCCAATGCCGACCGCCGAGGCGATAGATGATAAAAAGACTCGCGCTGAGCAGCATCACAACAGCTGAAAAGAGGAGCGGGGTCGAGATGAAGTCGAGATATTCTGGGTGGCCGTTTATGACGACGCTGACAAGGGCGTTAAGGATGGTCTGCAGCACGATGGCGTGTCCCGTTTGACTGTCATGTCTTAATTGAATGGATTGGCGGGCATGGCAATATGAAAGGCTCTGAAGGGAAAAAGATGGCATTGCGAGACAGAGTATGACGGCCAAGGTTTCGGTGGCGATGATCGTGGCCCGGGCCCGTAATGGCGTGATTGGGCGGGAGGGGGATCTGCCCTGGCGCCTTGGGGATGATCTGGCTTTCTTCAAATCCGTAACGCTGGGACATCCCATTCTTATGGGACGTAAAACCTGGCAAAGCTTGCCGCGCCGTCCGCTGCCAAAGCGAAGCAATCTTGTCCTGACAAGGGATGGGGCGTTTCGGGCCCCGGGCGCCCATGTTTTTACTGCGATTACGCCTGCGCTTGAGGCCGCCAAGTCACTGGCCCGTCAGGCCGGCCAGGACCAGATTTTCATCATTGGCGGCGAGGCCATTTACACGGCCGCGTTGCCTTATGCGGACCGTCTTCTCATTACAGAGGTCGATGTGACACTTGAGGGTGACGCCTTTTTCCCAGACTTTTCCGAAGATCTGTTTGAAGAGGTGGACCTCCAGACCTATTCGGCCAACGACCGTAATGATTATGCCTTTTCCATTCGGGAGCTCCGGCGGCGGGCGCTCCGTCCCTGAGGTTCTGAAGGCTTGCTGGTTTTCGGACGACGCGCCATGATGGTCGCCCATTGGGGAGGTGCGTATGAAGCATGATATTGTGGCCGAGGGATTGAAATTTCCCGAGGGTCCGGTCTGGATGCAGGATGGCTCGATCATCCTTGTTGAAATCGCCCGGGGGGCTGTGACCCGCATCTGGGGCGAGGGGAAATCTGAAACCATAGCGGTGCCCGGAGGTGGACCAAATGGCGCCGCGATCGGCCCGGACGGGGCTTTGTGGATCTGTAATAATGGCGGTTTCAAATATCACTCGATTGATGGACTTCTGGTGCCGGGGGGATGCCCGGACGATTATTCCGGTGGCCGCATAGAACGCATTGACCTGTCGACGGGGAAAGTCGAACGCGTTTTGGACGCGGTCGAAGGGCATCCTCTCAAAGGGCCCAACGACCTGGTTTTTGACAAGCATGGCAATCTCTATTTCACCGACCATGGCAAGACGTATCCGCGGCAACGGGATTTTGGCGGGCTGTTCTTCCTGGCCAATGGCGCCTCAGAGGCGGTAGAGCTTGACCATCATCACACCTCGCCCAATGGGGTTGGCTTGTCGCCGGATGAAACGGTGGTTTACATGGCCGATACAATGACGGCCCGGCTCTGGGCCTTTGACCTTGATGCGCCAGGTCGCCTCAAGCCGCGGCCGGGTTTCGAGAAAGGGCGGGTGGTCGCCACAATGCCCGGCCTGCAATATTTTGACAGCCTGGCCGTGACGGCCAGCGGCAATGTTACAGTGGCGACCATACGCGAGGGCGGCATAACCACCCTCACTCCCGAGGGGGGCGCCAGTCATATCGCCTTTGCGGACCCTTTCGTAACCAATATATGCTTTGGTGGGCCCGACATGCAGGATGCCTGGATCACCCTGTCCGGTACAGGCCAGCTGGCTCATTGTCGGTGGCCGGAGCCGGGATTGGCTCTGAATTATTATGCCTGAGCAGACATCTGGGCCCCCCTTCTGCCTGCGGGTCTGTCTGCCAGGCCGGCTTAGTCGGTAAAAATGATCTGCGGAGGCGGCTTGGTCTGCAGCGCGTCGAGTGCAAGAGCGACGTCGCGTGCCAACCGGGAAAAGAGGCTGGAGGCGACGTCATCGACCAGAGCAGCGGGTTGCCCGGCATCGCCGCCTTCCCGAATGGCCGGCAAAAGCGGCAATTGACCAAGCAGGGGCAGACCCAGTGCGCCGGCCACCCGTGCCCCGCCATCTTTGCCAAGCAGGAAATGTCTCTGACCTGAAGGATCATCGAACCAGCTCATGGTTTCCACAACGCCCAGCACCGGCACATTGGTCCGGGTGAACATGGCGGCGCCGCGCCGGACATCGGCCAGCGCCACGTCCTGTGGTGTCGTGACCAGCAAGGCTGCCGTGACCGGCACCTTCTGGGCCAGTGTCAGCTGGGCCTCGCCGGTTCCAGGCGGCATATCAATGATCAGCAAATCCAGCGGGTCCGTCGCCGCACCCCAGGCCGTATCCTTCAGCATTTGTGTGATCGCGGATTGCACAATCGGACCGCGCCAGATCATGGGGGCGTCGGTATCTGCCAAATATCCAATCGAAAGGCTTTGAATGCCATGAGCTGCAACAGGTTCGAGTTTTCCGTCGGCATTACTTGTCGGGCTCGCGTTTTCGGTCCCCAGCATGATAGGAATTGAAGGACCGTAAATATCGGCATCCAGAAGACCAACGCGCAGGCCCTGTCGTGCGAAAGACGCCGCCAGATTAACCGACAGGGTCGATTTTCCGACTCCACCCTTTGCGCTCGATACGGCCAGTATGCGTGAAATTCCCGGAATAGGTTCGAGGCTGTTTTGTGCCTCCGGCGCACCCTGCCGAAGGGCCTGATCTGATAAGCGGGCCCCCTTTCTGAGGCGGGTCCGTTCAGGCGGCGAAGCCGCAGGCGATTTCGGAGCGCGTTCGGCTGTCAGGGCAACATTGACATCCCTGACGCCGTGCAGGTTTCGCAGGCGGGTCTCGGTTTCTATTCGGCGGGTTTCGCTGAGTTCTTTATTTTTCGGGTCCGCGCTGATGACTGCGGTCACCTTGCCCTCACCGCCCAGACGTACGCCAAGAAGCCATTCCGGATCGCCCAAAGCATCCCGAATTGTGGCTTCTGAAAGACGTTGGGCGGGTTTCTTGTCCCAAAACATGGGCTTTGTCCTTGATGTCGGCGTGTCTAGACCGCACATAAACAATATGGCGAGAGAAGCTAGACTTCTGGTGAGACCTTAAAGGAGGGGCAATGCCCTGGAACGACAAAAATGAGAATGGCGGTGGACCCGACGGTCCACCAAAGGCCAATGGCGGCCCATGGGGGTCTGGTGGCGGCAATGGGGGGTCGCCCTGGAACCGCCCCGGTGGCAATCCGGGCGGTGGAAAAGGCGGGCCGGACCTCGAAGAGCAGATGCGCAAAATGCAGGAGCGGTTTTCCCGGCGTGGTCGCGGCGGTGGTGGCGGCGGCGGCGGACGGGGGCCCTCTTTTGGACCGGGCGGATTTGCCCTTATGGGTGTGGTCGCTCTGGTCGCCTGGCTGGCAACGGGTATAGTTGTTGTCGATGAAGGTGAGCGCGCCGCCGTGTTCCGGTTTGGTGCTTATGAAACCAATTTCACACCCGGATTTCATGTTCACTTGCCGGCCCCGATTGAAACCCACGAAATTCTGCAGTCGGAAACCCAGCAGGAAGCAATTATCGGCCTGAACTCAGATGAGAGCCTCATGCTGACCGGTGATGAGAACATCGTTGATGTGCAGTTTCGTATCTTCTGGTTCTATGATGGCGACCACCCTGAGAATTTCATCTTGAACATTGATAACGGCGAACCCCTGGTCAAGGCCGCGGCTGAGAGCGTGATGCGGGAAGTGGTCGGCAAGTCGGCCCTGAACGCTGTCCTCACCGACGGCCGTGTCGAAATTCAAAACCTGGTCCGGATAGAGCTACAGCGTTTGCTGAATGATTACGGCGCGGGTGTTCAGGTCGAGAACGTCGAGATCCAGGATGCGCGTGCACCTGCGCCTGTGCGCGACGCCTTTATCGACGTGATCAATGCCGGGCAGGATGCGGAACGTGCGGTGCAGGAAGCTATTCGCTTTCGGAACGATATCGTCCCGCGGTCCCGCGGTGAGGCCCAGCGTATTCTTCAGGATGCTCAGGCTTATCGTGACCAGGTGATTGCAGATGCGACCGGTCAGGCAGACCGCTTCTTACGCATTTTGTCGGAATATCTCAAAGCGCCGCAAGTGACCCGCGAAAGAATGTACCTCGAAACGATGGAACGGGTGCTCGGCGGGGCGGACAAATTGATCCTCGACAGCGATTCAGGCGCCGTGCCCTACCTGCCGCTAGAGCGCACGAGACAAGGAAACTGAGCTATGAAACCCTTTGGAATTATTGGAATTGGCATCATCGTGCTTGGCCTGATCGCTGCAGCCAATGCCGTCTTTATCGTCGACCAGCGCCAACAGTCGCTTGTCTTGCAGGTTGGCCGGTCGGTTCAGTCGTATAATGAGCCGGGAACAGACGAAGCAGGGCTCAAATTCAAGATCCCCTTTATTCAGAGCGTCATTTCCTATGACCGTCGAAATCTTGGCCTCGATGTGCCGGATATTGAGATCTTCGCCTCGAACCAGGAACAGTTGATTGTAGATGCCTTTGTCCGCTGGCGAATTTCACAGCCTCTGGCCTTTTATCAGAGACTGGGCACCCAACGTGAAGCTGAACGCCAGTTGTTGCGCTTTACCGATACGGCGATCCGAAACGCTTTGGGTACCCAGTTGCCGGAGGAAATTATTTCCGGCCAGCGGTCTGAGCTGATGGATCAGATCCGAGAGAATCTCGGCGCATCAATCGACGGGCGGGGGATCGATATCATTGATGTGCGTATCAAGCGCGTCGACTTGCCGAGCGATGTCTCACAGCGCGTTTTCGACCGGATGGCGGCCACCCGAAGTCAGGAAGCTGAACAGATTCGGTCGCGGGGCGACGAACGCGCCAAGCTTGTCCGTGCTGAAGCCGAGCGTGAGCGCACGGTTCTGCTGGCGGAGGCGCGCCGGGAATCCGAACAGATTCGGGGGGAAGGTGACGCCAGGCGGAATGAAATCTACGCGCAGGCTTATCAGCAGGATCCTGAGTTTTTCAGGTTTCAGCGCGCCTTGATTTCTTGCGAACAGTCCCTGACCAAAGGCACACAAATTGTCGTTGGACCGGACAAGCTGGGCCTGTGCGACGAGTTCATTGAGAGTGCACGTCAGAATGGGCGCCCTGGCCGATGATGGTTTCGCCTTGCTAATGTCATCCCGTCCGGCGACCCCGTCTCCGGACGGGATACGCTGCCGTGACAGCTGAATGCTGACACATATTCTTATCGGCCTGGCGCTCTGGTTCTTGATCGAAGGCTTGCTTTATGCAGCAGCACCGGACGCGATGAAGCGCTTTGCGCGGTACATAGCCGAACTGCCGGAGGCGGCCATCCGGCAGGCCGGGTTTCTCACTATGGTGCTTGGCATCGTTTTCTTCTGGGTCGTTTTGCGGTTTTCTGGGGCAGGCTGAGGGTGGCGTGCCCATGAAACGCCATAGTTTCGCGGCAAGAGCCAACAGGACAGGATAAGAGGTCATCATGCGTTGGGTCGGATTTCTGATGACACTGATTATGGCAGCGGGGCTGCCCGCTTTTGCTCAGGCTTCCTTTGCCGGACGGTCCGGACACCATGATGTCGGTCCGGCCCAGCCCGACCGCCTGGCCGCTTTGTCGCGCGAGCTTATGCCGGCTGTGGTGAACATTACGACTCAACAGACTATTGCGCCGCAAGGGTTACCCTCTTTTCCGGAGGGATCGCCCCTCGAGCAGTTCAATGAGTTCTTTGGGCGCGATCCGGAGGGATTACGACGAGAAGGGTCTCTGGGGTCGGGTTTCGTGATTTCATCCGATGGCCTGATTGTAACCAACAATCATGTGATCGCGGGAGCGGATGAAATCAATGCTGTGTTTTCAGATGGGCGTACGCTTCGCGCCGAGCTGGTCGGGACAGATGAGGCGACCGATATTGCCGTGCTGAGAGTTCGTCAGGCCGACCCCTTCGTCTTTGTTGAGTGGGCCGATAGCGACACGGCAGAGGTCGGTGACTGGGTCATCGCGATCGGAAACCCTTTCGGGTTTGGGGGGTCGGTCTCGGTTGGCATTGTCTCCGCCCGTAACCGCGACATTCAGTCCGGCAATTACGACGATTACATTCAAACCGATGCGGCCATTAATCGGGGCAATAGTGGCGGGCCGCTGTTTAACCTCTCTGGCGAGGTGCTGGGAGTGAACACGGCGATTATTTCACCAACGGGCGGATCGGTCGGATTGGGCTTTGCCATTCCCGCGAATCTTGCGCGGCGAATATCTCGGCAGATTGTTGATTATGGTGTTGCGCGTCGCGGTTGGTTCGGTGTCAATGTGCAGGACGCTGATCCCGACATTGCCACCGCGTACGGTGCCGCCGGCAGCTCGGGTGTCCTGATTACGCGGATTGATACCGAAGGCCCCGCCGCCAAAGCCGATTTTCAGATCGGTGATTTCATCCAGCGCTTCGATGGTCAAAGTGTTGGGTCGGTGCGCGCGCTCAGCAGGATCGTTGCGGAGACTGAAATAGGCAAACGTGTCGAGGTCGAGCTGATCCGAGACCGGCGTGTTCGGCGTGTGCCGGTCACTCTGGGCGAATTACCCGGAAGCGCCGCGCCTCAGGAGCCGGCAATCATCCTGCCTGAAAGCCGGCTAGCACAGAATGCGCTCGGGGTTGAACTGATCAATCTGACCGAAGAGGGCCGCCGCCGCCATGGGATTTCAGGAGATGTGGACGGGGTTCTTATTGCCGCCGTCTCTTCAAACGGCCCAAGCTTTGGGAAGCTTCAGAAGGGCGACGTCATTATCGAACTCGGCTTTGAGGTCGTGACAGATCCGGCTGAAATTCTGGCCAAGCTGGACCGTGTCCGGGAGCGTGGCGAGGATCTGATGCTGGTGCGAATTGTCCGGAACGGTCAGACCATGTTCTTCCCAGTGACGCTCGATCTTACCGGGGGGCCTTGACCGGTTTAATCCCAGACGATCTCATCATCTGTATAGCCCTGAAAATAAAGCGCGGCTGTCAGGTCCGTATGCCGAATTGCAGCATCTGACGCCTCTGCGACAACGGGCTTGGCATGAACCGCCAAACCCAATCCGGCCGCCATGATCATGGCCAGGTCATTTGCCCCGTCGCCCATAGCCAGACAGTCTTCCGGTCCCAGCCCCTGTTCGCGTGCTGTGTTCACAAGCGCATCACGCTTTGCTTCCCGTCCCAGAATGGGCTGTCCGACCGCCCCGGTCAGCCGCGTCCCGTCATCCAGCAGCCGGTTTCCCTGATCGGCATGGAAGCCAATGGTTTCGGCCACGCGCGAGGTAAAATAGGTAAAGCCACCTGAGACGAGAAGGCAGTGTGCGCCATGGCGTGCCATGGTCGCAACCAGGGCCCGTGCGCCGGGCATGATGGTAATTCGTTCCTCATAGCACTGGCTCAGCGCGTCCAGGGACAAGCCGTTCAAACGCGCAACACGCTCTGTCAGAGCGCCCTCAAAATCGAGATCTCCAGCCATGGCTCTTGCGGTAATCGCCGCGATTTCATCCTTTATGCCGGCATAGCCGGCGAGTTCGTCCAGACACTCCTGTTCGATCATCGTGGAGTCCATGTCCGATACCAGAAGGCGCTTACGTCGGTTCGTGGTGTCCAGCAAAGCGACATCAACCCCGGCTGGCATGTTTTGCTCCAGCGTTTCACGGACACCAATAGTTGTGTCAGTCAGACTTACGTTCCGTTCGATCGCAACCCAGCCTCCCGACTGTCCGAGAATATGTGGCGCCCCGCTGGGGGTGAGCCGGGCCAGCTTGCTGGCGGCCTCCAGCGCGTTATTCAAGGCATGCGCACCCATGCTGACCGGTGCTACGCCGACAAGGATTTTCGGTCGTGGCGAAAGATTTCGTGTCATCGGGAGGATCTCTGTCTTTACGCGGGCGGAGGCTCTTCTTACGACTACAAGGATGCAGACTGCAATCTTGATTTACGGACCGACGGCGAGCGGAAAGACGGAATTGTCGCTCGATTTGGCCGAACGTCTGAACGGCGAAGTTGTAAACGCCGATTCCATGCAGGTCTATCGGGATCTCAAAGTGGTATCAGCGCGTCCCGGGCAAGATGAAACTGGCGATATACCACATCATCTTTTTGGACATCTGCCCGCTTCTGAACGCTACTCGACCGGGCGGTGGCTGCGCGATGCCAGCCAGATCATTGAGGATATTTGGAAGCGTGGGAAATTGCCCATCGTTACAGGCGGAACAGGTCTGTATCATCTGGCTCTGGTCGAAGGTCTGTCGGAAATTCCGCCTATTCCGGACGAGGTTCGCCATGATGTTGCCAGCTGGCTGCGCGACAGGGGGGTCGAGGGCTTGTATGCCCAGTTGAAACAAAGGGATGCCGATGCGGCAGCGATTTTGAATCCCTCCGACCGCCAGCGTATTGCGCGCGCGCTGGAGGTGTTTACCGCCACCGGACAATCCATCACCAGCTTTCGGGGGAAACGTAAGCCCCCCATCATGACTTCGGGACAATGGCTTGGCATCGCTCTAACGCCGCCGCGCGCGCGTCTTTACGCCCGGATTGATAAACGATTTGAGGGGATGCTGATGGAAGGTGCCATGGAAGAAGCGCGCGGATTATTGGCGCAGGACCTGGCAGAAGATCTGCCGGCTATGAAGGCCGCCGGAATCCCATGGCTTTTGGCGTATCTTCGAAAAGAGATCAGTGCCGAGCTTGCGGCTCAGAATGCCAAGCGGGACACACGGCGTTATGCGAAACGGCAATTCACCTGGATTGGACGGCAGTTTCCTTTTTGGGTTCGTTTGCCCGGTTTGCAGCTTGAGGCGCGCCGAAGGGTAATTCTTGCTTTACACAAGGAACTTGACGGGGGTTAGGGGGTCAGTTATTCCCCGCCGCAACGGTTTTTGGAGGAAACGCCCAATGCGATCCATGCTCGGTGTGGTGATGTTGCACGTGTAGCTGGTGTTTTGCCAGCTGCAGGTGCTTGCCGTCGGGGTCTCTGAAAAGGGGCCCTTTTTTATTACTCGCCCTGTTCCGTATTTATAGTAACCAAAACACCAAAGGACCCTGTTATGGAAACGCAGACCCCGACAGAGACAACCGCCTCAACCCGCATGATGACCGGAGCCGAGATTGTGATCGAGGCCTTCAAGGAACATGGCGTCGATGTCATTTTCGGGTATCCGGGCGGTGCTGTGCTGCCCATCTATGACGCCTTGTTCGAAGCCGAGGAGGTTCATCATGTCCTGGTTCGCCACGAACAGGGGGCAGGTCATGCGGCTGAAGGATATGCCCGCTCGACGGGGCGACCAGGAGTTGCTTTGGTAACATCCGGTCCTGGTGCGACCAATATGGTCACGCCAATTACCGACGCGATGATGGATTCGATCCCCATGGTGGTGATCACGGGCCAGGTTCCGACGCATCTTATCGGCACGGATGCATTTCAGGAGTGTGATACGGTTGGCATCACCCGGGGGTGTGCCAAGCACAATTACCTCGTGATGCATGTCGATGATTTAGCCCGGACACTGCATGAGGCATTTCTGATCGCGACAACCGGTCGTCCAGGCCCTGTCGTGGTTGATATTCCCAAGGACGTCCAGTTCGCGACCGGGGCCTATGTCCGCCATGAGGGGATCAGGAAGGCAACCTACAAACCTCAAACCGAGCCGCATCCGGTGGTGATCGAAGAAGCGGTTGCCCTGATGCGCAAGGCGCAGCGTCCAGTGTTCTACACCGGGGGAGGCGTGATCAATTCGGGCCCGGCGGCGTCAGAGGCTTTGCGTGCCTTGCAGGCGGAAACCGGGATCCCTGTGACCAGTACCCTGATGGGCCTCGGTGCGTTTCCTGCGTCTCATCCGGACTGGCTTGGAATGCTTGGCATGCATGGTTCTTATCAGGCCAATCATGCGATGCATGACTGTGATCTGATGATTTGTGTGGGGGCCCGGTTCGACGATCGTGTGACCGGTCGGATCGACGCCTTTTCTCCGGGTTCAAAGAAAATCCACATCGATATTGACCCGAGCTCAATCAATAAAGTGATCCGGGTCGACCTTCCGATCATTGCCGATTGTGGCCGCGCGCTGGAGGCCCTCTTGACGGCCTGGAAAGGCAGCCGCGCCGTCGCGCCGGATCTCTCTCACTGGAAAGACGAGATCAATGTCTGGCGTGCCCGGAATTGTTTTGCCTATGAGCCCAGCGATACAGTGATTAAACCGCAATATGCGGTCGAGCGGCTCTACGAGCTGACCAAATCGTATAACCCGTATATTTCGACCGAGGTTGGCCAACATCAGATGTGGGCCGCACAGCACTTTCATTTCGAAGATCCCAATCACTGGATGACATCTGGAGGTCTCGGGACCATGGGATATGGTCTCCCAGCCGCGGTGGGCATTCAGGCCGCGCATCCGGGTGCGCTGGTCATCGATATTGCGGGAGAAGCGAGTGTGCAGATGGTGATGCAGGAGCTTTCGACCGCGGTTCAGCACGAGTTCCCAATCAAGATTTTCATCCTGAACAATGAGTGGATGGGAATGGTCCGCCAATGGCAGGAATTGCTGCATGGCGAACGCTATTCACATTCCTATTCGGAAAGCCTTCCCGATTTTGTCAAACTGGCCGAGGCTTATGGCGCAAAGGGACTTTCCTGTTCTGACCCGAAAAAACTGGATGCCGCGATATTGGACATGATCAACCATGATGGCCCCGTGGTTTTTGACTGCCGGGTTGCCAAGGAAGAAAATTGCCTGCCGATGATTCCTTCAGGCGCGGCACACAATGAGATGATCCTGTCCAAGATTTCAGGTGATGAGATTAGTGAAGCTGGCCGCAAGCTGGTGTGAGTGGAATAGAAGCCATGCGTCCAGGGGCCTTTCCGAAACCTGCCGCGTCTGGCATGGGAGAGCTGATGGGCCGGATAGGTCCTGGGGAGTGGCTAAGAAATGGATGATCCAGCAAGCGCTTATGATATGAGCCACATCGATGAGCAGGCGGAAAAGTGTACCCTTGCCATCCTGGTAGATAACGAGCCCGGGGTTCTTGGCCGGGTTGTCGGGCTGTTTTCAGCGCGCGGCTATAATATTGAAAGCCTGACGGTTGCAGAGGTTGACCAAAGGCGGCATCGATCCCGCATTACGATCGTCACCATCGGCACGCCGGCCATGCTGACGCAAATCAAGGCCCAGCTTCTTCGCCTCGTGCCTGTCGCCACTGTAACGGATATCAGCAAGTCGCGGCTTGGACTTGAGCGTGAACTGACGCTCCTTAAAGTCGCGGGGAAAGGCGAGAAGCGGGTCGAAGCGCTGCGCATTGCCGAAATTTTCCGTGCACGCGTCGTCGACACGACCAATGAGAGCTTTATTTTTGAGTTGACCGGCTCCAGCGAGAAGATTGATGAGTTCCGGAACCTGATGAAGCCTCTGGGGTTGATCGAAATCAGCCGCACCGGCGTTCTTTCCATCAAGCGTGGCGCCGAAGCCAGCTAAAAATTGACCAATTAAGTATCGAACAGAGTTTCAAGGAGTGAGACCGACATGAAAATTTATTACGAGCAAGATGCCGATCTCGCTTTCATCCGGGCCAAGAAGGTTGCCGTGATCGGGTATGGCAGCCAGGGGCATGCCCATGCACTGAACCTGAAAGAAAGCGAAGTTGACGTTCGCGTGGGTCTGCAGTCGACATCGCTTTCACGTCCAAAGGCAGAAGCCGAAGGCCTGCAGGTCATGAGCCCGGCCGAGGCCACGACGTGGGCCGATGTCGTCATGATTCTGGTACCCGACGAAAAGCAGGCCGTGCTCTGGGCAAACGAAATCGAACCGAATGTCCGTGATGGCCAGCACATCATGTTCGGGCACGGCTTCAATATCCATTACAATTTGATCCGTCCCTCGAAAAATGTTGATGTCTCTTTGTCTGCCCCCAAGGGACCCGGACACACGCTTCGTGATCAATTCAGCCGGGGGTTTGGCCTTCCGGGTTTGATTGCCATCCATCAGGATGCAACAGGCGAGGCCCGCCAGGTCGCCCTGTCCTATTCCAAGGCAATTGGCAACACGCGTGCTGGCGTTATTGAGACCAGCTTCAAGGAAGAAACCGAGACCGATCTGTTCGGTGAGCAGGCGGTTCTATGCGGCGGTATTGTTGAGTTGATCAAGGCCGGCTTCGAGACACTGGTCGAGGCTGGATATGCGCCCGAAATGGCGTATTTCGAGTGTCTGCACGAAACCAAGCTGATCGTGGATCTGATTTATGAAGGCGGCATCGCCAACATGAACTACTCCATCTCGAATACGGCGGAATATGGCGAATATGTCTCCGGCCCAAAAGTGATTACGCCCGATAGCAAGGCTGCGATGAAGCTGATCCTGGATGATATTCAGTCAGGCAAGTTTGCCCGCGACTGGGTGCTCGAAAATCAGGCGGGAGCACCAAGCTTTCTGGCCCGGCGTGCCCGGATGAACGATCACCTGATTGAGGAAGTCGGTGAAAAGCTGCGGGGCATGATGCACTGGGCGCAAAATGACCGCCTCGTTGACAAGAGCCGGAATTAGGGCGGTCAAACATGGTCGGATTACATGCAACGTCCCGGCTGCGTGGCCGCAAGGCGAAGATTGTTGCGACGCTGGGCCCGGGCAGTTCTGCTCCGGGGACGATACGCTTGCTTGCAGAGGCCGGCGTTGATGTTTTCCGGTTGAATTTTAGTCATGGCAGTCATGATCAGCATGCCGCGACCTATGCGGCTATTCGCGACGCAGAGCTGACGCTCGGCCGGCCTCTCGCTGTTTTGGCGGATCTCCAGGGGCCCAAGATCCGGGTCGGACAGTTTCCGGGGGGTGCTCTGAAACTCGGCTTCCGTTCTGAATATGACCTGGTCGTCGGTGAGGCGACCGATCAGCCTGACACCATTCCTGTACCGCGGGCGGAGATCCTGTCGGTTCTGGAAGTCGGTGATGTGGTGCTTGCGGATGATGGTCTGCTGATTTTTACCGTCATTCAGGCAGGTCATGCGCCAAAAGTCCGGTCGGAGTTTCCCGGGACGCTGAAGGACCGCAAAGGCTTCACAATAAGGGGCAAGACTTTGCCGGTCCCTGCGCTCTCGACCAAGGACCGGACGGATCTGGCTTTCGCCCTTGATCTGGGGGCTGATTTGATGGCGCTGAGCTTTGTGCAGACGGCTGACGATGTCTTTGAGGCGCGCGAGCTGATTGGCGAGCGCGCCATGATCGTTTCAAAAATCGAAAAACCCGGTGCCATTTCAGAGATCGACAAGATTGTTGCGGCTACCGATGCAATTATGATTGCGCGGGGCGATCTTGGAGTCGAGTTTCCCCCGGAGGATGTTCCCATCATCCAGCGCGATATTGTGCGCAGGTCGCGCGAGGCGGGTAAGCCGGTCATTGTCGCGACCCAGATGCTGGAGAGCATGGTTGAGAATGCGGCGCCCACGCGGGCGGAATCCTCTGACGTCGCCACGGCGATCTATCAGGGGTGTGATGCTGTGATGTTGTCGGCGGAGACAGCCGTCGGGCGGCATCCTGCCACGGCCGTTGCGATTATGAGCCGGATCATCAAGGCTGTTGAGGCTGCGGGCGACTTCCGGCAAGCGCTCGACCAGTTTCATGGCGGCGGCGCAGCGCGGGATGACATTGACACTATTGGAGAGGCCGCTCACGCTATCGCCGCGCGGAATAACGCCCCTTTGGCGCTCCGCACAGGCGATATTATGCGTTTGGCACAATTTTCCCGGATCCGGGGCGAGCAACCGATTCTTTACGGGTCGCTGGATGATCGAAGGCTCCGCCAGGCTCAGCTGCTTTGGGGGGTTCATGCTGCCCGTATGGCTCCAGGGGATGACTGGGCACGGCGCTTAATGCAGGCGACCGACCTGACCGGCCCCGTCGCCTATGCCGCCTGGCAGGGTGGAGACGGTCACTGGGCCTGGGCTGTCGGCGTTGAATCCTAGCGGAGCCCGGCGATATCGCTTCGTCTTCTCTCTTTTTTCTGTGCCGGCGAATCCCCATACGACCTGACCGGTGTCCTTGTCCTGCCTGACTGATTTCTGGAGATCCTTATGGCTGATACTCAAACCACTACTCGCCATGCCGAGGTCCTGATCATCGGATCGGGCCCAGCCGGCTGGACAGCAGCCGTCTATGCCGCGCGCGCGATGCGCAAAACTCTGGTCGTCGCGGGCATGCAGCCAGGAGGGCAGCTGACCATTACGACCGACGTGGAGAATTATCCCGGCTTTGCAGAGATTCAAGGCCCTGAGCTGATGGAGAAGATGCAGGACCATGCCCTGAAAATGGGTGCGGAGATGGCCGAGGATCACATTGCGGAGGTCGACTTTGACAGCCGGCCGTTTCGCGCCATTGGTGAGAGTGGGACCGTCTACACTGGCGATAGTCTGATTATTTCGACGGGTGCACAGGCGAAATGGCTGGGCCTGGCCAGCGAGCGTAAATTTCAGGGATTTGGAGTCTCCGCCTGTGCGACATGTGATGGCTTCTTTTATCGTGGAAAAGAGGTCGCGGTGGTCGGCGGGGGCAATACAGCGGTTGAGGAAGCTCTTTTTCTCACCAATTTTGCCTCCAAGGTCACACTCATTCATCGTCGGGACAGCCTGAGGGCGGAGAAAATCCTGCAGCATCGCCTGCTGAACCATCCCAAGGTTGATGTCCGCTGGAACGCAGAACTGGACGAGGTCCTGGGCGATGATGACCCTCTGGGCGTCACCGGTATCCGGCTTAAGGACCGGACGTCCGGTCAGATGGAAACACTTGCTGTGCATGGTGTTTTCATTGCGATCGGGCACGCACCAGCGACCGAGCTTTTTGTCGGTAAACTCGACATGCAGGACAATGGCTATCTGATCACCGCGCCCGATTCGACGGCGACGAATATTCCGGGGGTGTTTGCCGCGGGTGACGTGACCGACGAGACGTATCGCCAGGCCGTGACCGCTGCGGGTATGGGCTGCATGGCCGCACTGGAGGCCGAGCGATACCTGGATGAGCAGGGCGCGTTGCAAGCGGTTTCGACAGCTTAGCCCGACGGTCGTCTTCCCCGCCTGTGATGTCCTCGAAGCGGCCTGGCTCGGTCACAGCAGGGTATTGGCCAGTCGGCGTACTTCCGTTGCAGGCTCCTGGTTCAGCGCCTCCAGCAGAAGACCGGCGCGTGCCCGCATGGTCGCTTCCAGAGATGTGTCGCTTTGTGCCGCCAGGGCACGGTCCAGCGCGGTACGAATGTCACGGCTGTGACGCTGCGGGTTGAGGGCAGCCAGTGCCCGCGCATATTGCCAGTGGATCGCTGCGTCGTCCGGCTCAATGTCAATTGCATGATGGTAGTGATCCTGCGCAGACGCCAGCGATGCACCCATCAGTGCGGCGCCGAAGCGGCCGCCTCGTCGAACCACCTCAATATGCCAGACCGCCAGGAAGCTGTGCGAATATGGATTGTCGGGGTCATCGGAGAGCACGCTGAGAACGAGATCACGGGCGGTCTCGCCATAACCTGACCGCAAAGCCTCCCGTGCGCTCAGGGGCCGGGCTTTGAGTGACAGGGCGATGGCCAGCTGTAATCGACCCTCAATATGGTCTGGTTCCCGGTCGAGGGCTGAGCGGGCCAGAGATTCAGCCTGCTCAACGTCCGTTAAGGGAACGCGCACAGGAGACGATATGACGATCGCAGCCAGCTGGCTGCGCGCCGCAAAGGCGAGGCTGTCGGCGGTATCTTCTGCCTGCGCCAACCGGGCCGCTTCGCGGAAATTTCCGGCAAGGAAGGCGTCATGGGAGGGCGCTGTATCGGCAAAGGCACAGGGTGCACAAAGCAGACAGAAGGCGACAAAGCGGTTCATTTCGGACACTATAGCGTGAAGCGGTAAGACACCCAAACCCGGCGCCGGAGGCACATCGTATTATGGACCGAGTAGACGCGGATTTCATTGTCATCGGTGCCGGTGTGATCGGCCTCGCCATCGCGCGTGCCGCCGCATTGAAGGGGCGAGACGTGATCGTGCTGGAGGCTGAATCACTGATTGCATCGCACACGTCCTCGCGGAATTCCGAGGTCATCCATGCCGGCCTGTACTATGCCGCCGGCTCGCTTAAGGCCCGGCACAGTGTCCTTGGGCGTCGGGCATTGTATGCCTATCTCGACACCCACGCCATCGATTTTCGAAAGTGCGGAAAGCTGGTCGTGGCCGAACCGGATCAGCTCCAGCAGCTGTCCGACCTTCACCGCAGCGGCGTGGCGAACGGGGTTGAAAACCTTCACCTTCTCGACGGCGACGAGGCCCGGGCCCTGGAACCGGCCTTGCATCCCGGGCTGGCGGCAGCGTTAAGTTCGCCTGAAACCGGGATTTTCGACAGCCATGCCTTTTTCCTGGCGCTGCAGGGTGAGCTTGAGGATCATGGCGGGTCCGTCGCGTTCCGCACCCCGCTGATCAGGGGGGCGGTGGCGGCAGAAGGTATGGTCCTGGAGACCGGCGGAGCGGCACCGGCGCGGATCCATGCCGGAACCGTGGTGAACGCGGCGGGGCATCACGCCATCGCGGTGGCCAGGGCGATTGACGGACCGCATATCGCCGCCCTGCCCACGCCACGTTTTGTCAAAGGAAGCTATTTCAGTATTGCCGGCCGGACTCCGTTTTCGCGCCTGATTTATCCCATGCCCGGGACCGCCAGCCTCGGCTTGCACCTGACGGTTGATTTGGGTGGACGGGGCAAGCTTGGACCGGATGCCGAATGGTTGCCCGAGGACGCCGCGCCGCCATTCGATTACGAGGTCGACCCGTCGCGAAGCGACGCTTTCTATGCCGCAGCACGCCGCTATTGGCCGGGCCTGCCAGATCATGCCCTGTCGCCGGACTATGCCGGGGTTCGGCCAAAGCTTGTCGGTCCCGGCGACCCTTCAGGCGATTTCCGGATTGACCTGGTGGAAAATAAACTGGTCAACCTCCTCGGCATGGAGAGCCCGGGTCTGACCTCATCCCTGTCGGTCGCCGACCATGTCATGGCGCTGCTGGAATGAAGGAGTTGCCTGCAGCGAACACGCCGTGTAAGGGACATCGCTTCCCGTGGTTCGGTAGCTCAGCTGGTTAGAGCGCACGACTCATAATCGTGAGGTCGGGAGTTCAAGTCTCCCCCGAACCACCATCCCCTGAATAAGCCCCTGAATTCGCACAACCTTGCCCCGGCGGGACACTTCTGACCCGTAAGGTGGGACACTTTCTTCCGGATTTGTTCCCGCCAGTCTGGCAAAACCGGCATCGGCCAGGCGGCGTTTTTCGGCGCCCTTGATACAGATTTCTGCGGTGCGTGTGCCGCGATGGCCGAACGCAGCTGCAATTTCTTCCAGGGTGGCACCGGCTTCAGCCCGGCGGGCGCCGGGCGCTTTTCGGATCCCGTGCAGGCTGAGATCGTCGGGCAGGTTGGCCTCCTGGCACCATGTCTTGAAGCGGGCGCCGAGGCCCTTCACCGAGAAGGGCTCGCCATATGCGGTTTGCACAAAGTGCATGCCCTTCATGGGCGCGGCATCGAGCGCCGCGCGCAGCCGGGCGGGTTCAACGAAGGACAGCCAGGCGCCCGTTTCTGTTTGCGGCATTTCGAATCGCCCTGGCCGCTGTGCATGGCCGCTTTGCCCGCGTCTGCCGAAATGTGTCATAAGGTCAGGGACCCTCGCGGCCGGGGGCGCAGGTGACACGAAGGACGGGCATGGCAGGGCAGATAGATCTCAATGCCGATCTCGGAGAGGGGTATGGTCAGGATGCAGCGCTGATGCGGCTTGTCAGCAGTTGCAATATTGCCTGTGGCGGGCATGCCGGTGACCGCACCTCCATGCGGGCGGCCCTGATCGCCGCGCGGGAAGCCTGTGTCGCGGCCGGGGCGCATCCGTCTTATCCTGATCGCGCCGGCTTCGGGCGGCGTGCGGTTGATCTGGAGCCGGGCCACCTCCTGGAGCAGCTGGTGGAGCAGGTCGACACACTGAAAGATCTGGCCCGGCAGGAGGGCGTCGCGCTCACCCATATCAAGCCGCACGGGGCGCTCTATCACGCCGCGGCGTCGGAGGCCGGCACGGCTGGGATGATGGTCGAGCTGATGCGGACAAGCCTGCCCTCCGGTCGGCTTATTGGTCCCCCCCAAGGCGCGATGCGGACGGCGGCGGCCAAGAGCGGTGTTGCCTATCTGTCAGAGGGGTTCGCCGACCGGGCCTATCTTGACAGGGGCACCCTCGTCCCGCGTGACCAGGACGGCGCCGTGCTGGACACGCATGACGCCCGGACCCAGCAGGCACTGGACCTGGCCCGGCTTGGCACGGTGCTGGCGACGTCCGGCAGACGCATCCCCCTGTCGGTGCAGACGGTCTGTCTGCACGGCGACACGCCCGGCGCACTTGAGTCAGCCCGGGCGGTCCGGCAGGCTCTTTTGCAGGCCGGGATCGCGATCAGGGCGCCACAATGACCCGCGTTCAGCCTCGACTTCTTGCCGAAGACTGTGTTGAGTTTGACCTTGACGATCTTGCGCAGATCCACCGGGTTGCCGACCAGCTGCGCGAGACAGGCGTTTTTGAGGAGGTTGTCCCCGGCCTTGCGGGGGTTTCGGTGCGCTACACCCCCGCACATACCACGCCCGCGGATATTGCCGCGGCCGTCGAGACGGCGATGTCGGATCGGCCACTGGCCGGGATCGTCGCGGATCAGCTGAACATCTGCATGCGCTATGGCGGCGAAGACGGGCCCGACCTGGCAGAGGTCTGCGAGACCCTGAAGCTGAGCGAGGACGAGTTTATAGATCGTCATGCGCAAAAGCTGTACCCGGTTGAAATCATCGGGTTTACGCCGGGTTTTGCCTATCTGGGCGGATTGTCGGAAGAGCTTTCTGTTGCCCGACGGCCGACCCCGCGGACCCGCCTTCCGGTGGGATCGGTTGGGATCGCGGCAGGCTATACAGGGATCTATGCCCTGTCGGGTCCGGGGGGGTGGGCGATTATCGGCCGGACGGATGTCACCCTGTTCGACCGCGACCAGGCCGATCCGTTTCGGATCCGGCCCGGCATGCAGGTGCGGTTTTCTCCGGCATGAAGGCGACCATTCTCAAACCGGGCCTGCAGACAAGTCTGCAGGCCCGCCCAAGACGGGGCTTCCGTCATCAGGGTATGCCCTGGGCAGGCGCTGCGGACCCGGTCGCCATGGCTGCCGCCAACTGGCTGGTGGGTAACCCGGCTTCGGCGCCGGTCCTCGAGCAGACCTATGGAGGCCTGACCCTGCGGTTTGACCAGCCGGCCCTGGTCGGGCTGGCGGGCGCGCCCTGTGCGCTGACCCTGGACGGCCAGGGCGTGGCCTTCGCCCGCAGCTTTCAGGTTTCCGGCGGCCAGGTCCTCGAGACCGGCGCACCGAAGACCGGGCTTCGGACCTATTTGGCCGTTGCGGGCGGCTGGCAGGCTGCGGCGCTGCTCGGCTCCGTTTCGACTTATATGCCGGCAGGGATCGGGGGGCTGTGGGGTCGTGCATGCCAGGCCGGGGACGTGCTGGGCTGGGCCGGGACCGGGTCACATCCCGGCGCGCGGGCCCTGCCTGACCGGTTGCGGCCATACTTTTCCGATAGCTGGACACTGCGGGCGACGGTTTCGGCCGAAACCGACTGGCTGGACCCCTGTTCCAGAGCGGCTCTGTTCAGCCAGGTTTTCGGTGTCAGCCGCCATAGCGATCGGATGGGGTTGAGACTGACCGGCTCCGCACTGGTCCTTCGGCGTCGCGCCGAGATTCCAAGCGCAGCCATGTTTCCCGGCATGCTGCAATGCCCACCGGATGGGGCACCCATTGTTTTGATGGCGGACGCGCAAACCACAGGCGGATATCCGCGGATCGCCCAGATTGCCCGCTGTGACCGCCACCTCCTTGGCCAGATCAGGCCGACCGACCGGCTGCGCCTGTTGCTGCGGTCCCCGGATCAGGCCGTGTCAGCATGGACAGCGAAACAGGACCTGCTGCGCCAATGGATGCCGGATTTGGATTTGTACTGAGATGGCGTATGCTGACCGGCGCGGAACAGCCTGTCGGGAGTGTGGCCATGGCCAAAAAAGCAAAGAAAGACAAATCCGAAAAACGGAAATCCAAAGACTCCGGGGTTAAAAAGAAGAAGGTCGAGGGCAAGCGACCGGGGGCACGCACGCATGTCTCGGAACCGGCGGCGCGCACGGATAAATTACGTCAAAAGCTGAAAGTTCTGACGGCCCGGGTCACGCAACTGGGCGAGGAAGTTGCGGCACTGCGCAAACAGTCGGCCCAGACACAGGGCCAGGACGACTCAGCGCTGACCGACACCGGGCGTCTTGAACGCCCCGCCGGCCCACCCGATGACCTCCGGTTGATTACCGGCGTCGGGCCGACTCTGGCTGCCCGCATGCAGGCGGCTGGTATTTTTCATTTCTGGCAGCTCGGCACCATGACGGATCACGACATTGCCATGTTGGAACAAGACCTGCTGATCGCGGGACGAATTGTCCGCGATGACTGGAGGGGGCAGGCCAAAAGACTGATGTCTGGGGCCCCGTCAAAGGCGTCCGGATGACGAGTTTAAAATTAGAGATTGCAGAATCAGGTCAATTCTGTACACTCGTTTGCAGTAGAGTAGTGTAGCGTGTCAAAGGGAGGCTTGTTTGGCCTCCCTTTTTCATTGGTCGTCAGGCGACGTCAGAGCCCTTAGACGTTGTGACGGGTCCAACCAGCTCGACCGTGGCATGATCAATCTTGAATTTCGAAGCAAGACGGGCTTTGACGGCCTGTCTGACCGTGTCAGGATCGGCGCTGCGGTCCGCTTCGACTTCCAGAGTGATCAGCGATTTCGATTCATTGAGCGCCCAGGCATGGATGTGATCGACCCTCAGCGTGCCGGCCACGTTCTGCATCAGGTCGGCCTGGATGGTTTGCAGCGACAGGCCGGATGGCACGCCCTCGATCAGAATGTGTCCGGTCTGGCGAACCAGCCGGATGCCGCCATACGAAATGATCAGGGCGATGACCACGGAGAGAATGGGATCGATCAGGACCCAGCCCGTCGCGAGAATGACAAGGGCGGCGGTAATGGCGGCGACTGATCCCAACAGATCTCCGGCAACATGCCACAAGGCACCCTGCATGTTGAGATCATGCTTGCTGCCGCCTCTCAGGATCAGGAAGGCGATGACATTGATCACGAGACCCGCAGTGGCGATGACGAGGAGCAGGTCACCTATGACGGGCTGCGGATCGGCGATGCGCTTGAGGGATTCCGCGACGATCCAGACGGCAAGGACGAGCAGGGCCAGACCATTGGTGAAGGCGGCCAGGACTTTAAACCGGGCCCAGCCGAATGACCGGGTGTCATCTGCCGGCAGTTCTGAAAGACGAAATCCGACCCAGGCGAGGAGCAGCGAGCTGGCATCTGTCAGCATATGAGCGGCATCGGCAAGCAGGGCGAGAGAGCCGGAAATGATGCCACCGGCAATTTCCACCAGCATGAAGCTGAACGTCAGGACAATCGCGATGGCGACCCGGCGCCGGTCGGCGTGGGTATCAAATGTCGCGTGATGATGCGCGTGGTCGTGATGATCGTGTGGCATGCTGATCGGCTTCTTACAGGAGCTGCCGGCTCAGTAAAAGCCTTTGCGCCCCTATGAAGAGGGACGGGTTTCGACCTCTGAGTCGGTGTCTCGGTCTGACGCTTCAACTTCGGACAGGACACGCACCAGGTTGAGCAGGATTGATTTCAGCCGGTCATCATCAATCCGCCCGAAGTGGCGGACGAATTCGATCAGGTTCCGGGACGAATTCGAATCTCCCAGATTGATGCCATTCAGCCCTGTGGCCACCGGATCAAAGAACCAGCCTGGACGGACTTCCAGTCTTTGCGCAATCAGGTAGAGCCGTCCGGCGCTGACCCGGTTCGCACCGGTTTCGTATTTCTGAACCTGCTGGTAGGAAATGCCCAGTGCGGCACCGAGCTGGTCCTGGGTCAGGCCCATGAGAATGCGTCTTTGTCGAATTCGGTCGCCGACCAGCTGGTCGATTTCGCTGGCGGTGACATCACCCCGGCCGATATCTGAAGGCATGTGCTGGTCCGATCCAAGGTTAAAAAATATTATAGTCGACAGTAAATACATTAAACCGCGGCAAAGGCAAGATTTTGCGGTTTCTGCCGTCTCCGCCGCAGCTTCCGTCTTTACAAACCACCGGCGATGATGAGATTGGCCCTGTGCAGATCAAGTGCGGACCGATGAAAATTTCAAGATTGGCCTTGTTGATATTCCTGTCTTCAACCTTGGGCCTCACGGCATGCCAGGGGGCACGGCGGGCCAAAGAACTGGCCTATGTCGAACGCCCGGTGGAGAATCTGTACACGCTGGCCACCGATGAGCTCGACGCGCGCGATTATGACAATGCGATTCTGCTGTTTAACGAAGTCGAACGTCAGCATCCCTATTCGGAATGGGCGCGCCGGTCGGCCATCATGTCGGCTTATGCCTCCTATCAGGCCCGCGACTATGAAGCCGCCATCTTAACGGCCCAGCGTTACCTTGCCGTCAATCCTGCGGGGGAAGCAGCCCCTTATGCGCATTATCTGATCGCGGTGTGTTACTTTGACCAGATCATTGATGTCGGCCGGGACCAGAAGACAACGCAGCTGGCCCAGGGGGCTCTGCTGGACATTGTGCGCCGGTATCCGGAGTCGGACTATGCCCGGGATGCGGCGTTGAAGCTGGATATGGTTCAGGACCATCTGGCCGGGAAAGAAATGGAGATCGGCCGCTGGTACCTGCGCCGCAACCAGCACCTGCCCGCCCTGAACCGGTTCAAGACCGTGGTTGAAAATTTCGACACGACCGCGCACGTTCCCGAAGCCCTGCACCGGCTGGTCGAAACCTATTTGTCGCTCGGTTTGCGTCAGGAGGCGGTGACGGCCGCCGCGGTGCTCGGCTATAATTATCCGGCAAGCCCATGGTACCGCGACAGTTACCGTCTCCTCAGTGGTGAGGGAATGGAGGCCGATCTGGTGGCGGCGCCGCAGAGCCGTACCTGGCTGAACCGGCTCATTCCCGGCGGAAAATAGACGCTTGTTCCGTTTTTGTTCCTAGTGTATGCTATCAGGCATGCTCCTGGCGATTTCGATCCAGTCCTTTGTCCTGATTGACCGGCTCTCCCTTGATGTCGGGTCTGGGCTCACCGCATTGACCGGTGAGACGGGGGCCGGCAAATCGATTCTTCTGGATGCGCTTGGCCTGGTTCTGGGTGGCACCGTCAATCGCGATCTGGTGCGCAAAGATGCCAAGCAGGCGGTGATCACGGCGTCGTTCAGCCTGACCGACGACGATGCCGACATATGGGACCGGTTGGACAGGTGGGGCATTCCCGTCAATCGGGAAGAGGCGCTGGTTCTGACCCGCGTGGTTCCGGTGCGCGGGGCAAGCCGGGCAATGATCAATGGCCAGGCGGTCAGTGCCCGAAACCTGGCAGAACTGGGACAGGCTCTGGTTGAAATTCATGCCCAGAATTCGGCCTCGTCTCTTCAGAGCGTTGCCGCCCACCGTGATCTGCTGGACCAGTTTGGGGGGCTGACGGGCCAGCTGACGGCGACGATGGAGGCGTGGCGGGCCTATGGCGCGACGCGTGACCAGCGCGCGGCGTTTGAACGCGCCGTGCAGCAGGCGACAGAGCAGCAGGACTGGCTGGCTTTCCAGCTTTCGGAGCTGCAGGACCTCGCGCCGGAGCCGGGTGAGGCGGCGCGGTTAACGTCCGAGCGGATCCGCCTGCTGCATGCGAGCAAGCTGACCGCGCAGCTGGAGCTGGCCGATCAGGCGCTGTCCGGGGGGCAGGCCGATCAGGTGCTGGGTCAGGCCACGCGGGCGCTGGACGGTGTGATGCGGATCCCGGGCCTGGATGACCTGCCAGCCGACGACGGTCTGGTGCGGGAGGTTCGGATGGCATCCGAGGCGGTTGAACGGGCCATGATCGAGCTTGCCGAGGCCGGACAGCTGGTGGCGCGGCTGGTGCGGCAGACTCATGACGATCCGTCGGCTCTGTCCCGGATCGAAACGCGGTTGTTCGCCTTGCGGGCGGCGGCCCGGAAATATCGCTGCGAGATAGACGCCCTGCCGGAGACGTGTGACGCTCTGGCGGCTGAGCTTGCGGACGTTGAGTCGCAGTCCGACCAGCTCGACGCGCTCAGGGCCGAGGAAGACCGGCTCTACCAGGTCTGGCAGACGCTGGCCGATGGGCTGAGCGCGGGCCGGAAGCAGGCGGCGCGGCGCCTCGAAGCCGGGCTTTTGGAAGAACTTGGCCCGCTGCATCTGGACCGGGTCCGGTTCCAGGCCTGCATTGCGCCATCGGAACCGGGTGCCTCGGGTCTGCACGGACATGATGTCGTGGAATTCCTGGTCGAAACAAATGCCGGGGAGGGGTTCGGCCCGCTTCGGCGAATCGCCTCCGGCGGCGAGCTGGCGCGGTTTTCCCTCGCCCTGAAATGTGCGCTCAGCCAGGCCGGCGGGGCCCGGACACTGATTTTCGATGAAGCCGACCACGGGGTTGGCGGGGCGGTTGCGGCGGCGATTGGGGAACGCCTGGCGCGGCTTGGACGCGGCCGGCAGGTGCTGGCCATCACACACAGCCCGCAAGTCGCTTCAAGTGCCTGCCGGCAGTGGCGGATCCGGAAGACGGATCAGGCGGATGGCCGGGTCACCACGGACGTGACGCAGATGGATGATGGCCAGCGTCTTGAAGAAATTGCGCGAATGCTATCTGGTTCCAGCATCACCGATGAGGCCCGGGCGGCCGCGTCGAAATTGCTGGAGGTGGCATGAATGACGGGGATCCGGTCGCGCAACTGACCGAACATCAGGCCAAGGCGGAGCTGGCCCGTCTGGCGGTCGAGATCCGCCTGGCGGATCAGGCCTATTATCAGGAAGATGATCCCTATCTCAGCGATGCGGACTATGATGCCCTGCGCCGACGGAATGCGGCCATCGAGACGCGGTTTCCGCACCTGAAGCGGCGCGACAGCCCGTCGGACCGGGTCGGTGCGGACAGTGCGAGCGGGTTCGGCAAGATCACGCATGGGACGGCCATGCTGTCTCTGGATAATGCCTTCACGGATGAGGACGTTATCGAGTTCAGTCGTCGTGTCCGGCGGTTCCTCGGGCTGGCCGATGACGCGCCGCTGGAGCTTACCGCGGAGCCGAAGATTGACGGGCTGTCGCTGAGCCTCACCTATGAGCGCGGGCGGCTGATCCAGGCGGCGACCCGCGGCAATGGGCTGGTTGGCGAGGATGTCTCGGCCAATGCGCGGGCGGTGGAGGATATTCCCGAGACCCTGTCGGGTGCAGGATGGCCGGACCGTATTGAAATCCGCGGCGAAGTGTACATGACCCATACGGCGTTTGCACAGCTCAACGCCAGGGAAGAGGCCGCGGGACGCAAGACATTTGCCAATCCCCGCAACGCGGCGGCCGGCAGCCTGCGCCAGCTGGATCCGGCCATTACGCGGGCGCGGCCGCTGAACTTTTTCGCCTATGCCTGGGGCGAGGTCTCTGCCGCGTTTGCGCCGACCCAAAAAGCCGCCATGGCGGCCTTCAAGGCGTGGGGCTTGCGCACCAATCCGCTGTTCGCCTCACATGACTCCCTGCCGGGCCTGATCGCGGCCTATCACGCCCTGGCCGCCCAGCGCGCCCAGCTCGGTTATGATATTGATGGCGTGGTTTACAAAGTTAATCGCCTCGACTGGCAGGCGCGTCTTGGGCAGGCCAGCCGGGCGCCCCGCTGGGCCATCGCGCATAAGTTTCCGGCAGAAAGGGCCGTGACCCGGCTGGAGGCGATCGACCTTCAGGTCGGGCGGACCGGGGCGCTGACGCCTGTCGCGCGGCTCGCGCCGGTCACGGTTGGCGGCGTCGTGGTGTCCAATGCGACCCTGCATAATGAAAACGAAATTGCCCGCCTCGACGTCCGGCCTGGTGACGATGTCGAGATCCAGCGGGCCGGCGACGTCATTCCGCAGATCCTCCGGGTCATCAATCCCGACCGCAGCGGGCGGCCTGCGGCCTTTGCCATGCCGCAAACCTGCCCCGAATGTGGCTCAGCCGCACTTCGGGAGACCGATGAGAAAGGCGATGTCGACGTGCGCCGCCGGTGCACGGGCGGACTGATTTGTCCGGCACAGATCATTGCCCGGCTGAAGCATTTTGTGTCCCGCAAGGCGCTCGATATTGATGGCATCGGGGCCCGGCAGATCGAACTGTTCTACCGGCGTGGCGTGGTCAGCGCGCCGCAGCATCTGTTTCAGCTGCCGGCGAGGATAGAGCAGGCCGGGCTGACGCCGTTACAGACCTGGGAGGGGTTTGGGGAAACCTCGGTGGGGAATTTGCTGGCCGCGATTGACCGTCACCGTGAGGTGCCTTTTGCCCGGTTCCTGAACGGGCTCGGGATCCGTCATGTCGGCGAAACGACGGCTGGCCTGCTGGCGCGGACCTATGTCAGCTGGGCCTCTTTCTGGGGCGATGTGACCGCCGCTGCCGAGGCGCCCGGCTGTGACGCCGAGCTGCAGCTCTTATCGATGGACGGCGTCGGCCAGACCGCCGTCGACAGTCTGAAAGCGTTTGCGGCGGAACCCCATAATCGTGAGATGCTGGACGCGCTCCTGGCCGAAATTCGGGTGCTGGACGGCGCTGCGCCGCGCAGCGACAGCCCTGTTGCAGGTAAGATCGTGGTGTTCTCGGGAACGCTGGACACAATGACCCGCGATGAGGCCAAGGCCCGCGCCACCGCTCTGGGTGCGAAAGTGTCCGGATCGGTATCGGCCAAGACCAATATTCTGGTGGCGGGGCCCGGCGCGGGGTCAAAGCTGACAAAGGCCGAAACGCTGGGCGTCACCGTTCTGACCGAAGCCGAGTGGCTGGACCTGATCTCGACCGGCTAAAGCGGCGCGCAGGCCGCCTCCAGCCAGGCGGCGTCTGCCCCCGACAGAGCGGGTCCAATCTCGGCCAGCACACGCGTGTGATAGTCATCCAGCCAGATCTTCTCATCATCCGACAGAAGGCGTGTTTCGATCAAGGCCCGGGCCAGTGGGGCAAAGGTCAGGCATTCGAAGCCGAGCATCGGACGATCGCCCCCGTCAATCTCTTCCGCCGGCGTGACGTATTGCAGGTTCTCAATACGGATGCCATAGGCGCCAACCCGGTAATAGCCAGGCTCATTTGAAACGATCATTCCGGGTTGCAGGGCGGTCGCATTCCACACTTTGGCGATGCGCTGGGGCCCCTCATGCACCCCGAGATAGACGCCCACGCCGTGCCCCGTGCCGTGATCATAGTCGAGCCCGGCTTGCCACAGCGCATGACGGGCCAGCACATCAATGTGCGTGCCAGTTGTGCCTTCGGGAAAACGGACGCTGTCCAGGGCAATGTGCCCCTTGAGGACCAGCGTGTAATGCCGCCGCATTTCCGCACTGGGTGTTCCGATGGCCACGGTCCGGGTGACGTCCGTGGTGCCATCGAGATACTGGCCGCCACTGTCGACCAGGTAGAGGCTGCCGCGGTCCAGCCGCCGGTTGCTGGCGGATGAGACGCGGTAATGCGGCAGGGCGCCATTGGGGCCAGCGCCGGATATGGTCTCGAAGGACAGGTCCATGAGACCGTCATGCTGATCCCGCAGGCTTTCCAGTTTCAGGGCGGCGTCGATTTCGGTCACGTTTCCGGACTGGGCCTCGGTGTCGAGCCAGTGCAGGAACCGGGTCAGTGCGACGCCGTCGCGCCGGTGGGCGGCTATGGTCCCGGCAAGTTCGACGCTGTTTTTACATGCCTTGGGCAGCAAGACCGGATCCTGCTGGCGCACCACGGTCGCGCCGGCCTCTTCAAGCACCCGGAAGAACCAGGCCGAGGCCTGTGCCGGGTCAAGGCTGATGGTCTGGCCGGCCAGGTCCGTCAGGCGGTCCGGCAGCGCCGTGAGCGGCTGCAGGGTCACTCGGTTGCCGAGATGGGCGGGCAGGGCCGGGTCCACCTTCTCCGGCGCAAGGAACAGGTCCGCGGATCCATCCTGGCGCAGAATGGCGCGCCCCAGAGGCAGCGGGCTGCAGGCGACGTCGCCCCCCCGGATATTGAACAGCCAGGCGAGGCTTGCGGGCGCCGTGATGATCACGGCGTCGACGCCGTTTTCGGCCAAATCCTTGCCAAGACCCGCGCGTTTGTCCTCAGAGGACTGGCCGGTCATGGCGTCGGGCTGGGGCACGACCGGGGCCAGCGGCTGGTCCGGGCGGTCTGTCCATGCCAGGTCCAGCGGGTTGGTGTCTGTCGCGACGAGGACAGCACCGGCCCGTGCGGCGGCGGACGCCATCTGGTCGACATCATTGGGGGCCATCAGCGCAGGGTCATAGCCGAGGGTCAGGCCTGTGAGGGTCTGCAGGCCCAGCCAGCCAAACGGACCAGGATCGGGAACATGAACACACTCGATCAGCGTGGGATCCGTCTGATCGCCAGCCTGCACGGTATAGCGGCCGTCAACAAAAAGCACGGCGCGGTCCTGAAAGACGAAGGCGGACCCGTAAGAGCCCGTGAATCCCGTGGCCCAGGCAAGCCGTTCATTCGCGGCCGGCAGGTACTCGTTCTGGTACTCGTCTTCGTGCGGAATATACAGCGCATCCAGACCGGCATCGCGCAGGGCCTGACGCAGGCGGGGGAGGTTGGTGCGGCCAATCTGCGGGCCGCCTTTCACATCGAAATTCTGTCTCATCGGGTCAGGATAAGCCGTTCCCGTCTCCACGCCTAGTCCTTACTTCGACTAGCCGGACGCTGGAACACCAGCGTCGACCACCCATCCCTGCGGATCCGTCGGACCAGGCATGTCCCGCGGGCCTGATAGGCGAGGCGCACGAGCGGTTCCTGCCGGGTCAGCAGGCCGGACAGGATGATATGCCCCCCCGGCGCCAGAAGGCGCAGCATGCTGGGGGCCAGGCGGGTCAGGGGGCGCGCCAGAATGTTGGCGAAGATCAGGTCATAGGGGCTGCCGGCCTGAGCTGCGGCAAGGCGGACACCCTGGCCAATGCGCATGCGGGCGGCGAAGCTGACATGGTTTTTCCGCAGATTGTCGTCGGCCACGCGGACGCTCTCGGCATCAATGTCGATCCCGAGGGCCTGGCGGGCGCCGCTCTTCAGCGCCGCAATGGCCAGGACGCCCGAGCCGGTTCCGACATCCAGGACCCGGCGGGGCCGGTGCTGACGCAGCACATATTCATACCCGAGAAGACAGCCCAGCGTGGTACCGTGATGGCCGGTCCCAAAGGCCACGGCGGCCTCGATCAGGATCGCGGTTTTGCCTGGGGCGGCACGGGTCAGAACATGGCTGCCGGCGACAATGAACCGTCCTGCCTCGACGGCCGGAAGGCCTTCGAGAGACAGGGTGACCCAGTTGCGGTCTGCCAGAAAGGCGACGCTGGGGGACAGGCCCGGTGCAACCTGCCGGATAATTTCAACACAGGCCCGGGCCGCTGCGTCGGTCTGGGTATAGGCATTCAGCTGCCAGGTCAGCCGTGTGTCTTCGGTGCCGTCGACGGCATCGGCTGGCGAGGGGTCGGTCCAGGCCAGAGCATCCCAGGCGGTTTCAACATCCTGACGCGGGCCACGTGCGCTTATCTGATACATGCCGGCGGCATAGCACCCGTCCCGCCTCAGCGATAGCGCTGGTCACACCGGGCCAGCGCGCTATAACACGGCCATGGCTCAGTCACTCAATCTCGCAATCAATGGAATCGCCGGCCGGATGGGACGTCAGCTGGTGCACGCTGCGGTCGCCCGCGGACACTGCGTGTCCGGCGGAAAAGAAGCTGACAGATCGCCGGACATCGGGCGGACCATTGCGGATCTGGCCGGCCTTGGCGCGGTTTCCGGCACGGTCTCGGGCCGGATTGAAGACGCCCTGGCCGGGGCCGGGGTCTGGATCGACTTCACTGTGCCGGAGGCGACGCTGGATGCACTGGTTTGCGTAGCCCGTCAGGGTGGAGTCGCCATGGTGATCGGAACCACGGGATTTAGTCCCGAGCAGGAAACGCAGATTGCACGTGCGGCGGACCAGGTTGCCATCGTCAAGGCGGGGAATTTTTCACTCGGCGTGAATCTGTTGCAGGGGCTGGTCCGACAGGCTGCGGCCGCGCTCGGCGATGACTGGGATATCGAAATTTCAGAGACCCATCACCGGCATAAGCAGGATGCACCCTCCGGTACGGCCCTGATGCTTGGCGCAGCGGCTGCACAGGGCCGGGGCCAGCCGCTCGAGCGGCTCCGCGCGGCGCCCTATGACGGTCCGGCGGCGGCCCGGCAGGCTGGCCAGATCGGCTTTTCCGTGCAGCGCCTTGGCGGTGTGATCGGCGAACATGATGTCCGGTTTGGCGCGCCGCAGGAGGTGGTCAGCCTGTCCCACACCGCGCTCGACCGGTCGGTCTTTGCGCATGGTGCGATCCGGGCGGCGGAATGGGTGGCCGGGCGACCCGCCGGCCTGTACTCCATGAGTGATGTGCTGGGGCTTTGACCCGGCGAGAGCGTTGCCATTGCAGCGCGCCTGTACCAATGGTGACGTGGATGATGAGGGAGGTCCGCTGTGGCGAGAGACCGTGAATTCGATGTGATTGTATATGGGGCGACGGGCTATACCGGGCGTCTCGTGGCCGAGTATCTGGTGCGTCAGTACGGGCCGGGTTCGGGTGTCCGGTGGGCTATGGCCGGGCGCAATGCTGACAAGCTGGCTGAGGTGCGCGACGAGATCGGCGCGCCGGCCGACACCGTCCTGATTACGGCCAATTCGGACGATCCTGACAGCCTGTCGGCCCTGGCATCCCGCGCGGCCTGCGTGGCGACGACCGTCGGTCCTTATCAGCTGTACGGTGAACCGTTGCTGGCGGCCTGTGCCGCGTCGGGAACCGACTATGTCGACCTGTGTGGCGAACCGGCCTGGATGCACCAGATGATCGCCAAATATCAGGACACCGCCAAGGCCAGCGGTGCCCGGCTGGTATTTTCCTGTGGTTTCGACTCCATTCCCTTCGACCTCGGTGTCTGGTTCCTCGAACAGGAGGCGGTCAGGCGCTTTGGCCAGCCGGCCAGTCGGGTCAAGGGACGGGTCCGGGCGATGCAAGGCAAATTCTCCGGTGGGACCGCCTATTCGATGCGGGCGACGATGGAGTCGGTTGCCCGCGACAAGTCGCTGATCGCCCTTCTGATCAATCCCTTTAGCCTCGCGGACGGGTTCGAAGGCCCGCCGCAACCGTCCGGCAACAGCCCGGTCGAGGATACCGATCTGGGATCCTGGTCGGCCCCTTTTGTCATGGCTGCGATCAACACCAAGAATATCCACCGCTCCAATGCCCTGCTTGGCCACGCCTATGGCGAGGACTTTGTGTATGATGAAATGATGCTGACCGGGCCCGGCGAGGCCGGCAAGGCGATGGCCGAGGCGCTGACCGGTGTCGACATGATCGGTGGCGAGGATGCGCCCAGGCCAGGCGAGGGCCCGACCCGGGACGAACGCGAGGCGGGCCATTATGACGTGCTGTTCCATGGCACGACGGCGGCCGGGGATGTTATTCAGGTCGGGGTCAAGGGGGACAAGGATCCCGGCTATGGATCGACCAGCAAGATGCTGGCGGAAGCGGCCCTGACGCTGGCCAAAGACGCGCTCGACACGCCGGGCGGTGTCTGGACACCGGCGCCGGCGCTGGGCGGTGCCCTGCTGGCGCGGCTGCAGGCGCATGCCGGCCTCAGCTTTGATGTTGAAACCTGAACACAGACAATCCGCAAGCTGCTGAAACGGAGACATGACATGGCAGAAGCTTTTATTATCGACGCGTGCCGCACACCCCGCGGCATTGGCAAGGTGGGCAAGGGATCATTGGCCCATCTCCACCCCCAGCATCTCGCAGCCACCGTTCTGGCGGGTCTGCGTGATCGCAACGCGCTGGACACGTCGAGGGTGGATGACATCATCTGGGGCACGTCCAGCCAGCGCGGTGCCCAGGGCGCCGACCTTGGCCGCATGGCGGCGCTTGATGCCGGGTATGATATCAAGGCGTCCGGCGTCACGCTGGACCGCTTCTGCGGTTCGGGCATTACCTCTGTCAGCCTCGCCGCGGCGCAGGTCATGTCGGGCATGGAAGATACGGTGATTGCCGGTGGCACGGAGATGATGAGTTACACCGCCGCGACGGCCGATCCGACGACGCCGCCGATGATGGACGCCGGCAATTTGCACCTGCGTGAGCTGCATCCCCAGAGCCAGCAGGGCTGCTGTGCCGACGCCATTGCAACCCTGGAAGGGATTGACCGGGAGGCGGTCGACCAGCTGGCGGTGACCAGCCAGATCCGGGCCGCACGCGCGATTGCGGAAGGGCGCTTTGATAAGGCGCTGGTCCCGGTCTATAATCGTGACGGCTCGCTCGCTCTTGACCGGGAAGAGTTTCCCCGTCCCGGAACGACACTGGACAGCCTGGGTGGCCTGAAAACCGTGTTCAACATGTTCTGGGGCATCCCGGTGGATGAGCAGGGCATGACCTATGGCAACATGATCGAAAAGAAGTATCCGCAGCTCGCGGGCCAGATCCAGCATGTCCACCATGCTGGCAATTCCTCCGGTGTCGTCGACGGCGCCGCGGCCCTGCTGCTGGCCTCTGAGGCCGCCGTCAGCGCCAATGGCTGGACGCCGCGTGCCCGGATCGTGGCGACGGCGAATATGGGCGATTGTCCGACCCTGATGCTGAACGCACCGGTGCCGGCGGCGCGCAAGGTTCTGGAGAAGGCCGGCCTGACCACCAGCGACATTGATGTCTACGAGATCAATGAGGCCTTTTCTGTCGTCGCCGAGAAGTTCATTCGTGATCTCGACCTCGACCGGGAAAAGGTCAACATCAATGGGGGCGCCATGGCGCTTGGCCATCCCATCGGGGCGACCGGGTCGATTCTGATCGGCACCGCCCTCGACGAACTCGAGCGGTCCGGCGGACGCTATGGCCTGATCACCATGTGTGCAGCCGGCGGTATGGCTCCGGCGATTATCATCGAGCGGATCTGATCTGCTGATCGGGGCGGGCCTGACAGGGCCTGCCCCAGTCCTGTCTCCTGACATCGCAAAGCCCTGGGGGCTGGCCGGCCGACTGCGCCGCGGATCCCGCCAATTTGCGTGAAATTTGCCTGACCCGTTCAACCCTACTCTCATTTCGCTGTGCCATTACGGGGCGTAACAGAATGAACCATGCCGCAGGTCGGCGGTTCTGAGCACAGGGTGATGATGATGGCCAAGACCGTACTGATTATTGATGATGATCCGACCCAGAGACGCCTGCTGACCGGTGCCGTGGAACGCGCCGGCTTTGCCGTGCGCACCGCCCCGGATGGTGAAACCGGCATCGCCATCGCAACCGACCGGAATGCCGGTGCCGACGTCATCCTGCTTGACCTGACCATGCCCGGCCTGTCCGGTCTCGAGACGCTGGAACGGCTCGCTGAACGTCAGCCTGACACCCCGGTGATCATGCTGACCGCGACCAGCGGCATCGACACGATTGTGTCAACCATGCGGGCCGGCGCGGTGGATTTCATCGTCAAGCCGGCCAATCCCGAGCGCGTCGTGGTGTCGATCCGGAATGCGCTGAAGCTGTCTTCCCTGACCGGCGAAGTCCAGCGGCTGACGCGCAAGGCCAAGGGGGGCATGGGCTTCGAGGACATGATTGCCAGCGCGCCGGCAATGCGGCAGGTGATGCGGCTGGGCGAACGCGCCGCGGCCTCGGATATTCCGGTCCTGATCCTCGGCGAAAGCGGCGTCGGCAAGGAAGTCATTGCCCGCTGTATCCAGGGGGCGTCGGCCCGGGCGGGTAAGCCCTTCATCTCGGTGAATTGCGGCGCCATCCCTGAAAACCTGGTTGAATCCATCCTGTTCGGACATGAGAAGGGCGCCTTTACCGGGGCTGTGTCGCGCTCGCCGGGCAAGTTTGTTGAGGCCGACGGCGGAACGCTGTTTCTCGATGAGGTCGGGGAATTGCCGCTGGATACCCAGGTCAAGCTTCTCCGCGCGCTGCAAGAGGGCGAGGTCGACCCGGTGGGGGCACGGCGCCCTGTGAAGGTCGATGTCCGGATCATTTCCGCGACCAATCGTGACCTCGCCTTACGGGTGCGCGAAGGCGGCTTCCGGGAAGACCTGTTTTACCGGCTCAACGTGTTTCCCGTTGAGATGCCCGCCTTGCGCAGCCGGCTTGAGGACGTGCCCAGCCTGGTTCAGCATTTCATCGACCGGTTCAATGCCTCCGAAGGCACCAAGATCATGGATGCCTCTGCCGATGCGCTCAAGCTGCTCAGCGCCTTCGACTGGCCAGGCAATGTGCGTCAGCTGGAAAATGCGGTCTTCCGGGCTGTCGTCCTGTGTGAGGGCGACACGCTGGAACCGGTCGACTTTCCCCAGATTCTCGGCCAGGTCGACCCGGTTGACAGTCTTCCCGCACCCAGGGCCAGCGAGATCACGTCGCCGACAAGTACCGGGCGTGGACCGGTCCCGGTCTTCGACGGGCAGGACTTGCGCTCTCTGGCGGATGTCGAGCGCGATCTGATTGCCTTCGCAATTGATCATTATGCCGGGCACATGTCTGAAATCAGCCGACGGCTCGGTATTGGCCGGTCCACTCTGTACCGCAAGGTCCGCGAATACGGCCTGGATGAGGATGAGCGTCAGGCCGGCTAGTGTTTCGGCTTGCGGTCACGAATACGGCCAAAGGCGGCCTTTATCGCGTCGAAGCGCATCTCGATCAGGGGCTCAAATTCAGTGTCGGTGAAAATGTAGTCCCAGTTTTCTTCGATGCCTTCGCGCACCAGCTCGCCGACATAAAGCGGGTCGATACCGGCTTCGATCCGGGCTCGGAAATCCTGCATGAACGCTTGCTGGTCGGGGTCGCCGGACAGGGTCAGGTCGAGTTTCTCGTCGCCATAGCGGGCCTGCATGTTGCGGGTGGAGTCCATGATCGCGGTGCGGATGAGGCCGGGGCACAGCACAGACACCCCGATATTGCGGGGAGCGAGTTCTGCGCGCAGGCCCTCTGACAGGGCGACAACACCATATTTGGACACATTGTAGGGTGCGCCGCTGGCCGATAACAGGCCGGCAATCGATGCGGTCGAGACAATGTGCCCGCCTTCGCCATGGCGTTCGAGCAGCGGGCCAAAAATCTCCACGCCCCAGACCACCGCCATGACGTTGACATCGAGCGTCCAGCGCCAGACGGAATCCTTCCAGCTGCCATAGCTGCCACCGCCGCCAACGCCGGCATTGTTGACCACGATATGGACTTTGCCGAACCGGTCGAGTGTCGCCTGTGCGGCATTCTGCAGCTCTTCCTTGATGGACACATCAGCCTGGACCCCGGCAACATCGGCATTGGTCGCGCTGAGCTGTGCCACGGCAGACTCCAGCGTGTCACCTTCAATGTCGCACAGCATGACTTTGACACCGGCCTGTGCGAGGGCGCTGGCAATGCCAAACCCGATGCCGGAACCGGCCCCTGTGACAAAGGCAACGCGTCCTTCGAGATGCTTCATATTTTGTACTCCCTGCTGTGCCGGACCTGTGTGCTATGTCATGGTCGCAATGGCAAGAATCGGGTGGCGGCGACGTCGCGTCAGGGGCATTGTGGCGGATGATGACACAGGACACCTATCTGCAGCGTTGCGCGGCATATGATCGGATCGCACGCGCGCTCGATCATCTCGGCACGAGCTGGCGGGACTGGCCGGACCTGGCATCATGTGCGGCACGCAGTGGCCTTTCGGCGCGGCATTTTCAGCGGGAATTCAGCCATTGGGCCGGGATCAGTCCGCGGCAGTATCAGGCCATGCTGGCCCATGCCGAGGCCGGCGCGCTTCTGCGTGCGGGCGCCAGCCTGCTGGACACCACGCTTGAAACCGGCCTGTCATCGCCCGGGCGCCTGCATGACCTGTTCATCGCGCATGAGGGGCTGTCGCCCGGCCAGGCCAAAACCGGCGGCGGCGGCGCCGTGCTGCACCTGGGACGGGCGCGGACACCATTTGGACTGGGTGTGTTCCTGATCTCCCGGCATGGGCTTTGCGGCCTGGGCTTCGCGGATCCCGAGGCGGCGGCGCGAACCGGGCTGACGCATCCGGGTTATTGCGAATCGACCGTTACCGCGGACCTGGCGGGGCGTTATCCGGAGGCGGAAATCCGACGCGACGATGCGCTGGCCGAAAGCTGGGCCCGGCGCGTTTTCGAGACCGCAGAGCCTTTGCCGCTGGCGCTGTATGGCAGTGCGTTTCGCCGTCAGATCTGGCGGGCCCTGCTGGCCATTCCGGCCGGAGAAACCCGCACTTACGGGGAGGTTGCCGCCCGTGCCGGCCGACGGGGCGCGGCGCGCGCCGCCGGTCGCGCCATCGGGGCCAACGCCCTGGCCTGGCTTATCCCCTGCCATCGGGCGCTGGCGGCCGACCGGCGGCTGCATAACTACCATTGGGGCCTGGGACGAAAACGTGCCATGCTGGCCTTCGAACGTGCCCGGCTGGCCTGAACCATCCGGGGCTTACCGCGGGGGAGAAAGAGGCGCATGGATCTGATCATGTTGAGCTATCTGGGCATGCTTGCCAGCCTGTTTGCCTGGGCCCTGGCGCTGGCCTGGCGCTGGCGCACGCTGCCGGCCTTTGCCCGGCAGGTCTATGATTCCAATGTCGAAAAGGGTCTTCTCGATGGCGGCATCAACCGGGAGGATTATGCCCGCAGCTATGTTCGTGTCGAGGGTCCGCGGGCCGCCAGCTATCGCTGCGCCACCGGCTTCGTCGCCCTGCTCAGCCTGCCGCTTCTGGTCGATCTGTTCAACCGGATCTGGGACATGGCCTGGCGCCTTCTGGGTGCGGTTGAGGGTCCCTATGAACGTGGCTTCATGCTGCACACGTTCATGACCTTTGTCTTCGTCATGGCGGTGATGGTTGGCCTGCTGTATCTGGTTACCGCCTATTATTACCATACCCGGCCACCGACACTGGTGGAGGAAATTGAACGGCTTCAGGGAGACCGGAAATGAGCGTGGAATTCTTGCACACCATGGTGCGTGTCAGCGATATTGAGTCCTCGGTCAGGTTTTTCGGTGACGGGCTCGGCTTGCAGGAGGTGGCCCGTTATGACAGCGAGCAGGGACGCTTCACGCTGGTCTTCCTCGCCGCGCCGGAGGATATTGCCCGTAATGGGGGCCTGCCGGAGGGCGTTGGCCCGACCCAGATGCAGATCCCGATGATTGAGCTGACGCATAACTGGGACCCTGAAGTGTATGAGGGCGGCCGGAATTTCGGCCATCTTGCCTATCGGGTTGACGATATTTATGCCGCCTGTGCCCGTTTCCAGGCGCTTGGCGTCACGATCAATCGTCCGCCGCGCGATGGCCGCATGGCCTTTGTCCGCTCCCCGGACGGGATTTCCGTTGAATTGCTGCAAAAGGGCAAGCCCATGGCCCTCGCAGAGCCGTGGCTGAGCATGGACAATACCGGGAGCTGGTAGATCGGGGGCCTGACCTGAAGCGGCCCGAACCTGTCCCTGGTCAAAAGGACTTAAAGTGCCTCAACCCGGGCCTTGCGGGCCTCGAGAAGGGGCTTCATCTGCCAGTAGGCCATCGGCGTGCGATACAGCGGTATGCGCGGATGCAGGTGGTGGACAATGTGGTATTGCATGCCCAGAGAGCCGATATTCCCGACCCGGGACCGGAAGCTGCGGGTGTTGCGATATCGGCCGGTTTCCGTTCCGGGATGATGCGGCGCCCAGCTCAGATAATACTGAATATAAGTCAGGGCGATGTGACGCGGCAGCCACCACAAAAGTGCGGCTTCCAGCGCAAAGCCGGTCCAGGCCAGGCTGAACAGGATGCCATAGAAAATCAGGTCATATATCACCCCATCAAGGATGATGTCGGAGCGACCGATCCGGGTCAGTGCAGCGCCATAAGCAGACAGGCCCCGGTTTCCCCGGGGCTGGCGATTGGCAATGGAGGCCCAGATCGCGGCCAGCGGCCCGGCCGCCCGGGTGCCATAGTCCGGGTCGAGATCCGGATCATTGGTGTGCTTGTGATGTTCGAGATGGGTGAAGCGCAGCACGCGGTAAGGGGTGGCCAGCGGCACGGGGGAGAGGTGACCGACCAGCTCATTCAGCCAGCGCAGAGGCTCTCCCGGGCGGGCAATAATGTCATGCTGGGCTTCATGTGAGGGCAGGTAGGACAGGGAAATGCAGACCGTTGCGACGACAAAGCCCATCCAGAGGGGCAGGAGCCCGGTCATCACCAGCGGCCACAGGGACAGCCATATGGCGAGATTGCCAAAGGCCCAGATCACCGCAAACCAGGGAAACTTGCCGATATGCTGGCGGGCGATGGCTCGCTCTGCCCGCATCAGTTCGGCTTCGCTCATGTCGGCCACAGCGGGCTCTGGAGATGTCATATCCAGCGCCCCCGCCATTGTGCGACGCCGCCCAGAAGCCCCGCCAGGATCAGGGCCGCCGTCATCGGGGTCAGGTCATGGGGCAGGGGCAGGCCGGCCATGCGGATCAGGGCTGCAAATAACGGCGTCAGGAAACCGAAAGCAAACAGCAGGGGGCCGACATAAAACAGGGCTTTGATCAGGACCATTACATCGCACCTCCAGCCAAAAAGATGACACAGGTGTCAACTTTTGTAAAGATCTGCGGTGAGCGGCCTGGCGACCGGCTTAGTAGAGGGTCGCCAGCGCCTTGGCGTCATAATCCATCAGCTCATCGGTCCGGCCCTCGCGGATTTTCTGGGCCCAGTAAGGATCCTGCAACAGGGCCCGGCCGACGGCGACCATGTCGAATTCGCCCTTGTCGAGGCGTTCAACCAGGTCGGTAATCGGATGGGTCGTTGAATCCTCGCCCCGGAAGGCGCCGATAAAGTCAGACGACAGGCCGACAGAGCCAACTGTCACGGACGTCAGGCCGGTCAGTTTCTTACACCAGGCGGCCAGGTTGAGCCCAGTCTCCCCATCAATTTCGGGGAATTCGGGTTCCCACCACCGCCTCTGCGAGGCATGCAGCACATCGACGCCGGCATCGGCAAAAACACGCAAAAAGGCCTCGAGTTCTTGCGGTGTTTCAGCCAGGCGGGCGGTATAGTCCTGTTGTTTCCATTGGGAAAATCGCAGGATGATGGGCATGTCGTCCCCGACTTGCCGGCGGCACTCGGAAATGATTTCACCGGCGAAGGTCGCCCGCGCGGCCAGGTCGCCGCCATATTTGTCACTCCGGGTGTTCATCATGCCCCAGAAGAATTCGTCGACCAGATAGCCATGCGCGCCGTGGATCTCGATGCTGTCAAAGCCAAGACGGGCGGCCTCTCCGGCGGCATTGGCATAGGCCATGACCATGTCTGCGACCTCCGAATCGGTCGGTTCGTCCTGGATTTGTTTGCCCTTATGGGTACGTCCGGACGGGCTGTCTGACACCGCATCGGGGTCTGGCCCGGTGCCGGGTTTGCGCATCATGCCCATGTGCCAGATCTGGGGGGCAATCTTGCCGGGTCCCGCATGCACGGCATCCACCACGGTCTTCCAGCCCTCAAGGGCAGCCTCGGCATGGAAGTTGGGCACGCGGGGGTCATTCGAGGCGCCCCCTCGGTCGACGGTGGTCCCCTCGGTGATAATCAGGCCGACATCGGCCGCGGCGCGGCGGGCATAATAATCGGCGACATCCTGTCCCGGAATTCCACCAGGTGAAAAAGACCGGGTCATCGGCGCCATGACGATCCTGTTGGGCACGTGCATGCCCCGGATCTGGATCGGGTCGAACAGGGGGGAGGTTGGCGACATAAATAGACTCCTTGATCTTTTCATGGCTTATCTGCCGTTCGCACCGGACCTTCGCAAGCCTGTCCCCGCGTTAGTATCGCCGGCGCTCGATCGGGGATGGGAGCGGCGGGTGGCGGGCGGCATCGGCATGAAACCGGCTGGGCCCTGTGTTCAGGCGCAATTCATCCGGTGTTTGACAGGGTCGGCCGGGAGGAGACGCAAATGATCAGACCATATGTGCTATTGGGAGTTCTGGGGACAGTGGCGGCCTGCGCGACGCCGGGCCTGAACTACGACACCACCGTGATGGCCAGCAGTCCGGCTGCGGCTGAGACCCGCAATGTCACGGTGTCACGCTTTCACGGTCCGGCCGGACGCTGGTACGCACGGCAGTTCGAAGCCATGCTGGCCAATGCGACGCTGGACGGACAGGCCTGGTTTGCGCTGGCCGACTATGACTACCTTGGGGGCTATCCGGTTGGGGTCTATTCCGGCGATATCGATGTTCTGCGCTACGACATTTATGATTATACCCGGACCGACAAGAAATGTGTCGAGTGGGACGGCCCCTTTGACTGCGAGCGGCGTGAGGAGGTCCTGGAATATTGCGTCGAGGAGACGCTGGCGGTTGAGGTTCAGCCCCGGCTGGTTGACCGGGCCACGGGCGCGGTTGTCTTTACCGGGGTTTATTCCGGTCAGGCGGGACAGACGCGTTGCCAGATCGAACCCCATTATGGCGCGTCTCATGGTGTCGGGCATTATTCCGGGTATGGCGACCTGATTGACGGCCGCGGTGTGCTTCTGCGGGAGGCCCTGTCTGATACGCTGGCCCCGGTCCGGCGGGACATCGCGCCACGCAATGCCACCGTCAAGGCCGTGTTTGCTGCCAAGGCCATTGATCCCGAGGTCCGGGCGGATCCGCGTTTTACCCAGGCGGTCAAGGCGGGTCTGTCCGACCCTGTCCTGTCCTGTTCCCTGTGGTCGGACCTGATCGCAGCCTATCCCGCGGCGCCGGCAGTGATCCACAATCGCGGCGCCTGTGCCGAAGCAGAGGCGGATTTTGGCACCGCCCAGCGGCTTTATGCCGAGGCGGCGGCGCAGGCGGACACCTATACCGGTCTCGAGGATGCATTGCTCCGTCCGATCCTGACCTCGCTCGCGCGGGTATCCGGCCAGCGTTATGATCTGGAATTGCTGGAAGACATGACAGGGGCGGGCCCTGACGCCAGCGCCGCAGACATGTCGACGCCGGCCCCCTCCGAGCCCGGCGCCTGAATGCCTGACGGGGCGCCCGGGTGCCCGGGCCTAGTCGGTGTCCCGCCGGTGCGCATCGAGGGCAGTTTCCTGCCTTTTCGCCTGCGCCTGATCGGTCCGCTTCTCTGACTTGGTGCGGCCATGCCGCAGGCGGTTCTCGTCGGCCTGACGGGCTTTCTCGGCCCGGGCGCGTTGCTTGCGGGCCTTGTTGAGATTGATCGGCGTCGTCATCAGCTCTGCTGGGCGTTGCGCCATTGTTCCATGGCCAGCGAAATGGCGAAGGTCTCGCGATATTTCGGGCTGGAGGCGGGGCGCGGTGCCCGTACCGCCGTCAGCGCCATGATTTCGGCCAGTTTATTATGTGCCGCGCCGGACTGGCCCGCACCAATATAGGCGTGCAGCTCGACCAGCGCGCTGGACAGCGGGTCATTGGCCCGGATGACAAAATAGGGCTCGTCCTCGCCAAGGCGGGACAGGACATCGAATTCGGACGGATTGGCCTTGGAGCCGATGGGCGCGTTGGTCATGGGAAGAGTCCTTCTGAAACGTGGCGACAATGCCCTCGAAGCCTGCGATTCTGCAAGCCTGACAGCCGTGATCGTGGCAATCAGCCCGGATGGATCATGTTCTCCGGGCGAACAATGGCGTCGAAATCCTCTGCCGGAATACCGTCCTTGACCGCTTCCTCACGCAGGGTGGTGCCATTTTTATGTGCCAGCTTGGCGATTTTGGCCGCCCGGTCGTAGCCATATTTTTCCTTCAGGGGCGTCACCAGCATCAGGGAATTGTCGAGGCCGCGCTTGATATTGTCGAGACGGGGCTCGATGCCGACAATGCAGTTGTCCGTAAAAGATATGGCGGCGTCGGCCAGCAGGCGGATCGACTGGAGCAGATTGTAACTCATCATCGGGTTGAAGACGTTGAGTTCGAAATGGCCCTGGCTGCCGGCGAAGCCGACCGCCGCATTGTTGCCGTGAATATGGGCACAGACCTGGGTCAGGGCTTCGCATTGGGTCGGGTTGACCTTGCCGGGCATGATAGAGCTGCCCGGCTCATTTTCGGGCAGCGCCAGCTCGCCAAGGCCGGAGCGCGGGCCGGAACCGAGGAACCGGATATCATTGGCAATCTTGAAACAGGCCATGGCGGCGGTGGTGATCGCGCCATGGGCAAACACCATGGCGTCATGCGCGGCGAGCGCTTCGAACTTGTTTGGCGCGGTGATAAAATTCAACGCCGTAATCTGGGCGATCTTGTCGGCCACGCCCTCGGCGAAGCCCAGCGGGGCCGACAGGCCTGTTCCCACGGCCGTGCCGCCCTGGGCAATTTCCAGCAGACCCGGCAGCGCAGCTTCGATCCGGTCAATGCCGCGGCGGACCTGGTGGGCGTAACCGGAGAATTCCTGACCGAGCGTCACTGGCGTGGCGTCCTGCGTGTGGGTTCGGCCGATCTTGATAATGTCCGCCCAGGCCTGCGCCTTGTCATTCAGGGCATTCTGTAATTGCTGCAGGGCGGGCACAAGGCGGTGGGTGATTTCTTCCGCGGCCGCGATATGCATGGCGGTCGGAAACGTGTCATTTGAGCTTTGCGACATGTTGCAGTGGTCATTCGGATGCACGGGTGTCTTCGACCCCATCTGACCACCAAGCAGCTCGATGGCGCGATTGGAAATGACCTCATTGGCATTCATATTCGACTGCGTGCCCGAGCCTGTCTGCCAGACCACCAGCGGGAAATGCGCGTCGAGCTTGCCTTCAATGACTTCATTGGCCGCGGTTATGATGGCGTCGCCGCGGGTCCTATCCAGCTTGCCAAGGGCCATGTTGGTTTCCGCCGCAGCGCGTTTGACGATACCAAGGGCGCGTATGACCGGCTGCGGCTGGGTTTCCCAGCCAATCTTGAAATTTCCAAGGCTGCGCTGGGCCTGAGCGCCCCAGTATCGGTCACCGGGGACGCTGACAGGTCCCATCGTGTCGCTTTCAATTCGCGGTGCTGTCTTAGACTGCCCGTCCTGGCCCATATTCGCCTCCTCATATCAAGATCTCGACCGGGCTTTAGCATGTCGTGACGCGCCGGCAAGCCTGCATGCGGACCCGCCATCGGCGGCAGGCCGGCCGGGTGGTATGGCAGGGTCGGCTTGGTGTGCATTCACACCCAAAAGCGGGTATGGCTTTTGCAGGACGCTGACCGCGCGTTTCGAGAAGGGCGTCGGTGCCCGCCGGTGGCAGAGGATAAAGGCGACAAGAGATGGCAGTGCTACAAATCTCAGCCTGTACGTATCGCCGGCCAGAAGGTCTTCGGGCGCTGTTTGCTTCCCTGGCGGCGATGCATCTGCCCGCAGGTGTCGCCGTGTCGTTGTGTATTGTCGACAATGACACTCTGCCCTCGGCGCAGGCCCTTGTCGGGACGCTGGGTGCGTCACTGGATTTTGAGGTGCGCTATGTGCATGAGGCCCGCCCCGGCATCCCCATGGCCCGGAACCGGGCGCTGGCGCTGGCCGGCGACGCCGACTATGTTGCCTTCATTGACGATGATGAGACGGTGGAGCCCGACTGGCTGGTCGAGCTCTGGGCCATGGCCCGCTGCAGCGGCGCCCATTTCGTCCAGGGCCCTGTGATCATGCAGGTGAAGTCGCCCCATGACCAATGGTGGCTGGAAACTGTCTTTTTTCGTCTGCGTTCATTTCCCGACGGCGCCCCGCGGTCCGAAAGCTGGACCAACAATGTGCTGATCGACATGGCCTTCGTCCGGGAAAAGGGCCTGTGCTTCGATGAGCGCCTGGCGCTGGACGGGGGCGAGGACACGCTGTTCTTTCAGGATATGGTGCGCAGTGGCGGACGCGGCGTGTTCGCTCTCAAGGCGCGGGTGCGGGAGTGTCAGCCACCTGCCCGGCTAAACTGGTCCTGGGGAATGCAGCGCCAGTATCGCACCGGCGTGACGCGGGCCAATACCGTCCGGTTACGTCGCTCGCGCCCGGTCGCCCTGGCCTATTGCCTGGTGCGCAGCGCCGCCATGGCGGCGGTTGGCTGCAGCCACCTCCTGACCTGTCCGCTGCGCGGGCGACGGGGCCTGGCCAATGGGATCGCCCTGCTGTGTCGCAGCGCCGGGATCCTGTTGGGGGCGTTCGGGGCCCGCCACCTTGAATATGGCCGCGGACCAGGCGCGCCGGCCGGCGACAAAAGTACCGCGGGTTGAGCCGTCCCTCAGGGGGCGGCAAAGACGTCGTTGAGATAGGCCGCGGTGCGGACGCCCGCCTGTTTCAGGCGGGTGCGATATGTGGCCCGGTGCTGAAAGACATAATCCCAGGCCAGGTCAGCCGTGTCGGGATACAGGCCATCGCGGAGAGTGGCGCTCTCCGCCATCCAGACCGCGGGATCGGTCTGCGCCCATGCGGTGACGTCTTCCGGCCGCATGTCCTGCAGCAACCAGGTCGTCAGCTCGGTATAGGACAGCTGCTCATGATCGATCATCCGGCTGTCCCAGACCGCGTGGAGATTTGTTGGCTCCCGGAAGAAGGTCACCCGGACATCGTTGCCGCCACGATCGGTGCCGTTGCCGACATGTAGCGGCTGATGCAGATCGCCGATAATGTGGATGATGAAGCGCAGGGCGAGGATCTTCTCTTCACGATCGGCCGTCTCGCTGGTCAGGCTTTGGCGGAACCCGTTCAGCGCGGTGACGGCGTCGCCGTCCTCCGGGGGGATTGTCTCGCTGTAGCTCAGGCCTTCCGGAACGGTCACATAATGCCAGGGATTGGCCTCGCGCTGCCAGAACTCGCCCGGACTGGCCCGCATGAAATCTGGCCAGGTCGAGGCCTCAGCCAGACCTTCTCGCCCCAGTAGGTCTGCAATCGCGGCTTCGGCATGCGGGCTGAGTTGAGTTTGAGCAATTGCACCGGCAACCCGGTGACCGGTCTTTCCCCAGGCCTGGGCTGGCCCCGCCAGCAGGGAGGGCAGACAAAACAAAGCGAACAGGCTGGTCAGGCGTGGCATGCGGCGTCCCCGAATGTGAGTTAAGTACGAAAGTGTACCATGATCACATCAATTAGCCATGCCGGGACACAGCCCGGTGCCGGCACATGAACCTCCGGCGCAAGGGTTCAGTACACGGTATCAAGGCCGCGAATGCCGGCGAGACCGGCCACATGGCTGATCCGGCGGGCTGTATGGGCGGTGATGCCGCCAAGGGCATAGACGGGCAGCCCGGCCCGACGGGCCATTTGGCGGAAGCGGGTCGCGCCTAGGGCCGGACCTGCGCTCGGGCTGGCGGAGGCAAAGACGGTCGAGACCAGAGCGGCATCGACTCCGGCCCATGCCGCCCGGGCCAGTGCGGCATGGCTATGGGCGCTGACGGTCTGGAGGCCAAAGGCTCCGGCCCAGTGGCGGGCTTCGGCGCCGCGCGCTTCCGGCCAGTGCACGCCATCTGCCCCGATCGCCCGGGCCAGTTCCGGATCTCCCCCGATGAGCAGGACAAGGTCCCGTCGGGTCGAAAGATCGGCCAGGGCCCGGGCCATCTGTTGCCGCTCGGGTGCTCCGAAATGGCGATAGATGACGCCGCTGCCAGGGGGCAGTTTGGCGGCCGTGGCGAGGGGATCAGGGCTGCGGTCCGGATCGGTCAGATAAAGCAGGGGAGGCAAACCGTGCGGCAAGTGCCGCACCGCGCAGCGCGCTGCATGGCGCAACTTGCGGCGCGCGGTCCGGATGTGGTTCATAGTCATGATGGACAGGGATACAGATTCCACGATGATTGGCGAGACCCGTGCCCGGATCCTCGAGGATATCGGGCCGGGTGTCACCCTTGTGGCGGCGTCCAAACGCCAGCCGGACGACCGGATAGACGCGGCGCTTGCCGCCGGTCAGCGCGTGTTTGGTGAGAATCGGGTTCAGGAAGCCGAGACACGCTGGGGGCACCGGCGGGACAAGATTGACGGGGTCGAGTTGCGCCTGATCGGCCCGCTGCAAACCAATAAGGCCGAGCTCGCCGTTACCCTGTTTGATGTCATTGAGACGCTGGATCGCCCGAAGCTTTTGAAGGCGCTGATCGCGGCGGTGGAGAAGACCGGGGCGTCGCCCCCAGACCTTCTGATACAGGTCAATACCGGGGACGAACCGCAAAAGGCCGGCATTGATGTGGACGGGCTGGGGCCCCTGATTGACCTGACCCGGAAGAGCTGGCCCGGACGCCTTGTCGGTCTGATGTGCATTCCACCGGTCGAGCAGCCAGCCGCCCCGCATTTTGCCCTGCTGAAGAGGCTGGCGGACGCGCATGGTCTGGTTCAGCTGTCCATGGGGATGAGCGCAGACTACGCGCTGGCGGCTCAGCTGGGCGCGACCCATGTGCGTGTCGGGTCTGGTCTGTTCGGTCAGCGCCCTGCCGCCGCACCCGCCTAGAAAGTCAGGCTGAGCCGGCTGGTTGGCTGGGCCAGGCGCAGCAGGGTCAGCATGTCGGGCAGGTCGATGGCGACGCAGCCGCGTGTCGGGCTGAAGTCCGGACGGGCCAGATGAAGGAATACCGCGCTGCCAAGGCCGGGCCTGACCGGGTCATCATTGTGGCCCAGTTCGACGATGATGTCATATATGTGATCTTCGCGCCAAAGCCCTTCATGGCTGGCCGCGAACGGAATCGTGACTGGGCGGTTATACAGGGTGTGACCGGGATCATCGCACCAGCCATCCCGGGGGCGCAGCGGTACGCAGGGCAGGTGGGTGTCAGGCCGCGGCAGACGATCAGGCCTGTAGAACACGCGCCGCAGCGGCCAGGAGCCAAGCGGGCTGGTCCCGTCGCCTTCTCTTTTCTGGCGGGCCGCGACCACGCCGCCGCGCCCGAGCGCACACCGGCAGATCAGGGGGCCGCCGGACAATTTCCCACGTGAGGTGGCCGTGAAGTCGAGCACGGACATGTCAGCGTCTCCTTTGTGAACCCGTCGGGTCTGGCTTATAGTTTAAAAAGCCTACTGCTTTCTGATTTCAAGGGGCTCAAACAGGGATTTCATAATGGGGTTCAGCACATCTGTTTTGCTGGTTGATGATGATGACGTGCTGCGCCAGGCGCTCGCCGAGCAGTTTCTCAGCCTCGGCGGCTTTCGTGTTCTTCAGGCATCGACACAGGCGGCGGGGCTGAACACGGTGCTGCAGGAGCAGGTTGATATTATCCTGTTGGACGAGGCGCTGCCCGACACGGATACCGGGTCCGTCTGTGCGTTGATGCGCGCACGCGGTATTCGCGCACCCATCCTGATTCTGTCTGGGCGGGGATCCGAGAGAGATCCGCGCTTTGCGCTTGATGCCGGGGCCAGTGACCATATTCAGAAGCCCTTTTTCTTTTTGGCCCTGCTGACCCGGATTCGGGCACTTGTGCGCAGCTTTGAACAAAGCGAGGCCGCCCAGTTCAGGATTGGGCCCTATCAGTTCTATCCCACTCTCAAGCTTTTGCTGGCTGATCCGGAACGCCGGATCCGTCTCACGGAAAAGGAAACCAGCATGCTGCGATACCTCTACCGGGCAAGGGGAAAGGCCGTTGGCCGGGACGAGCTGTTGTCGCAGGTGTGGGGGTATCATGCGGCGGTGACGACCCATACGCTGGAGACGCATGTCTATCGGTTGCGTCAGAAAATAGAGCCGGATCCCGCTGTCGCCTGCCTGTTGCTGACCGAGGCGGGCGGATACCGACTCGTTCCCTGATTGTGCCCCGCACTGCGGCTACGGATTTATCATCTGGTCCAGCTGCTGCCGGACTGATAAGGCCCATGAATGACAGCGAACCTGCGTTTCGGATTTATCTGCCTGCTGGGCGCCTATATGATATGGGGCGGCCTGCCGATTTATTTCCGGTCCATGGCGCACTTTTCACCCGCAGAATTGCTGGCTCACAGAATCATCTGGAGCGTTCCGACCGGTCTGATCTTCATTCTGCTTGCGCGCAACTGGCACCAGCTTGCCGCAGTTATGACGGCTCGGCGGATCGCTTGTCTGTCGGCGTCGGCGGTGCTGATCGGTGCCAACTGGATGATCTATATCTGGGCTGTCAGCGAAGCCCGGGTGATGGAAGCCAGCCTGGGTTACTATGTCACCCCGCTCTTCAATGTAATTATCGGCGCCATCTTGTTTTCTGATCCCTTGAGCCGGATCCAGTGGGGGGCGGTCCTGATTGCCGCGATCGGCGTTGCCATGATGACGGCGGCTCTGGGCTATGTGCCTTGGGTCGCCCTTATTCTCAGCATGACCTTTGGCTTTTACGGCGTGATCCGGAAACAGGTTCAGGTTGACAGCCGGGCCGGATTCCTGGTTGAGGCGTCCGTTCTGGCGCCCTTTGCACTGGGCGGCTTGTTCTGGCTGGCTGCACAGCCGGGTGGGACAGTTTTTGGCGAGGGGGGCTGGGATATCGCCTGGCTCATGCTGGCCGGTCCGATCACGGCGGTTCCGCTGATCCTGTTTGCACTGGGGGCTAAACGGGTCCGTTTATCAACCCTGGGCATGATGCAGTACATCGCGCCAACGATCCAGTTCCTGATCTCTGTTGTGGTTTTTGCCGAGCCGTTTGACCTTCCCCATGCTGTCGCTTTCGCCTTTATCTGGAGTGCCCTGATCATTTTCACGCTCGACAATGTGGTGCGCGAACGCCGGCTCCTGTCCCAGCCCGCCTGATCCTGGAGACTCGGATCACAGGCATTGATAAACGGAGTCGATCAGCGCCCGCGCCCGCGGATCACCCTGCAGGCTGTTGGATTGCCGGTTCATCACATAGGCCATGCTCAGACGCCGTTCGGGATCGGCAAGCGCCATCGACCCGCCCCAGCCGGAATGGCACAGCGTGTCGGGGTTGGGACCATACAGGCCGAGATTGTTCCGCATCACGCCGCAGGCAAATTCAGTCACATAAGGCAGCACCAGATCCTGGCCGAGGGCGCGGGTCTCCGTCAGGGCCGAAAAGATCGCGGGCGGAACGACCTGGCGGCCGTCAAGCACGCCTGCACTGGCATAGGTGTCAAACAAATGAGCTACGGCGGCTGCCGTGCCGTGCCCATTGGCAGACGGGATCTCGATTTCGCGCCACCGTTTGGCATTTCGGTCCGCGCTTGCCCAGGGTGTCAGGAAAGCGGCCCGGGTCGCGGCATTGATTTCGCCGAGATCGGGCAGCGCCCGGGGACGCATCATTTCGGCGATCCGGCCGTGTTCCGCCGCGGGCGTTCCGATGCGGAAGTCACTGTGAGACGGGCCCGTAAACATCTCGCGCAGACAGGTGCCGAGGCTGCGCCCGTCAATCAGTTTGACCACTGCGCCGATCAGATACCCCCAGCTGAGCGGATGATAGCCATGCGCGGTGCCGGGCGGCCAGAGCGGCGGCAGGGCAGCGAGGGCTTCGGCACAGGCTCCGGCGTCAAGCCAGAGTGCCGGATCGATGGCATCGGGAAAGCCGGGAAGCCCGGCCTGATGGGCCGCCAGTTCGGCAATCGTGATCCGGTCCTTGCCATGGGCTGCGAAGGCCGGCCAGATTTCTGCAACCGGGGTTTCATAGCCGGCGGGGAGCCGGTCGATGACGGCGGCGAGGACCAGCGCCGCGATCGGCTTGGTTGTCGAATAGACCGGGACCAGCGTGTCTGCGTCCCAGGGCTGGGTTTTCTGGCGGTCACGCCATCCGCCAAGCAGGTCTACGACCGTGTTTCCGTCAATCCGGACGCAGACGCCGGCACCGAGTTCATGTCCCGCCTCGAAATTTGCCTCGAAGGCGGCTTTCACCGGCTCGAATCCCGTCGCGACGTGCCCGGAACAGTTAAAATCAGCCATGGTCGTCACGCCCTGTTTTAAGTGAGGTTGTCATAAGCACACGGTGCAGTGTTTCGCCGTGGCGCTCAACTGAATCGGGTTTGACCAGGATAAAGCCCATGGCGCGGAAGGCCGGTTCGGCCATCCGGCTGGCATGAACATGAAGCCGGTCGGTCCCGGCCTGCCGGGCGGCGGCGGCAATATGTGTATACAGCGTCCGGAACAGGCCCTGTCCCCGCCAGGGCGCAGCAATATATGCCAGATCAATATCGCCGTGCTGTGTCAGGGTCATGACCCCGACAGGGCCTGTATTCACTTCTGCCAAACAGACAGTCTGGCGCGACAGGCGCAGGGCCCAGGCCGATCCACCGGGGGGTGCCGGCATCCAGGCGCGGCGCTGCCGGGGACTGTAGGCGGGGTTGTCCTGATGCACGGCATCATAGACCATTTGACCCAGCCGATCATGGTCGTCCGGATTTGCCCTGCGATACTGAACGGGGAATGCCATGTCCTGAATCCGGCTGTTGATTTGGCGCCGAAGGTCAGGCACCTGTGACCCCATCAATGCACTGCGTCAAGGAGAAGTCATGTCTGCCACCCGTCCACGCCGGTCCTGCCTTTATATGCCCGGCGCCAATGAACGCGCGCTTGAAAAAGCCAAGACGCTGGCGGCGGATACGCTGATTTTCGATTTGGAAGACGCCGTCGCTCCCGAGGCGAAAGCCGGGGCCCGGGACATTATCGCCAATGCGCTGAACGCGGGCGGGTATGGCGCGCGTGAACTGGTCATTCGCATCAATGGGCTCGACACCGAATGGGGCGCCGATGATCTCCGCGCAGCGGTCGCGGCCAAACCCCATGCCATTCTCGCACCAAAAGTGGTGTCGGACGCCGATATTGACCGGCTGGACCGGGCGCTTGATGAAGCCGGTGCGCCCGCGGATATGGGCTTGTGGGTGATGATTGAAATGCCCCGCGCGCTGTTCAGTCTGGATGAGATCGCGGCGGCCGCCCAGCGCACGCGGCTGACCACCTTTGTCATGGGAACCAATGATCTGGCCAAGGAGATGCGGGCGATTAATGATCCACCCCAGCGAACGGCCTTTCAAACCGCGCTGAGCCTCAGCGTTGCGGCCGCAAGGGCCTATGACCTGGTCGCGATTGACGGCGTGTTTAATGGCATTGGGGACGAGGATGGCCTCGCTGCCGAATGCCGGCAGGGCCGCCTTTTGGGGTTTGATGGCAAGACTCTGATCCATCCCTCCCAGCTGGCGGCGACAAATGCGATTTTCGCGCCTGCCCCCGCCGATGTTGAGCAGGCTGAGGCGGTGATTGCCGCCTTTGGGGATCCGGCCAATGCGGGCAAGGGCGTGCTCAGGGTCAACGGCAAGATGACTGAGCTCCTGCATCTTGACGAAGCCCGCCGCACGGTCGCCGTCGACGCCGCGATCCAGGCGCTGAATGCCGGCTAGCTGGTCCGGACAGGGGCGATGTCGCGCTGTCGGGCAAGTGGCCGGACGCGGGTTTCCAAATGCTGGAAAATACGATCTGCCACGTTCAGTCCGGTCACGGTCTCAATGCCCTCGAGCCCCGGTGAGGAATTCACCTCCAGCACTCTTGGTCCGGCATCCGACTGAAGCAGGTCGACCCCGGCCACGGCGAGGTCGAGGACTTTTGCGGCGCGACGTGCCGTCTCGCGTTCCTCCGATGTCAGCTGGACCACTTCCGCTTTGCCACCGCGATGGAGGTTGGAGCGAAACTCTCCTTCTGCCGCCCGGCGCCGCATTGCGCCGACCACGCGCCCCCCGATCACGAAACAGCGCACATCGGCGCCGGCAGCCTCGGCTATGAATTCCTGAACGAGGAAACTCGCATCCAGCCCCCGGAAGGCGTCGACCAGACTTTCTGCAGCCTTGCGGGTTTCGGCCAGAACCACGCCGCGGCCCTGGCTGGACTGCAACAGCTTGACCACGACAGGGGCACCGCCGACCAGGGCGATGAGGTCTCTGGTGTCCTTTGGCGAACTGGCAAAGGCGGTCAGGGGCTGGCCAATGCCGGCATTGGCCAGGACCTGGTGGGCCAGCAATTTGTCCCGCGAATTGATAATTCCGGTCGCCGAATTCAGGCAATAGGCGCCGGTGCTGGCAAACTGCCTCAATATGGCCGTCCCATAGGAGGTCATGGACGCCCCGATCCTTGGGATAACGGCGTCATAATAGGGCAGGATCCGCCCGTCATAATGCACTTCCGGGTGCCGTGCCCCGATACGCATATAGCAACGCCGCGTATCAATGACCTCGATCACATGGCCGCGGGTCTCGCCGGCCTCGACCAGGCGGCGGGTTGAATAGGATCCCGGCTCACGCGACAAAAGGGCGACGCGCAGGGGCCTTTTGACTGGCCGCTTCTTGGGCAGTTTGTCATATAGCGAATAGGACAACACCTCCTGCAAGCAGGCCTCATTAGGGTCGACGATCATATCCTCCACCAGGGCCCGGCGCCCCAGCAGCATACGGTAATTCATGTTCTCGCGATTGGTGAGAGAGATCTGGATCGGCCAGGTCCGGCCCGACATGCGAACCGGTGTCTCGATGATATACCGCAATTCGGTTTCGCCATTGGAGCTGGTGATTTCCCGCCGGTCCACGACTTTGGCCGAACAGGTCACTTCCAGGGCCGGGTTTTTCGGATCAGGCTGGATCAGGAAGCGGACCTGCGGCTTGTTGGCCGGGCCAAAGCGCTCGATTTCCTGGGCATGCAAGGCGGATGTACGGGCGCCGGTGTCGACTTTTGTGCGGATGGCAGGCAAGCCGAGCTCGGGCAGGGACAGCCATTCTTCCCAGCCAAGAATAAAAGGGTCAGCCATGGGGGGTCCTCTGAAACGGACAGGGTTGAAGACGGGCGGCCAGGATTGCTGTTGGGTCCGCGCGGCGCAGGCATTTAACGCAAATCGTCGGCCCACAGATCGTAATGGTCAGCTTCGGTGATCCGGGCTGCTACAATATCTCCGGGCCGCAGGGAAGCGGTGCTTGTCAGGTGGACAATCCCATCGATTTCGGGCGCGTCGGCCTTGGACCGCGCCAGATAGCTGTCGGGTGTCTCTCCGACCGCGTCGACAATGACATCCTGAACCCGACCGATCTGGGCGGCGGCCCGTTCTGCTGAAATATCGGCCTGAACCTGCATGAAGCGATGCCAGCGGGCTTCCTTGATGTCCTCGTCGATATGACCAGGCAGGTCACGACTGTCGGCATGGGCAACATTCTCGTATTTGAAACACCCGGCACGGTCGATTTTGGCTTCGCGGATAAAGTCCAGAAGGGTTTCGAAATCGGCTTCTGTTTCACCCGGGAAGCCGACAATGAAGGTTGAGCGCAGGGCGAGGTCCGGCACATCGCGACGCCAGGACTGGATGCGCTCGAGCACGCGGTCCTGTTTGGCAGGACGTTTCATTGCCCTGAGAAGGGAGGGTGAGGCATGCTGGAACGGAATGTCGAGATAGGGCGTGATCAGGCCCTCGGCCATTAACGGGATGATCTGATCGACATGTGGATAGGGATAGACATAGTGCATCCGGGTCCAGACCCCGAGGGATGACAGGCCGCGCGCCAGATCCACAAAGCGGGTGTCATAGGTCTCGCCTTTCCAGGTCTGGGGAGCATAGCGCAGGTCCAGCCCATAGGCGGACGTGTCCTGGCTGATCACCAGCAATTCCCGGACACCGGCCCGGACCAGCTGTTCGGCTTCTGTCAGGACGTGGTGGATTGGCCGGGAGACAAGATCTCCCCGCAGTTTCGGGATGATGCAGAAACTGCAGCGGTTGTGGCAGCCTTCCGAGATTTTCAGATAGGCATAATGACGGGGGGTCAGCTTGAGCCCGGCCTCGGGCATGAGGTCAAGGTGCGGATTGTGCGGCGGTGTGAGATGCGTGTGCACCGCGGCCATGACCTGCTCATACTGATGGGGGCCCGTGACCGCGAGCACGCTGGGATGCGCGGCTTCAATAATTTCAGGCTCGGCGCCGAGACAGCCGGTTACAATGACCCGGCCATTGGCTTTGATTGCCTCGCCAATGGCATCAAGGCTTTCATCCCGGGCGCTGTCGAGAAAGCCGCACGTATTGACGAGAACGAGGTCGGCGCCCTCATAGTCCGGGCTGATCTGGTACCCCTCCGCCCGCAGGCGTGTCACGATGCGTTCAGAATCAACCAGGGCTTTCGGGCAGCCCAGAGAGACAAGGCCAACGCGCGGAATGGCCGAAGAGGCAGGGGAAGTCGTCACCATGGCGAGCCCGTATACCGAAAATGCGGGCATGGGAAGCGCATGCCGTGATCTGCGGCGTGATCGCCGGATCAGGCCGCTTCGAGCGAAATACCCTTATCCGCCATGAAACTGCGCAGCTCACCACTCTCAAACATTTCTTTGACGATGTCGCAGCCGCCGACGAATTCACCCTTCACATAGAGCTGGGGAATGGTTGGCCACTGCGAGAAGGTCTTGATGCCCTCTCGGACGTCGTGATCTTCAAGCACGTTGACCGACTGATAATCGACGCCAAGATAGTCCAGAACCTGCACGACAACCGACGAGAAGCCGCATTGCGGGAAAGTCGGTGTGCCTTTCATGAAGAGCAGCACGTCATTGCTGTTCACGGCCTCCTGGATGGCACTCTGGGCGGGGTCAGACATATGGAGCTCCTTGAAAATCTGATCTTGACTTGCTGGGCCGCGACATCAATCGGCGGCTTTCAGTATCTGCTCTCGGGCGATCGGGGTGAGGCGGGCCATCTGGTCGCGGATCTGGCGGTCGCTCTGGCCGATATTCCGGGCATCGAAATCGCCGCGGACTTTGCGGAAGACATCTTCCTCCCCCGCCTCCTCCAGATCGGACATGACGACCTCCTTGGCATAGGCCTCGGCGGCATCACCCTGCAGTCCCAAGAGCTCCGCGGCCCACAGGCCGAGCAATTTGTTGCGCCGGGCCGTGACCTTGAAAGTGGTGGCCGCGTCGTGGGCGAATTTGGCCTCTTCACCGCGCTCGCGATCATCAAATGTCGACATGTCGGGTCCTTCTCATGATTGCCGCGCCCGACGACGAATATAGGGAGTTTGGTCCCGGCAGCGCAAGGCTTTCCGATTTATTTTACCGTTTCTCAGCCTGGGACCTGAAGGTAAGTTTTGCCTCTGGCGCCGGCTTGGCGTATGGGGAGCGATTGGTGCCCGTCCGGGATACGGGCCGGGTCGCAGGCTGAAGGATATCACATGTCACGCAAGCGGATGATTTACGAGGGCAAGGCTAAGATTCTTTACGAAGGTCCGGAACCGGGAACGCTGATCCAGTACTTCAAGGATGATGCGACCGCCTTCAATGCCGAGAAAAGGGCCGTGCTCGACGGCAAGGGCGTTTTGAATAACCGGATCAGCGAATTCATGATGACCCGGCTGGCCAGTGTCGGCATCCCGAATCATTTCATCAAGCGACTCAACATGCGGGAGCAGCTGATCCGGAAAGTCGACATCATTCCGCTGGAGGTGATTGTTCGCAATACCGCGGCCGGGTCGCTGTCCAAGCGGCTGGGGATCGAGGAGGGCACCGCCCTGCCGCGCGCGCTGGTGGAGTTTAGCCTGAAGAATGATGAACTCGGCGATCCCCTGGTCTCGGAAGAGCACATTGCGGCTTTCAACTGGGCCAGCCCGCAGGAGATGGATGAGATCATTTCCACCGCGCTCAGGATCAATGATTTCATGTCCGGCCTGTTCGCTGCCGTGCACATCAAGCTCGTCGACTTCAAGATTGAATTTGGCCGGCATTTCGATGGCGACCTGCAGCGCACCATACTGGCGGATGAAATCAGTCCGGACAGCTGCCGGCTATGGGATTTTGAAACCAATGAAAAGCTCGACAAGGACCGGTTCCGGCGTGACCTTGGCGGGGTGACGGAAGCCTATACCGAAGTGGCGCGGCGGCTCGGTATTCTCAAGGAATCCGGCAAAGGCGCCGACATTGTCGATTTCAGCGCCAATCCCAAATAGGACGGGCCTCTGCCGCCTGCGGAAGCCTGACCGGCCTGTGCCGCGTCTGGCCCGAGGAACCGGTGGCATCCGCCATTTTCATCTTGCCGGGATTAGGTTAGAGCAAGCCGACTCGCAGTTGGGGAGCTTCAGCTCATGAAAGCTATTGTCCATGTCGGCCTCAAGCCCGGCGTTCTTGATCCGCAGGGAAAAGCCATTGCTGATACGCTTGGCAGGATGGGGTTCGCAGAGGTGCAGGGCGCCCGGATCGGGAAAGTGATTGAGCTGGACATGGATGATGTTCCGGCTGAACAGGCGGAGGCGCGGGTCCGTGACATGTGCGAGAAGCTGCTCGCCAATACGGTGATTGAAACCTACCGGTTCGAGCTGATTGGCGACGCCCAGTAAACGGCCGGCACGCCACCGGGATATGGCTGCGAAGGCGTGGCCGTTCCGGGATATGTGATCCGAGATATATGAAGGTGTCCGTGCGGCGGTCTTTGTGTCCCCGGCAACGGGCCTCTGTCCGGCCCACCCGGTGAGGTGTGCCGCCCCTGAAGCGGCCGGACAGGTCCGGCTCGTTCAGGGACGGTACGTCAGGTCAATTCTGGGTCATGGTCGCGTTGAAATTCTCGGCGACGGCGTTGAGGAATCCTTCGGTGGTCAGCCACTCCTGATCCGGGCCAACCAGCAGGGCAAGGTCCTTGGTCATCTGGCCGCTTTCGACGGTTTTGATGACAGTTTCTTCCAGCAGATTGGCGAAGTCTGTGACCTCAGGCGTGTTGTCCATCCGGCCGCGATAGGCCAGGCCCCGGGTCCAGGCAAAAATCGAGGCAATCGAATTTGTCGAGGTCGCTTCGCCCTTCTGGTGATTGCGGTAATGGCGGGTCACCGTACCATGCGCCGCTTCGGCTTCGACGGTTTTGCCGTCCGGGGTCATCAGAACCGAGGTCATCAGGCCAAGCGAACCGTAGCCCTGGGCCACAGTGTCGGATTGTACGTCACCATCATAATTCTTACAGGCCCAGACATAGCCACCCGACCATTTCATTGCCGCAGCGACCATGTCGTCGATCAGGCGGTGCTCATAGATGCCGCCCCACGGGGCGAACTTGTCGGCGAATTCCGCGTCAAAGATCTCCTGGAACAGGTCCTTGAACCGGCCGTCATATTTTTTCAGGATGGTATTCTTGGTCGACATATAGACCGGCCACTGGCGCTGGAGCCCGTAATTGAAACAGGCGCGGGCAAAATCGCGGATGGAGGCATCCAGATTGTACATGCCCATGGCGATCCCGGCTTCGGGGAAATCGAAGACTTCGAATTCGAGGCTGTCAGAGCCGTCAGAGGCTTCCCATTTCATGGTCAGCTTACCCTTTCCGGGGACCAGGAAATCGGTGGCTTTGTACTGATCGCCAAAAGCGTGACGTCCGACCACGACCGGCTGTGTCCAGCCCGGGACGAGGCGCGGGACGTTATCGATCACGATAGGCTCGCGGAAAACGACGCCCCCCAGAATGTTCCGGATGGTGCCATTCGGGCTGCGCCACATTTTTTTCAGGCCAAACTCTTCGACCCTGGCCTCGTCTGGCGTGATCGTGGCACATTTGACCGCGACGCCATGTTCGCGGGTCGCATTGGCGGCATCAATCGTGATCTGGTCGTCGGTCGCATCCCGAGATTCGATGCTGAGGTCGAAATATTTCAGATCAATATCGAGATAGGGCGTGATGAGCTTGTCCTTGATCATCTGCCAGATGATGCGGGTCATCTCGTCGCCATCCATTTCGACGATCGGGTTAGCGACCTTGATTTTAGCCATTGGGAGTTCCTTTGAATCAGACATAATTTGGGTGGCCTATAGCAGCTCTGCCAGTGGCGTCAAAACGGTCCGGGCGGGTCCGCTGCGGCCGACCTGCAGCAGGGCCGAGATTGACCCGGTTGCGGGCCTGCGTCATCAGCGGTGTATGCCAGCGCCGACCATTCTTTTGCATCGCCCCCAGCTCGGGGAGAATATTGGTGCTGTGGCCCGTGTCATGCTGAATTTCGGCCTGACACGGCTGCGCCTGATCGCGCCGCGCGACGGGTGGCCTAACCCTTCGGCATCCCCACTCAGTGCGGGTGCATTCGAGGCGGGGCTCGAGGTGAGCGTGTTTGATACGGTCGAGGCGGCTGTGGCAGACCTGAGCGGTCTGATTGCGGCGACGGCGCGTCCCCGGGGCATGGAGAAGCCGGTTCTGGGCGCGCCGGAGGCGGCCGGTTGGATCGGCGCGCAGGCAGGATGCACCGGGCTTCTGTTTGGCAGCGAAAGCAGTGGCTTGCCGAGCGAGGTGGTTGGCTTGGCGGACGCGATCATGACCTATCCGGTCAACCCGGCCTTCGCATCCCTGAACCTGGCCCAGGCGGTCGGCGTATTCTGTTCAGGCTGGGGCGCTCTGGCAGGCGCGGAAGGGCGGTTTGAAGGGCTGGAGGAAGGGGTCGGCATGCCAGCCCCCCGGGCGGATCTGATTCGGATGTTTGAACACCTTGAGGTGGAACTCGACCGGGCCGGCTATTTTCATCCGCCCGACAAGACGCCGCTGATGAAGACCAATATCCGCAACGCCTTTATCCGCGGCAACTGGACTCTTCAGGAAGTGCGAACGTTTCGCGGCATTATAAAGGCCCTTGCTCTCGGGCGGGGACAGGCCCGGATCAAACGGACCGATTAGGGGCGCGGGGTCGGCTCGATCGTCGCACGCGTCAGCGCCCCGGCAAGCGCCTGACCGCTGCGGGCGAGCTCGTCATAGAGGCCCTGTGCACTGGCATCGCAGACCGGCTGAGCCGTCTTGGCCGTCTGGTAGCCGGTGTTGAATTCATTCACCATGGCGCGGCGAAGGCGAGTCTGGTAGGGCGCCTCGATATCCAGCATCATCTGCATATGCTGACGCCATGCCTGGCGGGTGGTGCCATTGCAGGTGGTGTCCAGGGCATGCGCCCGTCCGAGGACATCAGACAGCTCCACCAGATTACGCAGGTAATCCTGGCTTCGAACAAGGCTCTGGCCAGAGGCAGTTTGGACTGGCAGAAGGGTCAGCCCAATTGCTGATAGCTGACCCAGGATCAAATGCACGGACTGTTTCTTCATCAGCAGACTTTCGCCCGCCTTGAAGCCGGGCTCAAGCCTTTTTCCGACCGCTTGCAGCCCTTGCTTATCTCGGATGACGGGCAGTTCTCGCAGCCCCCGGAAGCCATGGCCGGCCTGCCGATAATCTCCTACGGGACACAGGAAATTTATTTCAGCAAGGCGGCCCCGGCATTCTTTAAAACACTGGTCGAGCACCCCGACCTTGCCTGGTTTCAGTCCAGCGCAGCCGGGCTGGAGCATCCCCTTCTGCAGGCCATTGGCCGCAATGCGGGGCGGTATACAAATTCCCACGCCCAGTCTGAGGGCATAGCGGAATGGGTGCTTTGGGCGGGCCTCGATTATTTCCAGCGCGGGGCAGAGCGGCGGGCGCAACAGGCGCGCAGGACCTGGCGCAGGATCCCGTTTCGCGAGCTGTCGCAGACACGCTGGCTGATTATCGGTTTTGGCCATATCGGTCAGGCGACCGGGCGAAGGCTGAGGGCGCTGGGCGCGCATGTGACCGGAGTCAGGCGTTCGGCGGGCGACCGGCCAGAGGCGGATCGAATGATCGGGCCCGAAGAGGTTCACGACGTTCTCGGGACAGTCGATGCCGTCCTTTTGTGTTTGCCGCATACGCCGGACACGGAGAACCTGGCGAATACGGCGTTTTTTGCTGCCATGGCCCCTGGAAGTCTGTTTCTGAATGTCGGCCGGGGGGCGCTCGTGGATGAGGCGGCTCTGCTTGCCGGTCTTGCAAGGGGAGCGCCGGCCCATGCCGCGCTGGATGTGGTGCGGGAAGAGCCCTACGGGGCGGATGGCCCGTTCTGGACCTCGGAGTCGGTGACCCTCACCCCGCATATTTCGGCTTTTACAGACGGCTCAAAATACCGGACGGACGAGATTTTTCTCCGCAATCTGGCGCATTTTATGCACGACCGGACGCTTGAATATCTGATTGATCGGCGCGCCTTTGACTGAGGCCTGTCGCCGGCACTTGCCTTCCCTAAAGAAAGCGCCTGAAAATCGGACCGTGAACAATCCAGAGAGGAAACACCATGACCTATGCTCCCTTTGATCTCAGCGGCAAGGTGGCGCTTGTCACCGGCGGAAACCGCGGCATTGGCCTCGGCATGGCCCGCGCGCTTGCGGCAAGCAACGCCTCGATTGCCATTTGGGGCCGCAAGGACGCGGCCAATAAGGCTGCTGTGGAAGAACTGTCGGGGCTTGGCAGCGGCGAGGTCCGGGCATGGTCGGTGGATGTTGCGGATGAACAGGCGATCATTGAGGCCACAGCCGAAACAGTGTCCAGCATGGGCCGAATCGATTCCTGCTTTGCCAATGCCGGGGTTGGGTTCGGGGCTTCCAGCTTCATGGATATGGATACCGAGACCTGGCGTAAGAATATGCGGGTCAATCTGGATGGTGCTTTCTGGACCCTGCGCGAAAGCGTTAAGCACATTGTCGCGCGGGCCAAGGCCGGCGATCCGGGCGGCTCCGTTGTCGGCGTCGCCTCGCTGGCGGCTATCGAAGGGGCCGGACGTAACCAGGCTTATGCGGCAACGAAGGGCGGGCTGATTTCCATGCTCCGCGGCATCGCGGTTGAAACCGCGCGCTATGGCATCCGGGCCAATGCCATTCTGCCGGGCTGGATTGCGACGGACATGACGGCCGGCGCACAGGGCTCGGACGTTTTTGAAACCAAGGTGATCACCCGCGTCCCGGTGCGCCGTTGGGGCACACCAGACGATTTTGGCGGCATGGCAGTCTATCTCGCCTCCGATGCGTCATCTTATCAATCGGGCACGACTCTCGTCATCGATGGCGGCTATTCGATTTTCTAGCCTGGCCAGGCGGGGTACCGAATCAAAAAAGGGTGCCCGGCAAATATGTCGGGCACCCTTACTGGTCATGATGACGGCTGTACTTATTCTTCCGTGTCGGTTGCGTCATCGGCAGAGCCGGTCGCCGCGTCCTCGACATCGACAATCGCGTCTTCCATCGCGTCAGCCGCGTCTTCCATTGCGTCAGCTGCGTCTTCAACCATATCCGTCGCGGCCGCTTCCGCATCCGTGGCCGCATCCATTGTCGCCTCGGCGGCAGCTTCTGTTGCGGCCTCGACGGCATCTGTGGTGCCTTCCATCAGGGTTTCGGCCGGGGGCTCCATGGGCTCAGGCGTGGCGTCTTCGGCGGGGGTGCAGGCCGCGAGGCCCCCAAAGGCAAGCCCGGCGATCACAAAATTGAGTTTCGACATATGTCACTCCCTTCATTGAGTGGCTGTTTATCCGATCCAACAGGGCCTTTTCGAGCTGGAGCTGATCTGGCACCTTCCGTGACGTTAGACCGGTGCTGGAAAATGGGCAATGGTCAAGCGCCTTCACATCGGCGAAGGTGAACGGGTCTGCGCGGGGGGCGGATCGGGATGCACGGAGTTGCGAATGGTCCAACCGACAGAACATCTCCCCGTTCATGTACCGGCCTCGCTCGGGCGGAGCCCTGGCGCGGCCACCTTCTGGGTTCTGGCCGCGCCGATTATTTTCCCTGGTGTCGGGGCCGTCATTTTTCCGGTTCTGCTGGCCCCGCTGGGGGGCGACTCTGACAGCCTGCGCATGTTCTGGACGGTAACGGTCCTGGCAGGCGCGGCTCAGCTTGTGGGGGTTATCCTCTGGGCCCGGCATATGGGAGCCGGTCCGTTCGCCGGTCCCCTCAGAGCCCGGCCAAAATGGCTCGCCGCTGCTGTCTTGCTTGGGCCCCTTTTGCTTTTTGTTCCGACCCTGATTGCCAACCAGGTGATGGCGGGCGACCCGGCGTGGCAGTATAGCGGGGATATCGATCCATATATCTTCGCTCGGGCAAACTGGATCCCCGCTTTTCTGTTATATGTCCTTCTGCTGGCGCCGGTGCTGGAGGAAGTCACCTTCAGGGGCATCGCCCTGGGGGGACTCATGGCGCGGGGGGCATCGCCGGGGCTGGCGGTTATCCTGTCCAGCCTGGCCTTCGCACTTGTGCATCTTCAATACAACCTCACCGCCATGGCAGTGGTCTTTTGTGCCGGTCTCGGTTTTGCGGTATTGCGCCTGGCAAGCGGCTCAATGCTGGTTTCGGTTCTGGCGCACATCTCGGCCAATGCGGGCGCGCTGCTGTTGGGGTCGTTGTCGAGCCTCTCCTAGCGTGAGGGCTTGCGATGGAGGGGGGACCAAGCCATCTAGCCGTCATGCGAAACGACTTGATCCGAAATGACTTCCCTGCTGCGCCACGGGGGTTTTATGCCGGGGACCGCGACGTCTGGCCCGAACATAAGCTGCCGGCAATTCAAACCGTCAGGATCAAGCATCTTCGCGGGAGGATCGACCATGCCTGACAGCCCGGCTTTGGAGGGGGATACGCCGATGCTCCCGCTTGCGCGTTATCGCGGTGAACGACCGCCTGCGCCAGACTGGTTTGAGGCTGCGGTGGAGACGCCCTGGGAGACCCGCTTCGTTGACGTGGAAGGGACACCTATCCATTACCAACGCTGGGGCGATCCGGAAAAGCCCGGCCTGTTATTGGTCCATGGCAATGGTGCGCATGCGCACTGGTACGATTTCATCGCGCCGGCCTTTCTCGAGTCGCATTGCGTGGTGGCTATGACCTTTGGCGGCATGGGCGACAGCGGGTCGAGGCCAGCTTACAGCATAGAAACGTTCGGGCGGGAGCAATTGGCCGTCTGTGACGATGCCGGCCTGTTTCGGAACGGTCGAAAACCCTTTATCGCCGCGCACAGTTTCGGGGGGTTGCTGGCGCTCTGGACGGGTGCACATCACGGGGATCGCTTTGCAGGTATTATTGTTGTCGACACGCACGTCATAGCACCTGGAGAGATCCATCAGCGTCCGCCGGACCGCAACCGGCCAAACCGGGTCTATCCGCGATTCGAGACGGCGCTGGCGCGGTTCCGGCTGGCGCCGGCCCAACCCTGTGAAAACGATTACATCGTTGACTATATCGGTCGACACAGCCTGAAACAGGTGGAATTGAACGGGCAGTCGGGGTGGACGTGGAAATTTGACCCCTTCATCTGGCGGCGGTTCGACCTCGATTCCGATACCGCCACTTTGCTCAAGCAGACCAGCTGTCCACTGGCGCTGATGCGGGGAAGCGACTCCAGTCTCGTCAGTGATACGGCCTGGGATTATTTGCGGTCCCTGCGCTCTGACATGCCGATGCATTCGATTCCAGGTGCGCAGCATCACGTCATGCTGGACCAGCCCCACCGCTTTATTGCGGCGTTGCAGAAACAACTTCTCGCCTGGTCCTAACGGTTATTGCAATTCTGATCCTGCAGGATTAGTGCGCGCCATGATTTCGATTCTGCCAGAAAACCCCGCCGTGCACGCGCCGGCTATTGAAGCATTGTATGACCGGACCTTCGGCCCCGGGCACTTTGCCAAAACCGCGGAACGGCTGCGGGAGGGCTCCGCCTCGCTGCCGGACTGCAGTCGGGTTGCTGTGGAGGCCGGACGGGTTGTGGGGGCTTGCCGGATCTGGCCCGTGGAGATCGGGGATCCGGCGACCCCGGCGGTGTTTGTCGGGCCACTGGCCGTCGACGAAGCCCATCGCGGCAAAAGCCTCGGACATGACCTGGTACAGGCCACGCTCAAGGCTTGCCACGCGCAGGGCTGGCAGCTGGCCCTGATTATTGGTGCCCCGGCTTATTTCGAACCGCTCGGCTTTTCCAGGGTTCCGGCCGGGCGGATCAAACTGCCCGGTCCTCAGGATCCCGACCGTATCCTGATCCAGTCGTTTGGCGCGACCGCACCAGATGTGCATGGTCAGGTCCGGGTTCCCGCATCCCGCCGGCATGTCGTGTGAGCCGGAGGCTAGCGCCCCTCCCGCCGCCAGACCCAGATCAGTCCCAGGACAATCAGACACATGCCGGCCAGTCCCGGCATCAAGGGAAGGCTGTCCGACTGGCGCACGGCATAGGCGCCCCGGTCGCGCAGACCCAGCCAGGACTCGCCATAGGCCTTGGCGCGCGGGCCCACCATCCGGATTTCCGGCACGTTCTGCGCCGCCTCGATGGTGTACATGCCGCCGCCAGTGGCCTCTGCCACAGGCGCTAAGGTCTTCGCCGACACCGCCAGTTCCGAAAATTCGACCGGATTGGCAGGGCCATTCAGCACAATGGTTTCCAGCCCGCCGGCCCGGGCGCGGTACAGACCGAGCTGGTCAACCGGGACTTCTGCGGTGAAAACACCGGGGCGGTCCTCTTGCCAGAGGGGCTCGAGGAAGGCGCCCTCCGGCGTTTCGATTGACAAGGGAGGGGCGCGCTCGGACAGGGTGCGCAGGCGGGCCTGCAGCGTATCTCCCCGGGCGATAAGCTGGAGCTGGCGTTCGTCGAGCTCGGGTTCTTTCATCAACCAGTGAACGAGCCGCCGGATCAGGTCGGCAAAGGGGCCGCCGCCATCATATCCGCGTGCCCACAGCCAGACCTGGTCTGACAGCAGCTGGCCCACCCGGCCATCGCCGACCCGGTCAACCGCCAGCAGGGGGGCGCCGTCCTCGGTGGTCAGAAGCACATCGCCGGTATCGGCGACGGCCTCAATATAACGCAGCCATTGTCCCCAGCTGGCCTCGTCAAGGCCCTCTGTGACCGTGTGTCTCTGCCCGGCTTTGGAAATGCGTGGGGTCAGCGGTCCGGTGCGGACGGCGCCAGAGGGCAGGGCCGGCAACACGCCAGCCAAAGGGGTCCGCGCCAGGCTGGCCGGGCCGGCAAAGCCCTCGCCGGCAACAATCAGAAGCGCCCCCCCATTGGCGACATAGGCGGCAACGCCGGACAGATAGGCCATGGTGATCACGCCGCGGCGTTCATACTGATCAAAAATAACAAGGTCGAAACTGTCCAGCTTGTCTTCAAACAATTCCTCGGTCGGGAAGGCAATCAGCGCCATTTCCTCAAGCGGGGTCATGTCCTGCTTATAGGGTGGGCGCAGGATGGTGAAATGGACCAGGTCGACGGACGGGTCGGACTTCAACAGATCGCGCCAGACCCGTCCGGCGGAATTGGGTCTCCCGGTGACCAAAAGCACCCGCAAGCCATCGCGGATCCCCGACAGGGTTGCCGCGGCCCGATTGTTTACAAGGGTGAGCTCCTGCCGTCCGGGCGGGGTTTCAAAGACGACAATATTGTCGCCCCTGCGCGCGACCTCGATCGGAATGTCGGTGTCCATTCCCGCTTCGGCAAAAACGAACTCTTCGCGTCCGCCATTCACCGCCACGCCAATCGCGATTCGCCCGCCATCGGGGTCGTCCACCCGGACCCGAAAGACAACCGATTCTCCGACAATTCCGAAATTCGGCGTTTCGATCACCGTGATCCGCCTGTCGCCGGCGCGCGGGTCGCCGGTCAGCACGGTGTGGACGGGCCCCAGGTCCGCCACCTGCGAGAGGGAGTCGGGCACATCGTGGACCTGCCCGTCGGTGATCAGGACCGTTCCGGCGATGCGGTCACGGGGAACATCCGCCATCAGGCCCTGCAGGGCGCCAAACAATTGCGTGCCCTCTGCCCGCGCCGGGACGTCGAGAACCCGCAGCTCGATGTCTGACCGGTCCGCCAGCTGACGCTGAAGCGTGTCAAAGGTCGACTGGGCTAGCGCAGCGCGGTCTCCGAACTCCATACTGTCGGACCGGTCAAGGATAAGCGCCACGACGGAGGGCAGGGCCTCGCGGTCTTCGGTGACGTGCGTGGGATTGGCCAGAGCCGTCAGGACCAGGACCAGAACCGCTGCCCGGCCAAGCCAGGCGCGGCCCGCCAGCACGGCGTACACCAGCCAGGCCAGACCGGCCAGACAGAGCAGGGCCAGCAGAAGCGGCAGTCCGATCAGGGGATCAAACGACAGGCGGGAAACCTCGATCATGGGATCACGCCTCCGCCCAGGTCCGGGACCGGGTCAGTGCCGCGATTATCCCCGAGGCGCTCAAGCAGGGCCGGCAGGTGTACCTGATCCTCCTTATAATTCCCGGTCAGGACATAGATCACCAGATTGACCCCGAACCGGTAGGACAGTTCGCGTTCCTGATTTCCGCCATCAACCGAGTAGAGCGGCCGTCCGCGCTCATCCACCGCCCAGGCCGAGACATAGTCGGCATCGCCAACGAACAGGCGGCTGACGCCATCGCCGCGCCGGTCGGCGGGGTTGCGCGCACCGGTCGCCTCGATCCACAGCGGCCGGTCTCCGAAGCGGCCGGAAAAGCCATCAAGCAGATAGAAGCTCCGGGTCAGGACATGGTCCCTGGGTACCCGGATGAGGGCCGGTGTATCGAGGCCGGGCATCAGCTCTGCCAGGCGTTCGAATTGCAGGCCAGGCTGGCCGACTTCGCGGCCGTCCCGCGTGTCGATAAACAGGGCGCCGCCCGCCCGCATATACGTGTTTAGGCGGTTTATCGCAGTGTCAGACAGAGGCAGCGGGTTGTCCGGCATGCCAACAAACAGGATCGGATAGACATCCAGGGCATCGGTTTCGGGATTCACCGCATGCGGAAGCGCCGGCTCAACACTCGAACGCCGATACAGGACGGCGCTGAGACCCTGCAGACCTGCCCGCAGCGTGTCATCGGTCCGCGGGTCGCCGGTCTCGATATAGGCGAGCCGCATCTTCAGGGCGGCCTCGGCCTCCTTGCCGAGGGCAATCTCGCTGCCCTGAGCGTGGACAGGGACATCCAGAAGCACAAGGCTGACAGACACCAGCAGAACGAGAGACCGGGTCGTGGTCCCTCCGAGAAATGGCAGCCGATTGGCCAGTTTCAGCGACACCCCAATGTCAAGCAGAATCAGCCCCAGGACGAGGGCCAGAAGCAAGCCGGCCAGGTCGGCGGTCGCCGGCGCGGCATCGCCGAGCAGGACGGCCGCTTCGGGCCAGCTGGTCGTCACTGTCAGCTCGGCGTCGCGGCCAATATTGACGGCGCGGCTGCCGGCCGGTCCCTGGTACAGGCCGGGCGGGTGCTGACTTGAAGGTATGACGGTGGCAAAGTCCGGGGCTTTCAGAGGGACCGAAGACGCCAGGGCGGGCCCGAGCCGTCCACGGCCATCGAGGGACAAGACGGGCGTATACAGCCCGGTATCGTCCGGGAATGTTTCCCCCCGCCCGGCAGAAATCGACCGCTGCAGCATGTCTACGAACAGTCCGGAATAGGGCAGGCTGGACCAGTCCGGCCCCGCAGTGACGTGAAACAGGATCAGCATGCCCTGCCCCCGGCGCTGAGCGGTGACCAGCGGGCTGCCATCTGCAAGCTGTGACCAGGTCCGCTGTGCCAGATCCGGGCCGGGCCGGGCCAGGACCTGCTGCTGAATGGTCACATTTTCCGGCGGCACAAGTCCGGCGAAGGGCGAGGCGTCCGGGAACGGGCCAAGCGGCTGGGGGTCTTCCCAGGTCAGGGCGCCGCCAATGGCCCGGGAGGCGCGCCGCAACGGTGTCGGCAAAAGGTCATCTGCCTGGGCCGCCAGCCTTGGGCCGGCAAAACGTATCAGGGCGCCGCCACGTTCGATCCAGTCGGTCAGGGCGGCTTTTTGCGCGGCCGGAATCTGGCCGATATCAGTGAGGACGATCGCGTCGGGATTGTCCTCGACCAGGTCTGTCAGGGATCCCTCCTGAATGGTCGAGAACGGCGCCAGAGCCTTGCGGACATAATGGATGTCCGACAGCAGGGGTTGGGCGATCTTGTCGCCGGAAACAAGGCCAACTCTGCGCGCACGGTTATTGCTGTCCCAGAGCCAGACCGTGCCAGCACTGTTGGTGCCGGTCACCCGGAAGCTTGTGATCCGGCTGAGGGCTGCCGGCGGTATGTCGAATGCGGCGATCGTGCTGAGGCTGCCCGGTTCAAACCGGGCTTCCGCGGTGGCCAGTGCGGACTGGTTGGCGGTCAGGGCCGAAACAAAAAAGCCGGCCGCCCCAACGGCCTCGGCCCGCCGAATCTGCAGGCTGACCCCGCCGGGGCGGGACTCCAGACCGGTTATCGCTGCTGCGCCCCGGGGGGGGGCAGCGAAAATGCTCAGCGGCGCCAGAGCCGACAAGTCGCGGGCAAACCGGTTCAGATCGGGCCTCGACAGGCCATCGCTCAACCAGACAATGCGGCCGGGCTGCAGCCCGGTTGCCTGCAGGCGGCCAAGCGCCCGTGCCGGATCCGGCGCCCAGGGAACCGGCTGCAAGGATCGCAGGCGCGCCTCGAATTGCTGCCGGGAAAGGCGTTCGGCGGGATCGGCGCTCAACGGCGTCGGCGCTGTCAAAAGCAGATGTGCGGCGGTGTCGCGCGGGGTGCCGTCGAGCGCGGCGCCGGCCGTCTCCATCAGCTCGTCCCAGCGGGGAGCCGAGGTCCAGCCATTATCGATCACGATCAGGACCGGGCCGGTGGGGGCGTCCGTTGAAGAGACGCCGGGTGCATAAACCGGCAAGGACAGGCCGATACAGGCCAGGGCGGCCGCCAGCATGCGGATCACCAGCACCCACCATGGGGTGCGAGCCGGTGTCTCTTCCCGGGAGGCAATGCCGTCCAGAAGTATGAGGGAGGGGAGTTCGGCCAAGCGCGGCGCGGGCGGGGTCGAGCGCAGAATGAGCCAGATAACGGGGAGCGCCAGCAATCCGATCAGGGCCAGAGGGGCTCCGAACAGGAATGGTCCGAGGGTCATCAGCGCGCCCCGAACTGGCCAAGAATGGACTGGATCTCTGCCGCGGCGGGCACGGGCGGCTGGTCAGTGGCATGACAGACCACGCCCCAGCCAATCTCCGCTGCATAGGATTTCAGCGCGCGGCGGTTCTCGGCCAGCCGGTCGAGATAGGGGGTCTTGAGTGTTTCGGCCCGCCCGACGGTCCGGCTGTCGGGACTGCCGGGCCGGGTGAACCGGGTGCGTCCGGAAAACGGAAACTCTGCCTCTGCGGGGTCCGATACGGCGAACATGACGCCGTGCCGGCATGTCCCCAATAGCGGCGCCATTCGCTGCTTCCAGGTGTCGATCGGAGTATAAAAATCGCTTGCAATGACAGCGAGCGCCGGGCCACGCGGCGGTACAGGCTGGTCTGTCGGCCGATCCAGCAGGTCCCGCGCAAGGTGCTCGGTGGCGGTTTGGCCCAGCCGGGGATGCCGGCGCCCGGAAAAGCCGCCAACCCGTTCACCCCGACGTGCGAGAGTCATCCCGATCGCCAGGGCAATGACACGGGCCCGCGACGTCTTGGTGGGCAGGCGGGCAGCGCTCGTCCAGTCGAATCCGGCCGCCGGGTCGATCCAGAACAGGATGGTGCGGGGGGTTTCGAGTTCGGATTCCCGAACGAACAGATCGTCGCTCCGGCCGGATCTGCGCCAGTCAACCTGATCGGCGGCATCGGTCTGGGCGTAGCGACGATACTGCCAGAACTGTTCGCCCGATCCGGCCCGACGCCGGCCCGCGGCGCCGGGATGTAAGGTCTGTGCCGACTGGGTATGGAGCTCGGGATCCTGAAGCTGCCGCACGATCGCTTCAGCCTCGGCCTGCAGGGCGGTCACATCATCCATGGCAGGGTCCATGGCCGTTTCGTGGCGTCAGGTGCATGGTCTTTCAGGCCGCATTGGCGACAAGCGCATGAATCAGGCGGGCCAGGGAGGGGGCATCGCCGGTGGGGTCGTATTTCAGGCCCATGCGATGTCCGAGACAGGGCTCTGCCAGGGCTTCGACGTCTTCGATACTCGGCGCCATGCGGCCGCGCAGCAGGGCGCGGGCCCGGCATGCCAGCATCAGGGCCTGCCCGGCCCTCGGGCTGGGCCCCCAGTCGACCGTGCGCTGGACGACGGGGTCACTGGACTGTTCCGGCCGGGCCTGCCGGATCAGGGTCAGAATCCGGTTCAGAACGGTTTCACCGACAGGCATCTGTCGGACCAGTTTCTGCAAATGCACGAGGTCGCCTGCAGCCATGGCCGGGCGCGCCTTCTGGTCACTGGACCCGGTCGTCTCCACCAGGATCCGTCGTTCGGTGTCGAGATCGGGGTAGGTCACGTCGATTTTGAGCAGGAAGCGGTCGAGCTGGGCTTCCGGAAGGGGATAGGTGCCTTCCTGTTCGATCGGGTTCTGTGTTGCGAGAACGTGAAACGGCGTGGGCAGATCATAACGTTGGCCCGCTACCGTGACGTGGTGTTCCTGCATGGCCTGGAGCAGCGCCGACTGGGTCCGGGGGGATGCCCGGTTGATTTCGTCGGCCATTAGGAGGCTGGTAAAAATCGGGCCCTTGATGAATCGGAATGCCCGCTGTCCATCGACGCTGGTGTCGAGAACCTCGGATCCCAATATGTCTCCGGGCATCAGGTCCGGCGTGAACTGGATCCGGCCCGTATCGAGGCCCAGCGCGGTTCCCAGAGCGTCCACCAATCGGGTTTTGGCGAGGCCGGGTGCGCCGATCAGAAGCGCGTGACCGCCGGCGAGAATGGCGCAAAGTGCCAGTTCAACGACCGTTTCCTGCCCGAAGACGATCTTGCCGATTTCATTTTTAACCCTCGCCAGCGTCTCGCCGGCCGAGTCCACATCGGCGATGATGGCCGGATTTACGTCTGCCATGATTTCTCCGTCTTCACTCCAGCGGTCCCAGACCCTACCTTTAGCGAAGATCATGGCGGAGAACCAAATGAATTCAAATGGCAATCCTGTCATTTCCCTGGAACAGGTGCTGCGCGACATCGCCCCTGAGGGCATTGCCGGCAAGTTGCCGCCTGTCGACCTCTGGAATCCCAGCCAGTGCACGGATATCGGAATGGAAATCCGCAAGGATGGCAGCTGGTGGCACGAGGGTCGAAAAATCGAGCGCTCCAGACTGGTCAAACTTTTTGCCCGGATCCTGCGCAAGGATGCCGATGGCAACACCTATCTGGTGACGCCTTATGAAAAAGTGCTGGTTCATGTTGAAGAGACGCCGTTCTTAGCGGTGCGTGTCGACCGGACCGGCCTGGCCGGATGCGATCAGATCCTGGCGTTTACGACCAATCTTGGCGATGTGGTCCTGGCGGGTCCCGACGCCCCGCTTCGGATCGTGTTTGACGCGGACACCGGTGAGCCCGCGCCCTATATCCGCGCCCGGGGGCGGCTTGAGGCCAAGCTGACCCGGCCGACCTATTATGAGCTGGCAGAGCTGGCCGAACCTGCCCCCGGATCGTCAACCGATTTCGGTGTCTGGTCTCAGGGCGCCTTCTATCTGCTTGGGTCCTGGGCCGAATGACCTTTTCCACGCTTGATGACCTTGTTGCCAGAGCGCAGGAAAGGCTTGATCCGATCTCCGGTGATGCGCGCCTTCCGGCCGGGGGCGACGATGATCTGGTCGCCGAGGACCAGAAAGGGGCGATCCGCCCTGCAGCGGTCCTGATTGGACTGATTCCGAGACCATCGGGTGCAACGGCCTTGCTGACGCAGCGGCCGGATACGATGGCGGCCCACCCTGGCCAGGTCGCTTTTCCGGGGGGCAAGATCGATCCCGAAGACACCGACGCGGTCGGCGCGGCTTTGCGGGAGGCCAAGGAGGAGGTCGGGGTGGACCCGGCCCAGGTCGAGCTGATTGCAAGATCGGCGCCTTATGTGACCGGCTCGGCGTTTCGAATTACACCTGTCATTGGCCTGCTACCGGCCGATTTTGAGCCCGTGCCCGATCCGGGAGAGGTGGCCGGGGTTTTCGAGACGCCCTTGTCCTTCCTGTTCAACAAGTCCAACTATCAGACGGGGCATGCTCATTGGCGTGGCCGTCAGCGGCAGTATACTGAGATGCCGTGGCAGGGTTACCGGATTTGGGGCGTCACGGCGGGTATTGTGCGGGTCCTGTATGACCGGCTGTATGAAGAGGAGATCTAGGCGGTGGCAACGCGCATTGTCTTTCAACTGGTGTTTTTCCTGCTGCCCTTCATTGCCTTCGGCCTGTATCGGATGGCGATTGCGGAAGCGGTACAGGAGGGACGCAAGCCCTGGCCAATCCGGGGTCTGTTCGGTCTCGGCCTGGTCCTGGCGGTCGGCTCCTGGCTGGTCCTGATCCTGATGGACCGGACTGCGGGCACCTATTGCTACACGCCCAGTCAGCTGGTCGATGGCCGGATCGTGCCGGGCGAGCGTTATGCGTGTGAACGCGATCTGACACAGATCGGCGTGCCGCGCTCAACTGACCCGGGTGGCGTCCCGGAGGGCATTGGTCTGGCAGAGGGGGCGGTCGCCCCGGATGAGACAGACGCGCCGGAATGACGGAACGGATTACCGGCGACTGGCTCGACACGCCGGCCACGGCCAGGGTCATGGCGGCGCTGGACGCGGCGCGGCCCGGCGCGACGCGCTTTGTTGGCGGGTGCGTACGGAACGCGCTTCTGGGGCGTCCGGTCGACGATATTGACCTGGCCACGCAACTGCACCCGGACCAGACGCTGCAGGCGCTGAAGGTGGCCGGGCTGAGGGCGATCCCCACCGGGATCGACCATGGCACGATCACCGCAGTGGCCGATGGGCAGGCCTTTGAAATCACCTCCCTGCGCAAGGATGTCGAGACCGATGGCCGCCGCGCCGTGGTGGCGTTCACCGAAGACTGGCAGGACGACGCCCAGCGCCGGGACTTCCGGCTCAATGCGATTTATGCCGACAGGGACGGCCAGCTTTTTACTCCAATAGAGGGATCTCTGGAGGATGCCAGAACCGGTCGAATCGTCTTTATCGGCGAGGCGGAGGCTCGCATTCGCGAGGATTACCTCCGGATCCTGCGCTTTTTCCGGTTCAATGCCTGGTATGGTCAGGCCGTCGACCCGGTCGGCCTGCGCGCCTGTCAGCAGGCGGCCGAGCGCCTGAATGTCCATGTTGCCGCGGAACGGCGCTGGGTTGAACTGACCAAGCTGCTGTCGGCGCCGGACCCGGCGCCAATCCTGTCGACACTGGACCAGGCCGGCTTTGTTGAAATCCTGTTTGGACCCGGCGCGCGCAACCGGCTGGGTGCCCTGATGGATCTGGAGCAGGCGGCCGGCCTGATGCCGGACCCGGTCCGGCGGCTAATGGCCCTGCTGCCGCAGACCCCCGCGGCCGTGGCGTGGGTCCGGCAGGCTTACAAACCCTCAAATGCGGTCGTGGACCGGTTACAGGCCCGGCTGCAGTTGGACATGATGCAGGCGTCCGGCTGGACCGGGGCCGACTGGCGGGCGGCGTTGTATACGCATGCCCCGCAGGCGGTAACAGATGCCAGCCTGGGTCTGGCGCTGCAGCAGGCAGACGCCGGCGTGCTGATTCGGGCGCTTGCCGCAGCCGGGGCCTGGACGCGGCCAAAGCTGCCGGTCAGCGGCGGGGATCTTCTTGACCGGGGGCTGAGCGGTCCTGTGCTGGGCGAGACCTTACGGATGCTGGAGCAGCACTGGATCGAGTCGGACTTTACCCTGTCGAGACAGGCCCTGCTCGAAAGGCTGGACGCCTAGGGCCACTTCACGACCGGGGGCATGCTCGACAGGATGCTTTCGATGTTGCCGCCGGTTTTGAGGCCAAAGGTCGTGCCACGATCGTAAAGCAGGTTGAACTCGACATACCGGCCGCGGCAGACCAGCTGTTCCTCGCGCTCATCGGCCGACCAGCTTTCCGGCATGCGGCGGCGTGCGATCCGGGTGTAGACGTCGGCAAAGGCCCGCCCGACATCCTGCGTGAAGGCGAAATCCTTGTCCCAGTCCCCGCTATTGTGGCGATCGTAGAAAATACCGCCTGTGCCCCGGGGCTCGTCGCGGTGTTGCAGGTGGAAATACTCGTCACACCGGGCCTTGAACTCGGCATGGTAAGCCGGGTTGTGGGCGTCGCAGGCGCCTTTCATGGCGGCATGGAAGTCCAGCGTGTCTTCGAAATCGGCCCGCCGCTGATAATCCAGAACCGGTGTCAGGTCGCCGCCGCCGCCGAACCAGCTTTCCGAGGTCACCAGCATGCGCGTGTTCATGTGCACCGCCGGCACACGCGGATTGTGCAAATGGGCAATCAGGGAAATGCCGCTGGCCCAGAAGCGTCCGTCCGACTGGTCCGCGCCCGGGATCTGCGCCCGGAAGGCTTCGCTGAAGGTGCCTTTGACTTCGGAAAAATGCACCCCGACCTTTTCGAAGAATTTTCCCCGCATCAGGCCCATCGTGCCGCCGCCGAGGTCCTCGCTGCCATCGCCGCGCGTCCAGGCCTTTTTTTCAAACCGGCCAGCCTCGCCGTGGTAGAGGGGTACGGAGGCGTCATCCTCCAGGGCCTCGAACCGGGAGATGATGTCGTCCTGCAAGGACCGGAACCAGTTTGCCGCCTTTTCTTTGCGCGCCTCGAGAACGTCCATTCTTTGCCTCATCCAATTGCTCTGACTTCCCGTATAGGGGACGGATAACCCATCCGCCTAGGGGGGGTGATGAGGCCAGAGGTAATTCTGTCGCAGGATCAACAGCGCCTTGCGCTTGAAATCAGGCGCCAACCGGAGTAGGCGGCTGCAACCCTAGGCGAGGCTTGCGGCGGTGCGCCGCAATGATTTTTGCCTCGCAACCAGATATTCAGCTGTTCAGACAGTGCTGCTTGAGGAAGAAAAACGTGAGTGACAGTCAAACTGCCAGTCCCGAAGCGGTCGATGAAGAGCGCCGGGATTTCATCCATATTGCTGCGGTGACAGCGACCGTGGTGGGTGCGGGCGCGGTCGCCTATCCGCTCGTCAGCCAGATGAACCCTGCCGGGGACACGAAGGCCGCATCGAGCCTTGAGGTCGATACCAGCAAGATCCCGCTGGGCGGAGAGATTCGCGTTCTGATCGGCGGCAAGCCGTTCTTCCTGCGCCATCGGACCTCCGAGGAAATCGCGGCCGCCGCCGGTGTCCCGCTGGACCGCCTGCCGGACCCGCAGACCGATGCCGACCGCCTGGTCCCGCTGCCGGATGGCGCGCTTAATCCGGCGATGCTGATCACGTCGGGCACCTGTACCCATCTGGGCTGCGTGCCGGTTGGGCCGTCGCAGGGCAATACCGGGGATTATGGTGGCTGGTACTGCCCCTGCCACGGGTCGCATTATGATACATCCGGACGTATCCGGAAGGGACCTGCGCCGAAGAATCTCGCAATTCCCAATTACGAATATGTGACGCCTGGCGTCGTGAAAATATCACTCTAGAGGAAGGACAAGGACCCATGAGCGGACACGAGTCCACCTACACCCCCAACAGCGGATTTGAGAAGTGGCTGGATTCCCGGCTGCCCATCGTCCGACTGGCCCATGACAGCTTTGTCGATTTCCCGACGCCGAAGAATTTGAACTATTGGTACACCTTTGGCGGCATCCTGGCCGTCTGCCTGGCGATCCAGATCATTACCGGCATCGTCCTTGCCATGCACTACACCGCAACGGTCGACGAGGCATTCGCCTCGGTCGAACGGATCATGCGCGACGTGCCGTTTGGCTGGCTGTTGCGCTATGTCCATGCGGTCGGTGCCTCAATGTTCTTCCTCGCGGTGTACGTCCATATGTTCCGCGGCCTGTATTATGGCTCTTACAAGGCGCCAAGAGAGGTGCTCTGGCTTCTGGGATGTGTCATCTTCCTGCTGATGATGGCCACGGCCTTCCTTGGCTACATGCTGCCCTGGGGCCAGATGTCGCTGCACGGGGCGAATGTGATTATCGGCCTGTTTGGTGCCATCCCGCTTGTCGGGGAGGGCATCCAGACCTGGCTGATGGGCGGGCCGTCCATTGGCAACCAGACCCTGCAGCGCTTCTTCTCCCTGCATTATCTGCTGCCGTTCATGATTGCGGGCGTCGTGATCCTGCACATCTGGGCCTTGCACGTGCCGGGCAACAACAATCCGACCGGGGTCGAGGTCAAGGATGTTGAGAAGGACACCGTGCCGTTCCATCCCTATTATACCGTCAAGGATGGCTTTGCGATTGTCCTGTTCCTGATCATTTTTGCCGGTTTTGTCTTCTATGCACCAAATGTGCTGGGCCATGCCGACAACTATATCGAGGCCAACCCGCTGGTGACGCCAGCCCACATCGTGCCGGAATGGTATCTGCTGCCCTTCTACGCAATCCTGCGGGCGATCACATTCGACATTGGCCCGATTCAGGCGAAGCTGCTCGGCGTGATCTTCATGTTCGGCTCGATTGCCGTCCTGTTCGCCCTGCCGTGGCTGGATACGTCCAAGGTCAAGTCGATGCGCTACCGTCCGGTTGCCAAGCAGTTCTTCCTCGGTTTCGTCGCCGCAGCCCTGCTTCTGGGATGGTGTGGTGCGTCCAATCCGGATGATCCGATCATTCCGCTTGGGGAAGACAAGCTGCAAGTGTCCTACACCACCGAAGCCGGTGTGGATGGCGTCGCTGTTTTTGAGGCCTATGACGACGCTGCGGCGTTCCGGTCCGAGAAGCTGGCCGAAGGATCGACGGCATCGATTGCGATCAAGAAAGCCTCGGCGTTCCGGTTCATTCACCTGGCCCAGATCCTGACCGCGTACTACTTCGCCTACTTCCTGATCATCCTGCCCTATCTGGGTTTGCGTGAAACACCCAAGGATGAACCGGATGCGATCCACAAAGCCGTACTTGGCAGTGCCCATGGCGCCGCCGCCGTGCCGGCCGAATAAGGACCCCGATCGGACATGAAACTGTACAGACTTCTTTCCGCGGGCCTTGGCGCCCTCGCGCTGACCCTCTCGGCACAGGCCGCTGGCGGTGCGAAGCATCCCCATCCGCCCAAGGAGGGCTGGGCCTTTGCAGGTCCTCTTGGCGAATTCGACATGGCCAGCGTTCAGCGGGGTTATCAGGTCTATCGCGAGGTCTGCTCGTCCTGCCACAGCATGAAACTGCTGTCCTACCGCAACCTCGGTGAGCCTGGCGGGCCGTTCTACGACTCTGAATACCCGAACGCGAACGACAATCCGCTGGTGAAGCAATTCGCCATGGAGGACGAAATCCTGTCAGAGACTCCGGATGAGTATGGCGACTACCAGTATCGCCCTGCGCGTCCGTCCGATGCCTTCCGGTCGCCCTATCCCAACGAGCAGGCCGCGCGCGCGGCGAATGGCGGGGCCTATCCGCCCGACCTGTCCGTTATCACCAAGGCCCGTGGCCACGGTGCCGACGGAGACGGTGCAAACTATGTCTATTCCCTGCTGAGTGGCTATCCCGGCTTTGACGAGCTGCAGTTCGGCGAAGACGCCGATGGGGAGCCGTTTGACTATTACCAATTCGACCATGGCGACGAAAAAGGCCGCCTGGTCCAGCCGATTGGTCAGTATTACAATCCCTATATGGCCGGCGATGTATCCGCCTATTGGGATGGCGACCCGCGGCATACGCCAAAGGGCGGATTCCTGGCCATGGGGCCGCAGCTGATGCCCGGCCGCGTCGAATATATGGACGGCACCGAGGCGACGGTGGAGCAGATGGCAACGGATATTGCGCAATTCCTGCAATGGGCCGGTGACCCGAAGCAGATTGCCCGCAAGTCGCTGGCCCTTCCGGCGCTGATCTACCTCGTGATCCTGGCGATCCTGCTGTGGTTTTCTTATCAGCGGATCTGGCGGAAAATCGGCCACTAAGGGCGATGTTAACGCAAAAACAAGGCCCGCCCCGTGTGATGATGGGGCGGGCTTTTTTTACGGGAGGGTAAGATGACGAAGTGGAAAATCGGCGTCATAGGGGGCTCGGGCCTGTATGAGCTGGACGCGCTGGACAGGGTTGAGGAGGTCCGGGTCGACACGCCATGGGGTGCGCCCTCCGACGCGCTGCTGAGCGGTCAGATCGGCACCGTCGACTTTGTTTTCCTGCCCCGGCATGGGCGCGGGCACTGGCTGACGCCTTCTGCCGTGCCCTATCGTGCTAATATCGACGCCCTGAAACGGGTCGGCTGTACAGATGTGCTGTCAATCTCGGCCTGCGGATCCCTGCGTGCGGATTTTGCGCCGACGGATTTCGTGCTGGTGGACCAGTTTATCGACCGGACATTTGCCCGTGAGAAAAGCTTCTTTGGTCCCGGCCTTGTCGGCCATGTGTCCATGGCGGACCCGGTCTGTGCCCGCCTGTCCGGGCTCGCCGGGGAGGCGGCGCAGCATTGCGGCGTCACCGTCCATGCGCGGGGCACCTATCTGGCGATGGAAGGGCCGCAATTCTCTTCCCGGGCCGAAAGCCACCTCTATCGTCAATGGGGATGCGACGTGATCGGGATGACGAACATGCCGGAGGCCAAGCTGGCGCGCGAGGCCGAGCTGCCTTACGCGACCCTGGCCATGGTGACCGATTTCGATTGCTGGCGCGACGATGAGGCCGCGGTCGAGGTGACCAATGTTCTGGAGGTCATGGCCCGCAATACGCTGGCGGCGCGTGCGACGCTGGTGGCCCTGGCGGGGAAGCTCGCCAGACTTGAGCGGACACCGTCGCCGGGGGGAATTGAAACCTGCCTCGACCATGCCCTGATCACGGCCCCCTCGGCCCGTGACCCGGCGCTGCTGGCGAAGCTCGATGCCGTGGCGGGTCGGGTGCTCTAGAGCCTCAGGCCGGGGCGCTGGTCATGGCGACGAAGACGTCCTCCAGGCTGGGCTGTTCTGTCGACAGGTCGGCGACGCCAATGCCGCCCTCACGGACTTTTTCCAACAGGCGGCCTATGCCGGTCTCTGCGCTGCGGAACCGGATCAACAGTGTGCCGTCGCTGAGGATGCTGGCATCGAGTCCGGCCAGCGTATCTGGCAGCGTCGTGACGGGCGCGCGGGGCGTGATTTTCAGCAGGCGCTGATCGAGGCGGGCCAGGAGAACCGATTTGGATTCCTGGGCCAGGACATTGCCGTGGTTGATGATCGCGATTTCGTCGCACAATTCCTCGGCTTCCTCGAGATAGTGTGTGGTCAGGATAATGGTGGTTCCGCGGGCATGCAGTTCGCGCACATAGGTCCACAGGGACCGCCGGAGTTCGACATCGACGCCGGCGGTCGGCTCGTCAAGAATCAGGACCGGCGGCGCATGGACCAGTGCCTTGGCGACCATGAGGCGGCGCTTCATGCCGCCGGACAGCTGCCGGACATAAGCGTCTTTCTTGTCGTCCAGGCCCATGGCCGCGAGAATTTCGAGGCTGTGGCGTTCTGATTTCGGCACGCCATAATATCCCGCCTGCAGTTCCAGAGCCTGCAGGGGCGTGAAAAAGGGGTCCATGGTGATTTCCTGGTTGACGACGCCGAGGGCCGCGCGGGAGGCTCTCGGGTGATCGTCAATGTCGAGGCCCCAGATTTTTGCCTGCCCCGCGGTCTTGGTGACCAGTCCGGCCAGGATGTTGATAAAGGTGGACTTGCCGGCGCCATTCGGGCCGAGCAGGCCGAAGATGCTGCCGCGCCGGACCTTAAGATTGATGGCATTCAGCGCCCGCTTCTCGGCCATTTTGCCGGAAGCTCGGTAGGTTTTCTCGAGGCCGATGGCCTCGATCGCATAGTCAGGCGCTGTCATGGGATCTCCGGTCGTGTCCAGGCATCTATATAGGACGGTATGGCCGGCCTTCATAGGTCGATTGACGCCTGGCCCCGGTCTGGCCTATTGCGGGTCCAGCGCAACCGTCCCGGATCTTTCATCATGGCCCAAACACCCACCGATACCCCGCCTGAAATCATCCTTGTCGAGGCCCGCCAGGTCGCCTGCGATGGCGGCGGCGGCGCGCTGGGGCATCCGCGTGTCTGGTATGAGATGGGTGATGACACGCAGGTCGACTGCAAATATTGCGACCGGCGATTTGTCCTCCGGGACGGCGCTGATGATCGCCAGACGCGCTAGGGCCGGCGCCGCCTAGGCCGAGCGGTCGGCGCGCGTGCCGGCGATGGGCGCTGGCTTGCCGGCCGCCTTGCCATAGCCATGCTTTTTAAGCAGGCCCCGCAGCTGATGATAGGTCAGGCCAAGGGCCATGGCTGCCTTGCCCTGATGCCCCTTGGCGCCGTTAAGCGCGGCATCGATCAGCCGTGTTTCGAACAGCCTGACCTCGGCGTCGAGCGACAGGCCCTGCTGCAGGTCGGGCAGGGGGACCGTCAGGGCCGCGCTGGCCGGCGGGCTGGCGGGGTCTGTGCCGGATGAAGTGGCCGGCTTGACCATGACGGGCCGGTAGGGCGACGCAAAGGGATCCAGGTCGCGGGCCGTCAGCTGCACCGGGCCGGCCTCGGCCGCGAGCAGAGCGCGATAGGTCACCCTCTGGGCGACATTGCGCAATTCCCGGACATTGCCGGGCCAGTCATGGCGCTCCAGCTGGGCGATCGCGGCGCCGGAAAAGCCCGGGAAATCCGCGCCCATCTCGATCGCCATGCGCCGGGCAAAGAAATCGGCCAGAAGGGAAATGTCGCCGGGCCTGGCGCGAAGCGGGGGCAGGGTCACCACGTCAAATGCCAGCCGGTCAAGCAGGTCGGCCCGAAAGGCCCCGGCCGCAGCCTGCCGGGGCAGGTCGACATTGGTCGCGGCCACGATCCGGACATCGGTCCGCAGCACCCGTTCGCCGCCAAGGCGCTGGAATTCGCCATACTCGACCACCCGGAGCAGTTTTTCCTGAACCTGCGGGCTGGCGGTCGCGATCTCGTCGAGGAACAGCGTGCCGCCATCGGCCAGCTCAAACCGGCCAACCCGGCGCTCGGTTGCGCCGGTAAAGGCGCCCCGTTCATGCCCGAACAGCTCACTGTCGAGCAGGGCTTCTGACAGCGCGGCGCAGTTCACCTTGATAAACGGACCATCCCAGCGATTGGACAGGAAGTGCAGGCGCTCGCCAATCAGTTCCTTGCCGGTGCCGCGCTCGCCAATAATCAGGGCCGGCCGCTCCAGTGGCGCCAGCCGGGACACATGTTCCTGGGCCTCAAGCCAGGCCGGGGCCTCGCCGATCAGTTGGGGGGTCTCGCGCGCCATAATTTAGGCATCCTAGCCAATTAAAATGGTAAAAACTACTAAAAAAATAAGTAAATATGACCAAATAAAACCGATCCGGAGTCGCGGCGTCAGAAAAAAACACAATAAAACAGCAAGGTATAAGGTTAATCGCAAACTGGCACAGTCCTTGAAACACCTGGAGGGTGCGGCCAGACGGGTCGCATCAGAGAAAAGGACGTAAAAATGACTGATCGCCCGTATAACGAACCGTTCCGTGAAGCCCGCCGTGAGAGCGGCCGGTTCGGTCGTTATCTTGCCACCCGTCGTGCGGAGACCTGGATGTTCTTCGCCGCCGGCGTGTTTCTGGGCGGCTTCTTTTTCTAAGCCGCCACAGCACTTCCTCCCAAACCAAGAAGGACAGAAAAAAAATGGGAATGTTCTCTCGCTTAAGCGATATCATAAATTCCAACATCAATGCGATGTTGGACAATGCCGAAAATCCGGAAAAAATTGCCCGCCTGATGATCCAGGAAATGGAAGACACGCTGGTCGAGGTCCGGACGGCCGCGGCCCGGGCCATGGCAGATAAGAAGGAAATGGAACGCGAAATCCAGTACTATACCGACAGCCGGGATGACTGGGAGGCCAAGGCCGCCCTCGCCCTCGACAAGGATCGCGAAGACCTGGCCCGTGGGGCGCTTCTTGCCAAGCAAAAGGCCGACACCGAGATCGGGCGGCGCCGCGATGCCATGACGCTGGCGGAAGAGGCCTTTGACCGCCGGCAGGATGATTTGTCCCGCCTGCAGGCCAAGCTGGATGAAGCCAAGGCCAAGCACCGCGCCCTGATGATGCGGCGTGAGGCAGCCGAGCAACGCATCCGGGTGCGTCACCAGACCTATGACGGGCGCGTCGATGATGCGCTGGCGCGTTATGCCCATGTTGAACGCAAGGTGGACGAGCTGGAAGCCTATGCCGATACGATCCAGGCCGGGACGCCGTCGCTCGAGGCCGAGTTTGCCGCGCTGGCCCGTGACGAGGCCGTCGAGGCGGAACTCGCTGCGCTCAAAAAGGCCCGGTCCAAGGCGCCGGTCAAGGCCGGTGACACAACGCCCAAATCCAAGAAGGAGGACTGACAATGTTGAGTATGGTATTTTACCTGATCGCCTTCGTTCTGATCATCACGCTGCCGGGTCTGATTGCCATGGGCATCGACGACTATCGCGGCACCAAAGTGGAGACCCCTCCCCATGAGTGAGGCCATTCTGATCCCGATCGTTGCCATTCTGAGCCTGTTCGTCATTTTTCCCGCCATTGTGTTTCACTACATCACACAGTGGCGGCGTCAGAAGACCCTGCTTCCCGATGATGAACGCATGCTTGAGGATTTGTGGCGTTCGGCAAAGGCGATGGAGCGCCGGATCCAGACCATGGAACAGCTCCTGGAGGCCGACCATGATGACGACCCGGGGGCCGCGCGCCCGCGGGCCCGTCGCAGACAAGAAAGATTTGAGGACTGATATGACCCGTACGCAAGATACAAACAGAGCCTATGACCCGCTCTTTGACTCCCCCAACCCGAAGCGGATTTTCCGATCCCGGTCCAATAAGGTCTGGCTCGGTGTCTGCGGTGGCCTTGCCGACCGGTTCGGCTGGGAGCCCACCCTGGTCCGCCTGCTGGTCGTCGCCAGCTTCTTCCTTGTCGGACCGATGTCGATCTTCGCCTATATCATTGCCGCGCTGATCATTCCCAAGGCGCCGGCCGGGCGCCGGCACCTCGATCCGGAAGAGGATACCTTCTGGCGAAACGTGTCTGACCGCCCGCGCGCCACAGCCTCGGGCTTGAAATACACTTTCATGGATTTAGAGGAACGCTTGCGCAATCTTGAGCGCAGCGTAACGTCAGACGAATGGCGCCTGAAAAGGGCGTTCCGCGATCTGGAAAATACCTGATGGCGGACGGAACAAGGAGCAGGCCGATGCCGAGCCGGGAACAAAAAGGACGATGGGTGTTAGGCGGATTACTGGGCGTCGCCCTGATCGCCGGCGCCTGGGCCAAGCTGTCGACATCCGGCCTGCGGCTCGAATCCAGCGGGGTCCTGATGACCATGAACCTGTCGCTGGACCGCGGTCTGGTGGTCACCTTTGACAGCCTGTCGCGCTGAGCGATTTGGCATCAGGTGACATGCCTGCCGCCCGGCCCGGGGCGGCCCGGCCGCGATCCGGCCGTCAGGATTGACCAGCGGACCCGACCCGGGCCGCGAGCGCCCGCCGGCCTGGCCGTCCGGGCGCGGTCGCCTTTCTGCGGGACGGGGCGTCCGCAGGTCTCGTTTTTTTAGGGAATGTGTGCGACACAGGCTCTGACCCCCGTGCAGCACCTCAGGGCAGCCAAGATGACACACAGCCGTATTCTTCTGATCATTGGTGGCGGGATCGCCGCATACAAATCGCTTGAATTGATTCGCGACCTTGCCCGGCGTGGCGTCGCCTGCCGCTGTGTGGTGACGGCCGGGGGACGTGAATTTGTCACCCCGCTTTCCGTGGCAGCCCTGTCCGGCGACAAGGTCTATACCGAGCTGTTCGATCTCACCGATGAAACCGAAATGGGGCATATTGAGCTGTCCCGCTCGGCCGACCTGATCGTGGTCTGCCCGGCCACGGCGGATCTGATGGCCAGGGCGGCGGCCGGGCTGGCTGGCGACCTGGCCTCGACCGCTCTTCTGGCAACTGACAAGCCGGTGCTGATGGTGCCGGCGATGAATGTCCGCATGTGGCGCCATCCGGCCACGCAGCGCAATCTGGCGACCCTGCGCGGCGACGGGGTCCGGGTCCTCGATCCGGACACCGGCGCTATGGCCTGTGGCGAATTCGGTCCCGGACGGTTGCCGGAGCTGACCCGCATCGCCGACGAGATCGAGGCCATGCTGGCGCATTCTGAAGGCGCCGGCCCCCGGGGCGTCCCGGAGGCCATGGCCGGACGCCATGTCCTGATTACGGCCGGCCCGACCCGCGAACCGCTCGATCCGGTGCGGTTCCTGTCCAATCACTCGTCCGGACGCCAGGGCTATGCCCTCGCCGCCGCCCTGGCGGATGCGGGCGCCCGTGTCACGCTGGTGTCAGGGCCTGTCTCCCAGACCGTTCCCGCCGGCGTCGATCTGGTCCCGGTTGAAACGGCCCGCGACATGCTGGCGGCCTGTGAAGCCGCGCTGCCGGCAGACGTCTTTATCTCCGTGGCCGCCGTTGCCGACTGGCGCCCGAGCCAGCCCGCCCCGCGGAAACTGAAGCTGAAGGGCGGGCAGGCCGCAGCCACGCCGACCCTCGACCTGTCGGAAAACCCGGACATTCTGGCGACGCTGGCGGGACTGAGGGCGCACCGCCCCGATCTGGTGATCGGCTTCGCGGCCGAAACCCATAATGTCGAGGCGCTGGCGATTGAGAAACGGCAGCGCAAGAAGTGTGACTGGATGGTCGCCAATGATGTGTCCGGCGATGTCATGGGCGGACAGGACAATCAGGTCAGCCTGATCACCGATGCCGGTGTGGAAACCTGGTCGCGCATGAGCAAGACCGACGTGGCCGCGCGGCTGGCGGGCCGGATCGCCGACCATTTCACCCGCGGCCGGTCTGGCAACCTCGCCGCCGAGTAGCGGCTTGACGCCGCTCGCCGACTCCGTACCTGTAGCGTCATGACCGAAATTAAGATTTCCGTGCGGGTACTGCCGCATTTTGAGGGGCTGGACCTGCCGGCCTATGAGACGCTGGGTGCGGCCGGCATGGATGTCCGCGCCGCCGTTCCGGACGGGGCGCCGATGGTGCTGGCGCCGGGGGCGCGGGACATGGTGCCGACCGGGCTGAGCGTGGCCATACCGGAGGGATATGAGATCCAGATGCGGCCCCGGTCAGGGCTGGCCGCCAGGCATGGCGTGACCTGTCTCAACACGCCGGGGACCATCGACAGCGATTATCGGGGCGAGTTGAAAGTCATCCTGATCAATCATGGTGATACGCCCTTCACCATCGGCCGGGGCGAACGTATTGGCCAGATGGTGCTGGCACCTGTGACCCGCATTGCCTGGCAGGCCGTTGATGCGCTGCCGGAAACCGCGCGCGGGTCCGGTGGCTTTGGGAGTACCGGCCGCTAAGCCTTGTCGGCCGGGCAATCTTATCCTACATATTGATTATCAATAAGGAGAAAGGTCCGGCCCGATGGGTATCAATAGTCCGTTCACAATGGTTGTCCTGATCGTGCTGATTACGGTGGGCGCCCGCGTCATCTCGACCTGGATCAAAAGCCGTCCGGCTGCCGGCGATGACGCCGAGACACGCGGCCAGCTTGCCAGCCTGCATCAGGACGTCGCCCGGCTGACCGAACGGGTGCGGGTGCTCGAAAAGATTACAACCGACGGAGAGGCCCGGCTGCGCGACGAAATCAGCCGGCTGAGCTGACCGGGTCGCCCCGGTTCAGAGGCCTTCGAACAGCGCGGTCGAAAGATAACGCTCGGCGAAGGATGGAATGATCGTCACCAGGGTCTTGCCTTCCATGTCGGGCCGGCGCGCGGCTTTCAGGGCAGCCGCCACGGCCGCCCCTGAGGAGATACCGATCGGGATACCTTCCAGCCGGGCCAGGCGGCGCGCCGTGTCGAAGGCGTCCTGATTGCTGACCTGAATGGCGGCATCCATGAGCCCGGTGTCCATATTGCCGGGCACAATGCCGGCACCGATTCCCTGGATCATGTGCGGACCGGGTTCACCGCCCGACAGAACGGGGCTGTCTTCCGGTTCGACGGCAAACATCTTCAGGCCCGGCTTGAGGGCCTTGAGGGCGCGGGCACAGCCACTGAACGTCCCGCCCGTGCCAATGCCGGCGACCACGGCGTCGACCTTGCCGTCAGTATCGACCCAGATTTCCTGCGCGGTCGTGGCTTCGTGGATGGCCGGGTTTGCGGGATTGTCAAACTGGCCCGGCATGACCGCCCCCGGCGTCGAGGCGACAAGCTCTGCCGCCTTGTCGAGCGTGGCCTGCAGGCCACCCTCCTTGGGCGTGAGGTGCAGTTCTGCCCCCAGCAGGGCAAACATCTTGCGGCGCTCGATCGACATGGATTCCGGCATGGTCAGGATCAGCCTGTAGCCCCGCGACGCGGCAACGAAGGCCAGCCCGATGCCCGTATTTCCCGAGGTCGGCTCAACCAGCGTGGTTTCTCCGGGGGTGATCTTTCCCTGCTGCTCCAGCGCCGTAATCATGCCGATGGCGATCCGGTCCTTGACGCTGGCCAGGGGATTGAAGAATTCCAGCTTCAGCAAAAGGTCGGCCTTGAGTCCTTCCTCTTCCGACAGTTTCGGAACACGGACCAGCGGGGTGTTGCCGAGGGTTTCCAGTATCGAGCCATAGATCCGGCCCCGCCCGGGCGCGTCAAGCGTTACACCTTGATATGAAATGGTCTGAGTCATTGTCTGGATTCTCCGTTAAACCTCTAGTCGCGATGCTTGTGGCGGTCGCCTTCAAACGCCAGGCCGATTCGATGGGCGGCGAGGGCAGACACGCCGAACCCGACCAGGCCGATCACGCCGGTATGGAACAGCGCGTCATAGACAAGTCCCGCGTCGCACCCGGCATGGCAGGGGCCGAAACTCAACTGGTATCCGCCATACAGGCCGGCCAGGGCGCTCAGGACCGAGGCGGCCGCGGAGACCCGCGCCACCGCTTTCAGCAGACCTGCAATCATTGCTGCCCCCCCCATGATGCCTCAGACCAGCGCGGTGTCGGGCCGGGCGAACCGGGCCAGAAGATAGGCCGGCGTGTCTTCCACGGTTTCCAGCTTGCCAAAGGCAAAGGCGTTGCGGTCCAGAACCAGGTCCCGTGGACGCAGGGTGCGGGAAATTTCCAGCCCCTGCAAGTCGCGGGCGCGCGAAAAGGCGACATAGGCCTGACCATGGGCAAACATGCCCCTGTCCAGGTCGATATAGACCTTGTCGAGCGTCAGTCCCTGCGCCTTGTGAATGGTCACGGCATAGGCCAGCCGGAGGGGCACCTGTTTGAAGGTGCCGACCACTTCGCGGGAGACTTTCCTGGTTTCCGGGTCGAGATTATATCGGTATTTTTCCCAGGCCGCCGGCTCGATCTCGTAAACATGCCCGTTCAGGGCGACGATGACGCTGGCCCCGTTAAAGCCTTCGACCGTGGCCAGAGAACCATTCACCCAGCGGCCTTCCGGATCATTTTTGATCAGCATGACCCGGGCTCCGATTTTCAGCTCCAGATCGGCCTCGGTTGGATAGGATTTTTCATCAAACGTGCCGTGCACCCGGGCCTCGAAGACTTTCTGTCGTCCGCCCAGCTCGTCGAGCCGGGCCTGGTTGATGCGATAGGCATTGGCATTGTTCGGGGTCAGCACGACATGGGTTTCGCTGGCCGTAATGGCGTCGCGCCCGGACACAAGGTCGGCCAGCAGGGCCTCGTCAGGCGGGGTCAGGCGTCCCTGTCGCATGGCGCCGAGAAGGGCAAGGAAACGGGGTTCCGCCTGACGAAAGACATGTTTCAGGGCGAGCAGGGCAAATTCGCCCTCCTGAAAGGCCGGGGCGTTGAAGAAATACGGCCCGCCATAGCGCTCTGCCAGGATCTCCGTTTCGTCACCCCGCACCACGGGCGGCAACTGGTGCAGGTCGCCCGACAGGATCATCCGCATGCCGCCAAAGGGGCGCTTTGAGCCCCGGTTGAGCTTCAGCGCGCGATCAATCGCGTCCATCATGTCGGCCCGGACCATGGAAATTTCGTCGATGATGAGGGTCTCGGCGGCTTTCATCAGCCGGGCCGTCCGCAGGCGCTTGGCATCCTGTGGTTCAATCAGGCGGGGCGGGAATTTGAAAAAGGAATGCAGGGTCTGGCCGCCGGCATTCATCGCGGCCACGCCCGTTGGCGCCAGCACAATTGCGGTCTCGCCGGCCTCCGCCATGAACCGGCGCAGCAGGGTGGTCTTGCCGGTCCCGGCCCGGCCGGTCAGGAACAGGTTGCCCTGCGCGCCGGCCCCCCGGGCGACCCATTCGGCAGGCTGCGCATAGACCGAGGCGGGTGTCGGATCGGTTGCGGGAATCGGCAGGTCAGAAGCCATGTCTGACCCTAGCGGGCTTTGTTGGCAGAAGCGAGGATTTCACACGCGACCGGCGGCCGCGCGCCCCAATCGTCTCGCCAAGCCCGGCAAGACAGGGTACACAGCGGCGATGTCTGCGATCAAGCCCGATCTGGAGCGCCACAAGCGCCATATACTGCTCAAGGAAATTGGCGGCCCGGGCGTTGGCAGGCTGGCGGCCGCGTCGGTCTCGATTGTCGGGGCCGGCGCCCTGGGCGGCCCTTGCGCGGTGTATCTGGCCGCCGCCGGTGTCGGGCATATCGAAGTGTGGGACGATGACCGGGTCGAGCTGTCCAATCTGCAGAGGCAGGTGCAGTTTGACGAGGCCGATATTGGCCGGCTCAAGGTCGAGGCCCTGGCGGGCCGGCTGCGGGCGATGAATTCGTCCATCCGGGTCGACGCCATGGCGAGCCGGGTTGATGCGGAGACGCCGGTCTGCGGGCAGATCCTGATCGATGCCACAGATTCCTATGACAGCCGCTTCGGCCTGAACCGGCTGGCGCATCGCAGCCGGCGGCCATTGGTCTCGGGCGCGGCGTCGCGCTGGTCCGGCCAGCTCGCGGTGTTCGCCTCCGGCCCGCAGCCCGGCGCGCCCTGTTATCAATGCCTGGTCCCGGAGCATCCGCCCGCGGCTGAGGCCTGTGACGATGTCGGGGTTGTCGGCGCCCTGACCGGCCAGGTCGGCACCGGCATGGCCCTGGAGACCGTGAAGCTGATCACCGGGGCCGGTCAGCCTCTGACGGGGCGCCTGCAGATCTTTGACGCGCTCGGCGGTATGATCCGGACGATCAAACTGCGTTGCGATTCCCAGTGCCCGGTCTGTCAGGCCTGAAACTTTTCTTTGACAGGCCCGCCATAAGACGGTTTGTCGGCGGCGGGGTTTTTGAGGAGACCGGGACGTCATGTGGCGCACAGGCTTTGCATTACTGCTCACTCTTGTAACCATCCTGGCCGCCGGCTGGCTGGTCATGCGGCGGGGCGATATCCCGTTTGACGCCCTGGAACTGGCCTATGCCCTGCCGGAGTCGGAATTCGTCACCCTCGATGACACGCTGAAAATCCATTACACCGATACCGGGCCGCGGGATCATCCGACGGTTGTCCTGGTGCATGGATTCGCAGCCTCGCTGCACACCTGGGGCGCCTGGAAAGACGCCCTGCAGGAAGATTTTCGTGTCGTCACGCTGGACCTTCCCGGTCATGGGCTGAGCCGGGCGGAACCGGCCGACGCCGTCACCATTCAACGGTTTTCTGACGTCGTCCTCGCCGTCGCTGACAGGCTGGACATTTCCAGCTTTACGCTGGTGGGCAGCTCCATGGGCGGCGCGGTGGCCTGGACCACGGCTCTGAACGCGCCGGACCGTATTGACGGGCTGGTTCTGATCGCCGCGTCGGGCTGGGCCAGCACGGAAGCCAATCCGCGGCGGCCGCTGGCCTTCAAGCTGCTGGACCATGCCCTGGTGCGGGCCCTGGTCAAGGATCTCGACATGTCGGTGATGGTCGAGGATGCGCTGCGGCAGTCCTATGTCGATCCGACTTTCGTCACCGACGATCTGGTGCAGCGCTACAGCTCCCTGAACCGGGCCCCCGGGCACCGGGCCACCCTGACCCGGCTGATCGCGCGGCAGGGGCCGTATGCCAGCCGCGACGCGCTGGCCATGATCGACAAGCCAACTCTGGTGCTGTGGGGCCGGGAAGACAATGTTGTCCCGGTCCGGAACGCTGAGAAGTTCAAGGCCGCGATCCCGCAGGCCGAGCTTGTGATCTATGATCAGGTGGGTCATCTGCCCCATGAAGAGGTGGCTGAGACGACGATTCAGGACATGCGCGAATTCATGCTGACGGTCGAGCTGCAGGCGCTGGATGAGCAATTTATCGAAGCCGCTGGCGACCCGCGGCTTGATGATATGCGGTCGCGTCCCTGACGGAAGATCAGCCGGCTTGACCGGGGGCCTTCAACGGGGGGGCAAATGGCGCGCGGAGTCCGCGCCGGAGCCGGTCGGATGCCGGCTGTCTTCCGCGACCATTCCGGACGTCTGGGCGGGATAGATCGGGGCGAATCCTCAGGCCGCGTCAACGGCTATACTGCGGATACATAGCAGGTCACGCTGGGCCTCTGCGGTCTCGGCAGTGCGCAAGGCAGCGCGCAGTTCTGCACTGCGAAAGGCCCGGCTGACCTGGGCCAGGGCCCGCAAATGATCGGCGCCGGAACTGTGCGGGGCCAGCAGCATGAAAATCAGATCGCAGTCGCGTCCGTCAATGGCGTCGAAATCGACCCCATTTTCCAGCCGCACAAAGGCGCCGATCGGCGCGTCGAGGGCCGTGATCCGGGCATGCGGAATGGCGACGCCTTCTCCAACACCGGTCGAGCCGAGATTTTCGCGTTCCAGAACAGCATCGAGAATATCGCGGCCATCAATATCAAGTGCGTGGCCGAGCGCGTCTGCGAGCTGGCTTAAGACCTGCTTCCGGCTGCTTGCCGAGGACACGGCCAGAATGAGGCCGTCCTTCAGGAGAGGGGAGAGATCATGCGCCATTACAAACGGACCTGCAGGTTTACGAGATGTCCGGAAGTCCGACCGGGTCGACCCAGCCAATATTTCCATCCTCGCGACGGTACACCATATTCAGGCCGCTGTGTTTCACATTTCGGAACAAAACGGCAGGGGTTTCTGACAGCTCCAGCTGCATTACGGCTTCTGAAACCGACATGGTTTTCACATCTGCAGCAGTTTCTGCAACAATAACAGGGGCATCGCCCGAGTCATCGGGATTCGACTCGTCGGAGCTACCCTGAATGATGAAGGCCGCCGCAGGCTCGCTGGGCAGGGGGGTTCGCTTGTGGTGGTCTTTCAGTCGCCGATGGTAGCGTCGCACCCGCTTTTCCATTTTGGTCAGCGCGTCGTCCAGAGCGCCATAGGCTTCGTTGCCCGCTCCGGTGGACTGAAGGACGATGCCCGATGGGAGGTGAGCATTGCAGTCCACGATCACTTCATGACCGCGTTTCTCGACGGTGACGGTGCCGTCAAAGTCCCGGTCAAAATATTTGGTCACGGCCGCATCCAGTCCGTCTGTGATCCGCTGGTGTAGGGTTTCGCCAATCTGCATGTGGCGTCCTGCGATCTGTATGGTCATACAGTTCTCCGCTGTTGTGCGCCTCTTTATACCGCGCCGGGCGACAGAGGCGAAGGGCTAATAACTGTATGAACGCCTTTTCACACTTTGTCGAAACCTCCCGCGCCGGCCGCGTGCGGTCATCGGATCAGTCGCGTAACAGCTCATTGATCCCGGTTTTCGACCGGGTCTGAGCATCAACGGTTTTCACGATGACGGCACAGGCCAGTGACGGGCCGCCCTTGGGGTCGGGAAGCGTTCCGGGAACCACGACGGAATAGGGCGGGATCCGTCCATAGCTGACCGCGCCGGTGGCCCGGTCAACAATCTTGGTCGACTGGGTGATGAAGACGCCCATGGCAATCACCGATCCTTCGCCGACCACGACTCCTTCGACAACTTCAGAACGGGCGCCGATGAAACAATTATCTTCAATAATGGTCGGATTGGCCTGCAGGGGTTCCAGAACGCCTCCAATCCCGGTGCCCGCCGAAATGTGGCAGTTTGCGCCGATCTGGGCGCAGGACCCGATGGAGGCCCAAGTGTCGACCATCGTGCCTGATCCGACATAGGCACCGATATTGACGTAAGACGGCATCAGAACCGCGCCGGGCGCGATATAAGCGCCGCGCCTTACGGCGGCTGGGGGGACAGCCCGAAAGCCGGCCTTCTCGAAATCGGTTTGCGTCCAGCCGGCGAATTTCGAGGGCACCTTGTCCCACCATCGGCCATCGCCCGGGCCATCCAGAATCAGGACGTTGTCATTCAGGCGAAAAGATAAAAGCACGGCCTTTTTCAGCCATTGATTGACCGTCCACGTCCCGTTCGGGCCGGGGTCTGCGACCCGGGCCTCCCCCGAATCAAGCAGAGCCAGAGCCGTATTCACAGCGTCGCGGATGTCGCCCGCCGTCGTCGTGTTCAGGGTCGTGCGGTCGTCCCAGGCCTGGTCAATCAGCGTGGCAAGGTGTTCGGTCATTTCAGCGTCTTCCATTGTCGGCGGCGGTTGCAATCGGGTCTGACGGAAACGGGTCAGACTGCCCGTCCCTTAGTCGATCTCCACCGGCAGGTCATCCCCCAGGACGGAAACAGGAACAGCGCCTCATCGCGCCGGACTTTATATGGGGTCGCGTCCGGGCGGCAGGCTGTTCTCAGCCGGCCTCCTGGGATGGTGCAAAATCACGTTCAAAGAATTCGAACACGAGGCGCCGGTTTTCCGGTGGCGGCGTGGACACGAACAGGCCGGTCCGGTAGGCGGCGGTTTCACAACTGTCACGGCCGGTTATGGCAAATTTGGCCCGGGAAACACAGAACGGGGCCTGCCCGCGTTTCAGCAGCTGCACCTCACCATTGTCGCCTTCCATTTCCGCATAGGCAAACAGTTCCGCCTGTAACAGCGGCTCGTCGATGACGCGCGCACAGCCACCGGCGTCGAGAAGCCACCAGCCCCGGCTTTCCCAGCGCTCGCCGCGGCGGCGGGCCATGGCGCTCCAGATTCTCTTGTCTGTCCGGTTACAAAAGGTCAGGCCGATATTTCGGGAGCGCTGGATGGCGGTCTGTTCCAAAATATCTACCAGGTCGGCATCATTCGTGTCCGCGCTGAGCCCTTTTTGGGTCAGAAAGTTCCCAATCGCAGCACGGGTTCGGCGTCCCAGAAAGCCGTCGATTCGGCCGGAATAAATTCCGGCATTGTCGAGCAGGCGCTGAACACCCGCGGCACTGGCCTGTTCCAGTGTCCAGGTCTCGGTCTCAGTGAAATTGGTTCGCCAGCGCGTGTCATCCTCGATCACGACGCCCTGGAAGTCGCGGGCTTCGAGGCCCATCAGGCGACAATCCGGCAGGCTTTCGATCGAGAAGCTGCCGGTCGGGTCGACGCAGAATTCCTGTGTTCCGTCCCAAAGCTTCCGTCCGCCGCGATGGGCCGGCGAGGATCGCCCAAACAGATAGTACTGGCCGGGAACCAAGGGGGCAGGCAAGGCCACCTCGCAGGTGCCGGGGCGCAGTCTCAGCCAGCCATCGACAACCGATCCCGGATCTTCGTACCGGGCTGTTGCGGCCTCGATGATGTAGCTGGTCTGGTTGCAGAGTTCCCAGCCGCCGGGCTCTGCGTCATCCTGAGCATGGGAGGCGGTGAACCGCGGAAAGGCCAAGATGACCATCAGGCACAGGATCAGGGTCTTAGAAGACAATTGTGCCAGCACCATGTTCGGTAAAAAGCTCCATCAACAGGGCGTGCTGGGCACGCCCATCCAAAATGACAGCTCCCCCGACGCCACTTTTCACTGCCTGGCTCGCGGTTTCAAGCTTTGGAATCATACCGTCCCTGACCGTCCCGTCCTCGATCAGTCCGGCAATGTCCCGGCTGTCGAGTTGCCGGATCAGATGTCCAGCCTTGTCCAGAACGCCGGTAATGTCCGTCAGCAAAAGCAGGCGCTTGGCCCCGAGCGCGGTCGCAATGGCCCCCGCGGCCGTGTCGGCATTCACATTATAGCGCCGTCCATCCTCGCCGACACCGACGGGGGCGATGACAGGGATCAGGTCAGATTTCGGATCCATGAGAACGTTCAGTACCGATGCATCAATATGATCGGGCTCGCCAACATAGCCCAGATCGATGACCTGCTCGATCTGGCTGTCCGGGTCCCGGCGCAATTTCTGGGCCCGCCGCACACGCATCAGATTTCCGTCTGAGCCTGACAGGCCGATTGCGCGCCCGCCGGCCGCGTTCAGAGCGCGGACAATGGATTTATTGATCGGGCCAGACAGGACCATTTCCACCGCTTCCATGGTGGCGTCATCAGTCACCCGCAGCCCGTCACGAAACTCCGACTGTATCCCCAGCCGGTCCAGGAGGCGCCCGATCTGAGGCCCTCCGCCATGAACGATGACCGGGTTGACCCCGAGATGTTTGAGCAGGACCACGTCGCGCGCAAACGCTTTGGCCAGAGTGTCGTCAACCATGGCGTGGCCGCCATACTTGATGACAACAGTTTCCCGTCCATAGCGCTGCAAGTAGGGCAGGGCTTCTGACAGGGTGGCAGCCGTGAGGCGCGAATTGGCCAAGTCGTTCTGGGTCATGGCTGCGGTGTAGCCTGCTTTTCGACCGGGGCAAAACCCAAATTGTACTCTCTGGCGTTGTGATCGGGACCTGGCTGAGCGGTCGTCCGCGCTTCACGCGCGAGTGTGACGGCATCTGGGCGCGGGATTAAAGGCCGGTGAGGGTGGCGATTTCGGCCCGCAGCGCCGGCAGCCCGAAGCCGGTCTCAGCTGAGGTCTGGCGGATCACCGGATGGGCGGCACCATGGGTGCGGATCGATGCTGTAATGCTGTCCATGACCGTGCTGAGCATGCTCGCCTTGACCTTGTCGGTCTTGGTCAGAACCAGCTGGTACATCACCGCCGCGGTATCGAGCATTTGCATCGTTTCGATGTCGGCTGGCATCAGGCCGCGCCGGCTGTCGATCAGAAGGAAAACCCGCTGCAAACTGGCCCGGCCCTGCAAATAACGCCGGGTCAGCCGGATCCATTTTTCCGACTGCTGGCGGGACACTTTCGCATAGCCGAAACCCGGCAGGTCAACCACGAAAAGCTTTCCCTCGGCCAGGTCGAAATAGTTGAGTTCGCGGGTACGGCCGGGCTCAGCCGAAGCCCGGGCCAGGGCCTTGCGGTTGAACAGGGCATTGATCAACGAAGATTTTCCGACATTGGACCGACCGGCAAAGGCGATTTCCGGACGGTCTGCATCCGGCAGCTGGCGAAGATCCGCCGCGCCGAGCACGAAGCTCACCGGCGCCGCGAAAAGCAACCGCCCGGCCTCTAACGCGTCCGGGGAGAATTCGGCCGGGTCCATGCTGGGTTACTCCGCAGACGACGGGGCACGGCCAAACAGGCGCTTGATCAGCTTGTCGAGCTCGGTCTCCACGCCATTGCGTCTCATAATGTAATATTGCTGCATCAGGGACAGAATGTTGCTCCACACCCAGTACAGGACGAGGCCAGAGGCAAATCCGCCGAAGACAAACATGAAAACAAAGGGCAGGGCCATCATGATGGTTCGCTGGGTGGGGTCTGGCGGTGGCGGTGACAGGGCCTGAATGCCGGCCATGGTCACACCGTAGAGAATGGGCAGGATCCCGATCCCAATCACCAGCCCAAGCAGCGGGATGGCCTTGATGTCTGCCGCGGCGATGGGCAGCAGACCGAACAGGTTTGCGATGGCCGTCGGGTCCGGGGCGGACAGGTCCTGCAGGAAAAGAAACGGCGTATGCCGCATCTCAATGGTGACATAGAGAGTCTTATACAGGGCAAAGAAGACCGGAATGGTCAGCAGGATCGGAACGCACCCCGCCAGGGGGTTGGCTTTCTCCCGCTGGTAAAGCTTCATGATTTCCTGCTGGCGCCGCTGTGGATCGGCTTTGAAGCGCTCCTGGATTTCCTTCATCGGTTCCGCCAATTTTTTCATTTTGGCCATCGACTTATAACTCTGATTGTAGAGCGGAATCAGGGGGATTTTGATCAACAGAGTTAGGGCGAGAATGGCAAGGCCGAAGGAGCCGATCTGCATCTTCAGCCAGTTGAGAAGCGCGAAGAAGGGGCGCGTAATATAGTAAAGAATGGTGCCCCAGTCGATCGAGTCATCAAAACGCGGGATGCCTGCCGCTTTGTATGCGTTTACGACCTCATATTCCTTGGCGCCGGCGAAGATCGCGTTCTCGATAGATGCTTCGGCGCCGGGGGCAACGATGACCGGTGCAAGCATCATGCTCACTTCAAAAATACCCTCATTTCCCCCGCGCAGATTAAAGGCCGCGTCATATGTGGCGCCCTGCTCAGGGACAAGGGCCGTCATCCAGTACATATCAGTAAAACCAAGCCAGCCGCTCGTCAGGTTGGTCCTGTCTGTATCGGCGCCTTTTATGCCGCGCCCCTTTGCCAGATTGTTGTAATCGCGGAGTTTAAGTTTGCCGTCGAGAACGCCGATCAGCCCCTGATGCGCCAGGCCCATTTTTTTCGATGATCCCGGATCGGTCGCTTCCAGGAAGGCCTTCCAGGCGCCGTGTCGGCGGACAGAGCCATAGGGCGTAAGCGCGACACTGTCGTCGCTGAGATTGGTAATCGTGTCCTGATAGGTAAAAAGGTAATCCTCATCGACGAGAATCTGGCGGGTGATGGCCACATCGTCCTTTTCGAGGCGCAGAGTAATCGGCGTGGCGACAGTGAGCTCATTCCCCTCGACCAGTTGCCAATTATCCTGAGGCCCGGCGAAAGCCCGGCCATCCTTCAGCCAGTACCAGGAGGCATAGAAGCCATGTTCTGCATTGCGGGGGCGCAGCAGACGAAGCTCCTGTTTGCGTTCAACAGTTATGAAGTGGTCTCTCAGGCTAAGGTCGTCCAGCACGGCCCCTCGGAGGCTCAGAGATCCATCGACTCGGGGGGCATCGAACACGACACGTTCAGCAGTTAAAAGGGCTTCTTGAACCGAAACGGGCATTTCCGGGAGGCGATCCGCAGGTGAGGGTTCGATGCCTGCCTGTTGGTCTGGCGAGCCGGGACTGGTTTGTACCGTCGCGACGTCCTCTTGGGCGGCACGCCGCTGCGCCTGCTCTGGTTCAACAATGAAGACCTGATAGAGAAACACGAAAGCGACCATTAGCGCGATCGCAATCATGAAATTGCGCTGATCCTGTGGGTCCATGCCGTTTTGTTGCATCATCTTGAGCTGTGTTCCTCGGGAAATTAAGGCTAGGGACCCTCAGGCCCACCCTGGATTGGCTGGCCGAGGCTTATCAGGGCGTTTTCCATATCGTCAAGCAACTGCTGCCAGCCAGCCCCTGCAGTTTGCAGGCGCGCAATGAAGACATAGTCCGTTCCGGGGCGACCATATTTTGGCAATAGAAGGCGTGCGGCCTCGCGCAGACGGCGACGGGCTCTGTTGCGCGTGACTGAGTTTCCAATCTTTCGCGTCGTTGTGAACCCAACCCCGATATGGTCTTGTCCATCTGCCCGATATCTGGACTGGATGACCAAGGTCCGTCGCCGGTCAGTCTGTCCGTGACGGACAAACAAAAACTGGGGCCGCGTTTTGAGACGTCGAACCCCAGGTCCTGAAGTGTCTTTTGCTGTCGCCATGGCGGCCACGCCCAGAGGCTTAAGCTATTTTCTAAGCAGAAATTAGCTTACGTCCTTTGGACCGACGCCGCGCAAGCACCTTGCGCCCGTTTTTCGTAGACATACGAGAGCGAAAGCCATGACGGCGCGCGCGCTTGAGGCGACTCGGCTGGAATGTACGTTTCATCGGCTTACGCCTCTCACCTGATTGATGTGATCTGAAAGCGCGGCAAGTACGCTGTCTGGCTGGCGAGGTCAAGCGTTGAGAGCGCCCAAAGACAGCTTTGTTCCTGAGCGGATGATTGTGCAGATCAGGGCGAGACAATCGCTTCTGATGGACCTATCTGAGAGGTTTAATCTTTTGGAGGACCCCTCGTGCTCAAAAGTATTATAATTTGCAGTCTTTTCATGGGGGTGTTTGCGGGACCTGCCATGACTGAACAAACTGACCTCCATGCGACCTGGGACGGCCTTCTGAAATCCTATGTGGTTGAAAGCCCGGATGGTGTTAACCGGTTCGATTATGGTGCGCTGAAAAAAAATCCGGGGGACCTGGCACGTCTGCAGGCCTATCTGAAACAATTTGAACAGCTGGAGATGGCCGCGCTTGGCCCAAATGAGCAGTTCGCAGCTTATGCAAACATTTATAATGCGCTCACTGTTCTGCATATTGTCGGTCGCTATCCGGTTGACTCCATCCGATCGGGCTATTTTCCATCCGGGCCGTGGAAGCGCGTCAAAACCGACATTGGGGGTAAGGCGGTGTCTCTCGACGCGCTTGAGCATGACATTCTTCGTCCCATGGGCGAAGCTCGAGTGCATTACGTGATTAATTGTGCGTCCTACAGCTGCCCAAATCTCCGCCGAAGTGCATTGACGCCTGCCAAGCTGGAAGACGATCTGAATGCCGCCGCGCGCGATTATATCAACCACCCGCGCGGTGTAGCGGTCAGGTCTCGAGGCGGGTTGCGCGTTTCTGAAATATACAAATGGTTCAGAGATGATTTCGGCGGTGATGAAGCTTCTCTGATTGCGCATTTTATGGACTATGCCAGTCCTGAGCTGGCCGCGCAGATCCGGGCCAATCCTGATATAAAGAGTTACAGCTATGATTGGTCCCTCAATGATGTCTCTGGGTCTGGTAATGGCGGTTAGAGAGGTTTTCTTTTATGATCGATAAGTCCACTCCGGACCGGCAGAGCCTTTGGGTGCGCGTCTGGCCGGTTTATGTCTTCGGTGTCGCGATGACGGGTGCTTGGGCGCTTGGCCTGTTCGATTATTTTTCCCTTGAGACGCTTCAGGCACAGGAGGCGACCTTGCGGGCGTTCGTCGCGGCCAATCTCTTCGTCGCGCTGGCGATCTATATTGGCCTCTACGCAGCAGCCACCTTGTTCATGGTGCCGGGGGCGCTTTGGCTAACCATTGCCGGGGGGCTATTGTTCGGTCTTGGTGGCGGCTCACTGGCAACGATTGCAGGGGCAACTCTGGGCGCCAGTGCGCTGTTTGTGGCGACCAAATCATCTCTGGGTGAAGCTCTGAAAGCGCGGGCCGGTCCGTTTATGAAAAAACTGGAGGATGGGTTTAGCGAGAACCCGCTCTCGTTCATGTTTGCGATGCGCCTGATGCCCGTTGTGCCTTTCCCGGTCGCGAATATTGCACCGGCCCTTCTAGGAGCCCGATATGGCCACTACGCTCTGACGACTGCGCTCGGGATTGTACCGGGCGTTGTGGCTTATAGCTGGGTGGGTGCGAGCCTTGGCGCAAGCCTGGACCCTGACGAGACGCAGAACCTATTGGGCGTGGTGGCCAATTTCCTGCCCGCTTTTCTCGTTCTTGGCGCGGTTTCGCTGATGCCGGTCGCTTACAAACGCTTTCGCGCCAGACACCGGCGCACAATCTAGGAGACGATGTCACGATGGCACCAGGCGATCAGGTCAAACCAAAAAATCTTTCAGCTGACCTCATTGTGATCGGTGCGGGATCCGGCGGATTGTCCGCCGCTGCCGGTGCGGCGATGCTGGGTCTGGATGTTATCCTCTATGAAAAGGGAGAAATGGGCGGCGATTGCCTGAATTATGGTTGTGTCCCGTCCAAGGCCCTTCTTGCGGCTGCGAGAGCCGCGTACGGGATCCATGATGCCGAAAGATTTGGTGTCTCTTCCGGGCCGGCCCAAGTCAATTGGGAGGCGGTCAAGCGCCACGTGAAAGACGCTGTTCAGGCCATTGCACCGGTTGACAGTCAGGAGCGGTTCGAAGGTCTCGGTGTTACGGTCATTCGGGAACATGCGAAATTTCTGGATCCAAAGACGATCGGTTCATCGGGTACGCGCGCTACGGCCCGGCGTATCATAGTTGCGACCGGATCAAGGGCTCTCCTCCCGCCCATACCGGGACTGTCGGATACGCCTCATGTGACGAATGAGGAGATCTTTTCCTTGCCAGATTTTCCCGAACAACTGGTCATCCTTGGCGGTGGGCCGATTGGCTTGGAGATGGCTCAGGCTTTCCAGCGTCTGGGAAGTCACGTGACGGTCATTGAGAAAGATCGAGCACTGGCGCAAGCAGATGCCAGACATGCAGCTCTGGCGGTCAAAACCCTCCGCGCCGAAGGCGTTAAGATCCTGGAGGGCTATGCTGCGGTCAAGGTCGAAGGCCAGGCTGGCGAGATAAAGGTGACGGCTGAGGGCGAAAACGGGTCTCAACTAGTGACCGGGACTCATTTGCTGGTGGCTTTGGGACGCCGACCTGTCACAGAGGGCCTTGCTCTCGAAGCCGGGCGCGTCGCATATGACAAAACCGGCGTGCAGGTTTCTGAAAAATTGCGTTCCCGTTCCAATCCAAAGGTCTGGGCGTTGGGTGACGTTGCGGGTCAGGGGCAGTTTACCCACCTGGCGGGCTGGCATGCCAGCGTCTTCACGCGGAGGGCCTTGTTTAAGCAGGGATCAAAAGCCAGCGACCTTCCGTTGCCCTCGGTCACATACGTGTCTCCGGAAGTTGCCCAGGTGGGGCTCACCGAGGCTGCTGCGCGGGCCCGATACGGGGAATCGATTTCGGTGTCGCAGTTCGCATTTGATGAAAATGATCGCGCCATCGCGGAGGGGAAAACCCTCGGCGAGGCCAAGCTGATCATCCGAAAAGGTAAGCTCCTGGGGGCCTCTATCATCGGTGAGGGCGCCGGGGACATCATTCAGCTCGTGGCCTATGCGATGTCAAATGGTCAAGGAGTTCAGTCTTTGACCAATTTCATTTCGCCCTATCCGACCCGAACAGAAATTGTCAAACGGGCGGCCAGTGCGCATTTTACACCAGCTGTGTTCGGCAAAGCGAGCCGGTGGCTGGTCGGACTACTGCAACGGATCCCTTAGGGGTGTGCTGAAACGGGAACGCATGGCCTCGGTTCATCTTCCTGGAAGCCGGGTCGGGTTCAGCTGATAAAGTGAATTAACACGCCGCCTGCGGCCGCGCCCAGAACCAGCCAGATCCACCTTGGTGTCGAGGGGTTGACCGGTCGTGTTTCCAGGGGCTCAGACAGGCGAGCTTCGAGATCGTCCATGATCTTCGGCAAACGCTTGAGACGGTTTGCAACGTCACGTGTGGTGTCCACCAACAGCCGGCCAGCGCCGACCGGGCCAAGATTGTCGGTGATCCAGCTTTTGACGATCGGCTCAGCGGCTGCCCATATGTCGTGATTGGGATCAATGGATCGGGCAACGCCCTCGACCTGGACCATCGTCTTTTGCAGCAGGACCAGCTCAGGACGAAGATGCATGCCGAAGGCATGAGTAAAATCCAGCAATTGCAGAAGCAGACGGCCCATAGAAACTTCCGATGCCGGGCGGCCATGGATGGGTTCGCCGACGGACCGGAGGGCCTGGGCGAAATCGCCGACACTGCGATTGGCCGGAACATAGCCGGCTTCAAAGTGGACTTCGGCAATACGCTGATAGTCGCGCCGAATGAATCCCCACAGAATTTCGGCCAGAAACCGGCGTTCATTATGACCGATGCGTCCGATGAGGCCGAAATCGACCAGTGTCGGGCGCCCTTGCGGCGTAATGATGATGTTTCCCTCATGCATGTCAGCGTGAAAGACACCATCCCCTATCGCATGACTGAGAAAACCCCGGGTGACCGCCATGGCCAGGGCGGGGCGGTCAAGTCCGGCTTGCTCGAGTGATTTTGGGTCTGTTAAGGACAGACCATCCACCCAGTCGGTTGTCAGCACACGCCGGCCGCTGCGCTCCCAGTCCACAGAGGGAATTGAAAAGTAGGTATCCCGACGCGCGAGTTCGGCGAGTTCATCGGCACCTCCGGCTTCGAGCCGCAGGTCCAGTTCCTTACGCATGCTGGCGCCCACTGTGTCGACAAAGGCGATCGCCTCAAGCCGGCGGCTTTCGGCACTCACGCGCTCGGCCAAGCGGGCTGCACGCATCATGGCCCGAAGTTCCCGTTCAATCAGCCATTCAACGTTCGGGCGGAGTATCTTGACCGCTTTGGTGCCATCTCCGGTCTGTAATTTATGCACCTGCGCGATCGAGGCCGCTGCAATCGGATCTGACAGATTGGGGAACAGGATTTCAGCGTTTTCGCCAAATTCGGCTTGCAGCGCCAGTTTGGCGTCCTTCATCGAGAAGGCTGGGAGCTTGTCCTTGAGGTGGGACAGGTCGGTTGTTGCCTCAACGCCAAAAACGTCGGGGCGTGTCGCCAGAAATTGTCCCAGCTTGATATAGGCCGGTCCCAGCCGTTCCAGCGCCGTAGCGAGCCTTTGGCCGGGGCGCCCCTTCGCACCGCCTCCAAAAAGACGGAGGGTTCGTCCCACCAGCCGGGCTGAAATGGGCAGACGCCCATGATATTCCCCTGGCAGGATAACATCATGACGCACCAGAGAAACGCCGACGCGAAGAAGACGAAGATAGTCAGTCAGTCCAGCCAACATTGCTCAGACCGCCCATGCGAAATGCAGCGCGGCTATGCCGCCAGAAAAATTGGTCACACTGGTGCCTGAAAAGCCGGCCACCTCAATCTCTTTGCGAAAAATATCCTGAGTGGGGAACTGTCGTATGCTTTCCACCAAATACTGATAACTCGCCGCATCGCCCGCGACCAGTGCGCCGAGGCGGGGGATGACGTTAAAGCTATATGTGTCGTAGGCCTGTTGCAGCAAAGGAGCGGTCATATGGCTGAATTCCAAAACCGCGAGGCGCCCGCCGGGCTTGAGTACCCGGCGGAACTCGCACAGGGCTTTCATCCTGTCGGCAACATTGCGGATGCCAAACGCAATCGTGATCGCGTCGGCGCTGCGATCGGAAAAAGGAAGAGCCATGGCATCACCGCATATCCAGCCAAGTCGCCTTGAAAAAGGGTCCAGGTCGGATCTGCTCTGCCCCGCAGACAGCATCGCCTCGTTTATATCACAGATGACCGCTGTGGCGGATTGGGTTTGCGGGCGACGCCGCCCGACCCGGTCGGCTCTTTCGAGAAACGCCTTTGCAACGTCGCCGGTTCCGCCGGCAACATCAATGAGGTGTTCACCCGGCTGGGGATTAAGCTTGACCATCGTATCGTGCTTCCACAACCTGTGAACGCCGGCCGACATCAGGTCGTTCATGAGGTCATATTTTCCCGCGACCGACCGGAAAACACCTTTCACGCGACGAACCTTCTCGTCTTCTGTGACGCGCTCGAAGCCGAAGGAGACGGTTTTGGAGATGTGTGAGTCTGACATGTGGGATGATCTATGCCGAAAGAGAGAAAAGAACCATAGACGAGCGGTCGAAGGCTTCCTAGCGTAACGACCGCAACAGGGCGTTCTGGTCAGGATGGAGTGTGAAATGCCGAGGCTGCGGTCAAGCGCAGTGCGTTATGGTGTGGCGTCATGTCTGGCCCTGGTGAGCGATTTTTTGCTAACCTTGGGTCTGTTCCAGACGACCAGCCTGTCTTTGACGTGGTCTGCAGCGATTGCCTTTGTTCTGGTTGGCATAGGGTTTTATTTTGTCCATGAATTCTGGACATTTCAAAGGGCTGGTGCGGGGGTCTCCCTTGAGAGGCTGAAGCGAAACTTTCTTATCCTTTGTCTGGCGTTTCTCGCGCGGGTCGGCGCCATTGGCGGCCTGGAATCATGGCATCCGCCGGACTTTTTCCTTGGTACGGTCTATTTTGCTGCCGGGGCGGTCCTGTCCTTCAGCATCAATTATGCTGCGAACAGGATTTTTGTCTTTCGGCAGGGTGAGACCTAGCCTTGGCAGCGGCTGCAAAAGAAGCTCGATCGACCCGACTGGACAATGCGTTTGATCGGATTGCTGCACCTGTTACATGGCTGGTTCTCGCGATCATAGACGTTGAACTGATGCTGGAAGTAACCAAGATCTCCGCTTGCATTTGCAAAATCCGAAATGCTGGAGCCGCCGGCGTCGATTGCATTCGCTATAACCTGATTGATCGCTGCGGTCAGGCGTGTGGTTCGCATTCTCGCAATGCTCTTAGCGCGGCGACGCGGGCTTATTCCGGCCAGAAACAAGGCCTCACAAACATATATATTTCCGAGGCCTGCGACGACTTTCTGGTCAAGCAAGGCTGATTTGACCGGCGTGTTCTTGTGGCGTAGCCGGGCATCCAAAGCCGCTGCAGAAAAGTGATTGGTCAGGGGCTCCGGTCCGAGATCCACCAGCCTCGGATAGGTGTCAAATATGTGACTGGGCCAGAGCTCCATGAAACCAAAACGCCGGGGGTCGTTATAAGTGACGCTTATTCCGTCCGACATGCCGAATACAACATGGTCGTGTTTGACCGCCGCGGGGTTCTGATAATGGAAGTCACCGAGTTGGTCGCCTTTGACGGTAAAGCGGCCGGTCATGCCGAGATGCATGACAAGAGTTTCCCCGGTTGAAAGCTCTGCCGTCAGGAATTTGGCGCGCCTTCCTAGCCGAACCAGTTCTGCGCCGGTTATCCGGCCAACAAAGTTTTCCGGCATCGGAAATCGCAAGTCTGGCCGATTCAGCTTTACGGCCTCGAAGCGTCGCCCCTCCATGGCAGGGGCGAGTCCCCGGCGAACAGTTTCAACTTCTGGAAGTTCTGGCATGGGAGGTCCAGCGGATCAGACTGTGACCACCACTTTTCCCATGGCTTTCCGATCCATCAATTCACGAATCGCGTCCGCACCCCGTTCAAGGGGGTAGGCGTTGGAAATATGCGGGCGGATTTTGCCGGCCCTGTAGAGGTCGAACATTTCAGCCAGATCTGCAGCATTTCTTTGGGGATCGCGAGCCACAGCTGCACCCCAGAAGACGCCACGGACATCGCAGGATTTCAGCAGGGTAAGGTTCAGCGGCAGGGCCGGAATCCCAGCCGGAAACCCGACCACGAGGAAACGACCTTCCCAGTTCATGGCCCGCAGGGAGGGCTCGGCATAATCGCCACCGACCCCATCATAAATGATGTCGACACCGCCGCCGCTGATGTCTTTTATCTGATTGGACAGGTTTTTCTGCTGGGTGCGATCAAGCGGCGCATGCTCATAAACCAGCCCTTTGTCGGCACCCTTGGACAGACAGAAATCAACTTTCTCCTGAGTCGAGCAAGCCGCAATAACTTCCAGCCCCATGGCTTTTCCGATTTCAACTGCCGCAAGACCAACGCCTCCGGCTGCGCCGAGTACCAGAAGCCGCTCGCCGGGCTTGGGGTCGGCTCGGTGTTTCAGTGCGTAGTAGGATGTCCCGTAGGTCATAACGAAAGCAGCGGCTTCTTCGAAGGGCACGCTGTCTGGAATAGGGATACAGCGACTGGCGTCGAGCGCGATCTCTTCACGCATTCCACCCCAGCCGCAAGAGCCGATGACCCGCTGACCGACTGCCAGTCCGGTTACGCCTTCTCCGACTTCGCGAATTACGCCTGAGACTTCCCCCCCGGGGCTGAAAGGGCGTTGCGGCTTGAACTGATACATATCCTGAATGATCAGGCTGTCTGGGAAGTTCACGCCAATGGCCTTGACCGAAATCACGACCTCACCCTTACCGGCCTGTGGACTTTCTATGTCTTCCATAACCAGCGTTTCGGGGCCGCCGGGGGCCTTTGATAAGAGCGCTTTCATGACCGTTTCCTCACCTCATTCGTTGACGCCCCTTTGGTAGCCGTGGCAACCCAACATGTGAAGCTATAACGTCGCGGAGAGATCGCATTATGCAAATTGTCCTGTTCTGGACGTTGACTGGACTGGCAGCGTTTGGCTGGGCTCTGGCTTTCCAGATGCGTGTCATGGTGGCTTTGGTCCTGCGGCGGGCTTTGGCGGAGACAGACGGCACCCTAGGTCATCGTCAAAAAGCCAATGCTGTTGTGGCCCTGGCGGTGAGGCCAGGGACGTGTGATGACATCAATGCTCAGCATTTGCGGGAATCTTACCCGGCTGCGCTTGGACATCTTCGTACAGCGCGTGTTTTTAGCGGTGTTCTGCCAGTCTTGCTGAGCGCGTTGCTGGGGTTGGGAAGGTTTGTCTGGGGGGTGATATGATGCGCGGGTATTTTGCGATCGGGGCGGAGGGAATTTCCAAGCCTATGAATCTGGGGGCCTTGATGCGGACCGCAAATGCTTTTGGGGCCAGCTTCGTTTTCAGCCTGCGTGCCGCGGACAGGGTTCGTCTGGCCTATAAATCCGACACGTCCAGAACGTTTAAGAACATCCCATATTATCAATGGGGCAGCCTTGACGACATGGCTTTGCCCAAAGGATGTCAGCTCGTGGGCGTCGAGCTGACCGAGGATGCGGTTGACCTGCCGGAGTTCCGACATCCAAGGGCTGCCGCATATGTCCTCGGACGTGAAAGGGGCGATTTGTCGGATGAAATGCTGGCGCGCTGCGATCACGTCGTAAAAATTCCAACCAGATTTTGTTTGAATGTCAGCCTGGCTGGCGCCCTGGTCATGTATGACCGGGTTCGCAGCATGGGGAACTGGCGCGACCGTCCTGTCATGCCTGGCGGACCGTCTGGCTGAAGTCGCCTCAAATTCCTCGAAAACGGATAGGAATTGGGCAGGGTTTGTTCCCCGGCTCCATCCCACATCTTATTTTGACGGGCACTGTTTTTTATTTTTTTGCGTTGGGTCTATTCCCGCAATGGGTGTAAGACCTTGCCTTGTTTTGACTGGCCTGACCGGGAGCTTTTCAGCATGCGTCGAACCCTCTTTAGCTTTGTTGCGGTCCTTTTTCTGGTGTCATGTGTCAGCCAGCCTGTGGTTTTGACGAAGCTGTTCAAGCCAAAACCCGAAACGCCTCAACAGGCTCTTGCCTATTATTATGACACCATTCCTGATGCGGACCTGCCGGTGGCACCGCCGGGGGCGGCTCTCCCGTCTGAAGAGGCTATTTTGACCTCGATACTGATTGGGTCCTGTCTCGATGAAGAGCGGGCTGAGCCAGCCGAGACCCTGATGCGGATTGCTGAAACGCCCGCCGATCTGTTTCTAATGATTGGTGACAATGTCTACGGGGACAAGGATGGACCCGCCTACATCAATAATGATGCCGATCTGACGGAGCTTCGGGCGTCTTTTGCGGAACTTGCTGAACGCCCAGATTTCCTCGCTGTGCGGCAGTCAAAGCCGATGATGGTTGCTTGGGACGACCATGATTCAGGCGCAAATGATATGGGCATTGGCTTTGCCTTTCGGGGGTTCGCGGAACGAATCCACGAGCGGTTTTGGGGGTTGGAGTCGGAGGATGTCGGCCATTGGGCGGGGACATACTATGCGCGACGCTTTGGTCCCGAGGGTAAGCGGGTGCAGATTATCATGCTCGATACCCGGTCGTTTCGGTCTGATCTGACACCGACGGAGACTTGGGGGGCGCCGGGGCAGGAGCGCTATCAGCCTGCCGTTGCAGGAAGCATGCAGGACATGCTTGGTGCGGTGCAGTGGACCTGGTTGGAAAACCAGCTCCAGCAGCCTGCCGACCTTCGCCTGATTGTGTCTTCCATTCAGGTTTTGCCGACCAGTCACGGCTGGGAAGCCTGGGCGACACTTCCGGATGAGCGGTCACGGTTGTTCGATCTGATTAACCGAACGGGGGCAGCGGGTGTCGTTTTTATATCCGGTGATCGTCACAGCGCCTTTCTGTATGAAAACAGCACGGTATTGTCTTATAAGGCGGCCGAGCTCACCACTTCATCTCTGAATTTGAGCTTCTCGAAAGAAACATTCGAAATGGATCAACATCAGGTCGGTGCGGGATTCAGTCCTGAAAATTTTGGCGCAGTTCAAATCGACTGGGACGCGCGAACCCTCGATTTCGAAATTCGTGATGCAAGGGGCGAGACCGTTCGTGCGCACAAAGTCCGGTTTTCCGAATTAGGCCTCGATTAGGTCCGAGACTGGCTTTTGTCGGGGGGAGGTCATGGCGGATTATAGAAATATCACGGCCTTGGTGCTTGGGGTCACTCTGCTTCAGCTTGCCGGGGGTATTCTGGGCGTGATTACGCCGCTTGGGCTTGCAACGCTTAAGGCCGGCAGCTTCTCTATCGGCGTTGTTGCCGCCCTGAATTCAGTTGGTTTCATGGCCGGAGCCTGGCAGGCGAACATTGCGATAAGAACTTTCGGTCATATTCGTGTTCATGCTGCGGCGGCAGCCATGACGGCGATCACCATTCTGCTGATGCATATGATCCCGAATCTTTTGGCATGGTCTTTTATCCGGGTCGTTCAGGGGGTTTCGCTCGCCCTGATGTTCGCGAGTCTCGAATCCTGGCTGGGCGCGGCAATGCCTGCGCAGCGGCGGGGCTCAATAAGCGGTTTTTATCATCTGATGACCAAAGTGGCGCTAATCGCCGGGCCATTTTTTGCCTTTGGCATGTCGGTTGTCGACCCGCGCCCTTACATGTGGGGGGCGATCTTCATCGGCTTATCCATGCTTCCCATCTGCTTGACCCGGCGGGAGCAGCCTGCGCCACCAGACGTTGAACCACTTCCCCTTAACCGCCTGGTCGGTCTGGCGCCGTCCGCCGTTTTTGCCTGTTTCATGGCGGGGGTAATTAACACCGGGACGCTGTCGCTACTGCCCCTCTATGCGGTTGAGGCTTTTGCCAGATTGGGGGAGGGTCCGACCTCGATTGCGGCCATCGCGACCGCTGCAGCATGGATAGGCGGTTTGGTCAGCCAATGGCCCGCCGGGAAAATTTCAGACCGCATAGACCGCCGTCTGGTGATTGCCTTCATGGCTGCGATCTCAGCACTGGCTGCTCTGTTGCTGGGGCTTGGGCTGCCTTTTCCACCGGAAATTCATCTTTTTCTTATTGGAGTTTGGGGCGCCGGGTCATTGTCTTTTTATGGCGTTGCGGTCGCGCATATTATTGACTGGTCACCCCCTCAGAAAATTGGCCGGGTTATGACGGGTCTGCTTTTTGTTTGGGCCTTAGGGTCGGTGATCGGGCCTATTCTCGCCGGTATGTCACTTTATTCTCCGCTTGGAACAAGAACTCTGTTCCTGATGATGGGCGGCTTGTCCCTGATTCTGGCCCTGGCGCAGCTGTTGAGGCGTGCAGCCCGCCCGCCTGCGCCGGAGGATTTACAGGAACCGTGGTCGCCAACAACCCCGCTTTTGGTTGGACGAGGTGAGGTAGATCCGCGCGCCTGAACAGGCGTCCTTGTCACCCGGTTCGGCAGTGTTATAAGCGGCGCGTTCTGCGCAGGTGCACACGCGCTCGCATCCATTGGAAGAGGCTGATTCCCTATGAATATTCACGAATATCAAGCCAAGGCCGTTTTGAAGTCTTTTGGCGCCCCTGTTGCAGAGGGCGTGCCCGTTTTGACCCCAGAAGACATTGATGCGGCGGTTGATGCGCTTCCCGGGCCACTTTGGGTGGTCAAGTCTCAAATTCATGCCGGCGGCCGGGGTAAAGGATCTTTTGTCGAAGCTGAGGCTGGCGAGAAAGGCGGCGTTCGCCTCGCTTTTTCGCGTGAGGAAGCCCGTGATCACGCTCGCGCAATGTTGGGGCGTCATCTTGTCACCGCGCAAACATCTGATCAGGGCAAACAGGTCAATCGTCTGTACATCGAAGATGGTGCTGACATCGAAAGTGAGCTCTACCTTTCCATTCTGGTGGATCGGGGAACAGGTCAGGTAGCCTTTGTCGTGTCGACAGAGGGCGGCATGGATATCGAGCAGGTTGCACATGACACGCCTGAGAAAATTTTGACCCTGCCGGTCGGAATGGCGGTGACCGCTGAAGATGCGGCTGCTTTGTGCGATGCGCTTGGCCTCGAGGGACCGGCAAGAGCGGACGGGATGGATTTGTTCCCGAACCTCTTCACGGCTTTTGTCGACAAGGATATGTCGATGTTGGAGATCAATCCTCTGATCGTGATGAAAGACAACCGTCTGCGCGTCCTCGACGCCAAGGTGTCCTTCGATGGCAATGCGCTTTTCCGGCACCCCGACATTATGGAGCTGCGGGACACCACCGAGGAAGATGAAAAAGAAATCGAGGCCTCTGAGTGGGACCTCGCCTACATTGCGCTTGATGGAACTATTGGCTGCATGGTCAATGGCGCCGGTTTGGCCATGGCAACCATGGATATTATCAAGCTTTATGGCGAAGAGCCGGCCAATTTCTGTGACGTGGGCGGCGGCGCCGACGCCGCAAAGGTCGCCGCTGCCTTTAAGATCATCATGAAAGACCCGAATGTGAAGGGTATCCTTGTCAACATCTTTGGCGGGATCATGAAGTGCGATGTGATCGCTGAGGGCGTGATTCAGGCGGTCAAGGAGACCAATCTCAGCGTGCCCTTGGTGGTGCGGCTGGAAGGTACCAATGTCGAGCAGGGCAAGGCCATTTTGGCCGGATCAGATCTCAATATCATTCCTGCGGATGACCTTGATGACGCTGCTCAGAAAATCGTTTCTGCTGTGAAAGGCGCTTAAGTCATGTCCATACTTATTGATCAGAATACCAAGGTCATCGTTCAGGGACTGACGGGTAAGACGGGGTCCTTCCATACCAACCAGGCGCTGGAATATTTCGGCACCAAAATGGTGGCTGGGACGCACCCCAAAAAGGCGGGGACGAGCTGGACAGCGGATAATGGGCAACAGCTTCCTATATACGCCAATGCAGCGGAGGCCAAAGATGCCACTGGCGCGGATGCGACGGTCATTTATGTGCCGCCTGCAGGGGCTGCAGCCGCTATTGAAGAGGCAATTGATGCTGAGATTCCCCTGATTGTCTGCATCACCGAAGGCGTGCCGGTGCTCGACATGGTTCGGGTTAAAGCAAAGCTGGATGCATCAAACTGCCGTCTGATTGGTCCAAATTGCCCTGGGGTATTGACGCCGGAAGCCTGTAAAATCGGGATTATGCCGGGAAAAATCTTCAAGAAGGGCAGCGTCGGCGTCGTGTCACGATCTGGAACCCTGACCTATGAAGCTGTGTATCAGACCACTGTGGCCGGCCTCGGGCAAACGACCGCCGTCGGCATTGGCGGCGATCCCGTCAAGGGAACTGAATTTATCGACATGCTGGAAATGTTCCTCAGCGATGATGCCACCGAGCAGATTATTATGATTGGAGAGATTGGTGGTTCCGCAGAGGAAGAAGCCGCTCAGTTTCTGCGCGACGAGGCGGCGAGGGGGCGCAGGAAGCCCATGGTTGGCTTCATCGCTGGACGTACAGCGCCGAAAGGACGGACGATGGGCCATGCCGGGGCGATTGTGTCGGGCGGCCAGGGGGACGCAGAATCCAAAATCGCGGCCATGGAGGCTGCGGGCATCCGAGTATCACCGAGCCCTGCACGGCTTGGCACGACTATGCTAGAACTCTTAAAAGGGTCCTGAGACCCAAAGGACAGCGGCCGCGGCGGCCGGTCGGGACGCAGTTAAGCCCGCCGGACATCGATATGGAAGAAGGACACTAGATCATGGCAGACGACGGATCCGCATTGGGGGGCGGGCGAAGTGCTGACAATTCTGCCTTGCTAGATACCGCATTCCTCTACGGAGGCAGCGCCGCTTGGATTGAACAGATGCAGGCGAAATATGCCCGCGATCCGTCATCGGTGCCGGAAAGCTGGCGCGACTTCTTTGAGCGGCTGGGTGATGAAAGCGATTTAGCTGCGCGCAACGCTGAAGGGGCCAGCTGGCGTCGGCGGTCTTGGCCTCTGGAAGCTGATCGGGAAACAGTTGCAGCATTTGATGGCAACTGGACGCTGTTAGAGCCGCGTCTGGAAGAAAAAATCCGGTCCGACACGCCGGCCGCGTCAGAAGAAGAAATTGCGCGATCCGTCAAGGATTCCGTTCGAGCGCTGATGATGATCAGGGCCTATCGGGTCAGGGGGCATTTGCGCGCACAGCTCGACCCTCTCAGGTTGGATGCTGAGGAAGATCAGCCCGAGCTTGATCCGGCCAGCTATGGTTTTGGGCCTGGCGACATGGACCGGAAAATTTTTATAGATGGTGTTCTGGGTCTGGATCATGCCAGCGTCACCACAATTATAGAGATCCTTCGCCGAACCTATTGTTCTACTCTGGGCATCGAATTCCAGCATATTTCTGACCCTGATGAAAAAGCGTGGTTGCAGGAGCGTATTGAGGGTCCGGACAAGGGCGTCGCGTTTACCAAAGAAGGTAAGCGGGCGATCCTGACCAAGCTGATTGAGGCGGAAACGTTTGAGCGGTTTCTGCACAAGCGGTATCCCGGCACCAAGCGATTTGGGCTGGACGGGGCCGAATCTGCGGTGCCGGCTCTCGAACAGATTATCAAGCGCGGCGGCGCGCTTGGTGTAAATGAAATTATTATCGGCATGCCTCACAGGGGGCGGCTGAACATGCTCGGTGCGGTCATGGGCAAGCCGTATGAGAAAATTTTCCACGAATTCATGGGAGGCTCGACGCAGGGCGCGGATGATTTCGGGTCGGGTGACGTGAAGTATCATTTGGGGGCGTCATCTGATCGTGAATTCGACGGCAATCGAGTGCATCTGACGATGAATGCGAACCCCTCCCACCTCGAGGCAGTCGATCCCGTTGTTCTGGGACGGACCCGCGCCAAGCAGACCATGGAAGCGGAGGCAACGGGTGAACTTGACCGGAGCCACAAGCTGCCCTTGTTGCTCCATGGTGATGCGGCATTCGCAGGTCAGGGTGTGGTGGCCGAATGTTTTGCTCTGTCCGGGCTTCAGGGTTACCGGACTGGCGGCACGATCCATTTTATCGTGAACAACCAGATCGGTTTCACCACCAGCCCAATGTATTCCCGTTCTTCGCCCTACCCCTCGGACGTTGCCCTGATGGTGCAGGCCCCCATTTTTCATGTGAATGGTGATGACCCAGAGGCTGTGGTCTATGCCGCAAAGGTCGGAACCGAATATCGCCAGAAATTTGGCAAGGACGTCGTGATCGATATGTTCTGCTATCGCCGATTTGGCCACAATGAGGGTGACGAGCCGATGTTCACCCAACCTGTCATGTATGAGAGAATCAAGGGCCATCCATCAGCGCGCGAACTCTATGCCCGGCGCCTCATCGACGAAGGCCTTTTCACGGCTGACGAGGTCGCGGAACAAATCGTCGAATTTGAACGGCTACTGGATACAGCTTTCGAAGATGGAAAGTCATCGGGTAAAAATAAGGCGGACTGGTTAGAAGGTGAATGGTCTGGCCTCGGTTTGCCACTGGATGATGACCGGAGGGGAACCACGGGTGTTTCCAAGGCCAGACTGAAAGCCCTTGGAACAAGCATCACGACGGTCCCTGAAAATATTCAGATTCACCGGACACTGAATCGCGTGGTTAAGGCCCGCGCTGATGCCGTGAAATCTGAAAAAGGATTGGACTGGTCCACGGCAGAGCACCTGGCTTTTGCAACTTTGCTCGAGGAAGGGTTCCCGATCCGACTGTCCGGCCAGGACAGTGGGCGGGGCACCTTTTCCCAGCGCCACAGCCACTTCGTTGATCAGCAAACCGGCAACCTCTACACCCCGCTTTGTAATCTCGGTGAAGGATCTGCCGATTATGAGGTGATCGATTCGCTGCTCTCGGAAGAAGCTGTGCTGGGCTATGAATATGGCTACTCTCTTGCCAATCCGAATGCCCTGACGCTCTGGGAGGCTCAGTTCGGTGACTTCTGTAATGGCGCTCAGGTCTTCTTTGATCAGTTCATCTCCTCCTCTGAACGAAAATGGCTGCGGATGAGCGGTTTGGTTTGCTTGCTGCCGCACGGGTATGAAGGCCAGGGTCCAGAGCATTCGTCAGCGCGTCTCGAGCGCTTTCTGCAAATGTGTGCGGAGGACAACATGCAGGTATGTAACCTCACTACGCCGTCGAATTATTTCCACGCCCTGCGCCGCCAGATCCACCGTGATTTCCGTAAGCCTCTGATCATTATGACGCCGAAATCGCTTTTAAGGCATAAGCTGGCTGTCAGCACACTGGATGACCTGAATACCAAATCTTCCTTCCACCGTGTTCTTTGGGATGATGCGGAAACACCGGGCCGGGAGGGGAAGGTCGTCCTTCAGCCGGATAATAAAATCCGCCGGGTCGTTCTGTGTTCCGGCAAGGTCTATTATGACTTGTTTGAGGCACGCGAAGAGAGTGGCGCAGATGACATTTATCTGCTGCGGATTGAGCAATTCTACCCGGTTCCGCGCAAGGCGCTGATGACAGAGCTGGCGCGGTTTCCGCACGCAGAACTGGCCTGGTGTCAGGAAGAGCCGCGCAATATGGGGGGCTGGACGTTTATCCGGGACGAGATCGAATTTGTTGCTTCCCGCTTGGGGCTTAAAGCGCGTCGGCCGAAATATTGCGGTCGCCCGCCATCCGCTGCGACAGCCACGGGCCTTCTCGCGACCCATAACAGGGAAAAGGAAGCCTTCTTGTCAAAAGCGCTTGGCGATGCGCCGGTAGATGATGGTATGGCTTAGGTGATCTGCCAGCGGATGACCGCGAACGACGATTGAACAGAGAGATCTCATGACCGATATAATAGTGCCAGTTCTCGGGGAAAGTGTCACCGAAGCAACGGTTGGACAGTGGCTCAAATCGCCCGGCGATTTCGTCAATAAGGACGACGTCCTTGTCGAATTGGAAACCGACAAGGTCGCGGTTGAGGTCTCTGCAGCAGAGTCCGGGACATTGAGTGAGGTTGTCGCGGGTGTTGGCGAGACCGTTGAAATTGGGGCTCTTCTGGGGCGCCTGGGAACCGGTAAAGCGGCGCCGCTCGCAGCGAAAATCACCGCTGGATCAGAGGAGCCCGATACATCTGAACGACGATTGGGTGTTGCCGTCGACGTGTCGGTTCCAAGCATGGGTGAAAGCGTTTCTGAGGGCATGGTTTCGGCATTTCTGAAGCAGGTTGGTGATACAGTCAGAAAAGATGAGTCGATCGCGGAGATTGAAACTGACAAGGTTGCTTTGGAGGTGCCTGCCACCAGCGATGGCGTCCTGTCTGAATGGCTGATTTCAGAAGGCGACGGGGTCACGCCAGGGGCGATAATTGCCCGGATCACACCCGGCGGTAATCTGGCACCTGTCAGCGCAATTCAAAAAACGTCTGGCCAGACAACGGGAGCTATCCCGGCGGCTGAGCGTCCAGTGGCGCCATCAGTTCGCCGTGTAGCGGCCGAAGGGGGCGTCGACCCCGCGAGAATTCCGGGTACTGGCCGAGATGGCCGGGCAACGAAAGCAGATGCGATGGCCTATGTGAACAAAGCAACACCAGCGGCTCCGGATGCAGTTCCCGCCGCAGCCAAACCGTCCCGGGAGATTGGTCCTCGCGAAGAACGGGTTCGGATGACGCGCCTGCGGCAGACAATTGCTCGCCGTCTCAAAGAGGCGCAGGACACCGCCGCGATGTTGACGACCTTCAATGACGTCGACATGACCGCTGTCATGGCGTTGCGGAAGGCTCACAAGGACGCCTTTTATGAAAAGCACGGCGTCAAGCTTGGGTTTATGGGGTTCTTTACCAAGGCCGTTGTCTCTGCTCTGAAGGAAATTCCAGCGGTCAATGCTGAGATCGATGGTGCTGATATTATCTACAAGAACCATTACGACATCGGCGTTGCGGTGGGCACGGAGAAGGGGCTCGTTGTTCCGGTCATTCGCGATTGTGATGAGCTGTCTATTGCAGGCGTTGAAGGTGAAATTGCGAATATGGGCCGCAAGGCGCGGGATGGAAATTTGTCTATTGCCGATATGCAGGGCGGAACCTTCACCATTTCGAATGGCGGGGTTTACGGGTCGTTGATGTCGACGCCTATTCTTAATCCGCCGCAATCGGGCGTGCTGGGGATGCACCGCATCGAACAGCGTCCCATGGCAATCAATGGCGAAGTCAAGATCCGGCCAATGATGTATCTGGCGCTTTCCTATGATCACCGAATTGTCGACGGGAAGGAGGCCGTCACGTTTCTGGTCCGCGTCAAGGAGGCGCTGGAGGATCCGCAGCGGCTTCTTCTGGATATTTAGGGCCGCTTTTGTCTGGAAAATCACTTGCTTTTCCGGCAGGCGGAACCGCAAACAGGCCTCGCGGGGGCGTGGCCCTCTTTGGACGCATAAGGCACTGCGCGTGAAGCGACGCCCCAGATACCGGGGCCGCAACATATCCTGGCGTGATCACATATTCCGAGAAGCCCGATACTCTGAGGGCGCCTAGGGTGTGACGATATTAAACCAGAAAGGTGGGCGATCGAGAGTCGCGAACCAGGATACCAAAGCGGACTGGTCACCGTCGATTTTCAGGTAACCATTCAGCAAAAGTTCCGGCGCGCTGACCTCTTGCAGAATAAGGCGGTCGAGGTCGGCCCTGGCAATGGTGACTCTGGCGTCCGGATTTTCATGATTGCTGGTCCGCGGAACGGTTACGGAAGGGCCGACATGCAGGCTGATGGTCTCCTCCGTATCGGTAAAATCAAAAACGATGGTAAACGGGGCGCGCGCGAGTTTTGTCGGATTGAAGCGGGCAGCCATAGCATTGAAAACGTCCAGGCTCGGCACAGCACGCAGAAATTCCGCGTTCCCCAGCGAAGGATTACCTATGTTTGGAAGTCCGCGACGCAGTTCTGCCGCACCCGCAAGGAAGTAGCTTCTCCAGGCCCCGCTTTCTGCCTGAAACCCGATTTGCTCATAGCTTGCAGCCAGCCAGTCCCGGGCCGTGGTATTTTTGGGGTCTGCGAACACCAGATGATTGAGGATCTCGGCAGCCCACCGATAGTCTCCCTCCGCGAATGCTGTTTGGCCGAGTTGTAAGGTGGCGTCGGCGCCGCCCATCGCTGCGACATAACGAGGGGCTGTCTCGGAGCTGGGGAGTTTGTGATATTCAGATGGATTACCGCTCCACCAACCGAAATAATACTGGAAAACGGCTTTTGAATTGTGGTTCAGGCTGCCGTAATAGCCCCGTGAATCAAAGGCATCCTCTTGGAAATCGGCCTCTGTCACCATCTCCGCTGCTTCTGTGATCGTCGCCCCTGCGTTCGCCTGGCGCAACGTCTGATCATGGACATAGCGGTATATATCTCTCTGGGTTCTGAGAAATGTGCTGACGTTGTCAGCATTCCAGCTTGGCCAGTGGTGCGACGCGAACACGACATCGCTTCGCGCGCCATAGGCTTCAAGGACATAATCAATCGCCTCACTCCAGGCGAGTGCATCACGGACTTTTGCGCCACGGGGAGTCAAAACGTTATGGAAGGTTGCGGTGGCAACCTCGGCCGTGCAAAGCGCCCGCTTTTCCGGCAGGTAGAACATGAACTCCGCCGGTGCTTCGGTGCCGGCGGCATCAATGAATTCGAACGTGATACCATCGATGAGACGTTGCGTTCCACGCCCGCCGACTTCCTCCGTTGGAAGCAGAAGGCTAATCGTCCCATTGGGCAGGCCGGGGCCGAGGCCTGAGCCAACATGACCAAGGGGGGACCGGGGCAGCGTGTTGCCGAACATCAGGGTTGAGCGCCGGCTCATATGATTGCCGGCGATGAGATTCTCAGAAACCGCATTCTTCGAGAAGCCGACCGGGGCCAAAACAGGAATGTTGCGTGCCGCTATGTCGTCTTCGCTCAGGATGCCACGTGCCCCGCCAAAATGATCCGCATGTGAGTGGGTGTACAACATGCCGGTCACCGGACGCTCACCCAGCGTATCGTTCACCAACTTAAGGGCTGCCGCGGCAGTCTCGGTTGTGGTCAGGGGATCGACAATGATCCATCCCGTTTTCCCTTCAATGATGCTCATGACGGAAAGGTCATATCCTCGGACTTGCCAGATTCCGTCTGCGACTTGAAACAGTCCGTGGTGGGCGGAGAGTTTGGATTGCCGCCACAGGGAAGGATTGACCGTATCCGGTGCGTCGTCCTGCAGGAAATCAAATTGGCGGATCGGCCAGACGACACCGCCTTCTGCATTTGTTATGGCATCGGCCTGTATGCTTGCGAGCCAGCCACGATAGGCATCGTCAAAATCGTCCGGTTGATCAAGGGGCAGGCGCTGGGCCAGAGACTGATTGGCCTCACGCGTGGCTTCGGTGGCCGCTCCTGGTGGGGGCAGTTCGACGCCGGAGGAACCTGAATCTGAGATTGACGGGCCACAAGCTGAAAGCAAACCAACGATCAGGCAGACACTTGTTACTCTCATAGCTTCCTCCACTTTTTCATAGCCATGACGGAAGCTTGGACACCTGACAAGGCGCCTTGGAGTTATTGCAGGGCGCGTCGGGGGATGCCAAAGCCGCGTAAGCGCTCGCAGGCCCATTCATAGTCTTCGGCGCAAGCCGATTGCAGCAGCAAGGCACCGCGCGCCCGGTCGCTTTTGCCACCCTGACCCCGGTACAACATGTTTCCCAGACCGGCACAGCCGGAGGGGTCATTGCGGTCGCAGGCGATGGTGTAGAGCGCGCGTGCGGAGATCCAGTCTGTTCGTCCCGTTGCTCCCGTATGATCGATATAAGCCTGCTGTAAGCAGGACGGCGTGTGTTGCCCATCGACGCACGCCTCGCGGAACAGGACTTCTGCATATTCATAATCCTGACGGAAACCCAGGCCCCGCCGGGACATGTTTGCCAGCTTGAAACAGTTACGTGCCCAGGCATCCCGCGGGAGAGTCCGGTCCGCGCACAGAGAAGTATATTTTTCTCTCGCCCGTTCGTGCCAACGTCCTGCCTGCTCCAAGTCGACCCCATCATCGGCTGTGACGATATCTCCTCGTCGCCCACTTTGAAGTGCCGCGGCGTCGCGCATTGCCCGGTCCGCAAAGATCTCATCTGAATTGGGGGGTGTTTCATGCGCCGGGCCAAATTGTGCCTGAACGGGCAGGCTGAACATCAACATCGCTATGAGAGAGAGCTTCAATTTTGAAATCATCGGTTTTACTCCGGGACTTGAATTTCCACCCTAACCAAAAATGTGGCATCAATCTATCGAGCCTTGCCAGTCCCGGGGATGACTGACACTTTGGCTGGCTTACAGGGAGAGTAGGATGTCAGCACAAAACCAGAAACCGATCGGGTCGGGATTCGGCGCGAAAACCGATGCTAGGGACGTGCTGGAGGGCCAGGACCTGAGCGGACGCAACGTGATTGTGACGGGAGGCTATAGCGGCATTGGTCTTGAGATGGTTCGGGCGTTGCATAGCGCCGGGGCCCATGTGACCGTGCCGGCACGGCGGAAAAATACAGCCCGCGCGGCACTTGACGCCATCTCTTCCGAGATCGTCGTGGCGGCAATGGACCTGGCCGATCTGACCAGCGTTCGGAGCTTCGCCGCCGATTACCGGGAGGCCGGGCGACCGCTGCATGTTCTGATCAACAATGCCGGCATCATGGCTTGCCCTGAAGCGCGTATTGGACCCGGATGGGAACGCCAGTTCGGAGTGAACCATCTCGGACATATGGCGCTGGCGCTGGACCTTTTGCCGTCTCTTCAAAAGGCAGAGGGCGCCCGCCTGGTTGCCCTTTCGTCAACGGCACACATTCTCAGTGATGTGCATTGGGACGACCCCCACTTCGAAACTCATGCCTATGATAAATGGCAGGCCTACGGGCAGGCCAAATCTGCGGATGCTCTGTTTGCGCTTGGTGCGGATCGACTTTGGGACTCTTATGGCGTGACAGCCTTTAGTGTGCATCCGGGGGGGATTTTCACGCCGCTGCAGCGACACCTTACCGACGAGGAAATGGCGGCCCTAGGGTGGAAAAATCCCGACGGAACCATTCCTCCGGCCGTTCAGGCCATGTTTAAAACACCGGAACAGGGGGCGGCCACGGCCACCTGGGCGGCCACCTCTGCTGCTCTTGAGGGTCGAGGAGGCGAATATTGTGAAGATTGCGATATCGCCCTTTTGGGTGATGCCGAAAGCCCGCGATGGGCCCACGCTCGTGAGTGGATTACCGATGAGGAGAAAGCCGCGCGATTGTGGGATATGAGCCTGAGGATGCTTGCGGATGCATAGCTGGTGGGTCGGTGTCGGACCAACATGTCGGAGGGTCTTGCGCGGATTGGATTGACCTGCTTGAGGGTGATAAATCAAAGACGCGGGGAAGGTCATGGCGACCAAAGATGAGAAGCCGGACAGCCATTGGCAAGGTTATCGGACAGGGCTTGCTTTGGGCTTTCTGTGCCTGATCTTGCTGGTTTTCATCGTCTTCAAGTTTGGAGGCTTGTACGATCTGGAGGGGCTCGGTCGAGATTTGGGGCGTGACCTCGCGGCATTTTCAGGGCGTCCTTTCGCGCCCCTTCTGCTTGTCGCAGGGTTCTGTCTCGGCGCGCTGATCGCGGCGCCTCAATTTGTGCTGATCGGGATCGGCGTCGTCGCTTTCGGGCCCGTTTGGGGGGCGATTTGGTCTTGGGGCGCAACACTTGTTTCGGGGTCTTTGACCTTTTGGTTAGGCTGGCTATCTGGGCGAAAGCCCCTGCAGCATATGTCGGGGCTTCGTCTGCAGCAGCTGACGGGCTTTATTGCCCGCAATGCACTGGCGGCAAGCCTGCTTGTGCGGAATATTCCGGCCGGACCCTTCCTGATCGTCAATATGGTTTTCGGCGCCGTGCGTGCGCCTTTCTTGCCTTATTTTACTGGTCTAGCCTTTGGCAGTCTTCCGAAAATTCTGCTGGTCGCTTTTGGCGCAAAGGCTGTCGAGGCCGCGCTGAACGGGCGGATGTTCCTGGCCGGCGCGACCGCAGCGATAGCCTTTGTGATCTTTCTCTCCGGGTGGGTTTTTGTGCGCCAGCGACGACGCAAAGGGGAAATTTTGTCGTTCAAGGACGGTAAATCGGTTGACACTGCTGAATGAAGCCCACAAGAAAAGTAAATGCGCAATTCTATGCTAAATTTGTTTGATCAGCACCTGGGGCTTACCGGCCCCTGGCTGGGGGCCGTCATGATCTAGGTCGTGACACCCGGTCAGGGGACTGTCTAGAACCTTACTCCTGCATCACCGGACCTGACCTATGACCATACATACCGACACCTCTGATATCGTTATTTTTGACACCACGATGCGCGATGGGGAACAATCTCCCGGCGCCTCGATGACACATCAGGAAAAGCTCAACCTGGCAGAGCTTTTGGAGGCGATGGGCGTAGATGTCATCGAAGCTGGTTTTCCGGCGTCGTCTATAGGTGATTTTGAGGCAGTACGGGAAATAGCCCGCCGGTCGAGCAACAGCGTGATTTGTGGCCTGGCACGCTCAACGCCTGGTGATATCGAGCGATGTGGAGAAGCGGTTCGCGGGGCAGCACGTCCGCGAATTCACACGTTTATTTCTACCAGCCCGGTTCACATGAAGCATAAGCTGCAAATGGGTCCAAATGCTGTTCTTGAAGCCGTGGGGCGCTCTGTTGCCCAGGCGAGAAACCTTGTCGATGATGTCGAGTGGAGTGCTGAGGATGCCACGCGAACCGAGTTTGATTTTCTTTGCAAGTGCATCGACTCCGCAATTGTGTCGGGTGCGACAACAATCAACATTCCCGATACCGTTGGGTATTCTCATCCAGATGAATATGGACGGTTGATCCGTTCACTGCGGGAAACCATTCCAAATAGCGATAAAGTGATCTGGTCAACTCACTGTCATAATGATCTCGGTTTGGCCGTCGCCAATTCGCTTGCAGGGGTCAGCAACGGTGCCCGTCAGATTGAGTGCACGATCAACGGGCTCGGTGAACGGGCCGGGAATGCGGCCCTTGAGGAAGTCGTGATGGCGTTCAATGTCCGCCGCGATAGCTTGCCTTTTGCAACCCAGATCGACACCCGTAAGCTGTCGGCTGCCAGTCTCATGGTCAGTCGTATCACCGGCTTCCCGGTTCAATATAATAAGGCGATTGTCGGCAAAAATGCCTTTGCTCACGAAAGCGGCATTCATCAGGACGGCATGCTTAAGAACGCCGAGACCTATGAAATTATGCGCCCTGAAGATGTTGGCGTTTCGAAAACCAGCTTGGTCCTGGGAAAACTGTCCGGCCGTCATGCTTTCAATGATAAACTGAGGGCCTTGGGCTACGAGCTCGATAAGGAAGGTTTGAACTCGGCATTCAAACGTTTCAAGGCCTTAGCAGACCGCAAGAAGCACATTTTCGATGATGACATTCTCGCTTTGGTGGACGATCAGCTGTCTGCGTTTGGTGAACGGATCACATTCAAGAAACTCCGCGTTATGGCTGGGTCAGAAGGCCCCCAATCGGCAGACCTGAGTGTGGAGGTGGATGGTGAGATGAAGGAGTCAAGCTGCGAAGGGAACGGGCCGGTTGATGCGGTTTTCAATGCCATTCGGGTGATCGTTCCACATGACAGTAAGCTGGATCTCTTTCAGGTGCATGCTGTGACCGGGGGAACGGACGCTCAGGCGGAGGTCAGCGTCCGGTTGAAGGGGGAGGGAATCATGGCGATGGGCCGTGCATCCGACCCCGACACTCTGGTCGCCAGCGCCAAGGCTTACATCAACGCTTTAAACAAGCTGGAAGCTCGTCGTCTAAAGCGCGTCGCGGCGTAATAGAACAAAGAACGAAGCGTTTGCTTTGGGCGGTTCTGGCTGATGTGCACGAAGGGTCTTCATGTATGCCCTGAAGTGGCAGCGTTTTGATGCGTACGGTGCGTTTCTATTTTTTGAAGATCTCCACTTGCGTTAATGTGCTGTCAACGGCATGACGGATATGGGCTGGTTGTAGAAGTGAAGGCGCGCTTGATTCGAGCGCCCGCAACAAGAAGCGACATAACCATGATTGGCGGCCTCCTCGGAATTCTTTCAACAGACATGGCGATTGACCTTGGAACAGCAAATACGCTGGTCTACGTAAAGGGTCAGGGCATACAGCTCGATGAACCTTCTGTGGTCGCATACATGACCCAGGGTGGCCGTAAAATGGTTTATGCGGTTGGTGATGACGCCAAGAAAATGCTCGGTAAGACGCCGCTGAACATGGAAGCGATCCGACCGATGCGGGACGGAGTTATCGCTGACTTTGAAGTCGCTGAAGAAATGATCAAGCACTTCATCCGAAAGGTCCATAATCGTCGCGCTTTCGTGTCTCCCCTGATCATCATCTGCGTTCCCAGCTCTGCCACAAACGTCGAAAGGCGGGCGATCCATCAGTCGGCGCTCGCGGCCGGTGCCCGCCAGGTCGAGCTGATCGATGAGCCGCTGGCCGCGGCGATTGGGGCAGGCTTGCCGATTGAAGAGCCTGCGGGCTCCATGGTTGTCGATATTGGCGGAGGCACCACAGAAGTCGCTGTGCTTTCATTGGGGGGGCAGGTCTATTCGCGCTCAGTTCGGGTCGGCGGAGACAAAATGGACGAAGCCGTGATGAATTATCTCCGGAAGAATAAGGGCATGCTGATCGGCGAGATGTCGGCTGAACGGATCAAGAAGCAAATTGGAACGGCGATGGCGCCAGAGAATGGCGATGGGATGACCGTTACTGTAAGGGGACGGGCCATTGGCGACGGCGTGCCCAATGAGGTGGAGATTACCGAGCGGATGATGGCGGATGCTCTGGCGGACCCGGTCAATGAAATTGTCGAGGCTGTCCGTATCGCTCTTGAAGCCATGCCGCCAGAGCTGGCGGCAGACATTGTCGATCGGGGTATCGTATTGACGGGCGGCGGCGCACTTCTGCGTAACCTTGATGTCGTGCTGCGCAAGCAGGCCCGACTTCCGGTTATGATCGCAGAAGATCCATTGCGTTGTGTCGCGAACGGGTGTGGTTTTGTGCTCGAGAATATTTCGCGGATGAAGAATGTGTTGTCACCAGAGGTGTGATTACCTGCTGACAAAGACTGTGATGAGCACCCGCTGATGGAAGGATAGCGCTTATGAATCGCTATTCCGGTAAGGGATACAGGAAACGCCCGCTAAAGCCTTATGGGTTCTTTATTGCGCTTGCGGTTCTGGTTGCATTGCTTCTTGTGCAGACGTCGCCGCGACTGCGCGGGACGATAGAGCCTGTTCGGAGCCTGGCTTCAGATCAATTGTTTCACATGTCTCGGCCGAGCCTGATCGATAGGGTCACCGGGCGGTCTGCCCGCGAACAGCGCATCGCGGCTCTTGAGGCCCGGGTTCGGGAACTTGCTCAATATGAAGCCATGGCCTTGTCTATGGCGGAACGCCTCGATGTCTATGAGCACATTCTGAATACGCAGGGAGAGCCCGAGGGGGCCGAGGTCACGGCGCGGATTATGGCGGAGTCGAATGGGCCTTTCGCAGAGGCGCTTTTGGCCAATGCGGGTCGTTTGCACGGCGTCGAGACCGGTTTCTACGCTGTAAATGATAGGGGCCTGGTCGGCCGGGTCGTTCAGGTTGGGCAGCGTTCATCGCGTATCCTGAAAATTACTGATTTTAACAGTCGGGTTCCGGTGATGGGTGAATCGAGTGGCTTGCGGGCGATCTTATTTGGCGGTCGTGACGGTGCCGGCCGTCTAACCGACCAACCCGAAGCGGGGGCCTTTCTGATCGGAGAACGCATACTGACCTCGGGTGAAGGAGGGCTGTTTCCCCGAGGAGTTGTTGTGGGTACCGTGCAGTCTTCTTCCGACAGCATCAGGGTCGAACTGGCCATGAAGCAGGGCCAATTGGGCTATATCCGGCTCAAGGGGACCCCGTCCTTTACAAAGCCTGAGGCCGAGGCGAATGCAGAGATGGGCGCAATCGTGTCGCCTGCATCCAGGGACCGGTCGGGTGAATAGGTTTTGGCGTCCGCTGCAGTCGTTGCCGGGATGGTGGCAGGACAGTTCCTTTGCCATGCGGATCGGCGTTGGCACGGCCGTTGTGAGCCTCATTGGTCTGGCCGGCCTGACGCCAAGGATGATGCACGGTCTGGCGCTGGCCTGGCCTTTCGCCGCTCTGATCGCGGCGGTTGGATGGGGACGAAGCGGCGTTGCCTTCCTGCCGATGTTCATTCTGATCGGTTTTGGCTTCGCGCAAGATATTGCCGCGACTGCGCCACTCGGATGTTTTGCGGTTATCAACCTTGTCGCATATGGCGCGTCAAGTTTTCTGTATCAGACCTTTGATAGTGAGAGGTCCTTGGGCATCGGCATCGGTCTGCCTCCATTCCTTCTCGCCATCGGCTTTGTTCTGGTGTGGAGCCTGGCCAGCCTGGTCTCGGGTCACCCTCAGCGCCTTCAGCCTCTGATCGCCGCCCTGTTCACATCCATTCTGCTCCAGGGTGTGATCGGTTCGGTTTTTGACCTGGGCGCGAAGCCCGGCGCAGAGTCAGGAGCAACGCCTTGAGTTCCAATCGCCAGGTCGACCCCATGTTTAACCGTCGCGCCATAATGGCGGCCGGGGGCGGCGCCCTTTTGTTTGGCGGGCTAATCGCTCGCCTGTTTCAATTGCAAATTTTGAACCGGGAAAAATATCAACTCGCGGCGGCTGATAACAGCGTGAAACTGGAACTTGCTCCCCCCCAGCGGGGACAAATTCTTGATCGCTTCGGACGGTCTCTCGCCTCTCACAGGCGCGCAGGACGTATATCGGTTGTACCTGAGCAATCTGGAGATCTTTCTGCGGTGCTGCAAAAGATCTCCCAATATATCGATTTACCCCGTGAAAGACAGGACCGCATTCTGTCCCAAGCGCGGCGTCAGGCGGCCTTTCAGCCAGTCATTGTTGCCCGCGAACTGTCCTACGAAGATTTTGCCCGCATGTCCCTCCGAGCGCCCCAAATGCCGGGTGTCCTTGTGGAAATGGCATCAACTCGCTCGTATCCACGCGGTCGCGATTTCGCGCATGTTCTCGGTTATGTCTCTCGGGCGAGCAACGACTATATTTTTAGAGAGGCTTTTAACACTCTAAATTCATCGCGGGACCGCAAGCTCGATGAGGCGCTTGCAAAAGAGTTCTCTGGCATCAGAATGTCGCGTCAGCTGCGCCAGGATTTTTTCCTGACCCATCCGGATGAGGCGGGCCTTCTGCGTGCTTTTCATGACACTTATGGTGATGTTGCGACCTTGCTAAAACACCGTGACATGAGGGCAGGACGGTCAGGTATCGAGCTGCGTGCAGAAGCCTATTTAAGGGGAAAATCCGGATTTCGTCGCTTGGAAACCAACGCTGCGGGTCGGATTATCCGCGAATTACCAAGTGAAGATCTGGCTCCAGTACCCGGGCGCGACCTCTATCTTACAGTCGATGCAGAATTGCAAAAATTTGCCATTGATCGTTTTGGCGGGGAAAGTGGCGCTGCGGTCGTTCTTGATATTGATACGGGGGACTTGCTGGCTTTTGTGTCCACCCCGGCCTTTGATCCGAATGATTTTGTGAACGGAATTTCCCAAGCGGACTATGACAAACTGAGATTCAGCGATCGCTACCCTCTCTATCATAAGGCCTATGATGGTACATATCCTCCTGGCTCTACGTTCAAGATGGTGGTTGCCACAGCGGCGCTGGAGGCCGGGATCATTGATCCTGAGGAAAGAGTTCACTGCAATGGCAGGTATCATTTCGGCAACAATACCTGGCACTGCTGGCGTCGGCAGGGACATGGTTCGGTGAACATGCACAGTGCTATAAAAGGCTCTTGCGATGTCTATTTTTACGAGATTGCCCGGCGTATGGGCATTGAGACGCTCGCAGAAACGGCAAAAGAGTTTGGGTTTGGACAGAGCTGGGATCTGGGCCTTACAGGCGGACGTCAAGGTGTCGTCCCCAACAATGCCTGGAAGCTCGAGGCCCAGGGCGAACCTTGGTATGAAGGAGAGACTTTGAATATCGGGATCGGGCAGGGGCAGCTGTCTGCCACGCCTCTTCAATTAGCTGTTATGACGGCGCGGATCGCGGCGGAGGGGCGGCTGATCAATCCCCAGATTATCGGGATAGGTCCCAAGCCAGGCGCCGATATTCCCGGGGACAAGCCGTTGGACAGAGCCCGGATGCAGCGGATGAAAGCCGGCATGTTCGGCGTCACCTCGGAAGCCGGCGGCACGGCCCTGCGCGCGGGGGATCTCGGCCTCGGGGGTCCCCGCCTGGCCGGCAAAACCGGCACCGCCCAGGTGCGGCGGATCTCGGCTGCAGAGCGTCGCAGCGGCATTCTCAAGGGCGAGGAAATCGACCGCAGGCTGCGCGACCATGCCCTGTTCGTCGCCTACGCGCCGCATGATGACCCGAAATATGCGATCTCTGTGATCGTCGAGCATGGCGAGGGCGGGTCCCGCACCGCAGCGCCGATCGCCCGCGACATTCTGGCGGAAGCCCTGCGCCAGGATTCCCGCCGCGCGCCAAATTATGTCCAGACCGCCGCGCTGGCGCCCGGGCGCAGCGGCGGAGGCGGGAGCTGAGCCATGGCCGGGTCCCTGAATTTCAGAAGCAGAACACGGGTACAGGATCTGGGCCGCCTGCCCTGGGGCCTGATCCTGCTGATCTCGGCCATGGCCCTGATCGGCGTGGCGATCCTGTATTCAGCGACCTATACCAATCCGCGTGAGGCCGATCTCCCGATGAAGCAGGCGGTCCGGCTGGGCGCGGCTTTCATTGTCATGCTCGCGGTCGCCCTGGTGCCCCTGAAAGTCTGGTTCCAGATGGCCTGGCCGGCTTATGTTTCGACCTTTTTCCTGCTGATCTGTGTCGAGCTGTTTGGCGTGACCGGGGGGGGCGCCCAGCGCTGGTTGCAGGTTGGCCCGATCGCCATTCAGCCCTCGGAATTCATGAAAGTGGCGCTGACCCTTGCGCTGGCCGCCTATTATCACAAGCGATGGAGGGATGAGTCCGGCGGGTTTTTGCTGCACGTTCCGGCGCTGGGGCTGATCTGCCTGCCCGCCATCCTGATCTTCAAACAGCCCGATTTCGGCACCACGCTGGCCCTGTTCGCCTCGGGCGGGATCCTCTTGTTCCTGGCTGGCCTGTACAAGCGCATCATCCTGTCGGTAATTGTCCTCGGCGTCGGCAGCATTCCCCTGGTCTACAGCTTTGTTCTGCAGGACTATCAGCGCGAGCGCGTGGACACGTTCGTGGCCCAGCTGACCGGGCAGTCGGTCAACCTGATCGATGATGGCTACCAGATTGAACAGGCCAAGATCGCGATCGGATCCGGCGGCCTGACAGGCAAGGGATATATGGAGGGGACCCAGGCCCAGCTGGATTACATCCCCGAACAGCACACGGATTTCATTCTCACCGTCCTGGCCGAGGAGTTTGGCTTTCTGGCCACCACCGGTGTGTTGTTGATCTGGGCCTTGATCTTGGCGCTTGGCCTCATGATCGCACTGCGAACGACCAGCCTGTTCGGGCGGTTTGTGGCCGCGGGCGCTGTCGCCACGGTCGCCTTTTATATCCTGTTCAATATCGCGATGGTGCTGGGATTGCTGCCCGTCGTTGGTGTTCCCTTGCCGCTGCTGTCCTATGGCGGAACCGTGATGATCACCGTGGCGACGTCTTTCGGGCTGGTGTGTTCGGTGCACCTGGCCAAGGACGACCCCTTGCAGGCCCTTTAGATCCGCACATTGGTCGTTGATTTTTCAAGGCCCCTGTCTAGGCTGCTGACAAAAGACAGGGAGCCACGCCATGGAAGCCATTGGGCGCAAGACAGAAAACTGGGGATCCAAATTCGGATTCATCATGGCCGCGGTCGGCTCGTCGGTCGGACTTGGCAATTTCTGGCGCTTCCCCTTTACCGCAGGGGAGAATGGTGGCGCGGCCTTCATCCTGATTTATGTCATCTGCGTGATCATTTTCGGCCTGCCGGTGATGATGGCGGAATATGGCCTCGGTCGAAAATCGGGCATGTCGGCGGTCGAGGGCATTCATTCGCTGGCCCGGGCCGAAAGCCGCAGCGCGAATTGGGGCTTTGTCGGCTGGCTTGGATCCCTGGCGGCCTTCTTTATCCTGACCTTTTACATCGTTATCTCGGCCTGGATTATCCAGTTTGTTCCACAGGCTTTTTCCGGGGCTTTTTCCGGGTTTGCAGACACGGCAGCCGAAATGACCCGGCAGGCCCAGGCGGCCGATCCGGACGCAGCGGCCGTGTCGATCGCGGATGTGTCTGGGGCCAATTTCGGCCGCTCCATCAGCGATAAGGGCGCAGTGCTGTTTTGCCTGTTCCTGTTCGTGGCGGCGAATACGCTGATCGTTGCGCGCGGCATACGCGGCGGGATTGAACGGGCTGCAACCATTCTGATGCCGGCCTTCTTCGTGCTGCTTCTGGTTGTTGTCGGCTATGCGCTGACCGTTGGCGATACCGCAAGGGCCGTTGATTTCCTGCTCACTCCTGACTTCTCAAAGGTCGGGTTTGGCACATTGCTGGCTGCTGTCGGGCAGGCCTTTTTCTCGATCAGCGTCGGCTCCTGCATGATGATCACCTACGGTGCCTATTTGTCGTCAGATACCAATATTGCGAAATCATCGGCCATTGTTGCCGGTTCGGACACGCTGGTTGCCCTGATCGCCGGCTTCGCCATCTTCCCGATTGTCTTCGCCTTTGGCGCTGACCCGGCCGCCGGCCCCAGCCTGTTCTTTGTCTCCCTGCCCATCGCCTTCGGCACCATGCCCGGCGGCGATTTGATCGGGACAGCCTTTTTCATTCTCGCTTTGTTTGCCGCCTTGACCTCATCCATCTCTCTGATGGAAGTGGCGGTGTCCTGGTTCGAAGAGCGTCAGGGCGTGAACCGTCCGGGGGCGGCTCTGGGCATCGGATTCGTCCTGTTCATGATCGGAACGGGATATGTTTTCTCGGCCGATTACATCGACTTCGCGGACTTTGTGACCGGGGTCATTATGCTTCCGCTCTGCGGTCTTCTGGTGGCCTGGTTCGCCGGGCGGGTGTTGAGCCGGGAAATGATGGTATCGGAATTTGGCGAGGGACTGACGATGAATCTCTGGCGCTTCGCCTGCCGCTGGGTGGTGCCGCCGGCCCTGTTGTTCATCCTTGTCTTCGGCGCCCTCGATCAGCTGCAGGGGTTTGGTCTGGCATTGCCCGGCCCCCTGACCTGGCTGCTGGGTCCAAACGGCTAAGCGCCGAAGCGTCGACCGAAGTCGCGGGTTGCCCGGATGAGCTTGTCGACAATGCCGGGCTCAAGACTTGAATGCCCGGCTCCGCCGACGATCTGAAGCTCTGAAGCCGGCCAGGCCTTATGCAGCGCCCAGGCTGACGACAGGGGCGTGACAACGTCATAGCGTCCGTGGACAATGATCCCCGGAATGTCCTGCAGGGTCTGGGCCGCCTGCTCCAGGAGCCAGCCATCCTTTGCAAAGAACCCCTTATTGACGAAATAATGACATTCAATACGGGCGAAGGCGTCGGCAAAACTGTCTTCTTCGAACCGCTTCGGGCGACTGGTGGGCCCCTGAATGGTGATGGTTTCTCCCTCCCAGCAGGCCCAGGCCTTGGCGGCACGGATTCGCGCCTTGTGATCTGAGCCGGTCAGGCGCCGGTGAAAGGCATGCAGAAGGTCATGGCGCTCATCGGCAGGGATGGGCTCAACGTAACGCTCATAGGCGTCGGGGAACAGGCGGCTGGCCCCGGACTGGTAGAACCAGCTAATCTCGGCCTCCGTGATCAGGAAAATACCCCTCAGAATCAGCCCCAGCACGTTTTCGGGATGCTGGACCGCATAGGTCAGGGACAGGGTCGACCCCCACGAGCCGCCAAACACGACCCATTTGTCAATGTTCAGCAGCGTCCGGACCCGCTCAATATCCTCGACCAGCGCCCATGTGGTGTTCTCTTCCAGCTCTGAATTCGGCGTGGATTTTCCACAGCCACGCTGGTCCATCAGGATAATGCGATAAACTTCGGGATCGAAAAAACGCCGCATTTCCGGGCTCGACCCGCCGCCTGGGCCGCCGTGCAGCGCGATGACGGGAATGCCCTCCGGATTACCGGATTCTTCCCAGTAAATGCGATGCAGCGTTCCGACATTCAGAAAGCCACTGCGTCGTGCCTCAAGAGGTGCATATAGTTTAAGCATGATCAGCCCCTGTTCACCGCCTCTTCACCTATTGTGGTTTACCGATTGAATAAAGGTGTGGACGGCGTTTTTCTCATCTGTATGAGTGGGACAAGTTCCAGATTAGATTGACGAGGCGGATTCTGCCCATGCGTAGAGTTGGATTGCTGTTTATTCTTTTGCTGCCGCTTGCCGCTTGTGGAACCGTGTCGATGGTTTCCGGTCAGGCACTGGTCGAAACCAGTTTTGCAGCCGAGAAATCGAGTCTCGAAAAGGTCTGTGATTCCTACAATCAAAAGGCAAGAGATGCGCATTGGGTCGCGCCATCGGGCGGCCTGTTCGGTCTTGCCCGGACACTCGTCGACGGCGACCGGACCGACGAGGACGGGCAGGACGCCTATCTGGAGGCGCACACCATCCAACAGGTGACGCCGGAGCGTGCTCTCAGTCAGATTGTCGACGATGTGACTCAGGCCCGTGCCGGCCTCGAAATCGTTACCGATGAAGCCAGGATGACGGTCTGGACGGCCACGCTGAACGGATTTGATCTGCGATCGGAGATGATGAGCTTCGAAACCGTTCTTGTGACGGCCCAGAGAAGCCGCCGGACTTTTGTGTCTGCCAGCCAGGTGGTGCGGGATGCGGCCGGACAGGCCGCATTGGACATGAGCGCATTCGAGACAGCTCTCGGAGAGCTTGATCGCGCGATTGACGGGGCCCGCGAGACGGTGGACCTGCTCGCCGCGGCCTACGCACCCGAGCCGGACACCACCCCCGGCCTGACCTCCTAAGAATCAACCAGGCCCCAGGCGGTCATAAGAGCCGCGGCCAAATCCCTGGTCCGCCTCCGGACATCGTCCGGGGTCCAGCCAACCCTGTTTTTCAGATCCGCAGTCAGGGCATATTGCGGTGTTCCTTCCTGGAAATACAGCTTCTGTTTTTCAGGGAAGGACGCATTGTCGGCCTGCTGGTTCACGCTTTGCGGCAGCAGGGCAAAATTACCGATTGTTTCGCTCAGCTCCCGATGAACCGTTGGTGACGGCCAGGTTTGAGACCAGGCCGACCCCTCTGGCAGGATCCGGGGCAGGACGTGTTCAACCGTTGCGCCATCTTCCGGTCCAAGGGCCGTCCCACCTTCCAGGGCGGCGTTCAGTCTGAGCGCGATCGCGCGGCGCTGGCTGAATGAGCCAAAGCGGCCGAGCAAGCGGTTCAGAATGCGGGTTTTCTCGTCACGGGAGAGCATCAGCGGGCCACGTTGTGACAGCAGGCTTGCCGGCCGGTCGATGGCTTCAGCAACCCGGCCATAGCGTTTCAGACGCTGCTTGCGTTCGGTCACCACCAGCATCATGGCGAAGGCGAACCTTTCCAGCCATTGGAAAAAAACCGCCGTCTGTTCGTGGCTGTAGGCCTTGCTGACAAGCATGCGCAAGGCAGGCGCCCGCCACAGCTGGTGATCGATCATGCGCAGGTGGGTGAGCGAAGTCTGCACCCGTTCACTGAACGCGCCGAAATCTCCTTCCTGTCCTGAGATCACCGTGTAGGCATCGACATAGGCTGGCAGTTCCGTGGCCAGAAAGTCCCGCGCATTGACCTTGTTCATGACCGCCTTGCGGAAACCCGTCGTGCCGGTCTGGGCATTGCGATTATACAGGGTCCGGATCTGGGACAATAAATCGTCCAGGCCGGTTCCGCCGAGCCGGGCCTCATGCTCCGCCCAGGTGCGGGAGAAATGGTCGGCGTCCTCACGGCTCAGACTCGATTGTTCGAGCAGTTCTGTCTTGATGATGTCATGGCTGTTGGGGGCCTTGCCGCGTGTATTCAGAACCCGGAAAACGCGGTAGCCATCGTCCCATCCGTCGACGACGACCTGAACCAGGACCAGCCGATGGACGATCGTATCGGCGAGCGCACGGCGGTCCGCGGTCGACATGGACTTCAGGCTGGTGACAATAAATTCTGCATTGTCTTGCATCCGGCTCTGGCTTTCCGAGCCACTGGCGTCTGTCACCTGCTCCAGCATGCGGCCTCTGGTTTGAAAGGCCACACGGAAATAGGCGCCGTCTATGTGGTTCAGATTGAGATGCCAGACCGGCTCTGCCTGCCGCTCATCGGCGGAGCAGATCAGGGCCTGCAGCCTGTCGGCATAAGCGGGGTCGTCCTCGAGGTCGCGCAAAGCGCACAGCATCAGGGTCAGCGTCGTCAGCCGCTGCTGTCCGTCGACGATCAGAAAATGCGGATCGGTCTGGGCGACCAGAACGACGGCGCCGATAAAATGGGTCCGGCCGGAAGCGCTGGATTCCAGCAGATCATTCAGCAGGGCGCGGGCCTCTTCCCGGTCCCAGGAGTATGACCTCTGATAGGGGGGCATAGACAGCCGGATGCCCGATTGCAGCAATTCTGACAGAGACTTTTCTTCTGCCTTTGGGCCTCCGCTCATTCCAAAAGCCTCATGGTTCAACAACTACCCCAAAAAGTTAGGCAGATTTCGAAGGCAGGCAATGGGGAATGCCGGATAGTCTGCAGGATACAGGGGAGGGTGTCCTTAAAGACACAGGGGGACAGGGGTCCGGGGCAACACGCAGCGGAGGCGGCTTGGACGTCTACCCGGCGGGGCAGCCAGGCGGGCGTAAGGCGGACTCAGGGCGGGCGCAAGGCGGACTCAGGGCGGGCCGCCCGGGCTGGGCTGAACCCTCCGGGGCCGGACGGGGCCAGAGCGGCCCGAAACCGCGAGACAGATGAGCAGGGACCAGATAAAGCAACGGGGTCCCACTTTCATGGAACCCCGGTCTCCCCCGAGACGCCCCCATCCGGCCACCTGGCCGTGGACGTGGGGCGCGGGAGTCGACCAAGGGGTATGGGGGCTCGGCGACACTGTCAAATCAAACTTTTTGTCGGCAGGGTTTTGTCTTGGCCGACGGAACGTTCTAAATCCGAGAGGAAGCGCGGGAGGAGATCACCATGACCGAGCCAGTCGGACCGCCCGGACCCGGGCTGATTCAGGTGTCGGGTCGCCTCGCCGAGCTGTGGCAGGGGGGCGCCCGCATTGTGGCGCTGACAGGCTCGGTGGCGTCCGGCAAATCGACGCTGGCGGCGCAGCTGGAGGCGCTGTTGCAGCCGGTCTGCGCGACGCAGACCCTCTCTACGGATGGGTTCCTGCTGTCGAATGCGCAGCTGACGCAGCGCGGCCTTCTGGACCGCAAGGGGTTTCCCGATACCTATGACCGGGCTGGCATGGCCCGGGCCCTGGCTGAGCTCCGCCGCGGGCGGGCCTTTTTTCCGGGCTACAGCCATACGATCTATGACATCGATCCCGCGCTTGGCCGCTGGGTCGAGTCCCCCGACCTGCTGATCCTCGAGGGGCTCGGGCATCTGCCACTGTCGCCGGCAGCCCAGCGCCGCGATGATGAGCCCGACCTGCTGATCTATGTCGATGCGGCGCTGGAGGATCTTGAGACCTGGTATGTTGCCCGCTTCGAGCGCCTCTGGGAGGCGGCAGCGCAGGATCCGACATCCTTCTATGCCCGCTTCCGCCATATGGACGTGGTTGCGCTGCGGGATTTCGCGCGGCAGGTCTGGACGACGGTCAATCTGCCCAATCTCACGGCGCATATCGCTCCGCTGCGCGCCGGGGCGGACCTTGTCGTCCGCAAACAGGCGGATCACAGCCTTGCGCTTGTGGCCGACCGGACGGCCTAGCCCGCCGGGCCACCCACGGGGGCGCTGCCAGGCGGCGGCGGACGGTGTCGCATCCCGATTCCGCGATTGGCAAACAGGCCAAATCAGCGCTTATGCTGTGCACAGCTTAACCCCGCGGGCCAATCTGTTAAGCTGTCGACGTCCAACAGGCTGTGAACCCCATGATCGCGCTTTTCGTTCTCCTTTATGCCTGTGTTGCTGCGGCTCTGGCCTGGGGCCTGATGGCCGGCCTCGGGCTGCAGCTGCCCGTCGCCGGTCTGGCCGGCATGGTCGCCTGGCTGGCCCTTGGCCAGCTGCACATGCTGCTGAGCCAGCGGGCCCGGCTGCGCCACCTCGCGGCCGGGCTTGACGCCGCCGAAGAGGCGCTGACCCGTCTTGGCCACGACGCCGTGCTGACCGGGGCGCGGACCGATGCGCTCGAATCGACCCTGAAGACAGAACTCGCCGACCGGCGTGACGCCCTGGTTCAGGAGATGCGCGAATTAGAGACGCTGATCGACAAGCTGACCCGCAGCTTTGACCGCAGGCTGGACACTGCCGGCGCAGGGGGGGATGTCGCCCCGCGTGAGGATGCGGTTCTGCGACGGGTGCGCAATGCCCTGAAGGAAGGCCGGGTTGATCTGCATTTGCAGCCCATTGTGTCCCTGCCGCAAAGGCGGGTCAGTTTTTATGAAGGCTTCAGCCGGCTGCGGGACGAGGACGGTGGCCTGATCCTGCCGGCAGAGTTCCTCGACGCGGCCCGCCGGGCCAGATTGATGGGCGTCGTCGACACGATGATGCTGTACCGCTCCGTCGAGGTGGTCCGCCGCCTGGCGGCCCGCGACCGCCGGGTCGGGGTCTTCTGCAATATCTCCGCCCATTCTCTGGAGGATCCGGTCTTCTTTCCCGTCTTCCTGGATCACATGCAGGCCAACCGGGACCTGGCCGGCGCTCTGATTTTCGAACTCACCGCCGACCTGTTCCAGTCGCGCTCGGGGGCCGTCCTGCAGGCGATGGAGAAGTTGTCAGCTCTGGGCTTCCGGTTTTCCCTCGATCACATGCCGAGTCTGGATTTCGACCTCGCCCTCCTGCAGCAGGCGGGTGTGCGCTTCGTCAAGCTGAAGGGGGGAGACCTGATTGACCAGCTGCGGGATCCCGCTGGCCCGCGGCCCGCCTCCGCGATCAGCCGGACAATTTCCGGTACAGAAGTGACCGCAGTCTGTTCCCGCTATGGCGTCACACTGATTGCCGAAAAGCTGGAGGAAGAGGTCAGCGTGGTCGAGGTGCTCGAATATACCGTTCCGTTTGGGCAGGGGCATGTTTTCGGCGCCCCGCGTCCGATCAAGGCCTCGCTGATGCAGGAGACGGCCCCGCCGCCAGACCTGATGGCACGCCTGACCGCGCATCGCTGATTGACCATTGGCAGGCCGCGCCCTAGGTCGCCTGTCATGAGTGCAACAGACTTTCCCTCCGGCCTTGCCGAGCTCGCCAGTCAGTATGATGCCATCCTCTGCGATGTCTGGGGGGTCATCCATAATGGCCGACGGTCTTTCGAGGAAGCCTGCGAGGCCCTTGTGCGGTTTCGCGACCAGGGCGGCGCGGTCGTTCTGATCACCAATGCGCCTGTCCCCAAGGCTCAGGTCATCCGCTATTTTGACCCGCTTGGGGTTCCCGGCGAAGCCTTTGACGACTGTGTGTCCTCTGGCGATGCCACACGGACCCTGCTGGCCGAGCGGGCGCATGAGGTGTTCTGGCGGCTCGGGGCCGATGAAGGCTGGGAACACGACCAGTTTCTGTATGACGGGCTGAACCTGCAATTCGGGAAACCCGGGGACGCCGATACGCTGCTGTGCATTGGCCTTGAAGACCAGGTCAATGACACGCCCGAGGATTATCGGGAACGCCTTGCCCTGGCGGCCGACCGCGGCATCGACATGATTTGTGCCAATCCGGATATCAAGGTCCGGATCGGTGACCAGCTGCACTGGTGCGCCGGGGCGCTGGCGCAGATCTACGAACAGGAAGGCGGCCGTGTGGTTTATCCGGGCAAGCCGCATGATGCGATTTACGATCTCGCTTTGTCGCGGCTGTCAGATATCGGCATCGAGCCGCCCGCGGACCGGATCCTGTGCATTGGCGACAGTCCGGCGACGGATATGAAAGGCGCCCTGCACCGCGGCTATGACGGGCTGTATGTCGGCACGGGGCTGAGCCTGCATGGCGGCGATTTCCGCGCCGAGGTCGCCGAGCTGCTGGGTGACCATGGCGTCAGCGCGAAATGGGCCATGCCCGCACTGACATGGTGACGGGACCAGAAACAGGCTGTAACAGAGAGCGATATTTGACAGGGAGGTCAGGCCTATGACGTTCAAGGATGGATACAAGTTCGAAGATCTTTCCATCGGGATGAGCCATGAAAGCGTTCATCACATCAGCGAACGCGATATTGAGCTGTTTGCAGAAGTTTCGGGCGACCGTAATCCCCTGCATCTCGATGAGGCGTATGCCAAGGGTACGCCGTTTGGGCAGCGCATCGCCCACGGCGCCCTGACGGCGAGCTTCATTTCCGGCATTCTTGGCAACAACCTGCCGGGACCAGGAGCGATTTTCACCGGCCTGTCCATGCGGTTCAAGCGCCCGGTCTTTATCGGATCGGAAGTGGTTGTGCGGGCCGAGATCACCGATCTTCAACCGCGGGGCAACCGATGCACGCTGGGGGTCAGCTGCGTGGTCGACGGCAAGGCCGCCATCACCGGGGAAGCCCAGGTCATGGTTCCCAGCCGGGCGGCCTGATCCATGACCGTGCTGGCGCATTACCGGCACGTGCCCTCTGACCTGCGCGGCCTGTCGGTCGCGCTTGGGAATTTCGACGGGGTTCATGCCGGCCACAGGGCTGTCCTAGAGGCGGCACGCACGGCCGCGCAGGGCATTGATCTGGGCGTGGCAACTTTCGAGCCGCCGCCCCGTGCTTTTTTTCGACCCGATGATCCCCCCTTCAGGCTGTATCGTCCGGCGCGACGCAATCAGCGTCTGCAGATGCTGGGCGCCCGGGCGGTGTTCGAACTGCCTTTCAATGCTGATATGGCGGCCATGACCGATGAGGTGTTTGCCCGTGACGTCCTGGCCGAAGGTCTGGGCGCGCGGCATGTCACGGTGGGATTCGATTTCCGGTTCGGGCGCGGTCGTATGGGGGATGCGGCCCGGCTGTCATCACTTGGACGGGCCTTTGGATTTGGTGTGACGGTCGTCGACAAGATCGAGGCGCTGGACCAGAAGGCGTCGTCGACGGCAATCCGTGAAGCCCTGATCGCCGGGGCCCCGGAAAAGGCCGCGGCGCTACTTGGGCATGACTGGATTGTGGATGGCGTGGTTGAGCATGGCGAGAAGCGGGGACGAACGCTGGGTTTCCCGACCGCGAACCTGCATCTCGGCGAGCTGATCCATCCCCGCCACGGCGTTTATGCTGTCCGGGTCCGGGTCGACCGGGACGGTGACTGGATTCCCGGCGTTGCCAATTTCGGTCGTACCCCGACAACGGGGATCCGCGACCCGCTTCTGGAAGCGTTCCTGTTCGACTTTGACGCGGATCTTTATGGCCGCTGGATCGAGGTCGCCCTGGTCAGCTATTTGCGGCCAGAGCTGACATTCGCCGCCCTCGACGAGATGGTCGTGCAGATGAGGCAGGACTGTGATGACGCCCGGACCCGACTCGCGCAGACGGCCGCAGGGTGACAGGGTCCCGACCCTCTGCTAGTGCGCAGGCATGACATGCACCACCCGGACAAACAGGGGCCGAATTATCGGCCCGGTCGTGCCCTGAGCCCAGGGTGGCGCGACCGGGTGAAGCCTCTTACACCCATTATCTGAACCGATTACAGAGACAGCTGCCATGTCTGATACCGACTCAAAAACCGAGATGTCCTATAAGGACACACTCTTTCTCCCGACCACAGACTTCCCGATGCGCGGAGGCCTTCCAAAGGCCGAGCCGGAGTGGATCGCCCGATGGGACGATATGGATTTGTACAAGCGTATGCGGGCCGACGCACAGGCCCGGGGCGCGGCGCCTTTTATCCTGCATGATGGCCCGCCATACGCCAATGGCCCGATCCATCTGGGAACCGCGATGAACAAGATCCTGAAGGATTTCATCGTGCGCAACCATCAGATGCGGGGCTATGACGCGGCCTATCTGCCCGGCTGGGACTGCCATGGCCTGCCGATTGAATGGAAGGTGGAGGAGGAATTCCGCGCCAAGGGGCGGGCCAAGGACGATGTCAGCGGGGCGGAGTTCCGCGCGCGATGCCGGGCTTATGCGGCCGAGTGGGTCGGGGTCCAGGCGGCGGGATTCCGGCGCTGTGGCGTTGAGGGTGAATGGGACAATCCCTATCTCACCATGAATTTCGAATCCGAGGCCGCCACGGTCCGGGAATTTCTCGACGTCGCCATGAAGGGCCGGCTTGTGCGCGGCGCCAAGCCGGTCATGTGGTCGCCGGTGGAGCGGACTGCCCTGGCCGAGGCCGAGGTCGAGTATATGGACCGCAAAGTGCCGACCATCTGGGTCCGCTTCCCGATATCGGCGGCCGGGACCGGGCTTCCCGCCGGCGCTGCCGGGGCCAGCGTGGTGATCTGGACAACGACGCCCTGGACCATTCCCGCCAATCAGGCGGTCTGTTACCGGCCCGGTATTGCTTACGGTGCCTATCGTGTCGACAGCGTCGTACCGGAAGAAGCGCTTGGCTTTGCACCCTATGCCCGGTCGGGCGAAGTCCTGATTTTTGCGGATGCCCTGGCCGACTCGATTGCGGATGCTGCCAAGATCAGCGGCATGACCCGTCTCGGCGATGCCGACCCTGCCGGCTGGGTCCTGCACCATCCCTTGCACGCGGTGGATTCATTCTGGGGCCATAAGGTGCCGATGCTGCCCGGCGAGCACGTGACCGATGATGCCGGAACCGGCTTTGTTCATACCGCGCCAGCGCATGGCGAAGACGATTTCCTTGTCTTTCTGGCCTCCGGTTACACCGCGGCGGATATTCGCGACATTGTCGATCCCGATGGCTGTTACACGCCGGATGTGCCGGCGCCGCTGACCGGGCTGGATATCATTCGCACCTCCGGCAAGAAACGCGGCCAGCCGGGCAAGGCCAACCCCGAAGCGATCAGCCTGCTGGCCGATCAGGGGACCTTGCTGGCGCGCGGCATGGGCACGATCCGCGATGCCCATTCCTGGCGCTCCAAGGCGCCGGTGATCCGGCGGGCCACGCCGCAATGGTTCATCGCTATGGATGTGCCGGGATCGGATGGCTCGCGGCCGCTGCGTGAACTGGCGCTGGACGCCATCAAGGACACGCGCTTCGTTCCCCCGACCGGGCGCAACCGCCTGACGGCCATGGTCTCGGACCGACCGGACTGGCTGATCTCCCGCCAGCGCAACTGGGGCGTGCCGATCACGCTTCTGGTCAGCCCGGAGGGGCAGCCACACACCGTTGCCCTGGATCCGGATATGGCGGGCCGGGTCAATGCGCGGATTCTTGAGGCGATCCGTCGGGAAGGCGTCGAGGCCTGGTTCAGCGCCTCTGCCGCCAACTTCCTGGACGGGCTGGTGGATCCGGCCGGCTGGGAGAAGGTGAATGATGTGCTCGATGTCTGGTTTGACAGCGGCACCACCCATGCCTTTGCCCTGCGTGACCGGGGCATCCTGAACAATACTGATGGCCAGGCCGATGTGTACCTGGAGGGGTCTGATCAGCATCGGGGCTGGTTCCAGTCCTCGCTGCTCGAGAACTGCGCCACGCGGGGGCGGGCGCCGTTTCGGCAGGTCGTCACGCATGGCATGATCGTGGACGCCGAAGGCAAGAAAATGTCGAAATCGATCGGCAACACGATTGAACCGGAAGACTTTGCCCGCCAGTACGGCATTGAGATCCTGCGCCTGTGGTCGGCCAGTGGCGACTATACCGAGGATTTGAGAATTTCAGATGAAATCATCAAGGGTACGGTCGAGAGCTATCGCCGGCTGCGCAACACGCTGCGCTACCTGCTGGGCGCCCTGTCGGGATTTGCCCCGTCCGAGGCGGTGCCCGTGGACAGCATGCCGGGACTGGAGCGCTGGGTGCTGCACCGTCTGGCCGAACTCGACGGGCTGGTCCGCCAGGCTTATGACGATCATGATTTCAAGCGGATCACCGCGGCGCTGGTCAATTTCTGCGTGGTCGACCTGTCGGCGATCTATTTCGATATCCGCAAGGACAGCCTGTACTGCGACGCGCCGTCGGATCCGCGCCGGCGGGCCGCGCGCACCGTTATGCACGCCCTGCTCGAGCGGCTGCTGTGCTGGCTGGCGCCGATCATGCCGTTTACCACAGAGGAAGCCTTTCATCACAGCGTGTTTGCTGCGCGGGCCGACAGCCTGCACCTGCTGCAATTTCCCGACACGCCGGCCGGCTGGCACGATCCGGTTCTGGCCGAGCGCTGGGCCCGCATCTTCCAGGTCCGCCGGGTCGTTACCGGGGCGATCGAAATTGAGCGGCGGGAGAAGCGTATCCGGTCGTCGCTGGAAGCCGCGCCGCTTGTGTACATCGCCGACGCGGCCCTGATGGAGGCGTTTGCCGGCGAGTGCGCGGAGGATCTGTTCATCACCTCGCAGGCCGAGCTGCGGTCGGGCCCTGGCCCGGACACGGCGTTCCGCCTTGCGGATGAGGACCAGGTCGCCGTGGTGCCGGGGGCGGCGCAGGGCATCAAGTGCGCCCGGTCGTGGAAATATTTTGATCCCGCCTCGGCCGACCCTGCGTTTCCCGACATTACCGGTCGCGATGCTGCCGCCGTGCGCGAGGTGCGGGGACAGTGAGCCCGCGGGTTGAGCGTCTGGTGGCCTTTGCCCTGATCCCGGTGATCCTGATCGTCGATCAGTGGTCGAAATGGCTGGTCCTGAACACGCCGGCCTTCAATGCCCGCTTGTGCCTCGATCAGACCCAGCCCTGTGGCCGGATCGAGCTGAGCGCCGTGTTTGACCTGACCATGGTCTGGAATCGCGGGGTCAGCTTTGGCACGCTGCAGTCGGAAGGCATGATGCGCTGGATCCTGGTGGTGGTGACGCTGGCCATCGCCGTCGGATTCGGTGTCTGGTTGAGCCGTGCGGGCGCCCGGCTGACCCGGCTGGCGCTGGCGCTGGTGGTCGGCGGCGCGATTGGAAATGTTATTGACCGGGTCCGGTTTGGTGCCGTGGTCGATTTTCTGGATTTCTCCGGACTGTATTTTGTCTGGGTGTTCAATGTCGCCGACGCGGCAATTACTGTCGGGGCGGTCTTGCTCTTTATCGATCAGTTCCTAATGTCATCCTCATCGGGACCCGACGGGTCCCCGACCTGAAACCGTCTGGACAGGACCCCGAACATGGCCCGGATTATCTTCTCTTCTCTCGCCGCGCTCAGCCTTGTGGGCGCCTGTGCGTCCGGCTCCGGCGGTGCACGCATGCCCGATGAGTTCCGTATCGTGACCAAGGCGCCGCTGATCGTCCCGCCCGAATTCCGGCTGCGTCCCCCGGCGACCGGCCAGGCCGAGCCGGCGGAAGTCAATGATGACCAGCTGGAGACCTTCGGCCAGACACTGGGGACCGGCGCCAGCGCCATTGAAAAACGCCTGGTGGCGGAAGCCGGCGCGATGGCTGTCAGCCCCGTGATCCGGGCTCAGATCGATTATGAAGAGGCCCGCACCATCCGCAAGGCGCCCTCGGCCAGCGACCGGATCCTGGATGCCAGCGTCGGCCAGGGTGAGGTGGCGGACAATGCCACGGGGAATGGGGATGTGATCATATCCCGCTCGCGCGGCGAGCGTCGTAAACTGCCGGGCACCTGATCTGGCCTGGCCCAATCGTCTGGAGCAGATGTTGACACCACGATGGATTCGCAGGGGCCTGGCGGCCCTTGGCATGACCGGTCTCGCCGCCCTGGCGACCGCCGACACCGACCCCACGGCATGGGCTCCGAGCCAGTTCACCCTGGACAATGGCATGGCGGTTCTGGTCCTGCCGGACCACCGTGCGCCGGTGGTCACGCACATGGTCTGGTACAGGGTCGGGGCGATGGATGAAGCGCCCGGAAAGTCCGGCATCGCGCACCTGTTCGAACATGTCATGTTCAAGCAGACCGATGACATCGCGGATGGCGAGTTTGATCGTATCGTGACCCGCAGCGGCGGCCGCTCGAATGCCGGCACCAGCTGGGATTATACCGTCTATTATGAGCAGGTGGCCAAGCAGCACCTGGCGACCATGATGGCGCTGGAGGCCGAGCGCATGACCGACCTGATTATCGATGAGGATCCCGAGGGCAGCTTCATCACCGAGCGCGACGTGGTCAAGGAAGAGCGCCGCCAGACCTATGAAAGCAGTCCCAGCCGGATGCTGCAGGAAAAGGTTTTCGCCGAGTTTTTCAGGGGTCACCCCTATGAGATTTCGATCATTGGCCGCATGGAGGAGGTCGGCGCCCTGACCCCGCAGGACGGCCAGGCCTTCTACGACACCTTCTACTCGCCCGAAAATGCGATCCTGGTCGTCGCCGGGGACGTCACCCCCGATGAGGTGCGTCGCCTGGCAGAAGAGCATTATGGACCGAAACAGCCCTCCGGCCTGGTCAGTGATCGCCGCAACTGGCAGGCGCTGGCGCCGCTGGACCGCACCGTCGCGGTGATCCACACCGATCCGAAAGTGCGCCAGCCCGTCTGGTCGCGCTATTATGACGGCACCTCGCTTTTGCTCGACCGCGACAGAGCCCTGGCGCTGGAGGTGGGTCTGCAGGTGCTTGGCGGCGGCAGCACCAGCCTGCTGTATCAGCGGCTGGTCGAGGAGCAGAAGCTCGCCATCTCGGTCGGCAGCGCGGTGTACAGTTTTCTGCGCGATGGCGGGCCAGCGCTGATTTATGCCAGTCCGTCTCCCGGCGTCTCCCTCGAGACGCTTGAGACTGCGGTCATGCAGGAGATTGCGGCGCTGCTTGAGGCAGGGTTTGACCCGGCCGATGTGCAGCGCGTGCGGAACACGCTGGCCGCTGATGCGATCTATCAGCGTGACAGTCAGATGAGCATGGCCCGGTCATTTGGTGCATGGGTCACCATTGGTGGCGATGTTCAGGATTTGCTGGATTATCCCAATGATGTGCGGGCGGTGACGACCGAGCAGGCGCTGGCCGCCGTTCGACAGGTGTTTCGTCCCGACGCGCATCATATTGAAGCGCGGCTGCTGCCCGACATGGAGGACGCGGAATGAGGCGCACCCTGAAAACCCTGATCGTGGCGATGATGCTGGCCGGCTGTGCACCGACCGGGCCGGAGGCCCCGCGCGCCGGGTCAGATCCATTTGAGGTTGCCGTTTACGATGGCGCTTTTGCGACCATCCAGCAATTCACCACGCCCGGCGGCGTGTCGGTCTGGCTGGTTGAAGAGCCGTCGATCCCGATCCTGTCCCTGCGCATGGCCTGGAAGACGGGCACGACCTCTGACCCGATCGGGCAGGACGGCCTGACCGATGCGGTCACCTATATGATGAATGAAGGGGCAGGAGACTATGATACGCAGGCCTTCCAGACCCGTATGGAAGAACTGAATATGAGTTTCGGGTGCAGCGCCGCCCGTGTCTCCACCGCCTGCAGCGCGTCCATGCTGACAGATAATCTGGAGAACAGTTTTGAGCTGATCGGTCTGGCTTATGCCAGCCCCCGTTTCGACCCCGATCCGTTCGGGCGTCTTGTCCGGGAACGTGCGGTCGGCCTCGAGACGCGTCAGACCAATGCCGGCTATCTCGCCAGCCGCGCGCTGGTCGAGGCGCTTTATCCCGACCATCCCTTCGCACGACAGATCAGCGAAGACAGTCTGGCCGCTCTGACGCCGGAAGCGGCGAAGGCCCATAAGGACCGCCTGATGAGCCGGGACGGCCTGCTGGTCACCGCGGTCGGTGCAGTCTCCCCACAGCAGCTTGCGCCGCTGATCGATGCGATGATTGCGGGACTGCCGGAAACCACAGAGCGCGCTGCGCCAAGGCCTGTGGACATGGCTTCAGCGGCGCCCGCCCCTATCCTCGTCGACCTGCCGCAGCCCCAGAGCCTGGTGCAGTTTATCGGTCCCGGCGTGACGCGCGAGCATGCGGATTTTTACCCCCTGGCGGTCATGAATTATATTTTTGGCGGCGGTGGATTTGGCACCCGGTTGATGGACGAACTGCGCGTGGCCCGGGGGCTGACCTATGGGATCTATACGCAAGTTGATCCGGATGCCTATTTGCCGGTTCTGGCCGGTGGCGGAACCACCAAGAATGAGAGCGCTGCCGAATTTGTCGACGCCATTGCGGACGAAATGACCACCATGGCGGAAACCGGTGCGACCGCGCAGGAGCTGGAAGATGCCTTGCTCTACCTGATTGGGTCTTATCCGCTCAGTTTTGATTCCAATGCCAAGATCGCGGCAAATATGATGTCGCTGCGGCTGGACGATCTGCCGGTTGACCAGTTTGACCGGCGCAATGAGCGTATTTCCAGCGTCACCCTTGAAGATGTGAACCGCGTGGCGGCGACCTATCTGGACCCGGCGCGCTATACTTTCGTTGTCGTCGGGGAGCCGGAGGGTTTTACCGACTAGACGGTTGCCCAGCCTGGGGGGTGACGCCCTGTCCGGACGGTAACAGAGACCTGACATAATAGGCCACCTGCTTGCCCCCGGGGTCAAATGTCTGGTCTCCGACGCGGGTAAAGCCCAGCTGGCTGTGGAACCGGTGGGATGCCGGATTGTCGGGGACAAGGTTGACCTCGCACCCGATGGCCTCCCGGCCCCGACAGGTCGAAAAGGCGGCATGATACAGGTCGGTGCCCAGGCCCGTGCGTCGCTGAGACGGGGCGATGGCGATGCGGTCGACATAGACCAGATCAAGGCCGCGCCGGTCTGACCAGTCTTCGAACCAGCGCAGATTTGGGCTGTGATACCGGGGGTCGCCGGGCTCGATCAGCGTGATAAATCCGGCCAGACTGCCCGCCGCGGTCTCAGCAACCAGGGCGGTGCTGATCGCCAGAATCGTGGCCAGGGCCTCTGGCGTCTCGGCGCTGACCCCCGGCGTGCCGGCCACATTCATCGCGTGAATGGCGGCAAGATCTGATGGCGTGCAGGGCCGGATGGCGCATTTGGAACGGCTGGTTGCCATAGCAGGCTCCGCATCTGACAGGCTCGGTACCGGGGGCGTGACGTACTGGGCTGGTCCTTGTCAAGTCCGGTCGCCGGCTTGACCCCAAGTCAGAGCATCGAACAGGGGGTGTATTCTACTGGATTGGTGCTAGACCTGACCCAAGACTCAACGAGCTGGAGGACATTTATATGAGCGACACCAATTATGTGCCACCGCGTGTCTGGACCTGGGACAAGGAGAGCGGCGGCCGGTTCGCCAAGATCAACCGACCGATTGCCGGACCAACCCATGACAAGGTCCTGCCGCGTGGGCGCCATCCCTTCCAGCTGTACTCCCTTGGCACCCCGAATGGCGTCAAGGTCACCGTGATGCTGGAAGAACTTCTGGCTGCGGGCCACAAGGGGGCTGAATATGACGCCTGGCTGATAAATATCGGTGCGGGTGAACAATTCGGCTCAGACTATGTCGCGCTGAACCCGAATTCCAAAATCCCGACCATGGAGGACAGATCGGGTCCGGCACCGGTGCGCCTGTTTGAGTCGGGCTCGATCCTGGTCCATCTGGCCGAGATGTTTGAGGCGTTTCTGCCGCCGTCGGGCCCCGAGCGGACCGAAACCCTGAACTGGCTGTTCTGGCAAATGGGATCAGCGCCGTATCTCGGCGGGGGCTTCGGGCATTTTTACGCCTATGCGCCGGTAAAGATTGAATATGCGATCGACCGATTTGCCATGGAGGCCAAGCGTCAGCTTGACGTGCTCGACCGCAATCTGGCCGACCGGGAATATATGATCGGGGATCACTATACGATTGCCGACATGGCCATCTGGCCGTGGTACGGGGCGTTGGCCAAGGGCCTGCTTTATGAGTCGGCGGAGTTTCTGCAGGTCCATGAGTACACGCATGTCAATCGCTGGGCAGACCAGCTTCTGGAGCGCCCGGCCGTGCGTCGCGGGCGCATGGTCAACCGGCCCTATGGTGAGCCGGCCAGCCAGTTGCTCGAGCGCCATGAGGCCAGCGATTTCGACACGCTGACTCAGGATAAGATACCGGAAGATGAGCGTGGCAAGGTCGATCCCCATCGTCGCGGACTGGATCTGCCTGAGGCCTGATGTCCCACGGGCCGGCCTGAAGCTGACCTGAAGCCGGCCTGTGTGTCGCTAAAAAAGGGCGGCCCGCAGGCCGCCCTGTCGTATCAGCCGCGCCCGCGTCAGGCGGTTGGCAGCTTGTAATCCTTGAACTGGGCCCGCAAGGCCAGCTTGTTGATCTTGCCGGTTGCCCCAAGTGGGATTTCGTCGACAAAGGCAACATCGTCGGGCGTCCACCATTTGGCGATCTTTCCCTCGAGCTGGGCCAGGATGTCTTGCTTGGATGGTGTCTGGCCCTCTGCAGGCTGAATGATCAGCAGCGGGCGTTCGTCCCATTTCGGATGATAGATGCCAATGGCTGCGGCATTGGCCACCTGGGGATGTCCGACCGCAATGTTCTCAATGTCGATGGAGCTGATCCATTCTCCGCCGGACTTGATGACGTCTTTCGCCCGGTCGGTAATCTGCATGGTGCTGTAGCCGTCAATATTGGCCACATCACCTGTGTCAAAAAATCCATGTTCGTCAAGGACATCGCCGCCATCTCCCTTGAAATAGCCGGCGGCGATATAGGCGCCGCGGACCATCAGCCGCCCGGAGACAGAGCCGTCGCGGGGAAGCTCATGGCCTTCATCATCGACAATTTTCAGCTCAACGCCGAAGGGCGGACGTCCCTGCTTCAATTTCTGCGTCATCTGGGTGTCAATGTCGGCGTCTTTGAGGTGCGGCGGCAGGGTTCCGAGCGTGCCAAGTGGTGAGGTCTCGGTCATGCCCCAGGCGTGAATGACCTCGACGCCATAATCCTGTTCGAAGGCCCGCAGAATATTTTCCGGAATGGCCGAGCCGCCGATGATCACTTTTTTCAGATAGGGCAGCTTGAGATCGTTTTCCCGCAAATAGCTCAGCAGCATCAACCAGACCGTGGGCACTGCAGCGGTAATGGTGACTTTCTCGCTGTCGAGAAGTTCGTATATCGATGCGCCGTCCATCTGGGCACCAGGCATGATCATATTGGCACCGGTCGCGGGGCAGGACAGGGCAAGGCCCCAGGCATTGGCATGGAACATCGGGACGACGGGCAGGACAACATCATCGGCGCCCATGCCCATGGCATCCTTGCTCATCGTTACCAGCGTGTGCAGCATATTGGAGCGGTGCGAATACAGCACCCCCTTGGGATTGCCGGTCGTGCCTGACGTGTAGCACAGGCCACAGGCGGTTTCTTCGGGGAATCCGCCCCAGGGCGTGTCGATCGCCCGCCCGTCCGTCCACAGGTCGAACGCCACCGCGCCAAGGCTGTTTTCGGGCATCGAGGCGGCATCGGAGAAAATGACGAAGGTTTTGACGGTCTCAAGCTGATCCTTGATCTGCTCGACAATGGGAAGGAAGGTCGTGTCGAAAATCAGGACCTTGTCTTCGGCATGATTGGCAATCCAGGCGATCTGTTCGGGATGCAGGCGGGGATTAATGGTGTGGAGTACAGCGCCGATTCCCATGGTGCCGTACCAGCTGGCCATATGGCGGGCCGAGTTCCAGCCCAGCGTGGCAACCCGGTCACCCAGGCCGATCCCCTCATCGATCAGGGCGGAAGAGACCTGCTTGGCGAGATCATACAGGTCGCCATAGGTGGTGCGGACGATTTCGCCACTGACCCGCCGCGTCACGATTTCCCGGTTCGGGTTGGTGATCTTGGCGTGGTCAAGAATCTTGTCGACGGTCAGTGACCAGTCCTGCATCAGTCCGAGCATAAATGTCCTCCAATATGCCTGTCGTATCGTCCCCCGGCTTCGGGATGACGAAGTTGTAGAAGGCAGGAGAAGGGTCGGCAAGAATGCAAGCCGCCAGAAATCGATGTCTGGCCCCGGTTTTCCCTGTTTTTGGCCGGCCCGGCTAAACTTTTTCGGTCGCGTCGGTTTTGCTTGGCTTGCGGCGGGGCTTGTCTTCCACGAATTGGAAGGCCAGCTGGTCGGGTGATGCGGCATCGACCCCGATCTTGACCGTGCCGCCTTTTGCAAGTTTGCCGAACAGCAATTCCTCGGCCATCGGCTTTTTGACGTGTTCGGCGATGATCCGGGCGAGCGGTCGGGCACCGAAATCCTTGTCAAAGCCGCGCTCGGCCAGCCAGTCCCGGGCTTCGGGCGCCAGTTCGATGGTGACATTGCGATCGGCCAGCTGCACTTCCAGCTGAAGGATGAATTTCTCGACCACGCGTTCAATGATTTCCGGGGTCAGGCCGCCAAAGGTGATGACGGAGTCGAGGCGATTGCGGAATTCCGGCGTGAACAGACGCTTGAGGGCTTCTTCCTGCTCGTCATCCTTGCGCCCCCGGCCAAAGCCAATCGAATTGCGCGCCGCGTCGGAGGCGCCGGCATTCGTGGTCATCACCAGAATGACATTGCGGAAATCCACCTTGCGCCCGACCGCATCGGTCAGGGTGCCGTTGTCCATCACCTGCAGCAGGATGTTGAACAGGTCAGGGTGGGCCTTTTCGATCTCGTCGAGCAGGACCACGCAATAGGGATGCTGCATCACGGCGTCGGTCAGCAGCCCGCCTTCATCATATCCGACATAGCCCGGAGGGGCTCCGATCAGGCGCGACACGGAGTGGCGCTCCATATATTCCGACATGTCGAACCGATGCAGCTCAACCCCGAGAATGTTGGCAAGCTGGCGCGTGACCTCGGTCTTGCCGACGCCGGTCGGTCCAGTGAACAGATAGGAGCCGATGGGCTTATTGGGTTCCCGCAGGCCGGCGCGGGACAGCTTGATGGCCGAGGCCAGCGCGGTGATCGCATCATCCTGGCCATATACGACACGCCTCAGATCGGTTTCCAGGGACCGGATGTTCTGGGCATCGTCCTTGCTGACCTGCTTGGGCGGAATACGGGCGATCTTGGCGACGATGGCCTCGATTTCCTTGACGCCGATGGTCTTGCGGCGTTTGGACGTCGGGATCAGCCACTGCGTTGCCCCGGCTTCATCAATCACGTCGATTGCCTTGTCCGGCAGCTTGCGGTCGGTCATGTGCCGGGCCGACAGCTCGACAGCGGCGCGGATGGCGTCATTGGTGTAGCGCAGGCCGTGAAAATCCTCGAAGGTCGCTTTCAGTCCGGTCAGGATCTTGACCGCATCCTCGACATTCGGCTCGACCACATCGATCTTGCGGAACCGGCGGGCCAGGGCCCGGTCCTTTTCGAAATGCTGCTTATATTCCTTGAACGTGGTTGAGCCCATGCAGCGCACCTCGCCATTCTGCAGCGCCGGCTTGAGCAGATTGGAGGCATCCATGGCCCCGCCGGACGTCGCGCCCGCCCCGATAATGGTGTGGATCTCGTCGATGAACAGGATGCCTTTTTCGAGGTCACCGATTTCCTTCATGACCGCCTTGAGGCGTTCCTCGAAGTCGCCACGATAGCGGGTCCCGGCCAGAAGGGCGCCCATGTCGAGCGACCAGATCACCGCATCGTCGAGGATTTCGGGAACTTCCTTATCGACAATCATCTTGGCGAGGCCTTCGGCAATGGCCGTTTTGCCAACACCGGGATCCCCGACCAGGATGGGATTGTTCTTTGACCGTCGGCACAGCACTTCAATGCAGCGCTCGATTTCCAGCTGGCGCCCGATCAGGGGATCGGTTTTGCCCTGCAGCGCCTTTTCGTTGAGGTTCACGCAATAGGCTTCGAGGGCCTCGCTTTCGCGGCCCTTGGGCGCCTCTTCGGCGCTGCTCTCGGCCCCGCGGGGGCTGGCCTGTCGGGACTGTCCAGGCACTTTCGAGACACCATGAGAGACGAAATTGACCGCATCATAGCGGGTCATGTCCTGCTCCTGCAGGAAGTAGGTGGCGTGGCTCTCGCGTTCAGAAAAGATAGAGATCAGGATATTGGCGCCGGACACTTCGTCCCGACCCGAGCTCTCAACATGCAGGACGGCGCGCTGGACCACGCGCTGGAAGGCGGCCGTGGGCTGGACGCGGCCGGAGGGAGAGTCGGTAATGAGGCTGGAGAGATCCTCTTCGATATATTGTTCGAGCGCGGTTTTGAGGGACGGAATATCAACCTTGCAGGCGGTCATCACCTCGACCGCATCGGTGTCTTCGGTCAAGGCCAGCAGGAGATGTTCGAGCGTGGCATATTCATGGTCCCGTTCGCCGGCGGCATTGAGGGCACGTTCGAGCGCATTTTCGAGGCTAGGTGTCAGGCTTGGCATGGGGTCGGTCTCCTAATCCTCTTTTTCCATAGTGCATTGCAGCGGGTGTTCATTGCGCCGGGCCAGGTCCATGACCTGGGCGACCTTGGTCTCGGCGACCTCGTAGGTGTAGACGCCGCAGACCCCCACACCCTTTTGGTGGACATGCAGCATGATACGGGTCGCCTGCTCCCGGCTTTTGCTGAAAAAGCGCTCCAGAATCAGCACCACAAATTCCATGGGCGTATAGTCATCATTGAGAATGAGCACGCGATACATGCTTGGCTTCTTTGTGCGCACCCGTGTTTTGGTCGCCAGATCGAGGCCGCCAGATCCATCCTTACCGGGCCCCGTTGGTCCTTCCGGGCCATCAGGTTCTGACATTTGGATGCGATCGATGCGGCAGGTCATGGTGGAGATGATAGAGACTCGTTCAGGATTGTTAAGACTGCGGCTGAGATGGGACGGCATCAAGCTAAAAAGTGGTCATATTGAGGTCAGCGAGGCCAGAAGCTGGGCGACCCGTCGGGCATTGGTGCCCAGATCGGAATAGCCGAGCCGGGAGCGTGAAAAGATCGCGAGTGTGCTGTGGCCAGGCTCGGGGACGGCCAGAACCTGGATGTCCACATCGTCTGCAAATCTCAATAGAGGGGTCCGCGCGACGCAGTGGAGCCGCAGCTCATCGCGGTCAAGCTGAGGCTCACTCCAGCCGCGCTGTTCGGCGGCATAAGCCAGGAGGTGCTCGAACAGCCGGGCCGGGGCCAGGCCGACCACAGGCGCCACCTGGTCGACCAGACCAGCCGGGCAAAGCCCCTCCGGCGCGACCACGTGACTGTTCGGGCGTTGGCGCCTCTTCAGGGTTTTGAAGTCAACAAAACGTGCCATTACCTAAATGTGGGCCGCCTGACCGAAAAAGCCAGAGAGACCCAAAAAAAAGAGCCGGCCTTTCGGCCGGCTCATAATCGTCTGGGAGGAGACGACAGCCTAGCTCGCTTTGGCTGCTTTTTTCACCTGAGTTGCCAGCGGCGCCATGGCGTCGCGAAAGGCACCCGAGTAAAGTTCTGACAGGGTGTTGAACCCTTTGAGCGTGGTTTCCGTGACCGACTTTACATAACCGGCCTGGACCGCCATTGCGCCCTCGAGCGATCCGGCATCTGCGATCTTCTTACTGGTTTCGACCGACAGGTTCACCTGGCTCGTGATCTGGTCGAGCAGGGCCGTTCCGGCCTCATGCAGACCCTTTGCCGAGGCCAGGGCGCTTTCGCTGCCGGCATCTACGGCATCACGGGCAAAGCTGCCCATGGTTTCGGGCAGGGGAAACATTTTGGCAAAGTTTTCGCCGGTAAACATCTGATAGGGTGACGTGGACATGGGGACTCCTGAAGTTCTGTGACGTCGTCTTACTCCACAAACTGAGCAATTGCAACAAAAATGTTGCGCTGCACAAAAATAAACTTCAGGCCCGTCTCGCCCTTGCCAGGCCGACCTGTCTTTACGTCTGGCTAACCATTGCGCGCGACCCTATCCTCACGCTCAGGGTGGTTGGGCGATCATAAGGAGATCTGTCCAGTGTCATCATTCCTGTTGCAGCGGTGTTTTCGATCTTTGGGTGCGGCGGTACTGACCGGTTTCGTTCTGAGCATGGCGGTGGCTTTGCCGGCCCAGGCTGAAAAATACGCGTCGATCGTCGTGGATATTGAGACCGGTGAAGTGCTTCATGCGCGCCATGCCGATGCGCTTCGTTATCCTGCGTCACTGACCAAGGCGATGACACTCTACATGCTGTTTGAAGCGATGAAGGCTGGCCAGCTTGATCCGGGTGAAGCGCTGCCTGTTTCGCCGTTCGCTGCGGCGCAGGCGCCATCCTCCCTTCGTCTCAAAGCGGGGAGTACCATATCGGTGCGGGATGCCATTCTCGCCCTGATTACCAAGTCCGCGAATGATGTGTCTGTGGTTGTCGCGGAACGGCTGGGGGGAAGCGAAAGCCATTTTGCAGCCCTGATGACCGCCAAGGCCCGGGATATGGGAATGACCCGCACCACATTTCGCAATGCGTCCGGGCTTCCCAATTCCCGTCAGCTGTCAACGGCGCGGGACATGGCCGTCCTTGCCGAAAGACTTCTCGAGGATCACGCGGATTATTATGGATATTTCGCTACCACCAAGTTTAATTGGGGGGATGCAAAATTTGAGAACCACAATCGCCTGATCGGAAACGTGCTCGGCGTTGACGGGATCAAGACAGGCTATACCCGCGCGTCCGGGTTCAATCTGATGGCGTCGGCCAAGCGCAATGGTCGGCGCATCGTGACCATCATGTATGGCGGATCGACCTCTCGCTCACGCGATCAACATGTCGAGGAGCTGATCGAAGCGGCCTATGTCGAACTTGCCGCGCGTAAGGCGGCGCCCGATCAGGCTCTGGAGGTGACCCAAACAGCGTTTCATCAGATCCGGGTGCCGGTCGGACCGGATGATGCCGCCCTGCCAATGCTCAATGGCGAAGTATTTCGAGCGGGTCTGGAGACGGATTTGGCGCAGGGCGATGAAGGCTCCAGCGCGCGCTGAACTGCCGCCGCCGGGCCAAATCAGAAGCCGAAGTCGCTTTGCACAACAGGCGCCACCAGACCGGCATGATCGCCTTTGAGAGGGGCCACCGGATGCTCGGCCATCCGGCCCGCAGACAGGGGTGTCAGGGCCTCCACCGCCGATTGCCCGCTCAACCACAGCAATCCGTCCTGCGCGCTGAGCAGAATTGGCATTCTTGAGTGCAGACGGCGCATGAAGGAATTGGCGGCTGTGGTCAGAAGAGTAAAGCAGGGGGTTTCCGCCCCGCGAATAAGGCGGCGGTCCCAAAGCCCGGCCATGAACATAACCGGCTGGTCCCGCAGATAGATAAAATGAGGCGTACGGGATGTTCCTGACCCCGTCCATTCATAGAATCCGGTGGCTGGAACCAGGCAGGGGCGCTTGCCCAGCGCGCGGCTGAAAGGCCAGGTGGAAGCGACGGTTTCGCACCGGGCATTGAAACCCGGGACCGTCCTGCCGCCAATTTCGAACTGGAAGCCCCAGTGCATGATCTGCACGACAGGACCGTCAACGCCGGACCTGACAATGGGGGCAGGCTGGGTCGGTTTCACATTCCAGCTGGGCTGAAGGTTCATGGCCGGCTGCCGCAGGTTCAGCGGCACCTGAAAGGCCGATCAGGGCTCCGGGCCAAGCGCATAACGTCCACACATAGTGGATCTTCAAACATATAGTGGTCTATCCGAAAAGCCTCAGAACCCGATTTCCAGGCCAGCAAGTTCTGGCAGGCGCAAAAGGATCAGCAGGTCCCGCAATTCCTGTCGGGCGGCAACATGGCTCATTGTGAACGTGCTTCTGGAGCCTTGTTCCGTAAGGTCCAGAAGGGTCAGGCCGGCCGGGAAGAGCTCACGATAAATCACGCGTTCGGACAGTCCGGGTGCAAGTCGGAAACCAATTCGCTTTGCCAGATTGTCCAGGGCTTCGCCGACTTTTTTCTTATTGCGGGCCTCCAGCGGCGACATGCGGTTGCGCATGACGACCCAGTCAATCGGCTGGCGCAGCGTGCGGGCCTTGTTCTTGCGGCACTGCCAGACCATTTCGGAATAAAAGCTCGGCCGAAGAACTTCGAGGGTTTGGGGGTTCACGTCTCCCAGCAGGTCGAAATCAACAAAGCTGTCATTCAGCGGAGTGATCAGCGTATCCGCGGTCATGTGGGCGGTTCGCGACAAATGGGTGTTGCCGCCGGGGGCATCGACCAGAATGATTGAGCACACCGCCTGCAGCCGGGCGATAGCGCCGTTGAAACGGTGGCTTTCTTCCTGCTCGGCCAGATCAAGGTCGCGCTCATTGCTGCCATCGATGCGAATGATTTCCGGCAGGGGAAGCTGGGCGCCGGTTGACTGGATCCAGCGGCTGCGGTTCTCCATATAGCGGGTCAATGTGCGTTGCCGCACATCGAGATCAATGATCCCGACGCTTAGTCCCATCCGCATCAGGGCAATGGCGAGGTGAACAGAGACCGTCGATTTTCCGGCGCCGCCTTTTTCGTTGCCGACAACAATCACCCGGCAGGGTTTGGGCAACGCATCCTTGAGCACCAGTGGTGCACTCGTGTCTGCGCCGGGATGTCCGTAGCCATCAGCCATAATCAGGCGATCCTTTTTGAAGAATGGAGGTGTCAGGCGGCATAGCGGACCTGTCGTGCGGATGTCTCATGCTCGACGAACAGGACCGCATCGGCACCGCCAATGGTGGTGTCCTGGGGCGAAAATGCACAGGGCGGTTCGCCGTCAAAAAGCAAATCATCGAAAGGGGAGTCCGGACCGGCATCATATCGGGGGTGTGCCGCGGCATTGACCAGCGGGGTCAGCTGGGAGGTCAGCCTGCCAAGGCGCCGCGAGAGATATGTCATATCCCGCCGCAGGTCCTGATGGACCTGCGCTGTGGCCACGGTCTCCGTTTCCAGCAGCCAGGCCGGCGCAGAATTTTCGGGTCGCCTATCGGGCCTGACCGGGGACTCCCGCCAGCCCAGCCATTGCGCCAGACGTGTAAAAAATCTCTTTCTCATCCTTTAAAGAATCTCGTCATTTGGTTAACAGGCTGTTTACAAATTATCGGGAAAGACACCTGATTCCATGACAAAGTCGCTACAGATTGTGCGTACGCTCAGTGCGCTTCGTGCGGCGCTTGCGCCACATCGCCGGGCGGGCCGCCGGATTGGGTTCGTGCCGACAATGGGCGCCTTGCACGACGGACACATCTCGCTGGTTCAGCGTGCCCAGCAGGTGTGTGAGGTGTGTGTCGTTTCGATTTTCGTCAATCCCACCCAGTTCGCACCGGGCGAGGATCTCGACACCTATCCCCGCACCGAGGCCGAAGATGTGTCGCGCCTGTCGGCGGTGGGATGTGACCTTGTTTACCTGCCGGAGGTTGAGGATATTTACCCACAGGGGTCTGTGACGCAGGTCCGGGTTGAGGGTCTGTCGGACCTTCTGGACGGGCGGTTCCGGCCGCATTTCTTCTATGGTGTCACGACGGTGGTCGCCCGGCTTTTCGTTCATGTTGAACCAGACCTTGCCGTGTTTGGAGAGAAGGATTTCCAGCAGCTGCAGATTATCCGACGCATGACGCATGATCTCGGCTTTGGGATTGAGATTATTGGTGCGCCCACCTGGCGGGATGCGGACGGGCTGGCCCAATCGTCCCGCAACGCCTATCTCGACCCGGCGGAGCGGCGCTGCGCGGGGGTGATCAACCGGAGTCTGCATCGGGCCGCGCGGCGACTGGCCATTGGCCGTTCCGTTGCCGAGGTCAGCGACGAAATGCAGGCCACCCTGCGCCAGGCGGGGATCAACAAGATTGATTATGCCGCTGTCGTCGACCCGGACACGCTGAAGGGCAGGCCCGACGAGCCGCTCAAGCCGGGCGACCCGGCACGCGTGCTGATCGCGGCGTGGCTGGGCGGGACCCGTCTGATTGACAATATGGACGGGTCACGCCCGGCTTAGAAGACCCGGGGCCGTTCCGCCTTATCGACATGAAGCCCACATTCGGTCTTGTCCTGGCCGGCCCAGCGACCTGCCCGGATATCATCCGGATCGTCAGCGGGTCTGGTGCAGGGCCAGCAACCGATCGACGGATAGCCCTGATCGACCAGTGGGTGCTTTGGCAGCTGGCGACGGTTCAGATAATCCTGCACGTCTTCCTGCGTCCAGCTGGCCATGGGATTGATTTTAAACCGGCCATCGGCGAATTCGAACACCGGCAGATTCAGGCGGGCACCGCCATGGAAACGCTTCCGGCCGGTGATCCAGGCTTCAAATCCTTCCAGCGCCGGTGCGAGGGGACGCACTTTGCGCAGGGAGCAGCAGGCGTCTGTATCCTGCTTCCATAATGTATTGCGCGGGTCGCTGGCCTGATGCTCTGCGGCGTCGGGACCAATGTCGCGCACATTGCTGAGCCCAAGACGCTCGATCAGCGTCTGTTTGTAATCGAGCGTTTGGGGAAAGTGCATGCCGGTTTCGAGAAACAGGATCGGCATGTCCGGATCGACGTCTGCGATCAGGGCCAGCATTACCGCGCTTTCGGCGCCGAAGGACGAAACATAAGTGACCTGGTCGCTCCATTCGCGCAGCAGGGCTGCCCGCAGAACGGTTTGTGCCGACGCCCCGCGCAGCTCTGCGTTGAGCCGGTCCAGGCGCGCCTCGACGGTTTCGTCGATGGACAGGGCGATGGCGGAATAAGGCATCAGTCAGATCTCGGGTGACGGCGGGCAAAAATACTGGGCGCACGGTCGGCAGCGGGTTGATAATATGCGCTGTGTTCGGTCAGCGCCGCGAGCACTTGTGATAGATCGGCCCGGGACGTCTCGAAAGCATCAAAGCCTGAACGGTTCATATAGAGAATCTGATCTCTCAGGACGTGTCCCACCGCTCTCAGCTCGCCGCGATAGCCGTAACGCCGGCGCAGAAGCTGCGCCTGAGAATAGCCGCGGCCATCAGTATATTTGGGAAAACTGACTTCAATCAGGATCAGATCATCCAGGAAGGGGCGTAACAGGGCCGGGTCGTCTTCCGGCGCCAGCCGAACACCCAGCGTCACGTTCGGCAGGTCGTGCTCCGCCTTGTGGCGCAGAAACCGTGCCAGGCTGACCGTAACGTGGCTGCCGGCGATATCCTGGCGTTCGTCATCCAGATTGGACCAGATATTGTCGCTCTCGCGGCCATCCTTAATCAGCGGCATAGATCGCCTCCTTGAACGGGTCATGCCCGATCCGGTCGAGCGTTTCGATGAAACTTTCTTCCGGGTGAGTCCGCAAAGCGCGATAGGTCGCAACCAGGCGGCGGATCGCACCGGGGACCTCCTCATGCGGCAGGGCCCTGCCGGCAATTTCTCCGATGGCGGCTTTTTCATCGGCGCGCCCGCCAAGCGAGATCTGATAGAATTCCTCTCCTTTGCGATCGACACCCAATATCCCGATATGGCCGACATGGTGGTGGCCGCAGGCATTGATGCACCCCGAAATATTGATGTGCAGCCGGCCGATATCTTCCTGCTCGGCGGGGTCGGCGAAGGCATTCTGTATGTCCTGTCCGACCGGGATGGAGCGGGCATTGGCGAGGTTGCAATAGTCGAGCCCCGGACACACGATCATATCGGTGATCAGGCCCTCATTGGCTGTGGCCAGTCCGACCTCAACCAGTCGGCTGTAAAGCGCGGGCAGGTCGTCCTCCGCGATATGGGGCAGAACAATATTCTGGGTATGTGTCACGCGGATATCATCCTGGCCAAACTGTTCGGCCAGATCCGCGATCGCCCGCATCTGCGCGCTTGTCGCGTCGCCGGCGAGACCTCCGACGGGCTTCAGGCTGATGGTCAGACTGGTATAGCCTGCCTGCTTGTGGGGGTGCAGATTGGTTCTGGCCCACTGATCCAGTCCGGGATCCGCGGTCCGGGCCAAGGCCAGGGCGGCAGATGCGCTGGTCCGCGCCGGCAGGTAAGGGGCCCGGAAATAGGCCTCCACGCGGTCGATTTCGGCCTGAGGCAGAGCAAGGGTCTCGGTGGGGCCCTGAGCGGCGAATTCTGCGTCAACCAGTTGCCGGAAGGCGTCTGGGCCGGCTTCGCTCACCAGGATTTTGATCCGGGCCTTGTACTTATTGTCGCGGCGGCCGAAGCGGTTATACACCCGCATCACAGCCTCCAGATAGTCGAGGATTTGGCTTTCCGGAATGAAGTTTGCAATCTGGGTGGCGATAATCGGCGTGCGCCCCTGCCCCCCCCCAACATGGACCTCAAAGCCGATCTCATTGCCACGCCTGCGCATATGGAGACCAATATCATGGACGCGAATGGCGGCGCGGTCATGGTCTGCAGCGGTCACGGCAATCTTGAACTTGCGGGGAAGGAAAGCGAATTCCGGGTGAAACGTGCTCCACTGGCGAATGAGTTCGCACCAGGGCCGGGGGTCCATAATCTCGTCGGCCGTGGCCCCGGCGAAATGATCGCTGGTGACATTGCGAATGCAGTTGCCGCTGGTCTGGATGGCATGCATCTCGACGTCGGCCAGCGTATCGAGAATGTCGGGAATATCCTTCAGGCTCACCCAGTTGAACTGGATGTTCTGACGCGTGGTGAAGTGTCCGTAGCCACGATCATAGCGCTCAGCAATGTCGGCGAGACGGCGAATCTTGGCAGGGTCGAGCTGACCATAGGGTATGGCGACCCGCAGCATGTAGGCATGCAGCTGGAGGTACACGCCATTCTGCAGACGCAGTGGCTTGAACTCGTCTTCCAACAGCGTGCCGTCCAGGCGACGGGTCACCTGACCCCGGAACTGAGCAACTCTCTCGCGGACAAGCGCGGCATCAAATTCATCATAACGGTACATTAGGCCACACCTCCTGAAAGCATTGTGACGATACTCATGAGTCTGTCTCGCCATAAGGAACGGTCGGGCCGCTGGCACGAATATTTTCCCGCAGCGTCTCCCGGCCGGCAATCGCACCGGACGCCGTGACCTCCATGAAATAGGGGTCGGTGACCTGTCCCTCCTGGGCCAGCGCTGCAGCGAGACGAGCTTCCGCCACCTCACCGGTAAAGACGCCAAGGTCGTCAGCTTGCAGGCTCCACCGTCCGTCAGCCATCAGCCAGACGGTTTGTCCCGTGGCGGTGTCCCAGCCCGTTATGGCTTTGGGGGTTTCGGGTTTGAGTTTTGGACGAACCGATGTCATGCGGCGGCCTCCATTGCCAGGCTCGCCTGAACGGCCTGCGGGATGGCGCTGACTTCGCCGATGATCAAAAGAGCCGGTCCGACAATGCCCGCTGTCTGAATCAGCTCTGGCAGCTCTGCGAGCGTGCCATAGACCCGAATTTCTTCCGGACGGGTTCCGTTTTCGACCACGCCGACCGGCGTATCTGCGGCCCGCCCTGCGGCGATCAGCTCCTGCGAAATCGCGGTTGCCGTGCCAACCCCCATAAAGACGACGACGGTCTGAGCGGGTCGGGCAAGGGACGGCCAGTCGAGGTCCGGAAGCGCCCCCGTTTTCGCGTGTCCGGTCACGAAGGTCAGCGTTTGAGCATGGTCGCGATGCGTCAGCGGCAGCCGGGCAGAGGCAGCACAGCCCAGAGCGGCGGAAATCCCGGGAACAATACTGGTTTCAACCCCCGCAGCCATCAGGGCCTGTAATTCTTCGCCGCCCCGGCCGAAAATGAAGGGGTCCCCGCCTTTAAGGCGGACAACACGTTTGCCGGCATGGGCCGCAGCAATCATCAGTGTGTGGATCTGGTTTTGCGGTACGCTGTGGTCGGCTTTCGCTTTGCCGACCGGGACGCGTTCTGCATCCCGGCGTACCAGGTCGAGGATCTCATTGCTGACAAGGCGATCATGGAAAACCACATCCGCATTCTGAATTTTGCGGAAGGCCTTTAGGGTCAGCAATTCGGGATCACCCGGCCCGGCGCCAACGATATCCACCCGCCCGAATTGGCGCGTTCCGGCGGAAAACTGCCCCAGCAGATCGTTGAGCGCGCCTTGTGCGCCGTCCAGATCCCCTGCCAGGGCCAGCTCGGCAGCCCGACCATTCAGTGCAGCCTCCCAGAATTGTCGCCGGACCATGCCGTCATTGAGCGCGGCAGAGACGTGCGGGCGAAACGCCCTTGCCAGTTCCGAAAGCGGACCCATGGCCTGTGGCATCAGGGCTTCCAGAGATGTGCGAACGCGCTTGGCCAGAACCGGAGCGGCACCACCTGAGCCAACGGCTGCGACAAGCTCCCCCCGCTGCAACATTGACGGGACGGTGAAATCGCATAGCTCCGGGCGGTCCACCACGTTCATCGGCACACCATATTCACGGGCCCATTCGACGGACTGGTCGGTATTCTTGGCCAGACGGCAGGCGATGATGGTGAAGACCGACCGATCGAGCGCCTGTCCGGCCATTTCGCGTGGCGCCAGGACAATCCGGCCGACAAATTCTTCGGCAAAGCCAGGTTCGATGTCCGAATCGACAATTACCGTGATCTTGGCGGTCGTTTTTGCCAGCAACCGGACCTTCCGACGCGCTTCCTCTCCACCGCCAAAAACCGTGACGTGGGCATTGTCTGTGTAAAAAAAGGCTGGGAACAGCCGCATAAAACACTCCTGATCTGGCTACTTCGGGTCAAATGGGCCTTGAGCCCCCCTCACGGCAAGCGTAAGGGTCTCATTCCATCGTTTAGAGAAACTACAACCTGAAGAGCGGTCGCGCCAGAATGTCAGACAGTAATGATCGTTTGCCCCCCCTGAATGCCCTGCGGGCGTTCGAAGCGGCAGCGCGCCGGCTGTCTTTTACCAAGGCTGCGGAAGAACTGAACGTTACACCGGGTGCCATCTCCCAGCATATCCGGCAATTGGAAGAATATGCCGGCACGCCCCTTTTCCGGCGAACCGGGCGAAGCGTTCTGCTGACAGACGCCGCCCAGGCCGCACTTCCGATGGTGCGGGATGCTTTTGACCAGATTACCGAGGCAGGTCGGATTATGCAGGCTCCGGCCCGCAAGGGACGTGTGCTGGTCAGCTGTGCGCCGAGTTTCGCAGCCAAATGGCTTGCGCCCCGGCTGGAGCGGTTTCAGAGCAGCCATCCCGGAATTGAGGCCTGGGTCAGTGCCGACAGCCACCTCACGGATTTCACGACCGCAGATGCGGATATTGCAATTCGTTACGGCGCCGGTGCGTATGACGGGCTGAAGGCGGATAAATTGCTCGACGAGACAGTGCTTCCGATGTGTTCACCAAGATTGCTGGAGGGGCCGGATGCCATTCGGCGCCCGGAAGATTTGATCCGGCACACCCTGATCCATGATGCTGCGACGGATGTTGACCCCTCCTGTCCGGACTGGACCAGCTGGCTGCAGGCGCGGGGGGTTGGCGACCGGGTGGATGGCCGGCGCGGCCCGCGTTTTAATCAGTCGGCTCTGGCCATTGAGGCGGCGGCGACCGGACGGGGCGTGGTGCTGGCCAAGCGGGCCATTGCGGCAAGTGACATTGAGAGCGGGCGCCTGATCGCCCCCTTTGCCGATGGCTCCATCAGTGTCGACTATGGCTACTGGGTGGTGTGGCCGAAAGGGCGGCATCTGATGGAGGACGTGCGGACTTTCATAAAGTGGGTCAAACAGGAAGCGGCCCAGAGCGAAGTCGCTGGGGTCTAGGCGGCGGCCATGTTCAGGGGGCGGAACCATGTCTAAGCTGTACTTCACCTACAGCGCGATGAACGCGGGCAAGTCGGCCCTGCTGCTGCAGGCTGCGCATAATTATCGGGAGCGGGGCCTCCGCGTAATGTTGTGGACATCCAGTCATCACGCCGACGCACCCGGAGACCGGAATGGGCGTATTGTATCGCGCATTGGCCTGAACGCCGAGGCCCGGGTTTTCTCGCCGACAACGTCGCTCCGGCTGGAAATTCAGGACGCCTGCAAAACCGGACAGCTGGACGCGGTGTTTCTGGATGAAGCCCAGTTCCTGACCCGCCCGCAGGTTCGGGAGCTTGCCTGCCTGTGTGATACTGTCGGCCTGCCGGTCCTGTGCTATGGGCTTCGAACCGATTTTCGGGGTGAGCTGTTTGAGGGCGCGGCTGAATTGCTCGCCCTTGCTGATCATCTGCGCGAGGCCCGCACGATTTGTCACTGTGGGCGCAAAGCCAGCATGACGGCACGGCTGGACGGCTCGGGACAGGCGGTCATGCAAGGCGATCAGGTGCGGGTGGAGAAGCAGGTCTATGCGTCTTTCTGTCGGAAACACTGGATGCAGGCCACGGGCCAGACCCTGTCTTAATCTGTCCCCAATTCTACCAAGAAGCCGGCCCAGACTGACCCCTCGGCAATGTGTGGAGAGATCATGCCCAGGACAACCGGCCAGACGCGCTCAACCCAGATTTCGGCTCTGCTGACTTTGGTGGTTTTCATTTTCATCGGATGGATAGCACGGGGCTGAAAAATGATAAGCAAAACTAAAAGGGCTAAACGCCGGCTTGAAACCGTGAGCATTTAAAGGCACATCGGGCCGCGAATGAGAACGCCAGACTGGAGTGGGCCCGTGACAATAACTGATCAGGTTGAGACGACGAAGAAGCCGAATCCAAACGCGCCGACTCAAGAGACGGTTCTGAGCGTGCAGCATTATACGGACAGGCTGTTCAAATTCCGCCTGACCCGTCCACAGAGCTTCCGGTTCCGGTCTGGTGAATTCATCATGATTGGGTTGCCCGGTGAGAATGGGAAGCCGCTGTTGCGGGCATACTCCGTTGCCTCCCCGAACTGGGATGACACGCTGGAATTCTACTCCATCAAGGTTCCGGATGGGCCGCTGACATCGCGCCTTCAGAAAATTGAGCAAGGGGATGCGGTCCTATTGGGGCGTAAGCCGGTCGGCACCCTTGTCCTGGATGCCCTGACCCCTGCGCGTCGGCTGTACATGTTTTCGACCGGAACAGGGTTTGCGCCTTTTGCCAGCCTGATCCGTGATCCGGCTGTTTATGAGGCTTTTGACGAGGTCATTGTTACGCATACCTGTCGTGATGTGGCCGAACTCGCCTACAGTCAGGAGACCGTGGAGGCCTTCCTGGCGGATCCCGACATAGGAGAGATCGGCGCTGGAAAGCTGCGCCTGTATGACAGCTGCACGCGGGAGTCCTATCCGAGAACCGGACGGGTGACCGATCTGATCCGGTCGGGCAAACTGTTCGAGGACCTCGGTATTCCCCGCCTCGACCCGGCTACGGACAGAGCCATGATCTGCGGCTCCATCGACATGACGAAGGAGCTGAAAGGCGTGATGGAAAGCCATGGCCTGAAAGAGGGATCTAACTCCGAGCCGGCAGACTTTGTGATCGAACGGGCCTTTGTCGGCTAGGCCGGCTTACTTTCCAAACCCGTAGACGATTGAAAAACGGGTCACCGTGTCGGTGCTTTTCGTGCCAATCGGGGGATCGGTATCATAACGAACTTCGAAAGAGACCCGCGCAGACAGCGCGTCGGTCAGGGCGGCTGTGAGCGCGGATTCATTTCTGAACTGGGTCGATGTTTCTGCCCAGACGCCGCTGCTGTCATTGGTCAGAGTGACCCCGTCATTCACCGCATGTCGTAAATCTGACCGCCCGATAATGGAAAAAGAGTCGACCGTGCGGCCGGCCACATTCTGGCTGGGGTCTGGTCTGGTCTGTGCCCTGATCCTGTCCTGCTTGACGCCCGGGCCCGCCCGGACAGACCATTTGGTTTGTGCGGCGTCAACAAGCTCATAGCCCAGCCCACCACCGATAAAGGTCCGCGATGAAAAGCCCGAAAAGGCATCCTGGTCCCAGTTCACCGATCCAAACAGGAAGGCACGATTAAACAGCTGCCGGTCCAGGCTGGCATCGAAAAACAGCCGGTTTTCCGTCTGGACCCCATCGGTTTCGCTGAAATCGGCGGAGGCATTGAATTCCACCGCCCAGGGGCCCGATTCCCGCGCCAGCTGAAGGGCGAGACCAAGATCGGCCGTTTCAGTGTTGCCGGCCGAAAACCCGCCGCCCGCGACGCCTTCGCCGCTCCATTTTGCAGGCTCTGCCGATGCCAGGCCTGGCAGGAGTGTCAGCGAAATCAAAGCGGGCCAGAGAGCAGGCGTAGAGAAGGTGATCGTCATGCGTATCATCCAGTTTCAAAGGGGATATCAGGCGGCCTAGCTTCCGGTCTGGCCGCGATGTCTTAATTTGGCATCAGCCAGAACACAGGCGAGCATGGCCTCTGCGACCGGTACAGCGCGGATTCCCACGCAGGGATCGTGACGGCCCTTTGTCCGGATATCCACATTCTCTCCGGTTGAGGTGACAGATTTGGTTTCCGTGAGAATGGACGACGTTGGCTTTATCGCCAGCCTCACCACGATATCCTGACCTGTCGAGATACCGCCGGCCACGCCGCCATTATTGTTTGAGAGAAAGGCCAGCTGGTCTCCCTGCATGCGCATCTCGTCGGCGTTTTCTTCACCACTGAAGCCTGCGGCGGCGAAGCCTGCGCCGATTTCGACGCCCTTGGCCGCATTGATGCTCATCATCGCACTTGCCAGCTCTGAATCGAGCTTGCCATAAATCGGCGCGCCCCAGCCCGCCGGGACACCCGTGGCATGTACCTCGACAATCGCCCCGGCCGAGGACCCGGCCTTTCGGGTCTCGTCGAGGTAAGTCTCCCAGCTTTTGGCCATGTTCGCGTCCGGGCACCAAAAGGGGTTGCGGGCAGTTTCTTCCCAGTCCCAGTTTTCCGGATCCACCATATGCGGTCCGATCTGGACCACTGCACCGCGAAGTGTGATGCCTTCGCCGAGAATCTGTCGGGCGACAGCACCGGCAGCAACCCGTGCCGCGGTTTCCCGGGCGGAGCTGCGCCCGCCGCCGCGATAATCGCGAAGGCCATATTTGGCATCATAGGTCTGGTCGGCGTGACCGGGCCGGTAGCGGTCGCGAATCTCGGAATAGTCTTTTGAGCGCTGATCAACATTCTCGATCATCAGGCTGATCGGGGTGCCGGTTGTGACCGCCCCGCCAAAGCGGGCCCTGATCCGGTCGTCCTCGAAAATGCCTGACAGGATCCGGACCTGGTCGGGTTCTTGGCGCTGGGTCACAAACCGTGATGTTCCGGGGCGCCGCAGGTCGAGAAAGGCCTGAATCATGCCTGAATCGAGACGCAGGCCGGGGGGGCAGCCATCCACCACGCAGCCCAGAGCCGGGCCGTGGCTCTCGCCCCAAGTGGTGACTCGAAAGAGATGACCGAAACTGTTGTGCGACATGGGACATACCCGTATGACAAGAACCGTCGGTGTCCTATATCCATTTGACGAAACTCACAAATGCCAGGCCCTGCGATGACTGAAAAACCTGTCATAATTCCCCCCACACCAAGCGCCGAAGCCTATGCCGAAGCGGTTGACCGTCCCCTGATTGCCGATACGGACAACCCGTTTGGTCTGCTGGAGGCGTGGCTGGCCGATGCGGTTCGGGCCGAGCCGAATGATGCCAACGCGGCCGCCCTGGCGACAGTCGATGAGATGGGGATGCCGGACGTGCGGATCGTCCTTGTGCGCGGCGTTTCCTCATCGCAGGGGCTGACCTTCTACACCAATTATCACAGCGCCAAGGGGCAGCAGCTCGCCCATACGCCCCGCGCAGCCCTGTGCTTCCACTGGAAAAGCCAGCGCCGTCAGGTTCGCCTGCGTGGCAGCGTGTCCGTCGTCTCGCCGGACGTATCGGATGCCTATTTTAACCAGCGGGCTGCGCAGAGCCGGATTGCGGCGATTGCCTCGGACCAGTCCCGGCATCTTGCGGACCGGACTGTTTTCGAGGGGCGGCTGTCTGAAGTGTCGCAGGCCTATGCGGACCCGGACGCGATTCCCCGACCTGCGCATTGGGGCGGATATTGCCTGAAGCCGATCCAGATTGAATTCTGGCAGGATCAGAAATTTCGCATGCATGATCGACTTCAGTTCACATCTGTGGACGGCGCCTGGGAGCGCACCCGCCTTTATCCCTGACCCCGTTTCAAAAGGACCGCAGCATGCGCACTGGTTTCAAGATTGCCCTCGCCCTGTTTTCACTTATTCCGCTGTATTTTGCCTATCTGGGCCTGAGCCAGGGCGCGGCGGGCCTGATGCCAGAAGCTGAGGTTGCGTCGCCCCTGGATAATCAGCTTCGGTACCTTTCAGGCGTTTACGCCATGGTCAGCATGATGATCTGGTATGCGCTGACGGACATTGACCGGCATCGCCGTCTGCTTCAGCTGATCGTCGCCGGTCTTGTTATTGGCGGCCTTGGCCGTCTCATCTCCCACCTCTCGGTGGGTCCGGGTGACAGCACGCAATTCGCGGGCATGATCATCGAACTGTCGACGCCCCTTCTTCTTGTCTGGCAGAGCTGGGTGACGGAAAAGCCTGTCGAGGACAACGGATCCTAAGTCACATGTTCCGGTCAGGCGGGTTCCCAGAATGTCTCTGAAACTGGCGATATTCGACCTTGATGGCACTCTGGTTGACAGCCGACAGATCATTCAGGCCGCGATGGTCAGGGCATTTGAATCCGTTGACCTGGCGCCGCCCAGCTACGATCAGACCCGCCATATTGTCGGGCTTTCCCTGCAGGAGGCCTGTCAGCGTTTGCTGTCGCCGAAAGCCGATGCCGATCTGGTTGGCAGGGTCACGGACAAATTTCGTCTGGGCTTTGTCGAGCTGCGTGCCGAAGGGCAGGGGGCGGAGCCGCTTTATCCTGGTGCTGCAGATTTGGTCACAAGCCTTGCCGATCAGGGCTGGCTGCTGGCTGTCGCGACAGGCAAATCCCGCCGGGGGATCGAGGCCTTCTGCGAGCGTCATGATATGGCGCATCTGTTTGACACCAGCTGGTGCGCAGATGATGGACCGGGCAAACCGCATCCGTTCATGGTGATTGAGGCGATGAAGGCGGTCGGGAGCTGTCCTCAGCAGTCATTGATGATTGGCGATGCGACGTTTGATATGCAAATGGGCCGGGCGGCTGGGGTATTCGCTTTGGGGGTCAGCTGGGGATTTTCCAATGCGGATGAACTGGTTGCGGCTGGAGCGTATGAAGTTCATCATGACTTTAACAGCCTTGGGGCCAGTCTGGAGCGGTTTTCAATGCGGGTGACGGAATGAAGGTGACAGACTATCCCAAGCGTTTTTACACGCAGGTTGAGGTTGCGCAGGCAGAGAACGGCGACGGGTGGGGGATTCTGCTGGATCAACGCCCGGTTCGAACGCCGGCGCGCATTGCCCTGGTGCTGCCAACCCGGGCACTCGCCGCCGCCCTTGCTGAAGAATGGGCAAAGCAGCCGGACCGGATCGAGTTGCCAACCATGACGCTAACGCGTCTGAGCAATGTTGCGCTTGACCGGACACCAGACGCGCGCGCGGAGATGATTAAAGAGCTTGCCGCCTATGCTGAAACCGATCTTACCTGCCATCTTGAACTACCGGGAACTGAATTGCGCAGTCGCCAGGACAAGGCTTGGCGGCCCTGGCGAGACTGGGCAGGCCGAGCCTTGAATGTCTTGTTGGTGCCGGTTGAGGGTATTATTGCGGCGCCCCAACCTGCTGCCTCCCTTGACGCCTTGCGAACCCATGCGGAAAGCCTTGACGATTTCCGGCTGACGGGTCTCAGCTGGGCCTGCGCTCTGTTTGGCTCTGTTGTTCTGGCGTTGGCGGTTGAGCGTGGTCAGCTGTCTGCCTCGGCAGCCCTTGAGGCGTCATGCCTCGACGAAGACTGGCAAATCGAGCAATGGGGCGAGGACGCCGAAGCGCAGGCGGCGCGGGCTACCCGGCAGGCTGATGCAGATGCGCTGGATGTTTGGCTACAGGCGCTTTCGACCTAAATCTGCCTGATCAGTGAATCAAAAGGCGGTAGGACATGCTGACAGTGCATCATCTTGAAGATTCCCGATCCCAGCGCGTGCTCTGGCTCCTCGAAGAGCTGGGAGCTGAATATGACGTTCGGCGTTACGATCGGGACCCGAAAACCCGGCTCGCCCCGCCCGAGCTCTACGATGTCCACCCGCTTGGAAAATCACCTGTCATTACCGATGATACCATCACTGTGGCAGAGACCGGGGCGATTTTCGAATATGTTTTAGAGACACGCGATACCGATCAAAGTCTTGGCACTGAGAAAGGGACGGCGCACGCCCGGCAGATGACTTACTGGCTGCACTATGCCGAAGGCACGGCCATGCCGCTCTTGGTGATGAAATTGATTTTTAGCAACATCCCCGAGCGCGCCCCTCTGCTGGCTCGACGTCTGTTCCGCACGATTCTGAGCCCGGTCCACGCGCAGTTTATTGACCCGCGCATCGCGGAGCAGGTGGTTTTTTGGAACGCGTCTCTCGCTGAGACCGGCTGGTTTGTGGGTGAAGCTTTCTCGGCGGCAGATATCATGATGAGTTTCCCGCTTGAAGCAGCGGGGTCCCGGGTCGATCTGTCAGCCTATCCTCATGTCCGGGATTTTCTCACCCGCTGTCATCAGCGCCCGGCCTATCAGGCCGCGCTTGAGCGGGGCGGACCGTATGCCTTTGCCTGAAAACGCCGGCTCATCAGCGAAGGCGTGACAGGCTGATCCGCGCCTGGGGCCTCGCGGGATGCTGCTTTGCGGTTCTCCGGTCGGTTTGCGGACAGCCGTATCATAACCGGGCGCCTGATCTTTCCGCGTCCGACCTGGCAGAAGCCTTGTCAGATTGCGCCGGGGTATTACAAAGCCCGAACATTCGAGGAGATCAGCATGCAAGATGTGATTGAGGCGCTCGAAGCCCGCCGTGAACAGGCGCGGCTCGGTGGGGGACAAAAGCGGGTAGAACGCCAGCATGAAAAGGGCAAACTGACCGCACGCGAGCGGGTCGCTCTGCTTCTGGATGAGGACAGCTTCGAAGAATATGACATGTTTGTCGAGCATCGCTCGAACGATTTCGGGATGGAGGCCCAGCGCATCCCAGGGGATGGTGTTGTCACCGGACACGGCACCATCAATGGACGGCTAATTTATGTGTTCTCGAAGGATTTCACTGTTTTTGGCGGCTCGCTGTCCAAGGCGCAGTCCGAAAAAATTGTCAAGATACAGAAGATGGCCGTGCAGAATGGTGCGCCGGTGATTGGTATTTTTGACGCCGGCGGTGCCAGGATTCAGGAGGGTGTCGACAGCCTGGCAGGCTATGCGGACATTTTCATGGAGAATGTTCTGTCTAGTGGTGTGATTCCGCAAATCTCCGTGATCATGGGTCCCTGTGCCGGCGGCGACGTGTACAGCCCGGCCATGACCGATTTCATCTTCATGGTGAAAGACACCTCCTACATGTATGTTACCGGTCCAGATGTTGTGAAAACGGTCACCAATGAAGTCGTGACACATGAGACGCTGGGTGGGGCCAGCGTGCATGCCCAGAAATCAGGCGTGGTCGATGGCGCCTATGAAAATGACATCGAGGCGCTGGTCCAGATGCGGCGCCTGGTCGATTTCCTGCCCGGGTCAAACCGGGAAAAGCCGCCGGTTCGACCAAGCTATGACGAGATCGACCGGGAAGACCGCAGCCTCGACACGCTGGTTCCGGACAATCCGAACAAGCCTTATGATATGAGGGAGCTGATCGAAAAAACCGTTGATGAGGGCGACTTCTTCGAGATGTCTCCGAATTTCGGAGCCAATATTATTTGCGGCTTTGGGCGCATGGAGGGGTCGACGGTCGGTGTCGTTGCCAACCAGCCCATGACGCTGGCCGGCGTCCTCGATATTGACGCCAGCCGCAAGGCGGCGCGCTTTGTCCGTTTTTGCGATTGCTTCAATATTCCGATCATTACCCTGGTCGACGTGCCGGGCTTTATGCCGGGCACCAAGCAGGAATATGGTGGCCTGATTAAACATGGTGCAAAGCTCCTGTTCGCGTTCGCCGAGGCCACGGTGCCCAAGGTGACCGTGATCACCCGCAAGGCTTATGGGGGCGCCTATGACGTCATGAGCTCAAAACATCTGCGGGGAGATGTGAATTATGCCTGGCCAACGGCAGAGATTGCCGTGATGGGTGCCAAGGGTGCGGTTGAGATCATTTTCCGGCAGGATATTGGCGATGACGACAAGATCGCCGAGCAAACCCGGTTGTATGAGGATAATTTTGCCAATCCCTATGTGGCGGCAAAAAAGGGCTATATTGACGATATCATCATGCCGCACTCCACCCGTCGGCGGGTCGCCCGAGCTTTGCGGACGCTCCGCGGCAAGGAGTTGTCAAATCCATGGAAAAAGCACGATAATATACCGCTTTGATCCTTGAGCGACCTGATCGCCTTGTCGGCGGTCAGGCGTGATTTGCAACCCAGCTCTGGCGTATCTCTCCGTTTGCTCTAGATCTTGGATCTGGACCGGTTGGGGAGTTTAAATCATGACATCGAACTTGTTGCGACAGGCCGGCCTGGCCGTCTGCCTGCTGGTTTTTCCGGCGTGTGCCACACTTGAAAACACCGACACCGAGGTCGCGCCGACGCAAATCAATACGAACCCATTTCCATCCACCTATCGTCCCCTGGACTCCGAGACGGTGCTCCTCAAGGACGCCACCGTACTGGATGGCCTTGGGGGACGCATTGACGGGGGTGATGTGCTTTTGTCCGGCGGACGCATCCTGGCTTATGGGCAGGAGGTTTCGGCCCCATCGGGTGCACGTATTATCGATGCGGCGGGCCGCTGGGTCACGCCGGGCATCATCGACAATCACAGCCATCTCGGCGTCTATCCCAGCCCCGGCGTCGACGCGCACAGTGACGGAAATGAGATCAGCGCCCCGGTCACTGCCGAAGTCTGGGCCGAACACAGCATCTGGCCGCAGGATCCGGGGTTTTCCCGGGCGCTGGCCGGAGGGGTAACGGCGATGCAGATCCTGCCTGGATCGGCAAACTTGTTTGGCGGCCGTGGCGTCACGCTCAAGAATGTGCCGGCGCGGACCGCGCAGGCGATGAAGTTTCCCGACGCTCCCTATACGCTGAAAATGGCGTGTGGAGAGAACCCCAAGCGCGTCTATGGCTATGGGCGCGGCTATCCGGGTGGAACGCCCTATTCGCGGATGGGAAATGTGGCGGGCTACAGGGCCGCCTGGGCACGGGCCGCATCTTATAAGGAGGCCTGGGAACGGCACTGGTCCGGCGAGGGCGACGCCCCCGAACGCGATTTGGAGCTGGATACGTTGATGGGCGTGTTGCAAGGGGACATTCTGGTTCACATGCATTGCTACAGGGCTGATGAAATGGCCCAGGTGATGGATATTTCGAGGGAATTTGGATATCATGTCGCCAGCTTCCACCACGCGGTCGAAAGTTATAAAATTGCCGACCTTCTGGCCGACTATGGTGCATGTTCAGCCATGTGGGCCGATTGGTGGGGCTTCAAAATGGAAGCCTATGACGGGATCCGAGAAAACATTCCTCTGGTTCACCGGGCCGGGGCGTGCGCGATCGTCCATTCTGACAGTGATATCGGGATTCAACGCTTGAATCAGGAGGCCGCAAAAGCCCTCGCGGATGGCCAGCGCGCCGGTCTGGACCTGAGTAAGGCGGTTGCCTGGCAGTGGTTGTCAGCCAACCCCGCGCGGTCGCTGGGAATATTCGACCAAACGGGATCGATCGAGGTCGGAAAGAATGCCGATATCGTCGTCTGGTCGGGAGATCCTTTCAGCTCGTTCACTCAGGCAGATTTGGTTTTTGTCGACGGTGCCGTTCTGTTTGACCGTTCCGAGGCCTCCCTGATTCCGGTCTCGGATTTCGAATTGGGGCACCCAGGTGAAGGAGACCTGAAATGAGACGTGACATGCTGATAGGCCTCGGCCTTATTTTTTCTCTGACGCCCTCAGGTCTGGCCCAGGATTTCGCCATCGAGAATGCACGGGTCTGGACCGGGACGGATCAGGGGACGCTTGAACAGGCCACGGTGCTTGTCCAGGATGGGGTGATTGCCGCGCTTGGGACCGATCCGGACCTTCCTGTCGGGATAGACCGGCTTGATGCGGCAGGCGCCTGGCTTACGCCGGGGATCATTTCCTCCGCATCGAGCACCGGCCTGGTCGAGGTCGGAGCCGAGGATACAACAGATGACCGGTCGGCAGCAGAGGGACTGTTTTCGGCCGCGATTGTTGCCGCCGATGGATTTAATCCTGCGGCCGCCAGTGTCGGGGTGACCCGGATTGAGGGTATAACCCGGATCGCGGTTGTTCCGGGGTTGTCTTCCAGCCTGATTGCCGGACAGGGCTTTGTCGCGGATACGGGCGGAACAGCCCAGACAGAGGTCGACCGAAAGGCCTTTACTGTAATCGGTTTGGGGGAATCCGGCGCCGCCGCCAGCGGTGGGTCGAGGGCAGCCAGCTGGGTCGAACTTCGCGCCGCCTTTGAGGATGCATTGTCCTTTTCTGAAGAGGACGGGGAAGATGGAACCGGGCACGTTTTGAACGCCGTCGACGCGCGTGCTTTCGGGCCCGCGGCCCGGGGCGAGCAGCTGATTTTGGTCGCCGTCAGTCGGGCCAGCGATATCCGGGCAGTTCTCCGCCTGAAAGCGGAGATGCCACAGCTCAACATCGCCTTGCTCGGAGCTGAAGAGGGGTGGCTGGTCGCGGATGAGCTTCGGGCGGCGGAGGTCGCGGTAATCATTGATCCTTTCACCAATCTGCCATCGCGCTTTGAGAGCCTTGCGGCGACCCGTCACAATGCGCAGCGTTTGATCTTGGCCGGCGTCACCACGGCCTTCACACACTTTGATGACTCCAGCCATCAGGCCCGTCTTGTCCTGCAGGTCGCCGGAAACTCTGTGGCCAGCGGCGTGTCCCACGACGACGCGCTGGCGGCCATTACCTCCGTACCAGCGGACATATTCGGACTGGAGGGTCTTGGACGTATCGCTGTTGGCCAGCGCGGGGACCTCGTCTTATGGGACGGAGATCCGCTGGAAGTCATGAGCGCGCCAAAGGCGATCTGGATCGATGGCGAGGCCCAGCCACTTGAGAGTCGGCAAACCCGGCTGCGCGACCGGTATCTTGACCTTGGGCAGGCATCTCGACCGCTGGCTTACAGTCGCTAGACGCGCTGTTCCGTCGGAGATCGGCGCCATGCCCGCGGACAGCTAAAAGCCGAGCCGGGTGCTGATCCGTTCAGGCGCCGTAATCTGCAGCCGTCTTGGCGGTTCGGTGAAAGGCCAGGCGCTTGGCATAGTCCAGCGGATCGTGCGGCTTGACCAGCGCATCAGCTGGCGTGTCACTCCAGTCGATCAAACGGGTCAGGAAGAATCGCAGGGCAGCCCCGCGGCAGAAGGCTGGCAGGGCGTCTCTCTCACCCTCGCTGAGGGGCCGGTGCGCCTCATAGGCCGAGATCAGCGCCGCGCCCTTCACCCGGTCAAACTGCCCATCAGGCGTGAACGCCCAGGCATTGAGGCAAATGGCAATGTCATAAATCAGGGCGTCCGTGCAGGCAAAATAGAAGTCAATCACGCCCGCAAAGCTATCGTCGAGGAAAAAGGCATTATCCGGAAACAGGTCGGCATGGATGACCCCCCGGGGGAGGTCGCGTTGGTCCAGCCCGGCCGCTGACATTGCTGCCAGATCCTGATCGATGAGGGCGGCCAGACCAGATTGCAAGGCATCTGCATCGGCGTCCCGTCCCTCCCAAAGCCCAGGCCAGCTGCGCGACCCAAGTTGATTCGGGCGTGTTCTGCCGAAGTCTGAGGCATCTGCATGCAGCCGGCTCAGGCCGGCACCCAGTGCGCGACAATGGGCTAGGCGTGGGCGTTTCGGCGACAGGCCGGATAAAAAAGAGACGATGACCGCCGGCCGGCCTTCAAGGGTTCTCAGGGCCCGCCCGTCCCGGGCCGGAATCGGACGCGGACATGGAAACCCCTTATCGGCCAGGTGCTTTTTTAACCCGATGAAGAAAGGGAGATCATCCTCGTGCACCCGTTTCTCAAACAGCGTCAGGATATACCGGCCCTTGCTTGTCTCGAGAAAGTAGTTGGAGTTCTCAACACCTTCTGCAATGCCCTTGAAGCTCGTGGCTGTCCCGAGATCGTAATCTTTGAGAAACGCGTTCAAAGATGCGTTAGACACTTGAGTATAAACGGCCATAGACCATGTTTAGCGTCTTAGCGTGATCGTGTCTTGGCGCAAATCGCACGCCGTGCGACCATGGGAACACGCCCACTACCTAGCAATGACCAGAATGCCCGCGCGCCCTGAGCCGCGTCAGTCAGGTGCTGGAACAGGTCCCGTTCCGGGCAGGGACGCATCTGGCCCGTGAACCGATGGCGATCCCGTCCCGACTAACCGGCGTCTGGCGTCCAGATATCTTTTCTCATCGTGCGACCCAGCAGCAGGAAGTGCAGTGCGGCCCAGAGGAAGAATGCTGATCCAAGCGTGACGGCCCAGCGAATGCCGACGCGGCGGGCCGGAGCGCAGTACCCGTTATAAGCGGCCCGGGCTTCTTCCAGTTCGACCGCGTTGAGCGCACCTGCCGTCCTGTCCGCAGTGGCTTTCAAGCCAGCATCGATGGCGTCACAGTCGGCCAGCGTTACCGGAGACTCCATCTGTGACAGCTGGATGCGAGATGCCGTATCCGAAAAGATGCCGACGATCGGAGGGCCAAACACATAGCCGATAAAATTCACGACAAAGAGCAAAAGGGCCGCTGCCGTCGCCCGCATCCGCGGTTCAACCAGTTTCTGGGTGACCGCAAACATGGGGCCGAGATAGGTGTAGCGGAGCAGGGCCGCGATCGCCAGCGCCGGAATGGCAAGCCAGACGGCGAGCGCGCCGGAGGAGAAGCTGAGCGTATTGTAACCGATGACGGCAAAGGGAAACGCCAGTGCCATGCCGAGGGCCGGAAGCCAGGAATCGGAATTCGGATGCCGTGACCGGATGCGGTCCGCCAGCATGCCGGATCCAAGGGTGCCGATGCCGGCTGCGATACCCAGAACCCCGCCATAGATCAAAGCCGCGTCCATCAGGCTCAGGCCATGTGCCCGCATCCAGAAGGGCGCGACAAACTGCCCGATCCCATAACCGGCGAATGAAACGATCGCGCCACCAAGGCTGACATGCCAGAAGCTTGGCTTGGAGGCCAGCAGACGAAAGGCTTCGAACAGACCCGGCTTTTCGCGCGTGGCTGCGGCTTCTGCGCCGCCGGGGTCGGAATAGCCCCGTGGCGGATCTTTAACGGTGAGTTTGAAGATGACAGCGCCAACGACCCCCGGCAGCCCCATCCAGATAAATGCATCCCGCCAGTTCATATTGTCCTGCGTGGCGATCCAGGCGCCGCCGAGGGCTGCCAGCATGGATCCAACCGGAATACCGAGGGCGAAGATGCTGAGGGCGGAGGACCGCTTTTCAGGCGGGAAATAATCCGAAATAAGAGAGTGTGATGGGGGTGAACATCCCGCTTCGCCGATGCCGACGCCGATGCGGGCAGCGGCAAACTGCCAGGTCGACTGCGCCATGCCGCAGAGGGCTGTCATGGCGCTCCAGGCGGCCATGGCGCAGGCGATGATCCAGGTCCGGCTCCGGCGCTCTGCCATCATGGCAAAGGGAATGCCCAGCAGGGTATACATCACGGCAAAGGCCGGTCCCGACAGCATGCCCATCATGGTGTCGGACAGACCGAAAGTTTCACGGATGGGCTCGCCGAGGACACCGATGAGGGTCCGGTCAATGAAGTTGAAGGTGTAAACCACAATCAGGGCGAACAGGACGTAAGCGCGATAGGCCGGCGAGCCATAGCCCTGTGCGCTCATCGCCGTACTCGCGCGCGTTTCAGATCCGGACACGCTCATTTCGCCATCTCCATGCGTCCAACAAAGTCCTGTTTCAGGGTTCGGGCAGACATCAGGAAACACCCGCCGGCAATAATGAACCAGCAAACCGTCAGGGAAATTGACTGTTTGAGACCGGCCGAACTTGCCGAGTTACACACCTGCTGATGGGCGAGGCTCAGCTCGTCAGGTCCTTTACACATTTTCAGGGTCAGGCCGTCTGCGCCGGCCAGATGAGACGACATGAAGAAGTCGCTGAAGAAGCCGACGAAATAGGGCCCAATGCCATTGCCGATAATCGACACCACGATCAACAGAATAGCAATCGCGGTGGCGCGTGACCGGTTTGAGACAACCCCCTGACCGATATTATATTGCGCGCCGAGATAGGCGTAGTGGCAGGTTGCCGCCACGGCCCAGAGGCCGAACACCAGTCTCAGATCCGACGAAAAGAAGGCGCCGATATAAAACGGGACGGCAATAAACAGACCGACGGCGGGAAGCCAGGCGACGGCTGTAGGAGACCGGACAGACAATTTTTCTGTTAGCCAGCCGCCGAGGAAGGTGCCCAGTGCGGCCATTGCAGAGAGCGGCGCGCCATAATTCACAGCCGCTTCGCGCACGTCTATGCCATGCTCGCGCTGCAGGAAAGGGGCCTGAAAACTGACCAGGCCATATCCGACAAAGGCCACGAGGGCGGCTCCGGCGGTCATCCACCAGAAACTTGGTTTCTGGCTGAGTTCTCTCAAGGCTTCCTTCAGGCCTGCCTGTTCGACATGTGTCGTCCCCGGTGGATCTGAAAACCCCCGGGGGGGCTCTCTCACCGTCAGATAAACCAGAGCGGCAATGAGGACGCCGGGCAGGCCGACAACCACGAACGCAATGCGCCATCCTTCAATGTTCGCCCAGTCCAGGCCCCCGAACATGAAGCCGAGGCCAATTCCGGACAGTAGCGCACCAAAGTCCTCCCCCTGCATAGCCGCAATGGGGCCGCCAAACAGATTGGCAAGGACGCTGCCAACGGTCACCCCCATTGAGTATATGCCAAGCGCTGTGGCGCGGCTGATTGGCCGGTAATAGTCACCAATGATCGAGTTCGCCGGAGGGGTACATCCGGCTTCGCCGACGGCGACGCCAATCCGGAAGAAAAGAAGCATGACAAAGCCGGCGGCGAGTCCGCATAAGGCCGTCATAATTGACCACAGGACGATACATAAAGCGATGATGCGAACCCGATTTGACTTGTCCGCCCACATGGCAATGGGCAGGCCCATCGCGGCATAAAATAAGGCAAAGGGTGGCCCGTAGAGCAGGCCCCATTCCGCATCTGACAGGTTGAAACTTTCGATGATGGGCTGTGCAACGACCGCAATCAGGGTCCGGTCAACAAAGTTCAGGGTGTAAACCACCATCAGAACGATCAGAACGTAGCTTCGATAGGATTTTGTTCCGAAGCCCCCTTCATTGCGTGCAGGGGCAGCCGCCGTAGCAACGTCAGTCATAACAAATTTTCCTCCACACAGATGGTCTGTCGCCATCTCTTTGAATTCGACGGTAGACACCTCGCATCATCGTGCAAGCCCTGTAATCCAGAAAATTGAGACACTCAGCGAATGGCGACCGGATTGATGATGGCCTGAACCGTACCCTCCAGCCGGGGGGCACCAAGCGTGAAGAAAAATTCGCTAACGCCGTCAGCAGCAAGTGCATCGGTGACCATGTTCTCAAGAATATAGACGCCATGTTTGGCCAGCAATGTCTGATGGACCTCAAATGGGCGGACGGGGTCCTCAAAGGGAATCGCCTCAACCGCCCAGGTGTCCGCCCCGACGGCTACGACGCCAAGGCTGGCGAGGTAATGGGCGCCTTCCACGCCAAGCCCGGGTTCACCCGGCGAGACAGCGAGGTCGGTGCTTCCCGAAGCCATTTTTCCAGTGTGAAAGAGCACCACGTCACCAGGTTCGATGGTCAGATTCAGCCGGGTCAGCGCGGCATCGATCTCGGCTTTGTTGAAGGCCGTCCCGTCTGGAACAGGAGTGCCAAAGGCTTGGGTCATGTCGAGAAGCAGACCGCGGGTAGCGATTGGTGGCAGATCCTGGGTGCCGAATTGGGTCAGGCCGCTCGTGGTCACGAAGTCGGAAACGTGCACCCCATTATAATAGAGATGATCAATCCCCATGTGGCCCAAGCCGTCAATCTGACTGCCAATGCCGATAAAAGTGTCCACATAGTCATCGTTGCCCACTGCCTTGTTGGTTCCGAGAGGCGTACCGGATCCATCCGCAAGCTGCAGGATCATGACGTCGTATTCACGTGGGCCATAGGCCGGTGTGTCACGCCCCGTCACCATGCCCAGAGCATAGGTCTTTCCTGTCGTGATGAGGCGTGCGGCATCCGCCGTTTTCGCTTCGGTTAAATGGTTCACTGCGCCAAGACGGTCATCTGCGCCAAATTGCGACGGATACCAGTCCGGCTCCGCCTGGGCACTTGTCAGCAGTGTCGTGGCAGCCAGTGACGCCAATAAGGTTCTGAACATGATCTCTCCCTCGTTTTGTGGTCAAGTCATACGTTCTTTTCCCTGCTGTCCAGTCCGACGAACATCAAATAAGGCCCTGAGATTTAAAACTGACAATGCCATGGCGCGCCACAATGAGGTGATCATGGATGGTGATGTCGAAAGCTGACAGGGCGTCAATCAGGCCCCGTGTCATATCAATATCGCTGCGCGACGGAGTCGGGTCACCACTTGGGTGATTGTGGACGAGGATCAGGGAAGAGGCGGCCAGTTCGATCGCGCGCCGCGCCACTTCCCGGGGATAAACGGGTGCATGGTCGACGGTGCCGAACCCCAGAACTTCATCCGCGATGAGCTGGTTCTTGCGATCCAGAAACAAGACACGAAGTTGTTCGCGAGTCTCGTGCTGCAATTCATGCCGGACATAGCCGAGGAGTGCATTCCAGCTGGAAATGAGCGGGCGGCCTTTGATCGGCTCCTGGGCTGCGCGCGACAGGATCTCCCGAAGGGTCAATATGTGCGACGAGGCGTGCTCCCCAATGCCGTCAATTTGCATAAGCTCATGGCGATCCGCCGCCAGAAAAGCAGAAAGGGAGCCAAACCGTTTCATCAGCGTCTTTGCCAGAGGCTTCACATCCCGCCGCGGAATGATGGCGAAAAGCAGGACTTCAAGAAGCTCGTAATCTTCCAAAGCCTTGGGGCCGCGATCGAGCAGGCGCCGGCGCAGGCGGTCCCGGTGACCCTTCCAGTGGGGTGGGACACCGGCCGGGTTCATCGCTCAGCTGCGATGCGGTGTGTGCAGACCTTTTGGAGATGTCGTGAAAATCTCGACGCCGTCTGCGGTGACCCCCACCGAATGCTCGAACTGGGCCGACAATTGCCGGTCTCTCGTGACGGCTGTCCAGCCGTCTTTTAAAATCGCCGCATCTTTGCGGCCAAGATTAAGCATGGGTTCAATGGTAAAAAACATGCCTTCGCGCAGAACCGGGCCTGTGCCGGGTCGGGCGGAATGAACCACATTGGGTTCATCATGGAAGATGCGTCCGAGACCATGGCCACAAAAATCTTCCACCACGGCCAGGCGGTTTTTGCGGGCGACTTCCGATATGGAACCCCCAATATCGCCAAAAAAAGCACCCGGGCGCACGGCTGAAATACCAGCCATCAGGGCCTCATAGGTCAGGTCCATAAGGCGTTCTGCCTTGCGTTTTGGTTGCCCGGCCGCGAACATTCTCGAATGGTCGCCATGCCAACCGTCTACGATAACTGTGACATCAATATTCGCAATGTCGCCGTCTTTGAAGACCCGCTCACCGGGTATGCCGTGACAGATGACGTGATTCAGCGATATGCAGGAGGCATGGCGATAGCCGCGATAACCGATGGTTGCCGACTGGGCGCCATGATCCAAAACGAAGTGCCGGACCAGATCGTCGATATGTGCAGTGGTCACGCCCGGCCGGACCTCGCCAACGAGCATGTCCAGGCATTCGGCCACCAGACGGCCTGCCCGCCGCATGCCTTCAAAGTCTTCGCCGCTGTGGATACGGATGTCCCCAGTCCGCATTGGCAGGATGGTGTCGGTATCTGTCGTCATGTCCGGTCAGTCCTGTTTGATGGACGCTAGTCATATAAGCCAGTTCAGGTTTGCTTTACACCACCCCGACGAGATTTCTTCAGTGATAAGGCAGAACGCCTTGCTGCGGGGCCGGTATGACCGGCCAATCTTCCACAGCGGGTGGACAGAACCCGTTTTGATTGCATGCGCTTGCGTCCAAAACCATTTCGGAGGACACATGTCTCCGGGAATAGGTGAAAAAATGTATCTTCTGGTCTATGTGAGCACCGCGATCGACGACCTCAAGGTGGAGGAGATTGGGCGCATTCTGGATGTGTCTCAGTCAAACAACTATGAGCGTTTCGTGACAGGGTTTCTTGCCCATAATGCCCGGCATTTCATGCAGGCAATTGAGGGCGAGGAAAGTGAGGTGCGTGATTTGTACGATCGCATCCTGCGAGATGATCGCCATACGGGACTTGTTCAGATCATTGGTGAAACCATTACACAGAGGGCGTTTCCAAACTGGTCGATGAATTATTACCGGGTCGACAAGCCCGCAATGACGACATCAATGGTCGTGCGGCGCGATGATCCGGTGGACAACCTGCTTCCCAAGGAAATGCCGCGCGAATTAATGCATTTGTTTACGCGCTTCCTGTCCATCCGCTGAGCTGTTGGGCTTTGGTCAGGCCCGGCAGGCATTGACCGGGTTTAAGGTTTGACCGTTTTGCATAATGTCCGGCCCGCGTGGGGGCTGCCGGCTTAAGCGTTCGCCGGCTGTTGCAGGCGGGTCCTCGGACTGGGAAAACAGCGCGCCGATCTCGACAAGCGCAGGCGGCTCGCCTAAGCCCGCATCTCAGGTCTGTTCATCTAAGCCCGGAGCCCGCAATGTTTGACAAAATCCTCATCGCGAATCGGGGAGAAATCGCCGTGCGAGTCATCAAGACCTGTCGACGCCTCGGCATCAAAACCGTTGTCGTGTATTCCGATGCGGATGCCGGATCCATGGCGGTCGAGATGGCGGACGAGGCTGTCCACATTGGAGGATCGCCTGCGTCGGAATCCTATCTGGTAATGGACAAGATCGTTGCGGCGGTGAAGCAGACAGGCGCCCAGGCGGTTCATCCGGGTTTCGGATTCCTGTCTGAGAATGCTGAATTTGCGAAGCGTCTGGAGCGCGAAAAAATCGCGTTTATTGGTCCGAATCCGCGTGCGATTGAGGCGATGGGTGACAAGATCAGTTCCAAGAAACTTGCCGCGGCGGCCGGTGTCTCCACCGTGCCGGGGCATATGGGGCTGATTGAGAACACGCAGGAAGCGCTGAAAATTTCCAAGGAGATCGGCTATCCGGTCATGATCAAGGCGTCGGCGGGTGGCGGTGGAAAGGGCATTCGGATTGCATTCAGTGATCGCGATGTGGAAGAGGGATATCCTGCGGTGAAAGCCGAAGCAGCGGCCTCTTTCGGGGATGATCGTATTTTCATCGAGAAGTTTATCCTCGAGCCGCGGCACGTGGAAATTCAGGTGATGGGCGACAAGCATGGTGGTTGTGTCTATTTGTTCGAGCGTGAATGTTCGATCCAGCGCCGCAATCAGAAGGTTTTGGAAGAAGCGCCGTCGCCTCTGCTCGATGAAGCGACCCGCAAAAAAATGGGTGAACAGGCCGTCGCCCTGTCACGGGCCGTTGATTATGACAGTGCTGGCACCGTTGAATTTGTGGCATCCGGCAAGGATAAGAGTTTCTATTTCCTCGAAATGAACACGCGCCTACAGGTCGAGCATCCTGTGACGGAAATGATCACAGGCGTGGACCTGGTTGAACAGATGATCCGGTCGGCGGCGGGCGAGAAGCTGGCCCTGTCTCAGGACACACTGAAGATTAATGGCTGGGCCATTGAGAGCCGGGTTTATGCAGAAGACCCGTACCGGAACTTCCTGCCGTCGATTGGGCGCCTGAAGCGATTCAAGCCGCCGGCTGAAGGGGCGCTGGAGGGGGGAACGGTGCGGATCGACAGTGGCGTGCGGGAGGGCGACGAGATCTCCATGTTCTACGATCCCATGATCGCCAAACTTGTCACTCACGGGCCCACCCGGGATGTCGCGCTCGATACTCAGGCCAAAGCCCTGGACCGGTTTCAGATTGCCGGAATTCAGGACAATATACCATTTTGCGCTGCGGTTATGGACGAACCGCGTTTCCGGTCTGGTGACATCACGACCGCCTATATCAAGGACGAATTTCCCGAGGGATTTGCCGGCACACTGCCAACGGCGTCTCAGAATGTCATGCTGATTGCAGCCAGTGCTTATGTCCAGTGTGTGATCAGCCGGCGGGCTGCACAGACCACGGGCCGGCTGGCGCCGCTTGATTTCCAGAGGCAGGACTGGGTCGCCATACTCGGTGATGTTTATCACCCCGTCACGGCAATGCTGGGTGACGGCGAGGCGACGCTCACCATTGATGGGGTCACTCACACTCTCGTCACCCGCTGGCAGCCTGGACAGCACCTGATTGAAGGTGTGCTGGATGGTCAGCCTTTTGCTGTAAAATTTGAGGACCGGACGGAGGGCTTCCTGATGCAGCATCGTGGTGTCCGCCTGCGGATACTTGTGTGTCGCCCGGACGTGGCGGAGATGCACCGCCGCCTGCCTGAGAAGGAAAAGCCCGACTTGTCTAAAATGATTATCTCGCCGATGCCCGGGCTCGTGGTTTCGGTCGATGTGGGGATGGGTCAGGAAGTGCAGGAAGGCGAGCCGGTCTGTATCGTTGAGGCCATGAAGATGCAGAATATTATCCGTGCCGAGACCAGTGGGACGGTTAAGCTCATCAATGTTGGAGCAGGCGACAGCGTCGCGGCGGACCAGATCATGGTCGAGTTTGATTAAAGCGATCTGCCCAAGAGGGGTGCGGAATGAGGTCTCTTCTTTTTAGTCCAGCCGGACGGCTTGCGCCCCGGCGGTTCTGGCAGGCCCTGGTCATACTCACCGTTGCAAGCACGCTTGTCGTGGCTGGTCAGGTCATGCTGTCAAGCAGTGTTGGCCTGTTCGGCTATTTTCTGATTTTTCCTTACATCTGTGTCTATGGAAAACGGCTCCACGATACCGGGCGCACCGCCTGGTGGGTGGTTGGCGTTCTTTTCGCGACCCTGACCGTGCAATTTGTTGCCACCTTGTGCCTGGAGCCGGTTTTTTCGACTGAAGAAATTGAGTCCGTGCGCAGCCTGGTGACAGATCGCTTTCAGGCAGGTGATCTGGCGGGAATGATGCAGCAGGGCGAACGGCTGAACGCGCTTCTTCTGCCGTTAAACCTGCTCAACACGATTATCGGAAATGCTGTGGTGGGATATCTGGTCGGGCGTCTCAAGGGTGAAGCCGGGCACAATCAGTTTGGTCCCCGCCCCTGACGCCTATAAGGGGATTGAAGGGCGATTTTTATTGAAAAACAAAAAGAAAATATCGATTGTAAATAAGGATTGGGCTGTGCTAAGGAAAGAAGCCCAGCGAAGATTCGTATAATCCATGTCCCATTCGACTTCAGACTTACCGCCGCTTGACCCAGCCCGTCCCTGGATCACAGATCCGGAGGACCTCCCGTCTCGGATAAATTGGCTGGCCACCCTTTTCAATGTGATGGGGCGCAGCTCCAGATTACACTTCACGCGGGCCTGGACCCTGCTATTCATGTTACAATTCCTCTTCGTCTTCGGTGGCGGGCTGCTCCTCTTCATCCTGGCGTTGACCGGTGTCGACACGGCGGGCTTGTCGGTGGCAAAACAGTATGCCAGTGCGGCCGTCTTTCTGGTCACTGGCCTGATGTCTTTTGTTATTCACAATCGGCGGCTGGCGGATGCGGGCAAGTCATCGGCCTGGGCAGTTTTGATCCTCTTGCCGCTTGTGATTGCAGGCACGGTCACTCTTGGAAATATTCAGAAGAGCGCGGCGGAGTATGACGTTATGTACCAAAAACGTGCGGCATTCCTGGAGGACCCGGGCGCGTTCCGTGAAGAGGCGCTGGAACGCCGCCGGGAGGCGCAGAAAGCACGCGCAGATGCCCGCGAGGATGACGATGCGGGTGGCGAGGCGGCAAGCCGTGGCCCGAGACGCGGCGGCGATCGGGGAGGCCGTCGCGGCTTTAATGCAGAGAATGAAATGCCGGATCAGGAGACGTTCGTTCTGAGACCGCATGTTGGGGCTTTTGTTACGCTGATGATGCTTCTCAGTGCCTTTCTGGTGCCATGGAGCCTGATGGTCGTGGCGCGTGCAGCTCCAAAGGGAAGAGACCTGCAGGCTGCTGCGGGTTAAGGTCAGGCCGGGACCGGCGGCAGTGCCGGGCGGGTTTTGCACTCAAAGATTGTCTCGAAAGCTGCCTTCAGCGCCGCATCTGCATCGGCCATGCCAACGGGGTAACCAAGATCGACAAGGCTGGTGACGCCGTATCGTGGATCAGCAATGCCACAGGGTGTTATGCCTGAAAAATGTTCGAGGTCCGGCTCAACATTCAGGCTGATGCCGTGGAAACTGACCCAGCGCTTGAGCCGAATACCAATCGCCGCAATTTTGTCTTCCCGTAACGTCCCGCCCGCCTGGGTCCGGTCGACCCAGACGCCGACACGTCCGGCGCGAGTGTCGGCTTTAACATTAAACTCTGCGAGGCTGGAAATGATCCATGCCTCCAGCCGGGCCACAAATTTGCGAACGTCGCGCCCCATCGCGGCCACATCCAGCATGACATAGGCCACACGCTGACCGGGCCCGTGATAGGTATACTGCCCGCCCCGGCCGGCATCGAATACCGGAAACCGGTCCGGACTGACAAGGTCGCTGGGCTGGGCGCTTGTTCCAGCTGTGTAAAGCGGGGGGTGTTCAAGCAGCCAGACAAGCTGCGCAGCAGTACCTTCCCGAATGGCTACGGCACGGGCCTCCATAGCGGAAACGGCCTGCTCATAGGGGACGAGTTTGTGGCTGATGGCCCACTCGATTGGGAAATGCTCAGACATTACACTGCATATAGCGAAGACTTTTCGCTTCACAATCCGAATAGCGCCCAGTATACCGCGGTCTCCTCGGCGTGCGGCCGTGGCGGAACTGGTAGACGCGCAGCGTTGAGGTCGCTGTGGGGCAACCCGTGGAGGTTCGAGTCCTCTCGGCCGCACCATTTTTCTGCTCGCAGGGCGATGTATCTCTGAGAAAATTCTGGCAGCCAGCCTGGCCGGGAAAGATCGGGCCCTGCCGTTAGCCTCAGCCGAACAGACCCGGCGCCGACACGATGCCGAGCGACCATGACATCCAGACATGCGTCTGTGGACCCTTTAATTCAAACGGAGGCTTCCGGATACGGTGCGACGACGCGTCCCGACTATTGACCTGTCCTGCTGAGGCAAGTCACAACGCTTTATGGCAAGAATTTCCGGACATCCAAAGCAATGGCCAGAGGGGCAGGGACAACGCGTATGTGTCGTTGGGGCAGGTCCTTCCGGACTAACCACGACGAAGACGCTGATCGAGGCAGGACTTCAAGTTGACTGCTTTGAGGCGTCGCCGGACATCGGCGGACACTGGGTGCTGGGGAACCCCAATGGTCGGTCCTCAGCCTACCGGTCGCTGAGGACCAATACCACCAAGCGCATGAGCCGTTTCAGTGATTACGAAATGCCGGAGCACTGGTCAGAATTTCCCGCATGCGAAAAAGTACGGGAGTGGCTGAACCTCTATGTCGACCATTTTGGCTTCCGGCATGCCATTCGCACCAAGACAGAGGTCATCTCCGCGGTCCCACGTGAGGGCGGCGGGTGGCAGCTGGTCTTGAATGGTCCAGACGGTTGGTACACCTCCGACTATGACGCGCTGATCGCAGCCAGTGGCAGTTACTGGGATCCACAAATACCCGACTGGCCGGGGACTTTTTCCGGTAAGATGATCCACGCGCAGGAATATCTCGATCCGGAGACCCCGCATCAGCTCAATGGGCTGGACGTGGTCATTGTCGGTATTGGGAATACCGGGTGCGAGCTGGCCTGTGAAATTGCGAAGGCCGGTGCCGGCACTGTCTGTCTGTCCGCGCGCAGCGGAACCTGGATTTTGCCGAAGACGATCAATGGCGTTGCCGCTGCCGAGGGTGTCCCGCTCACCCACCCTACGGATGAGGTGCCCTCCGAACTGGCATGTTTGGCAGAGGAAGACCGTGAAGCCTTTTTGGCGCAACGCGCCAGTCAAACGATCAAACAGGCCCATTCTGAACGTATGCGACGGTTCGAGCATCTGGGATTGCCGCCCGCGCCGGAGCATCCGCTGCTGAAGAGACCGACCATTTCCCAGGATATTTTGGCCTGTCTGGAGTCCGGCCATGTCATCGCGAAACCTGCCATAACGCGGCTGGACAGAGACGCGGTCGTTTTCGCACCTGACGAACGGGTCCGGGCGGATGTCATCATCTGCGCGACCGGCTACAAATTAAGCTACCCCTATCTAAGTCAGGATGTCGCCGACACCCGTGAAAATGACCTGACGCTCTTTTGCGGCATTGTTCCACCCGACCGGGATGACCTGTTCTTTGTTGGCGTTAGCCGCCCGACCGGCGCGTTCTGGCCGATTGCGGAGGCTCAGGCCAAGTTTGTGGCGGCGCTTTTGACAGAAGGCTACAGCCTGCCCCCTGCCAGAGAGATTGAACGCCGGGCCCGTCCGATGCTCAACCGCCTTGCCCTGAATCCTGGGCTTTATGGACTGAGCCTCAGGGAGGAACTGGAGCGGGGACGCAGACGGGTGCTGGAGGGGGAGGAGCTGCCTTGAGGCAGTGCTGTGTATCTCGCTTCACCGCTCGATCACCCAGATGTAGATATCCGGCGGGCTGCCAGAGACGGTGCCATGGCGCGCGATCTGAACGGAAACAGGCGCTGATCGGCACGAAATATTGCTTGCATGGCTTGCCTGCCGGCCCAGTTCGGGTCAAGCAACCCAAATGACAGAACGCCGCATCGATCCTGCTGGTCCGGATGAGCCGACGGATGAAGGTCGTCAGCTCGACGATCTGCGTCACGCTATACTCGATGGTGACGGGGGCTGGCTACGTGCGAAATTAGATGAGATGCATCCGGCTGACGCGTCAGATCTTCTGGAGCAACTCTCTACCGATGATTTCGAGACGGCGGTGGAAATGCTCGGAGGGGCGCTGCCAAGCGAGATCCTGATCGAGCTGCGTGATGAATATCGCGAAGATGCCGTCGACATGCTGTCGGATGCTGCCGTTGTCGGCGCCCTCGATGATCTCGAATCCGATGACGCAATCGCTGTCCTTGAAGATCTCGACGCTGACCGGCGCGAGCGCATTCTTGATGAAATGGCGCCTAATGACCGGGCGTTGCTGGAGGCCAATCTGCTGTATGCAGAAAAAACGGCCGGCCGTCTTATGCAAAGGGAGTTTCTGTCCGCGCCTGAGTTCTGGACCGTCGGCCAAACGATCGATTTTGCCCGCGACAATGCAGAGGATTTGCCAACAGACTTTTATGAGGTTTACGTCGTTGATCCGATGAACCGGCCTATTGGCTATGTGCTTCTGTCCCAGCTCCTGCGCACCCGCCGGGATGTCGGCCTGGCAGATATTTTGACGGACATACAGTCTGCGATCAAAGTCGATATGGATCAGGAAGAGGTCGCCTACCAGTTTCAGAAATACTCCCTGGCGTCCGCGCCGGTTACGGACGGGGAGGGACGTCTGGTTGGAATGATCACCGTCGATGACATGGTTCATGTTATTCAGGACGAGAACACCGAAGACCTGCTCGCCCTGTCGAATGTCTCGTCCGCCGACGGATCTGATACGGTCTGGGATTCGGTCAGGGCGCGCGCGCCCTGGCTGGCGGTCAATCTGGGGACCGCGTTTGTGGCATCGGCCATTATTGCCCTTTTCGAAGACGCCCTGAACGCACTTGTTCAGCTGGCAATCCTTATGCCGGTTGTGGCAGCCCTTGCGGGAAATGCCGGCAGCCAGGGTCTGGCCGTTGCCGTTCGGGCTATTGCTGAGCGCGAACTGGATGGTCCCGCGGCACGGCGGGCTATTGTAAGAGAAGCCCTGACCGGACTGGTCAATGGGGTGATTTTTGCCCTTGGCGTTGGGTTGATTGCCTGGCTCTGGTTTGGTGATCCGCTTCTGGCTGCCATCATCGCCATCGCCATGCTGGCCAGTTTTTTCTGGGCCGGCTTATCTGGCATACTGGTTCCGTTAAGCCTTAAACGGTTTGGTGCGGATCCTGCAGTCGCTTCCTCTGTCTTTGTGTTGACCCTGACCGATACAATGGCATTTTTCAGCTTTCTGGGGCTCGCATCTCTGGTTCTCTTGTGAGGCTGTGGACCCGACTTCGGCGCGGGATTTGCATCTGACAGCCGGTCTGGGACGTTTACTGTCCCATAGCGGAGCAGGATATGGTCGCCAATATGCGGACATCCATTGCGGGTCTTGACCTGATCAAGACCTATGAAGGGTTTCGGGCTGATCCACTGTCGCTGGGTGAGGCCCGCTGGCTCATCGGATTTGGGCATGTCCATGTCGGCGAAAAACCGGGTCGGCTGAGCCGGGGTGAAGCGGAGATTCTTCTAAAGGAATATGATCTGGTTGCGGCGGAAGACAGTCTCCAGCAGAGGATTTTAACGCCCCTCAACCAGAACGAATTCGATGCCCTGGTCAGCTTCGCCTTCAGTCTCGGGCTGGAAGCCTTTGAAACCAGCGATGTTGCGTCCTTGTTGAACTCGGGGGATCGCATCGCCGCTGCACATGCCTTTGAGCAGTGGAATCAGAGCCTTCTGGCGAACAAGGTCCAGATCGTGGAATCTCTGGTGCGACGCCGGGCGGCTGAAAAAGCGCTTTTTCTGACGACTCCGGGAGAGATGCCGGCGACCGCGTCTGCCCTTTACCGGCCGGTGAGATCTCCTGCCTTTGGACCGGGCCTTGCTGACGCCGCACCCGAGGCGGAGGCGCCACCAGCAGCCATAGCGCCGGCCATGTCGTCAATCCCTCTGGCGCCAGCCGAATCAGGGGGCAGGCGGGCTGAGGCATTTGAAGGACGGCGTCTGGTTCGGACACTCGGGGAAGATACTGAGGACACGTCCGAACAGATCAGTCCGGAAGCGATCACCAAGGCTGTATCTGATCTGGCGCGCCTGACGCGGGAGAGCCCGCCGGAGGCCCTCGATGTCATTGCCGGGGCCAGATCCGACAAGGCAGAGCCGCCGCGCCAGCCCATCGACGATCTTGAGGTGGTCAGGCTGTCGGCGGATGATGTCGCCAGAGGGATTGAGGAGAACCGCCGTTTGGCCGGTCAGTCGCTCGCTGTTTTGACACCGGGTGTCGTGGTGTTCGCGCTCGCCTCATTGGCCGGATTTGTTATTTCCCTTGCCGGCTTGTTTGGTGCCATCCATTTTGCCCGCGACTCCGACGCGTCGTCGGGTTTCCTCGTCACATATGGACCCGTTCTGGCATATGTTTCAGGCGGCTTGGTCTGCGTGATGATGATCTATGCGCTTGTCCTGACCTGGCACAGAAATCACTTTCATGCGGGCGGGGGGCTTGGCGATGAAGGGTCTCTCGGTTAGACCCGCACCATGATTTCCAACCTGTATCCGAGCCTGAATTTCGACTTGGGCGAAACTGCTGATATGATCCGGGACAGTGTCCGGGCTTTTGCGCAGAGTGAGATCGCGCCGCTGGCGGCCGAGATTGATCGCAGCGATTGTTTCCCGCGCCAGCTTCTGCCCAAGATGGGCGAGCTGGGGTTGCTTGGCATTACAGTCGAAGAAGAGTGGGGCGGCACCGGCCTGGGCTATCTTGAGCACTGTGTCGCCATGGAGGAAATTTCCCGCGCATCTGCCTCCATCGGTCTGTCCTATGGCGCGCACTCCAATCTGTGTGTCAATCAGCTCCGCCGATGGGGGAATGATGACCAGAAGACAAGGTATCTCGGTCGTCTGGTCACGGGTGAACATCTGGGCGCGCTGGCCATGAGCGAAAGCGGTGCCGGGTCTGATGTGGTGTCCATGCAGTTGCGTGCAGACCGCAGAGGCGACCACTATGTCCTGAATGGCTCCAAGATGTGGATTACCAACTCCCCGGATGCCGACACGCTGATCGTCTATGCAAAGACGGACCCTGAGAAGGCCTCACGTGGGATTACCGCTTTCCTGATTGAAAAGGGCATGAAAGGCTATTCCGTGGCGCAGAAGCTTGACAAGTTAGGCATGCGCGGATCCGAAACCGGGGAGCTTCTGTTTGAAGACTGCGAAGTTCCCGCAGAAAATATTATGGGGCCACTCAATGGTGGTGTCGAAATTCTGATGAGCGGACTGGATTATGAGCGGGCTGTCCTGGCAGCCGGGCCGACCGGGATAATGCAGGCCTGCCTTGATGTCGTTCTGCCTTATGTCCACGATCGGCGGCAGTTTGGAAAATCCATCGGGGAATTCCAGCTCGTACAGGGAAAACTGGCGGATATGTATGTTCAGATGAATGCGGCAAAGGCCTATGTCTATGCCGTTGCCAAGGCGTGCGATCGCGGTGAGACGGCCCGCAAGGATGCTGCGGGCGCCATCCTTTATGCAGCGGAAACGGCAACCCGGCTTGCCCTCGATGCGATCCAGCTCTTGGGCGGTAATGGCTATATCAACGATTATCCGACCGGCCGGCTCCTGCGCGATGCCAAGCTGTATGAAATTGGCGCCGGCACAAGCGAGATCCGCCGTTTCCTGATCGGGCGCGAGCTTTTTGGCGAGAGCGCCTAAGCAACCGGGTCTGATCCGGGTCTGATCCGGGCTTGGGGGTGAGGCTCCTCTAAGCGCTCCGTTTGGTCAGCTGTCGCCCCGAGAGCGCCGCCTGGGCGGCGGTATACCCAGCCTCCACGCAGGTGTCATAGGCCTTCCAGTCCCGCAGCTCGACCTGCTGAGTTTCCGGCAGGACGAGGACATCCACCAGCTCTCGGCCGGCTTTTGGGTTCACATTGAGGGTTCCGGACCGCATCAGCAGGCCGGCAATGGGCGGCGGGCTGGAAAAACCATGTCGTGCAACCCAGCCAAGGAAGCCGGGAGGATTGATAAAATCCTCGGGGTTCAGTCCCTGGTGAACCCGGGTGACGTCGGATCCGATGATATACCCGCGCTGGAATTCCCGCATCACATCGGCTGGGAAATTGTTCAGCACCGCACCATCAACCAGGACGTCTTGACCTTCAACGACAGGTGGCAGAATCCCGGGCAGCGACAGGCTGGCTCTGAGCGCCTGGCGCAGCAGGCCGCGACTGTGGACCCGGAAGCTGCCGCTGCTGAGATTGGTTGAGACGGCGAAGAAGGGAAGGTCAAGACGGCTGATGTCTGTCTCCCCGAAATGTGTCTTCAGCCGTTTATCCACCCGCTTGCCACGCAGCATCGCTACCACCGGAAGATTCCAGTCATTCAGGGGGTTGGTTTCAACAAAGGCCTTGCGAATGCGGCGGTCTATTTCATCATCATCCCAACCCATGGCGACACAGGCGGCAATGACGGCTCCCATGGATGAGCCTCCGGCAAAATCGATCGGCAGTCCATGGTCCCGCAGGGCGCGCACGACACCGATATGGGCATAGGCTCTGGCGCCACCGCCGGACAGGACAAGTCCCACCGATCGCCCGGCCATGACCCGGGCCAGGCGATCGCAGTGGTGACCGGACATCTCATTCCAGTGAAACAGGCGCGTTCCGCCTGAGGCATCGAGCCAGTCCTCAGGACGGGATGCCTCGCGATAACCGGGTCTGCGGATCAAAAGGACGTCGACGAGCTTCAGGGCCTGGGCCGGCGAGGTGTCCGGCGGAAACAGGGGATCGGAGGGGCGGGCGTCGGCCCGGGCAACGAGCCATATCCGATCGGCCTGACGCATGGCCAGGCGGCTCCAGCCGGGATCTCCCAGGGTGCAGACCAGAACCACGATGTCATGCGCCTTTTCCAGCGAGTCAAAAAACTCCGATGGCTTGTCCTGGCCTTCTTCCGCCATGACGAAGCGGGCCCGGACGCCAAGCCGGTCAAGTGACGCCATCAGGCTGCCCGCACGTTGCTGGATGTCGATCGAAGGTGAGGTCGACACCAGCGCATACACCTTCGGATCTGACCGTCTGGCGGGTTCGGTGCTGTCGCGAAGGCGCTCCAGCATCAGGCGGACCATGGTCGACAGCAGCTCGGGTTCGGCCTTGATCAGGCGGTCGAACCCGGCGCGTGACAGCTGCAGAACTTCGGAATCCCTCAAGGCATAAACGGAGGAGGTGTGTCGTGCATTATCGGGTATGGAATCGCCATCGAGGTCGATACCCCCCCGAAACAGAGCCATTTCACCCACGGGCTCCCCGGCACGGATATGACCCAGAAACTCGTCCCGACCATCGGGCATGGACCGAAAGGCCCCGAAAGATCCGTTCAAAACGAAGAAAATTGAGCTGGCCTCCTCGCCGGATTTAAACAGCGGCCAGCCGGCGGGCACAGAATACCAGTGGGCTTCCCGACCCGCGGCCCTGAGGGCGCGTCTCGGGACATCTCCAAGAAAGGAGATCGAGGATAAAGGCGGTATGATGTCCGCGCGTGGTCCTGAAAAAAGAGGCATTTTAGTCCGGAGGGTCTCCTTGATCCCGCCATGCTAAGATGAACCGGTGCCCGAGACAATTTTATCTTGGTCCGAAGACGTTGGCAGGATGACAGAGGTCATATCGGGGGTTAAGCCTTTGGTCAGACAAGCTGGAGTCCTCTCATGGCGGTTCTGAAGTCAGATCTCGATGTCACAAGCCCGAAATTCGTTGCCAATCGCGATGCCATGTCGGCCCTGTTGGGCGACCTTCGGACACTCACGGCCAAAGCGGCACGCGGCGGACCGGATGGCGCCCGGGAGCGACACATTGACCGGGGAAAATTATTGCCCCGGGACCGGGTGGAGCGCCTGCTCGATCCAGGAACGCCTTTTCTGGAAATTGGCGCGCTCGCAGCCCATGGCATGTATGAGGAGACGGCCCCGGCTGCAGGTCTGATCACCGGCATTGGTCGGGTTGAGGGCCGTGAATGCATGATTGTCTGCAATGATGCCACCGTGAAAGGCGGCGTCTATTTTCCGATCACCGTCAAAAAGCATTTACGGGCGCAGGAGATCGCGCTTCAGAACCACCTGCCTTGCATCTACCTCGTCGATTCCGGCGGTGCCAATCTGCCCCACCAGTCGGAAGTCTTCCCGGACCGGGAGCATTTCGGCCGGATCTTTTATAATCAGGCTCATATGAGCCGCATGGGAATCCCGCAGATTGCCGCCGTCCTTGGCAGCTGTACAGCTGGCGGCGCTTATGTGCCGGCCATGTCGGATGAGACCATCATTGTGCGTCGCCAGGGGACAATTTTTCTGGGCGGACCCCCTTTGGTCAAAGCGGCCACCGGGGAAGAAATTTCCGCGGAGGACCTCGGCGGTGCCGACGTCCATGCCCGCCAGTCCGGCGTTGCAGACCATTATGCCGTCAGCGACGACCATGCCCTTGCCATCGCCCGGTCGATTGTCCGTACCCTCCACCAACCGCGGCCAGAAACCGTGGGTCTGACACCGTCAATCGACCCGCTCTATGACCCGGCCGAGATCCATGGCCTGGTTCCTCAGGATGCGCGCGAACCTTATGATGCGAGGGAAGTGATCGCCCGGCTCGTCGACGGATCGGAGTTTCACGAGTTCAAGAAACTTTACGGGGAAACGCTGGTGTGTGGCTTCGCCCGCTTGTCTGGCATGCCGATCGCGATCCTTGCCAATAATGGCATTTTGTTCAGCGAAAGCGCGCAGAAGGCGGCGCATTTCATCGAGCTTGCGGATCAGCGCCGCACGCCGCTTCTGTTCCTCCAGAACATTACCGGTTTCATGGTCGGGTCAAAATATGAGGCCGGGGGCATTGCCAAGGACGGCGCCAAAATGGTGACGGCCGTTGCAACCGCCAGCGTGCCCAAACTGACTGTGATAACAGGCGGGTCGTTTGGTGCGGGCAATTATGGCATGTGCGGCCGGGCCTATTCGCCACGGTTCTTATTCATGTGGCCGAATGCGCGGATTTCGGTCATGGGCGGCGAGCAGGCTGCCTCTGTGCTGGCCACGGTTCGCCGCGACGGGATTGAACGCAAGGGCGGTGACTGGCCGGCGGCCGAAGAAGCCGCTTTCAAACAACCCATCCGGGACCTTTATGAGGCCGAAGGCTCGCCTTATTTTTCCACCGCCCGGCTGTGGGATGACGGCATCATCGACCCGGCCGATACACGGCGTGTTCTCGGGCTGGCCCTGGCTGCCAGCCTCAATGCCCCCTTCGCGGACCGGGGCTTTGGCGTGTTCCGCATGTAGCAATCCGGACCTGGGAGGACGGTATGGCAGAGTATGAAAACATCACCCTCGACGCGACCCGGGAAGGCATCGCGATTCTCAGTCTCAATCGGCCTGGCAAACATAATGCCTTCAATGGAGAGGTCATTGAGGAGCTGATCGACGCCCTCGAAACACTGGAGGAACAGGACACGCTGCGGCTGGTGATCTTGCGGGGCAATGGGCCGAGTTTTTCAGCCGGTGCAGACCTTCAGTGGATGAAGGCCGCCCAGGACTGGAGCCGGGCCGAGAATGAGCAGGACGCCATGCGTCTGGCCGAAATGCTGCGAAAGCTGGCCGAGTTGCCCCAGATGACGCTGGCGCTGGTTCAGGGCGCTGCGATGGGCGGCGGCGCCGGCCTGGTCGCGGCCTGCGACATTGCCGTGGCCCTGCGCGACACCCGGTTTCAGTTTTCCGAAGTGCGTCTGGGCCTGACCCCGGCCACCATATCCCCCTTTGTGATTCAGGCGATTGGCCCGCGCTGGGCCAAGGCCCTGTTCCTGTCCGGAGAGTCCTTTGATGGCACGTTTGCCGAGCGGATCGGCCTGGTGCAGTTCGTCGTCGAGGATGCTGACGGGCTGGCCGAGATGGAAGAGCATATCGCAGAACTTGCCCTGGCGGCCGCACCCGGCGCCATTCGCGACGCCAAGGCGCTGGTGCTGGATTTCGCCGGCGAACCCCTCAGCCAGGCGCTCAGCCAGGAAACTGCCAAACGGATCGCGGCGCGGCGGGTCAGCGAGGAAGGGCGTGAGGGGCTGGCGGCGTTCCTGGAGCGACGGAAGCCAGGCTGGACCCGCTAGAAGGGCATGATCGCGATGACATCATTCAGCAGGGTCCCGAACGAGGTCGTCGGGTCGAGGCCCAGCATGGTCTCCATCGGCTGGCGGAAGATGTAAATCACCGCAGCCACCAGGACGATGTACAGGATCAGCGACCCGAGAGTGCGGAGCATGAACCCCCCGGCGCTGCCGACGATCAGGCCGAATGCGCCCAGAATGAGGGCGCCCTGGACCGGGCTGATGCCGGCTTCCAGCGCTTGCCGGTACCCCATCAACCCGCCCAGTATGGCGCCGATCAGGCCGAAAACGCAGCTGTTCTGTCTACGTGAAACCATGTGTCTTGCCCTTTCTCTTTCCTGCCGGGCAGCATAGTCTGGCGACCGAGCCCGAGACAAGTCATGGCCGGGTTCGGTCCGGGTGGGGCCAGACCGGGAGCAGGGTATGTTTGCACGTCTTCTGATTGCCAATCGCGGCGAAATCGCCTGTCGGGTGATGGCCACGGCCCGTCGGCTCGGGATCCGCACCATTGCGGTCTATTCCGACGCCGATGCCGGAGCAAAACATGTTCGCGAGGCCGATATGGCGGTCCGCATCGGGCCGTCACCGGCGCAGGACTCCTATCTCAATATTGAGGCGCTTCTGGCCGCAGCCGAGGCGACGGGGGCCGACGCGGTTCATCCCGGTTATGGCTTTCTGTCGGAGTCGGCGGCGTTCGCTGATGCGGTTCAGACTGCCGGTCTGATCTGGGTCGGTCCGGCCCCCGACACGATCCGGTCGATGGGCCTCAAGGACCAGGCCAAGGCGATCGCCGAAGCCGCGTCTGTCCCGGTTCTGCCGGGCTATCGCGGAGCGGGACAGGATGGGGATATGTTGCGCGGAGAGGCGGAATCGCTGGGCTATCCGCTGCTCATCAAGGCGGTGGCGGGCGGGGGCGGACGCGGAATCCGCGCGGTCATGAGCGGGGCCGAGTTTGACTCCGCGCTCGAAAGTGCCCGGCGCGAGGCCGAGGCGGCCTTTGGCGATGGCCGCGTCATGCTGGAAAAACTGATCACCCAGCCACGTCATATTGAGGTCCAGATTTTCGGCGACGGCCATGGTCAGGTCGTGCATCTGTATGAGCGCGACTGTTCCCTGCAGCGGCGGCGTCAGAAAGTGATTGAAGAAGCCCCCGCACCGAACATGCCGGAGGATGTCCGGGCCGCCATGTGCGAGGCGGCAGTGCGTCTGGCCCGTACCGTCTCCTATCGGGGGGCCGGGACCGTGGAATTCATCGTCGACGGGTCCCGACCGCTGTCGCTCGACAGCTTCTGGTTTCTGGAAATGAACACCCGCCTGCAGGTCGAGCACCCGGTGACCGAGGCCGTTACCGGCATCGATCTGGTGGCCTGGCAGCTGGCCATTGCGGCGGGCGACGGCCTGCCCGTCGGGCAGGAGGAGATCCGGCTGACGGGACATGCCATTGAGGCCCGGATCTGTGCCGAGGCGCCGGAGGATGGCTTCCGCCCCGGGGCCGGGCTGATTGAGGCGTTTGCTCTGCTGCAGCCCGATGGCGCGTCCGGGGCCCGCTGGGACACCGGCTTTGAGTCCGGCGACCGGGTGCCGTCTCACTATGATTCCATGTTGGCCAAGCTGATCCTGACCGGGCCCGACCGGACCCGCACGATCGCCCGTCTCGGCGCGGCGCTCGACCGGGTGCAGCTGGTCGGCGTGCCGAGCAATGCCGGTTTTCTGAAACGCTGTGTGTCGAGCCCGGCCTTTGCTGCCGGCACGCATCATGTCAACTGGATCGAAACCCAGGGGGCGGCGCTGACCGCCGTGCCCCGCGCCGTTCGCGACGCCGCGATCCAGGCCGCCTGCGCGGTGCAGCTGCGGGCGGGCGACGCATCGGTCTGGTCCCGGCGCGACGGCTGGCGGATGAATGCCGCAGACCGGGTCAGCGCAGCCGTGGCCACGCCCGATGACGTGGTCTGGCACAGGCCGGCCGCGCCGCTGGCAGACCAGCCCGCGCCGGTGCTGACCCTGCTGTCGCCGCGGCGCTTTGCCGTCACGGTGGCCGGCGAGTCCTTCCTTCTGACCGTGCCCGATTATGAAGCCGAGGCCGAGGCGATCGCCGGTGGGAATGCCATCAAGGCGCCGATGCCCGGCAAGATTATTGCAATCCCGGTCAGGGACGGGGACACGGTCAGCCGGGGTCAGACCGTCCTGGTGATGGAGGCCATGAAGATGGAGCATAGCCTGGCCGCGCCCCGCGACGGGGTGATCGCGGCGCTTCTGGCCGCTGTCGGCGATCAGGTCGGGGACGGTGCGGTCCTGGCGCATCTGGTCGATGAAGACTGATTCTCTTTGACACTTGGCGGGGCGACGCGGCTGGGCTTAACAAGAGGCATGACCCCATCGAAACCGCCCGCAATTGCAGAAGAAACCTCGCTCGATCCGGCGGACTGGGAGGCGTTCGCCAACACCGCGCACCAGCTTCTGGACCAGGCCATGGACCGGCTCAGAACCGCGCGGGACGGCCCGGTCTGGCGCCCGGTGCCCGAGGCGCTGAAGGCCGGTCTGGCCGCGCCCGTGCCACGTGATCCCGAAGGCAGTGCCGATGTGGCCACCGCGCTGGCCGGGCTTCTGCCCTATGGCGTGGGCAATACCCATCCGCGCTTCTTTGGCTGGGTTCATGGCTCAGGTGCCCCGGGAAATCTGCTGTCTGACATCACCGCGGCCGCCCTGAATGCCAATTGCGGCGGACGGGATCATGCCGCCATCTATGTCGAACGCCAGGTCGTCGCCTGGTGCCGCGAGCTGTTCGGTTTCCCGCAGACCGGCTCTGGCCTGGTGGTGTCGGGCACCTCCATGGCGACGCTGATCGCGCTCAAAACGGCCCGCGATGCGGCGCTTGATTTCACCAGCCGGGACCAGGGCCTCGGGCCGTCGGTTCTGGTCGGCTATGCTGCGCGGTCCGCCCATAGCTGCATTGCCCGGACCTTTGACCTTCTGGGTCTCGGGACCGACGCGCTCCGGCGCATTGAGACCGATGCCGATGGCCGCATGAACCTCGACGCCCTGGCCTGCCAGATCCGGCGGGACCGCGACGCCGGCCTGCAGCCGGCCATGCTTGTTGGAACCGCTGGAACGGTCGATATCGGCGCAATTGACGATCTGTCCGCCCTCGCCGACATTGCGGCTGAACAGGGCTTGTGGCTGCATGTCGACGGCGCGTTTGGCGCCTGCGCGATCCTGTCGGACGAGCTGCGCCCCCGGCTGGCGGGGATTGAGCGGGCCCAGTCCTTGGCCTTCGATTTCCACAAATGGCTGCATGTGAATTATGATGCCGGCTGTGTCCTGATCCGTGACGGAGCGCTGCATCGCCGGGCCTTTGCGGTGACCCCCGACTATCTGTCACAGGAGGTCCGGGGCCTGGCCGCCGGCGCGCCCTGGCCGGTGGATTTCGGTCCCGAACTGTCCCGCGGCGCACGGGCCATCCGGGTCTGGGCGCATCTGAAAGAGCATGGCACCCGCCGCCTGGGACAGATGATCCGCCGCAACTGCGAACAGGCGGCCTATCTCGCCGACCGGGTCGATGCGACTCCCGAACTGGAACGTCTGGCCCCCGTCGCGCTGAATATTGTCTGCTTCCGGGCGACACGCCCGGAAGGCGAGGCGGGCGCACTGGACCAGCTGAACCGGGACATCGTCATCGCCCTGCAGGAAAGTGGTCTGGCTGCCCCGTCGACGACGCGGATCGGTGGTGTTCTGGCCATCCGGGTCAATCTGACCAATCACCGGACGCGCCGTCAGGATCTTGACCTTCTGGTCGAGGCGACGGTGCATTTGGCCCGTGAGCTGACCGCCGGATGACCCCGGGCTGAGGACCGGCTGACCCCGGTCTGACCTCTGGCCAGGCCCGGGCCGGACGGTGATAAGGACCGGCCTGTCCAGCACAGATCGCCCGTCAATACAGGAAAATCGGACAAACAATCCGACCGGGTCCGTAACCGGGTCATGATGGGGCATGACCGAATTGCCCGCCAGGCCCCAGCGACGCTGGGCACGACAGCACGAGCTTGAAACGCGGCTGCGCCTGGGGCTGGGGCAGGGGCCAGCGGAAATTGCCGCGGCGCTGGGATTTCATCCCCGCACCGTGCGCGGTCACATTCGCGGCGATGGGCTGTGCCCGCCTGCCAGTGGGTCCGAGCGCCGCGCGCTGGCCCTGTCACTGGATGAAGAGCGGGCCGTCCAGGCCCTTTTGTCCGCACAACCGGGATCGCCGGCGCAGGCCCGGCTCAGGACCAGCCTGATGGCAGGCCTGCCGGCATCCCCGCCGCTGCAAGAGCAGGAGACCGAAATGAGATCACTTAAGGAAATCAGGGAGATGAGCGACGATGAGCTGCGGGCTTATGTGGCCTCTCTGGTGCCGGGACTGGAGAGCAAAGCCACTCCAGACCCTGACGCCCGGCCAGAACGCACTGATGGCGAAATATCCGTTTCTGAGGACGGCCCGTCCGGATCAGAAACCCCCGGCGCCGGGTCCGGGCCCGACCTGGCGTAACTGGCTGATGCTGGGCGGACGCGGAGCCGGAAAGACCCGGGCCGGAGCCGAATTTATCCGGTTCGCCGTGACCACCGGCTTTTATCGCAGGGTGGCCCTGGTCGGCCCGACCCTCGGCGATGTGCGCGAGATCATGATTGAGGGCCCCTCCGGGCTCAAGGCGATTGAGCAGGTGACCGACTGGTATCCCCATTACAACGCCTCCCGGCGCCGGCTGGAATGGCCTTTCGGGGCCAGCGCCACGGTGTTTTCTGCGGAAGAGGCGGACCGGTTAAGGGGGCCGCAATTCGATGTCGCCTGGTGTGATGAGATTGCCAGCTGGCCGCGGGGTGAAGACAGCTGGGACATGCTGCAGCTGGCTCTGCGCCTTGGCCCGGCGCCATGCTGCGTTGCCACCACCACGCCGCGTCCGGTGCCCCTGCTGCGCCGGCTGGTCGGGGGTGAGGCGACGATTACCCGCGCCACCACAGCCGACAATCGCGCTTTCCTCGCGCAGGGCTTCGTCGATCAGGTCAGCCGGGCCTATGCCGGCACCCCTCTGGGGCGCCAGGAACTGAATGGCGAGCTGATCGATGACCCCGACGGCGCCCTGTGGACCCGCTCCATGATTGACGCCGCGCGGGTGACCGCGCCGCCAGACCGGTTTGACGATCTGATCGTTGCGCTGGACCCGGCGGCCAGCAGCGGGGCGCGGGCCGATCAGTGCGGCATCATTGCCGCCGGCGTGGCCAGCGAATCCGGCTTCGGCCGCCGGGCCTTTGTCCTGCGAGACGCGACCGTGCGCGGCCTGCGCCCACTCGACTGGGGCGCGCGCGTTGCCGCCCTGGTCCGGGAGACCAGCGCCCGCAGCATAATTGCCGAGGCCAATCAGGGCGGGGAGATGATCCGTGCCGTGCTCGACAGCGCGGCGTGCGGGGTTCCGGTGGACCTGCGCCACGCCCGGCTTGGCAAGCGCGCCCGGGCGGCACCCGTTGCGGCGCTGTATGGCCGCGGCCTGGTCAGCCATGTCGGGGTCCTTGCCGGTCTGGAAGACGAAATGTGCCGGTTCGGCGTCGAGGGTGTGTTGCCCTCGCCCGATCGGGTCGATGCGCTGGTCTGGGCGATCAGTGCGCTTCTGGTCGAACCCGGCGGGGCGCCCCGCCTGCGGTCTGTGTGATGCGTCGTGATGATGGAGAAGCCTTATGAGATGGCCCTGGCAACCTGCTGAAACCAAGACGGCGCGGGCCTTTACCGCCCTGTCCGGCCTGCCCGCGGTGCAGTGGGGCAGCCGTGATGACGGGGCGCTGATGCGCGACGGCTATGTCGGCAATGCGGTGTGTCATCGCTGCGTCCGCATGGTGGCGGAAACGGCAGCCTCGATCCCGCTGCGCGCGGCGCCTTCCGACCTTGCCAGCCTGTTGCAGACGCCGTCGCCGGACATGTCGGGCCGGGTGTTGCTGGAGCGGATCTATACCGACCTTCAACTGACCGGTAATGCCTGGCTTGAGGCCGTCTCCCTGCCGGATACGCCGCGGCCGCGGGGGCTCTATGCCTGGCCGGTGCATGCGGCCCGGCCGGTCCGCAACCGTCTGGGCCAGGTGATCGGTCATGCGCTGCGCACGGTGCGGGGTGACCGGACCGTCCTGCCGGGGCCGGATGGCTGGTCGTCGGTGCTGCATCTGAAACTGTATCATCCGGGCGATCCCGGTCTTGGCCTGTCGCCCCTGGCGGCGGCCCGGCAGGCGCTGGATCTGCACAATGGCACGGCCAACTGGGCCAAGGCCCTGCTGGACAATGCGGCCCGGCCCTCTGGCGCCCTGGTCTATGGACGCGAGGGGCAACGCCTGAGCGATGACCAGTTTGACCGCCTCAAGGAAGAGCTGAACCGGACCCAGTCCGGGGCGGAGAATGCAGGCCGGCCGCTGCTTCTGGAAGGCGGGCTGGACTGGCGCCCGATGTCGCTCAGCCCGACCGAGATGGACTTTCGTGAAACCCGCCATGCCGCGGCGCGTGAAATTGCGCTCGCTTTCGGTGTGCCGCCCATGCTGCTGGGGATTCCCGGTGACAACACCTATGCCAATTACCGCGAGGCGAATCTGGCCTTCTGGCGGATGAGCGTTCTGCCCCTGGTGGTGCGGACCGCGGAGACCCTGGCGCATTGGCTGGACGGACGCTTTGCCGGTGCCAGCCTGTCGCCCGATCTCGACGAGGTCCCCGCTTTTGCTGCCGAGCGCGAGGCGCTGTGGAACCGCATCGGCGCGGCAGACTTTCTCAGCGATGCCGAGAAACGCCGGCTTCTGGGGCTGCCGGCATGACCCCCGCGGCCAGCCTTTTGACACCGGCACCGCTGCTGATTGAGGGGTATGCCAGCCTGTTCGGCGCGGTGGATCTCAGCGGTGATACCGTGCGCCCGGGCGCCTTTGCCCGGTCCCTGAAATCCGGACCTGTGCCGATGTTGCTGCAACATAAATCCGGTGCCGTCGCCGGCAGCTGGACCCGGCTGCGGGAGGATGGCCGCGGCCTCTATGTCCGCGGCCTGGTCGAATCCGACACCGCGAAACACCTGGTCCGGACTGGCCGGATCACCGGCCTGTCGATCGGTTTTCGCCCCCGGATCTGGTCGGCCAAGGCCGGTGCCGGGCGGTACCTCGCCGATGTCGACCTGGCTGAAATTTCACTGGTGGCCCTGCCAATGCTGGCCGCCGCCCGGTTTTCCATTGTCTGAAGAAAAGGAGACAGCATGACTTTACCTTCCCCCCAGGACGCGCTGGCAGAGACGTTTGCGGCGTTTCGAGCGGAAAATGACGCGCGGCTGGCCGCGCTGGAAGCGGGCCGCGGGGCGGACCCGCTGGTCGAGGACAAGCTGCAGCGGATCGAGCGCTGTCTCGAGACACTCAGCCTCAAGGCGGCGGACCCTGATGCGTCACCCGTGTCGGCTGCGATGCCGGCCGATGCCCGGGGATCGGGTCCGGCCTGGCAGGCTTATTTGCGGGCCGGAGATGAGGCCGGCCTGCGCCGGCTCGACACCAAGGCGCTGTCGGCGAGCGTGCCGTCGGAGGGCGGATATGTTGCCCCGGCCGAGCTCGACCGGCTGATCGAGTCGCGGCTGCTGCAGGCCTCGCCCATGCGCCAGATTGCCAGCCTTCGCCAGACCTCGGCCGGCACCTATCGCAAGCCGGTCAGCCAGGGCGTCGGCGCCCAGTGGGTTGGCGAAAGCGACCCCCGGCTGGAAACCCCGGTCGAGGCGCTCAGCCTGCTGGATTTTCCGGCCGGAGAGCTGTTTGCCATGCCGGCCGCGACCCAGACCCTGCTGGACGATGCCTGGGCAGACCTTGATGCCTGGCTGGCCGACGAGGTCGAGGCCGCCTTCGCGGCGCAGGAAAATGCCGCCTTCATCCATGGGGACGGGGTCAACAAGCCGCGCGGCCTGCTCACCTATCCCCGGGCGCCGGAAGGTCAGGCGGGCTGGGGCGAGATTGCGACCCTGCCGGGGGATTTCTCCCAGCCGGAGGCGGGCGACCAGCTGATCGAGCTGATCCATGCCCTGAAAGCGCCGTATCGTGCCCAGGCCCGCTTTGTCATGAACCGCCGGACCGCGGCGTCGGTGCGCCGTCTGAAAGACGCTGAGGGCCGGTATCTCTGGGCCCCCGGCGAGGCTGGCCAGTCCGCCCGCCTGCTTGGCTATGATCTGACCGAACTGGAGGACATGCCTGACATTGCGCCCGGCGCGGCGGCTGTCGCCTTTGGCAATTTCCGGAGGGCCTATCTGATCCTTGACCGTCAGGGCGCGCGGGTGCTGCGCGATCCCTATTCGGCCAAGCCCTATGTGTTGTTCTACACCACCAAGCGGGTCGGGGGCGGTGTGCAGAATTTCGATGCCGTCAAATGCCTGACGTTCGCGGGGTGAGCGATGCTGCTGGAGGTTCTGAGCCCGCCAACCGGACCGGCTGTTCCCCTCGACGAGACCCGCGCCTTCCTGCGGCTTTCGGGGACCGGGGAGGATGCGCTGGTGGCGGGCCTGGCCGCCGCGGCCGAGACCCGGGTCGAGAGCGAGACAGGCCTGGTGCTGACGCCGCGACGCCTGCAGCGCCATCTGGCGTTTCGCCGGTCCGAGCTGCACAGCCCCGGGCTCCGGCTGCGGCCGGGACCGGTCCGCCGGATCGAGGCCGTGGTCCTCTCGACCGGGGCCGACCTGACCGCGCGGATGCGCTGGACCGGCCACCGCCTTTGCCTGAGGGCGGGCGCCTGGCTGTCGGACCTGCCCCGCGACGGCGTCGTCCGGGTCATCTGGACGGCAGGCTTTGCCGCCCCCCCCGGCGTGCCGGCGGATCTGCGCCTGGCCATCAATCGGCTGGCGGCGGAGGGCTTCGCCCGCCGGGGGTTGCCCGGGGAGAGCGGGCTTCCGGCGCGCCTGCCGGCGGACGTTGCAGCGATACTGGGGCACTATGCCGAGGTCCGGCTATGACCCCGGAGCAGGCACTGGAAGAGGCACTGGTCGGTGGTCTGGCGGCGCAGCCAGAGGTCCAGTCCGTGCTCGGCCATCCGGCCCGGCTCTATGCCCGGCGACCGGGCCGGCCCGCCTATCCCTATGGCCTGGTCGAGCGCCACAGCGTCCAGCCGCTGGCGGCCGGCGACGGCGCCGCGACCGAGCACCGGATCGACATTGCCCTGTTCACCCGGCATGGCGGACGGGCCGATGCGCGCGACGCGCTGGCCGTGCTGCGTGGCGCCTTCGAGACGCTGCACCTGCTTCCGGAAGGCCGGCGCGTGATCCTGGCCCATACCGTCTATGCCGATACGATGCGGACCGCTCAGCTGACCGCTTTTCGCGGGTTGATGCGGGTGCGCATCCTGATGGAGGCGGCCTGATATGCCGGCTTTGAAAGGACAGGACTTGCTGCTGAAAATGTCGGACGGCCAGGTCCCGGAGGGGTTTGTCACCCTGGCGGGCCTCCGAAGCCGCGAGATTGTGATGAATGCCCGCCCGGTTGATGCGACCAGTGCCGACAGTCCGGAGGGCTGGCGGGAACTGCTCGGGGGCAGCGGCCTGCGCACGGCCCGGATTGAGGGCCGGGGCATTGTCCGTGACGCCGCCAGTGATGCCCGGATCCGGACCGTTTTCTTTGCCGGTCATCCGGTACGCTGGCAAATTGTCGTGCCGGGCCAGGGCCGGCTGACCGGCCCGATGCAGATCACGGCCCTGAGCTGGTCAGGCCAGCATGACGGCGTCGCGAGCTTTGCCATCACGCTGGAAAGCGCCGGGCCACTGGCCTTCGAGACGGCATGACCGGCCCGGCTGTCAACACGGCCCGCGGCGAGGTTGCGCTGCGGCTGGGCCGCGACTCGGTTCGGCTGTGTCTCACCCTCGGGGCGCTTGCCGAGCTGGAAAGCGCGCTCGGCTGTGACTCGATATCGGACCTGCAGGTCCGGCTGGGACGGCTCGGTGGGGGCGAATTGCTGACTGTGCTGGATATTCTGGTCCGGGCGGGGGGCGGCCCGCCCGCGGGGGTCAGCCTCGCCGCGGTTCATCCCGGTGATGCGGCCCGGGCCGTGGCGGAGGCGTTCCGTGTTGCCCTGGCCTGACATGTGGCGGGCGGCCCGCCATGCGGGCCTGGCGCCGGAGGCCTTCTGGCGCCTGTCCCTGAAAGAATGGCGCTGGTTGTGTGCGGCGGGGGGGGACCCCCTCGACCGGGCCCGGCTGGCTGAATTGATGGAGATGTGTCCCGATGACGGACTTCGAAGACGAACTGACAGCGGCGGGTGCCGCACTGAGTGAGCTGGTCGAAGGGCCGGGTCAGGCCGCGGCCGAGGCCCTGCAACGCGCCTTTGAGACCGCCGGCACCGGGATTGAGCAGGCCCTGTCGCGGGCGGCGCGCACGGGCGAGCTGGATTTTCAGCATATGGCGGATTCGATCCTCGCCGATCTCGCCCGGATAGCGGCCGAAGCGATCCTCGCCCGCACCGGCATGACCCAGCTGGCACAGCCGCTAACGGTCAATCTGGGCCTTGGACAGGCACCTCCAACAGGGGCGCGGTCGGGGCCCGTGCCGGGAGAGATCGCCGGTATGGTGGCGGCCCTGGCGGCGCGGGGCGGGCGGTTCCTGTGAGGGGGTTTCATTATGTCTCTTTCCCGGCGGAGCTGGCACCGGGCATTCGCGGCGGCCCTGAATTCAGGACCCAGATCACCGAGCTGGCCAGCGGCCATGAGCTGCGCAACAGCCCGTGGGCCGGCTCGCGCCGCCGGTGGGAGGTCGGAACGGCGCTTCGTGACCTGGCAGAATTGCGGGTGCTGATGGCGTTTTTCGAGGCCCGGCGGGGCCCGCTGCATGGGTTTCTGTTCCGCGACCCGTTCGACCATAGCAGCGCCGCGCCCGGTCAGCGGCCCGGTCCGGACGATGTCCGGCTGGGGACCGGCGATGGGACCCGCACGCGATTCGCACTGCTCAAGGGGGAGGGGGTGTCGGCCCGGCCCATACTGACCCCGGTGGCGGCCAGCGTGCAGGTGTCGGTCGACGGACAGCCTCGCCGGCAGGGATGGACCCTTGCGGCTGGCGGGGTGCAGTTTGAACGCCCTCCCGCCGCCGGCGCCGAGGTCCGGGCCGGGTTTTTGTTCGATGTTCCGGTTCGCTTTGAGCAGGACCGGCTTGACGGGCTCATTGATGCCTTTGGCGCGGGCCGGGTGGTGAGCCTTGGCCTGGTTGAATTGCTGGAGATAAGCTGATGAAATCTGTGTCACCTGCCCTGAAAGCCCGACTGGACGGGGCTGTCACCACCATATGCCTGGGATGGAAACTGATCCGGCGCGATGGCGTGGTCATTGGCCTGAGCGACCATGATCGCCGCATCGTGGTAGACGGGCTGGAGCTGCATCCGGGGGCCAGCCTCGAGGCTGTGCGCTTGACCCAGACGACGGATTTGCGACCGGGCCAGGCCGAAATTCGCGGTGCACTGTCGGCCGATGCTCTGAGCGAGTCCGATCTCGAGGCCGGCCTTTGGAACCGCGCCCGGGTCGAGGTTTTCCGGTTTGACTGGACGACACCGGAGCTGGGCGGACTGCCGGTCTGGACCGGGTTGCTCAGCGAGGTCGTTCAGCGCGCAGACGGCGCCTTCTCGGCCGAGCTGGTGTCGCTCAAGGCAGAACTCGAACGCCCCGTTGGCCGCCGGATCATGCGGCACTGTGATGCCGAACTGGGCGACCGGCGCTGTGGGATCGCGCCGGGGCAGGGGATGCGCTGTGACCAGCGGTTCGAAACCTGCCGGGACGTGTTCCGGAACACCGAGAATTTCCGCGGCTTTCCCCATTTGCCGGGTCCGGATTTCATTCTCGCCGGTCCGGGTGCCGGCCCGCATGATGGCGGCCGGCGATGACCCGGGAGGATGTGATCGCCGCGGCGCGTCTGTGGATCGGGACGCCCTATCGCCACCAGGCCAGCGTGCGCGGGCAGGGATGTGACTGTCTCGGCCTGTTGCGGGGGGTCTGGCGAGACTGCGTCGGCGCAGAGCCGGAGGTCGTGCCGCCCTACAGTCCTGACTGGGCTGAGCTGTCGACCCGGGACACCCTGCTGATGGCCGCCCGGCGGCACCTTGTGGCGTGCGCGCTCGACGCGCTGCGCCCCGGCGACGTGCTGCTGTTTCGCATGGGGCCAGGGCATCCGGCCAAGCATTGTGCCATCCTGTCACGGCCGGCACGGATCATTCATGCCTATTGGGGGCGCACAGTCTGTGAAACCGCTTTGGTTGGCTGGTGGCAGCGGCGCCTTGTGGCGGGTTTCTCCTTCCCCGGGCTCGATCCGGATCAGACCCGGGCGCGCCCTGATCCCGGGCGCGCCGGGATGGGGGCGGCCTGATGGCACAGCTTGTTCTGTCCCAGATCGGGGCGACGATCGGGACCCATGTCCTGCCCCAGGGCCTGTCTGTTCTGGGTCAAAGCCTGTCGGGCGCAGCCCTTGGTGGCACGCTGGGGGGACTGGTGGGCCGGACAATCGATGCCAGCCTGGCGCCGCCGGTCCATGGCCCGCGCCTGCACAGCCTGCACATCATGGAAAGCCGGGAAGGGGCCAGCCTGCCCCTGCTTTACGGGCGCATGCGGGTGCCCGGACAGCTCATCTGGGCGTCCCGGTTCCGGGAGCAAAACCGCAAGGTTTCGGCGGGCAAGGGCGGGCCCAAACAGGTCCAGTACAGCTATACCGTCAGCCTTGCGGTTGCCCTGTGCGCGGGCGAGGTGACCCGGCTGGGACGCGTCTGGGCGAATGGGGCGCCACTCGATCTGGGTGACCTGAACTGGCGGTTTTACCCGGGGTCTGCAGATCAGATGCCCGACCCTCTGTTGCAGGCGGTTGAGGGGACCGATCAGGTCCCGGCCTATCGAGACACCGCCTATATCGTTCTGGAGGACCTGCCGCTTGGCCCGTTTGGCAACCGGCTGCCACAGCTGTCCTTCGAAGTTATCCGGGCCAGCGCCGTGTATCCGGGCAGCCTGCGACAGGCCCTGACCAGCATCAATATCATTCCGGCCTCGGGCGAGTTCGTCTATGCGACCCGCCCCGTGCGTGCCCGCAGGTTCCCGGCATCGGAACGGCCGCTTAATCTCAATGCATCGGCCCGGGAGCCAGATTTTCTGGTGTCGCTGGCGCAGATGCAGGCGGACCTGCCCGCCCTTACCGCGGCGACGTTGCAGGTTGCCTGGTTTGGCGACGACCTGCGCGCAGGCGTGGCCAAACTGCGTCCGGGTGTCGAAACCCGTGATCGCGACACCGTGCCTTATGTCTGGCAGGTTGCCGGGCAGAAGCGTGGCCTGGCCTATCGGGTCTCGCAACAGGATGGCCGCCCGAATTATGGTGGCACACCGGCGGACCAGGCGGTTCTGGAGGGGCTTACAGCCTTGCACCAGGCCGGGCTGGCGACGACTCTGTCCCCGTTCCTCCTGATGGACATACCGGCCGGCACGACCCGCCCGGGCGTCGACGGGAAAGGGCCTCAGCCGGCCTTTCCGTGGCGGGGGCGGATCCGGTCGGGCGCTGATGGCCAGCGCGCCGCGCGTGCCCACATCGACGCATTTATGGGACAGGATGGCGGGTTTGGGTATCGCCATTTTATTCTGCATTATGCGCGGCTGGGCGCAGCGTTTGGGCGGTTGGAGGCCTTCCTGATCGGCTCTGAACTGGTTGGCCTGACCCGGTTGCGCGATGATGAGGGCCGGTTTCCCTTCGTCGAGGCCCTGATCAGCCTGGCGGCCGAGGTTCGCCACATTCTGGGGCCGCAGGTCAAGCTGTCCTATGCCGCGGACTGGACTGAATATGGCGCCTGGCAGCCGACGGGGCAGGCGGATGCCCTGTTTCCACTGGACCCGCTCTGGGCCAGTCCCGACATCGATTTCGTTGCGATTGACTGGTACCCGCCGGTGACGGACTGGCGCGACGGCGATCAGCATATAGACGCCCGGGCTGGGGTGCCATCGGTGGACGACCCCGGCTATTTGCGGACCGGCATGGCCGGTGGCGAGGCCTATGACTGGTTTTATAGCGATGCGGCGGATCGCGAAGCGCAGCGCCGCACCCCGATACGGGACACCGCGCATGGTGAGGACTGGGTGTTTCGGCCCAAGGATGTGTCGGGATGGTGGCGTCATGCGCATTATCCCCGCCGGAGCGGAGAGCGACAGGCAACGCCGACGGGCTGGAGTCCGAAAAGCAAGCCGGTGCGCCTGACCGAACTGGGGTGCGCCGCGGTGGATCGCGGGTCGAATGCGCCGAACCGGTTCCTCGACCCGAAGAGCGATGACAGTGGCCTGCCGCCCTTCTCGACGGGACAGCGCGATGACGTGTTGCAGCGCCGCATGCTGGAGGCGGCCCTCGACTGGGCCGGACAGGAGCCGGCGATTGAGCAGGTCAGTGCCTGGTGCTGGGATGCCCGCCCCTGGCCGGCCTTTCCCCAGCGCGCTGAGGTGTGGAGCGATGGTGACAACTGGGCCCGCGGCCATTGGCTGAATGGCCGGATCGGTCAGATCAGCCTTGGCGAGGTGATCGACGACCTGCTGTCACTGGCCGGGCTGAGGACGGATGTCCGGGCCCTGAACGGTCCGGTTGACGGCATCGCCCTGCACGGACCGGTTCGTCTGCGCGATGCCTTGGCCCCGTTCATGGCGGCCTTTGACCTGATCTGCCTCGAACGGGACGCTGCGCTGGTGTTCCGGCCGGCCCTGTTGGCCGGGCCGCCCCATTCGCTGGGTCGGCCGGTAAGCCACAGCGAGTTTCGGACCCGAAGCCTGATGGATAAGGCGCCCTGGGCCCTGCAGCTGAGCTATGTCTCGGACACCGACGCCTATGCGCCTTCTGTGGTCGAGGCCCGACGCCGGCCGCAACACACGCCGGACCGGGCCCAGCTTGTCCTGCCCATGGTGCTGGGAGCGGCCCGCGCCCGGGCGATTGCAGCCCACCTTCTCGACCGGATGCTGGATCCGGGGGATTGGCGGGTCTCGCTGGGTCTGGGCAGCAGCATGCTGGAGCCGGGGGATCATCTGGCGGATGCGGATGGCCGGCTCTGGCGCCTCATCGGGCTGGTCGATCAGGGGCCAGTGCGCCAGCTTGAGCTGATCCCGGCGCCGGAGGCGCTGGCATTGCCCCGGGCCCTGGCGCCGCCTGATCCGGGACCGCCACCGGTCCGTCCGGCCGACCCTGAGCTGTGGGTGATTGACGGTCCGCGCCTCGACCCGGCGATCGTCGGCCCGCTGCTGGCCTGTGCGGCGGATCCCTGGCCGGGCCCGGTCACGGTGCGCGCCGGCCGCGATGAAACAGGACTGACCGACCGGGCCGTCTGCGACCAGCCGGCTGCCATGGGGCAGGTGGTGCAGCCCCGGGGGGCTGGTCCCCTCGGGCGCTGGGATCTCGGGCCTCCGCTGAGGGTTGAGCTGCCCGGACAGGCGCTGGCGCGGGTTTCGACCGGTGCCATGCTGGCCGGTGCCAACCGGCTGCTGGTCCAGCATGACAGGGGCTGGGAGCTGATCGGCTTCAAGGATGCCGAATTGACCGCCCAGGGGCACTGGGCCCTGTCGGGCTTGCTGCGGGGGCTGGCGGGCAGCCCGGTGGGTGTTTTTGGGGCCGGCGCCCGATGTGTCCGGGTTGATCCGGATCTGCGCGTGGCGGCGGTCTCCGCTTCCGAGATCGGGGTGGAGCTGATCTGGCAGGCTGGCGGCGGGGCACCCCGGCCGGTGCGGTTTGATGATCGGGCGGGCCGGCCCTGGCGGGTCGGACATTTGCGGGTACAGCCCGTCGGGACCGGCTGGAGGCTGCGCTGGACGCGGCGTGGTGCTGACATCGCGGTGGCCTGGGCGCTGCCGGAGGCCGAAAATCACGGCCGCTTCCGGCTGCGGGCCCTGCTGCCGGACGGGACCTGGGAAGAGACGGAAACCCGGCGGGCCGGGGCGGAGCTGGCGGGTCAGGTCTTGCAGGCCGAGGTGTCGGAAATCGGGCCCGACGGGCGCACAGGTCCATGGGTTTCCATTCTTCTGCCACGCGATTAAGACAGACCGAACAGTCTTCTGGACGAGCGTGGCATGGCCAAAGATCTTTATGCGACATTGGGGGTCTCCCGATCGGCACCGGCCGACGAGATCCGGCGCGTCTACAAGCGCAAGGTCAAGGAGCTGCACCCCGACCTGCACCCCGGTGATACCGCCAAGGCAGACGCCTTCAAGCAGGTCTCCGCGGCGTATGAAATTCTCGGGGATGAAACCCGTCGCCGGCAATATGACCGGGGTGAAATTGATGAGCAGGGTGCCCCGCGCGGCTTTGCCCGGGCTGGCCCGGGTGGTGCAGGTCCAGGGGGGCGGCCTGGTGGGTTTAGCCATTCGGGAAGCTTCCAGGGCGACCCGTTTGAAGACATTCTGTCGGGCATGTTTGGCGGTGGACGCCGGCGACCCGGTCCGCAGAAGGGCGGCGATATTCGCTATCAGGTCGAGGTCGCCTTTGAAGACGCCGCGCTCGGAGCCAAGCGGGAAATGACCATGGCGGATGGCCGGGTCCTGAATGTGTCGATACCGGCCGGCGTGGAGACCGGGCAGACCCTGCGGCTGAAAAGCCAGGGGCGGCCCTCGCCAAGTGGTGGCCCGCCCGGCGACGCGCTGCTCGAGCTGATCGTTCGCCAGAGCAAGGTCTGGATCCGCGACGGCGATGATCTGCGCATGAATGTACCGGTGCCGCTGAGCATAGCGGTGCTTGGAGGCAGCATCGAGGTCGCCACGCCGACCGGACCGATTACGCTGAAAATCCCTGAGGGATCGAATTCGGGTGCGGTCCTGCGCCTGCGACACAAGGGCATTCAGCGCAAGGGCGCCCCCGGCCATCTTTATGTCCGGCTGGAGATCATGATCGACCATCCCAAGGATCCCGACCTGCGAAAATGGGCCAAGTCGGTACGCAAATGAACCGGGTTGCGGCTGGCCATTCACGCGACATTCAGAGCCAAGCGTCCATACAGCCGGGGATGAAAGCTGTTCTGGCCTCTTGTGCGCTGATCCTGCTCGGCGTTGCCTTCGGGCCTGCACCGGCCCAGGCGCAATGGGCCGATTCCTTTTCGGCCGGGGAAGCCCGCACCGCCCGGGACAAGGGACAGGTCGTGCCCCTGCGGGATATTTTCAGACAGCTGCGCCAGCGCCATGGCGGCTACCAGATCGACGCAAACCTGTATGATCGCGGCGGCCGGCAAGTCTATATTATTGACTGGATGACCGGTAAGGGCCGCCGGCTGCAGGTGACCGTGGATGCAAGAACAGGACGAATCCTGTCGTGAGGATAAGGAGACAAAGATGCGTATTCTTGTCGTAGAAGACGAGGCCGATCTCCGGCGTCAGCTGGGAGACGCCCTGACCCATGCCGGCTATGCAGTTGATCTTGCGGCTGACGGCGAGGAGGGGCATTTTCTGGGTGATACCGAACCCTATGATGCGGTCATCCTCGATCTTGGCCTGCCGAAAATGGATGGTGTCTCCATTCTTGAACGCTGGCGCGGCGATGGTCACATCTTCCCGGTCATGATCCTGACGGCCCGGGACCGCTGGAGTGAAAAAGTCGCGGGTTTCGATGCCGGGGCCGATGATTATGTGACCAAGCCGTTTTACACTGAGGAGGTCCTGGCCCGGCTGCGGGCCCTGTTGCGCCGGGCATCCGGGCACGCGGTCGCCGCCATCGATGTCGGCGCGCTGCGTCTCGACACGCGGGCGGCGCGGGCAACGATTAATGGCGATCCGATCAAGCTGACGGCGCACGAATACAAGGTTCTGGCCTATTTGATCCATCATCAGGGCCGGGTCGTGCCGCGGACCGAGCTGGTAGAGCATATTTATGACCAGGATTTTGACCGCGACTCCAACACGATAGAGGTCTTTATCGGCCGGCTGCGCAAGAAGATTGGCGGCGACCGGATCGAAACGGAACGTGGCCTGGGGTACAGGCTGGTCACGCCGGAAGCTGAACAAAACCGTGTCAGCGGATAAGCCGGGCGGCGATCCGCCTCGTGCGGGCCTCATGGGGCGACTGGCGGGGCATCGCCTGTCGCTGGCGCAGCGCCTGCTGATCGGGGCCCTGATCTGGAGCATCGCGGTTGTGATCGGTGGCGTCGTCGCCCTGTCGGCCGCCTACCGTGCCCAGTCGCTCAGCCTGCTCGAGCAGGAGCTTGAATCCACGCTCGTCACGATTTCCCGAGCCATCGATGTCGACCCGGGCGGTGGTCTGGTTCAGGATGCTGACAAATTGCCCAAGGACCCCCGCTATGACATCCCGCTGTCGGGACGGTACTGGGCGGTGGTCTCGCTCGACCCGTCGGGACAGCCCGGGGAGGATATCCGTCCGCGCAGTGTCTGGGATGGCAATTTGCCGCTTCCCGCCACGATGATCCGCGAAGCCGTGGCGATGCCCGGCGATATCATTGGTGGCAACGCAGAAGGACCGGCCGGAGAGCCTGTCCGCGTCGCGGTCCAGTCGGTTATATTGCCGGCCTCCGACAGGCCGGTTCTGCTGGTGGCGGCTTTCGACCGGACCCAGACCGATGAGGGCGCCAACCGGCTGCGGAATATCCTTCTGGTTGCCATGTTGGCGCTGGCGGCAGGGACGCTTCTCGCCCTGGTTTTCGGGCTGCGTTATGCGCTGCGCCCCCTGGAGCGGATCCAGCTGGACATCAATGCGGTCAGGGAAGGCCGGCGCGCCGTTCTGTCGGAGGACTATCCGGTCGAGGTCCGTCCCCTGACGGAGGCGCTCAACCGGCTTCTGGAACACAACCGTGCGGTTGTGTCCCGCGCGCGCACCCATGTGGGCAATCTGGCACATGCGCTGAAGACGCCGCTGGCTGTCCTGCGCAACGAAGCTGGCGGGGAGAGCCAGCTGGACGACGTGGTGCGCCGACAGACCGAGGCGATGAGAGCCAATGTCGAACATTATCTGCAGCGGGCTCAGGCTGCAGCGCGTGCCGAAGTGCTCGGTGCCCGTGCGCCTGTGAGCCCCACGCTGGATGGGTTGGCGCGGATGATGAATCGGCTTTATGGCCACGAGGGCAAATCCGTGGAAATTGACTCCGAGGCGGACCTGGTGGCCCGGGCAGAAGTGCAGGATCTGGAAGAAATGCTGGGAAATCTGATCGACAATGCCTGCAAATGGGCGCGCCGTGAGGTTCATATTGTCGCGCATGCCGTGGACGAGGACAGCCTGATCATCACCATAGATGATGATGGGCCGGGCCTCTCGCCGGCGCAGCGTGAACCGGCCATGAAGCGCGGCGTCCGCCTCGATGAGACGGCACCGGGCACCGGCCTGGGCCTGTCCATTGTCGCCGATCTTGCCGATATGAATGGCGGCGCGCTTGAACTTGGCACTTCGGCTCCCGGCGGTTTATCTGCGCGCCTCAGACTTCGGCGGGCGGCGTGATGCGGCGGGACCTGATCTGCCTGGCTCTGGTCGTTGTCGGGGCCAGTGCGGTCTATGTCTGGATGGGACGTCCGGGCCTTCCGGATCAGCCCTTCACCGAGCGGGCGGCGGAAATTGCGCAGCGGGATGTCCGCGATCTCACCCCCGACGAATTTCTGACACGTCTTCAGGGGGTCGCTCAGGAGCGTCCGGACCTTCCGGATCCGCATTATTATATCGGGATCCTGTTGCAGGGTCAGGGGCGGGACGAAGATGCCATCCGGGCCTTCCAGGCTGCTCTGCGCCGGGATGAGCGGCATGTGCCGTCTCTGATCGGGCTGGCCGATACGCTGGTTATGCGGGAAACCGGCACGCTGATCCCGATTGCCGAGCGGTTGTATGCCCAGGCCTGGCAGATTGATTCAGGTGAGGTCCGGGCCGGGTTCCTGGCCGGGCTCGCGGCCTGGCGGGACGGGCGGGCGGAAGAGGCCGAGGCGAGATGGTCCGCGGTGGAGTCCGGACTTGGCGAGGATGCGTCTGAACTGGCTGAATTTCGCAACTGGGTACAGGGCGCGCGCGACGACGTGCCCGCGGTAGAAGAAGCGCAACCATGACGCAGTGGTATGCGGTCCAACGCATCGATATATATGGTCGGTCATGAGAGCACGAACCAAACGTCTTTATGCGGTCGGTGCGGCAAGCCTGCTTGTCCTGTCGAGCCTCGGCCTGGCCTTTGTTGCCCTGGGGCAGCGCGCCGACCTCTTTTACACACCCCAAATGCTGGTTGAGCGGGGCCAGCCAGAGCCGGGCAAACGCGTCCGGCTTGGAGGGTTTGTGCAATCCGGGTCGCTGGATTATGGCGAAGGCGCTGAATTGTTTTTCACTGTTGAGGATGGCTCAGAGGCTACGGTGCGTGTGACCTATACCGGGATCACGCCTGACCTGTTCCGGGAAGGCCAGGGGGTCGTGGCGACCGGCCGCTTCGGGGAAAGCTCTGATCTGTTCGAAGCTGAACAAATCCTCGCCAAGCATGACGAAAATTACCAGCCGCGAGAGCTGAGAGACCTGCAGGCGGCGCCCGCCTCATGATCGAAGCCGGTCATTTCTTCGCCTGCCTCGCCCTGATGCTGAGCCTTTGGCTCGCTTTTGCCGGACTGGGCGGGGACCGGCGCCTGGCGGGACGGGTCGCCTGCGGCCTGTTCCTGGCTCTGGCACTGTCATTTCTCACCTTGATCGTGGCCTTCATGCGGTCGGATTTTTCGGTGGCGCTTGTTGCCAGTAACAGCCACACCATGAAGCCGCTGTTGTACAAATTCGCCGGCACATGGGGCAATCATGAAGGGTCGATGGCCCTGTGGTGTCTCGTCATGGGGGGCTTCGCGGCCGCCGGGGCGCTGCTGATGCGGTCAGAGCGGCCGGTCTTTGAGGCCAGGACCCTCGGCGTTCAGGGCCTGCTGACCAGCGGCGCGCTGGCTTATTTGTTGTTTGCCTCATCGCCGTTCACCCGCCTTGAGGCGCCGCCCCTGCAGGGCGCCGACCTCAATCCGCTGCTTCAGGATCCGGCTTTGGCAGCCCATCCTCCGATGCTGTATCTGGGGTATGTCGGATATTCTTTTGTCTTTGCAATGGCGGCTGCCGGTCTGCTGGAGGGGCGCGTTGACCGGGTCTGGGCCCGGATTGCCCGGCCATGGGCCATGGCGGCCTTTGTGCCTCTGACCCTCGGTATCGGGCTGGGCTCCTATTGGGCCTATTATGAGCTGGGATGGGGCGGATGGTGGTTCTGGGACCCGGTCGAAAATGCCAGCCTCATGCCCTGGCTTGTTGGCGCAGCCTTTCTCCATTCCGTCGTGGTCACGGAAAAGCGTGACAGCCTCCGGGCCTGGACGGTGCTGCTGGCGGTCATGGCGTTCTGCTTTTCCATACTGGGCGCATTCCTCGTCCGGTCGGGCCTGTTGACCAGCGTTCATGCCTTTGCGGTTGATCCGACCCGTGGGGCCCTGCTTCTCACCGGTCTGCTGGTCTATGGTGGCGGGGCGCTGGGTCTGTTCGCCCTGCGCGCGCCCCGTCTCAAGGGCGGTCCGGCGCATTTGCTGGTCAGTCGTGAGGGCGCGATTATCGGTAACAATCTGGTGCTGTCGGTGGCCACGCTGACCGTGCTTCTTGGCACGCTGTTTCCGCTGCTCGCCGAGGCCTTCGGCCAGGTCATGTCGGTCGGGGAGCCCTATTTCAGCCTGACGTTCACGCCGATCATGGCGCTGGCGCTGGTTGCCCTGCCAGTGGTTCAGGCGTGGAGCTGGGGCAAGGCCGACTGGAGGTCTGTCTGGCGCTGGGCACTTGGATTTGCGGCGATTGTTGCGGTGTTCTGGCTGTTCGGCGTGGCGGCATTCGATATCCCGCTGCTGGCCGGGACAGGGTTCGCGCTGGGAGTCTGGCTTGTGTTTGGCGCGGCGTGGGAAATCTGGCGCCGGGCCGGAAGCCTGCGACGTCTGGGACGCCTGCCAGCCCGGGTCTGGGGCATGACGCTCGCGCATGCCGGCCTTGGCGTGTTTACCCTCGGAGCGGTGGGCGAAACCGCGCTTCGGTTTCATGGAACTCTGGCCCTGCAGCAGGGCCAGGAGGTCGAGCTGGCTGGCTGGACCTTCCGTCTGGATGATGTCGATTCGATTGAGGGGCCCAACTGGTATGCCGACCGGGCGTATCTGACGGTCATGCGGGGCGAGCGCGCCGCCGTGCTTGAACCGGAGAAACGGATTTATCCCGCGGCCCGCATGCCGACAACAGAAACCGCAATCTACACAATGGGTGCGACCGACCTGTATGTTGCCCTGGGCGATCGACGGACGGTTGAGGGCACACCCCGCTGGACGTTTGAGGTCTTTATCAACCCGATGATCGGCCTGGTTTATTGGGGTGTTTGCCTGATCGGGCTGGGTGGCCTGTTAAGCCTGCTGCCGCGGGCGCGGCGCCGGCGTACGGCGGGAGACGCCGCATGATGCAGGCGTGCCTTCTGTCGCTGGTTCTGTCCCTTTTGCAGGTCGGGACCATGCTCGAAGATCCTGCGGCCGAAGCGCGGGCACAGGACCTGATGCGCGAGATCAGGTGCGTTGCCTGTGAGAATGAACCGATCAGCCAGTCCGGGTCTGATATTGCCGCAGATATGCGGGACCGGGTTCGCGCCATGGTCGCTGCCGGGGAAAGCGATGATGACATTCGCGACTGGTTCGTGACCCGATATGGCGATTTCGTCCTGTTTCGTCCCCGCGCCGATGGGGTGTCGGGGGGCTTGCTGTGGGGCCTGCCGTTTTTCCTGCTCGCGGTGGGCGCAGCCTGGCTTGTTGTCCGGCGCCGGGAACAGGATGACGCGGGCTCAGGGATCGAGGCGGTCCCGGCGGAGGGTGCCGAATTCGATGCCAGCGGGGCGGAGGAAAACGCCCGATGACCATGGCGCCGCGACAGACAGCTAAAAGATGTTTAATGCCGAAGAGGGTGGCGCTTCCGGCATTACAGCATCAGATAAGAGTCACACATCATACTGAGGAATAGAAGCGTATGAAATCCCTAAACATTTCGACCCCGTCTTGGATTGCGGCTCTGGTCGGCGCAGGTGCAATGGCGGCTGTCGTCTGGGGACCGGGTCTGGGAGCGGCTGACACTCAGCCGATTCTGATCGAGGCGCCCGCGGGCGCCCCGCTGAGTTTCGCTGATCTGATCGAACAGGTCAGCCCGGCGGTGGTCAGTGTCAATGTCGTATCGGAGCAGGAACAGGCAGACATGTCGGAGATGGAGCGGTTCTTCGAACGGTTTCGTCAGGGCCCCGGTGCCGTTCCGCAGGAGGAAGAGCCTGAGCCCGAGACCCGTGAGGCCCGGTCGCTGGGATCTGGCTTTTTCATCTCCCGCGAGGGGTATGTTGTGACCAATAATCACGTCGTCGCCAACGCCACCCAGATCCAGATCGTGCTCGAGGACGGACGGGAACTCGAGGCCTCTCTGGTGGGAACCGACCCGCAAACCGATCTCGCCGTCCTGAAGGTCGAAGAATCCGGCGACTATCCTTTCGTCCAGTTTGGGTCGAGTGCGGAGCTGCGTCGGGGAGACTGGGTCGTGGCGCTGGGCAATCCCTTTGGGCTCGGCGGAACCGCGACAGCTGGCATCCTGTCGGCGGACGGCCGCGATCTCGGCAATTCTAATCCCTATACGGATTTTCTCCAGATTGATGCGGCGATCAATCGTGGCAATAGCGGCGGTCCGACCTTTGACCTGTTCGGTCGCGTGGTCGGTGTGAACACGGCTATTTTCTCGCCGACAGGGGGATCTGTGGGCATCGGTTTCGCCATCCCGTCCGACCTGGCGATGGAGGTGACGTCCACGCTGATCGAAAAGGGGCGGGTCTCGCGTGGCTGGCTGGGGGTTACCATTCAGGATGTCACCGAGGACATGGCCGATGCTCGCGGGCTCGACATGGCCGAGGGCGCGATTGTCGCCGACCTCGTGGCAAACAGCCCGGCCAAGAAATCGGGCATTCGCCGCGGGGACATCATCGTCGAGGTCAATGGACAGAAGGTTACCGATGCGACCAGCACCACGCGCATCGTCGGACGCCTGCCGGCCGGATCCAGAAACCGGTTCGTTGTCCTGCGTGACGGCGTTCGCAAGACCATTTCGGTTCTGGTCGGTGAACGTCCCGAGGACCCCAATGCGGTTCTGGAGTCGACCGATGACATCCCGGGAGAGGACGGTGTCGCCGCAGAACAGGCGCCACTTGGCCTGTACCTGCGCCCGCTGGATGCCGAAATGCGCAGCACCCTGAATATGGCGGATGACGAACCTGGACTGGTGGTTGAACGAATCGCGCCGGACAGCCCGCTGCGTGAGCTGGGCATCCAGCCGGGCATGGTGCTTCTGGATGCCAACAATGTGCAGCTGTTCAAAGTCGAGGACCTTGTCTCCGCGATTGACGCCGCCCTGTCCCGAGGTCGCGACAAGGTGCTTCTGGCCATTCATGTCGGTGCAGGAACACGGTTCGTGACAGTCGATATTGGTGACAGCGAAAACTAGGAAAGGGTCCTGCCATGCGCGTTCTTGTCATAGAAGATGATCGGGAGCATGCGGACTTCATCTGCCGGATCCTGACCGAGGCCGGGCACGATGTTGAAACAGCGCAGGACGGGATTAGCGGGCTGGTTCGGGCCCGGGAGTCGGCCTTTGACGTCCTGGTCGTTGACCGCATGCTGCCGGAAAAACCTGGTCTGCAACTGGTCAAGGAGTATCGTGATGCCGGCGGCGCGACCCCGGCACTGTTCCTGTCGGCCCTGTCAGACGTGGACAATCGCGTTGAAGGGCTGAAGGCCGGCGCCGATGATTACCTGGCCAAGCCCTTCGCGCCGGAAGAGCTGGTCGCCCGGGTAGAGGTTCTTGGTCGCCGCCAGGCCGTGCCCGATGATGTCCCCGTGACCCGCCTGAAGGTCGGCGATCTTGAAATGGACCTGTTGTCACGCCGCGTAGCTCGGGGTGAAACACGCATCGATCTTCAGCCACGCGAGTTCAAGCTGTTGGAATTCCTGATGCGTCATGCTGGTCAGACGGTGACCCGGACCATGCTCCTGGAGAAGGTCTGGAACTATCACTTCGATCCTCAGACCAATGTGATTGACGTTCATATTTCTCGCCTGCGCGCCAAGATCGACAAGGAATTTGAGCGGCCTCTCTTGCAGACTGTGCGGGGAGCGGGGTACTGCCTGCAGGCATGAAGTCCGGACCATTTGCCTTCATTCAGACGACCACGTTCCGGTTGGCCCTGGTTTATACCGTCCTGTTCGCTCTGTTCTCGGCCGGATTGCTCACATTCTTGTTCCAGGCGACGGTCGGGGCCATGCGGACCGAAGCGAAGACACGACTTGAATCGGAATTCCGGACTCTCGCCGTGGCCTGGAATACCGGTGGCCCGGGACGCCTGGAGCAAAGTCTTCTCGAGCGGGCCCTGGTCCGTGTCAGGGACTTCACCTACCAATTCGAAACGGTCGATGGCGTCATCATTGTCGGGGACCTGCCGCGCATGCCGATCGACACTTCCGGCGATCTCAGCGAGGTGCGCAGTGTTACCTTTCAGGTCGAAGGGGGCGTGGGGGAAGGCGATGCTGATGTTGCAACGATTGAAGGGCGCGTCTTGCGGCTTGGCGATGGCAGCGTTCTTCTGGTCGGCATCAAGATGGATGAGCGTCTGCGCCTGGTCCGGCGGGTCACCCGTGCCGTGGCGACGGCCGCGCCATTTGGAATTCTGCTGGCCCTTCTGGGCGGGTATTTCAGCGCCCGCTATGCTGCCCGGCGTGCCGAGGGCCTGACGCGGATCGCGGAAGCCGTCATGGGCGGTGACCTGACGCAAAGAGCGGATATCAGCGCGTCCGGAGACGAATTTGACCGGCTGTCTGAGCGTTTGAATGCAATGCTGGCTCGGCTTGAGCAATTGATGTCCACGACCCGCCATGCCGGAGAGGCCATCGCACATGATTTGCGGTCGCCGCTCTCGCGTCTTCGAAACCGTCTGGAGGCGGCTTTGCGGACGGATATGGATGAGGCCAAAGCGCGTGAGGCGCTGGTTCAGACGGTCGAGGATGTCGACCGGGTGCTGTCGACCTTTAATGCCATTCTCAGCCTGTCCCGGGTGAATGCGGCATCCAGCAACACTTTTGAGACGCTCGACCTGACCGAACTGGTCGACGAGATGGCGGAGCTGTTTGCCCCGGCCTGCGAGGACGCCCGGCTGACATTCCGATCCGAGATTGCTGCCGGCCTGTCTATTCGGGGAGACCGGACCCTGCTGGCGCAGGCGATTTCAAACCTGCTTGATAATGCTGTGAAATATACCCCTGCGGGCGGGGAGATTGTGTTCGGGGCGCGGGCTGTCGCTGACAATCGCGTTGAGGTCTGTGTGCGCGATTCCGGGGCGGGTATTCCCGTCGAAGACCGGGCGCGTGTTAAAGAACGCTTTGTACGTCTGGATCAGGCCCGGACCCTTGCCGGGTCCGGGCTTGGTTTGGCGCTGGTGGAAGCGGTGGCCATTTTGCATAAGGGCAGCCTGGACCTGACCTCTGCCGATGGTGACGCCCCCAATTCCGGCCTTCTGGTCAGGCTGATTCTTCCTGTGTCCGTCTGACAGTATCATGCAAGCGCCGCGGATCATCCCTCTTGCTAAGACGCCCTCCGGGGCATTGGCTGCGGCGGCCCGCCATGCGCCCTATCTGGCGCGCCTTGAGGCACAGTATGGTGAGGAACTGGCCTCTCTTGGTGCAGAGGCGGTTTTCGAAGCCGCCCTGCAAGAGGTCCTGGCCTGTCCCAATACGGCTGACCGAGACGATATTTTATGCCGCCTGAGAGTGTCACGAAAAAGGGCCCATGCGGCCATTGCTGCCCTCGACCTTAGCGGTCTGGATCTTCCGGAGCGCACAACCCTGCGGATGACGCAGCTGGCCGATGCCTGTTTGAGCAAGGCCCTCGACTGGGCCGTCGCGGCGCGGGGACTGAGCACGACTGGCCTGTTCGTGATCGCCTTGGGCAAGATGGGCGCCGGGGAGCTGAATTATTCCAGTGATATCGACCTCGCCGCCTTTTTTGATCCGGACCTGTTTGATCCGGGCGGACTCGATGCGGGCGATACCGCATCGCGGGTCGTCCAGGCAGCCATGCGCCTGCTGGACGATCAGACGGCTGATGGGTTTGTGTTCAGGACAGATCTTCGCTTGCGGCCTGACCCGTCATCGACACCGGTTGCGGTGTCGGTCCGTCGGGCGCTGATCTATTACCAGACAGTTGGTCAGAACTGGGAACGCATGGTCTGGATCAAGGGACGCCCTGCGGCCGGCGACCTGGCAGCTGCATCCCGGTTCATTGAAAACATCACGCCTTTTGTCTGGCGTCCCCATCTGGATTACTGGGCTATCGCAGATGTCCATGCGATCAAAAACATGATCAACACCAAAGCAAATACCGGTACGTCCGGGGCTGCAGCCAATGTCAAGCTGGGTCCCGGCGGTATCCGTGAAATCGAGTTTTTTGCCCAGACACAACAGATCATACTGGGCGGGCATGTGCCCTCGCTGAGGGCGCCGTCAACGCTCCAAGCGCTGAAAAGCCTGGCCGATCACGGAGTGGTGTCCGCCGCGGTCCATGATGATCTTTCCCTGGCCTATCCCTTCCTGCGCGCGGTCGAGCACCGGATACAAATGCTGGGTGACCAGCAGCGCCACAGCCTGCCCGAGGATCCTGGCGACCGGCGCGCCGTTGCGGCATTGTGCGGGTTTGGAGGTCTTGAAGAGTTCGAGGCCGGTCTGGCGCAGACCAGGCGGGTGGTGCATGACCATTACAGCCGTCTTTTCGCAACCGAGACCCGGAAACGGCGCTCCGCTATTGAGGGTAATCTGGTGTTCACCGGCGTGGACCCCGATCCCGGCACTGTTGAGACCCTGACTGGGTTGGGCTTCGAGGCACCGGAGGACGTCATTCAGACGATCGCTCGATGGCATCGCGGACGGACCCCGGCCACCCGAACCGAGCGGGGTCGGGAACTTCTCACCGCCTTGCTGCCGGATGCTCTGGTCGCCATGTCGGGGACCGGCGAGGCTGATATCGCATTTCGACGGTTCAGCCAGTTTCTCGAGGGCCTGTCATCCGGGGTGCAGACACTGTCAATGCTCGGCGCCGAGCCGGGTTTGCTGAATGACCTTATTGCGACGCTGGCACTGGCCCCGCACATTGGGCGCAGCCTGGCCAAGCGCCCAAGCCTTCTGGAAGCTCTTGTCTCTGTTGAAGTCCGCAGGCCGGCGCCACGTATTGCTCCAGAGACGGATTTTGAAACGGCCATTGACCTGTTCCGGCGGTGGCATGCCGAACAATTCTTTCTCATTGGGCACAGGCTTTTGCATGGGGAGCTGGCCGCTTCGGACGCTGCAACCGCGTTTAGCGATTTGGCGGATACGTGTGCGCGGGAGATGGCCGCCATTGCCGAGGCGGAGACGCAAAGGAGGTTCGGGGTCGCGCCGGGCGTCTGGTGTGTGGCGGCTATGGGAAAGTTTGGTGGCCGGGAAATGACGGCGGGCTCAGATCTCGATATGCAGCTGATTTTCGACCGGGGTGAACATGACGAGGCTCAGGCCTGGTTTACCCGGTTGACCCAGCGTCTGATCACGGCTCTGGCGGCGAACACAGCTGAAGGCCATATGTATGAGGTCGATATGCGCTTGCGCCCCTCCGGGCGGGCCGGTCCGGTTGCAACATCGATCGAAGCCTTCGACTCATATCACCGGGATGGAGCCTGGACCTGGGAATTAATGGCGCTGACCCGGCTTCGTCCGATGATCGGCGATCCCGCGCTGTGCGAGCGCGTGACAGGGATCGCTCAGACGGCGATGCTGGGGGCGCGGATGAAGTCGGAACTTGATGCCGACATTCTGGATATGCGGCGGCGGTTGTGGCGGGAGAAAGCGCCGAGCGGACCGTGGGATTTGAAACAGCGGGCCGGCGGCATTGTCGATCTCGAATTCATCGTTCAGCAAGCCATGTTGAAGGCGGGGCGTCCGGACGTGTTTTACCCATCCATGTCACGGGCGATCCGCGCTCTGCATGAGTTTGGTTTCCTGACATCCGAGGAGTCGGGTACATTGCGGATGGCGCATAAATTCTTTCAGGCCCTGCAGCAGGTTCAGCGGCTGGCTTTTGGCAGCGGGCAAACGAAGGCGCCTGTGTCCAGGGGCTTGCGTGACCGCATGCGGCGAGCGGTTTCCGGGGAGAGTTTTGCGGATGTCGAAGTCCAGCTTGAGTGGCATTGCGCGAGGATCTCGGAACTTCGTACCAAAAAAATTGGGACATTGGAGACGGATTCAGAGGTGTGAGGCGTTGCAGAGGGAGATCAGCAACAAGAGGAATGACACGATGTTGAGAGCTTCATTACGGGCGGCTGTGGCCATGTGGGTGATCGGACTGAGCGGGACGGCTCTGGCCCAGATGGGGCCAGAGCATCGGTCAGGGGCGGCCTGGGACGTCGTCGACCTCAACGGGGACGGCATGGTCAGTCGCGAGGAAATGACGGCCCAGAGGGCTGCAGGGTTCAAGGCGGCCGACAGTGACGGGGACGGCGGCGTCACACTGGAGGAATTTAACCAGGCCCTGGACGAGATGCGGGAAGAGCGTCTTGCTCAGCGCCGAGCCAGCCAATTCTCGAAATTGGATGCCGACGGAGATGGTCAGATCCGTCAGTCTGAGTTCGAAGCCGGTCGTCTGGAGCGTCGCATGCGGGCCTTTGACCGCATCGATTCCAATGATGATGGTCTGATCTCTGCCGCCGAACGGGATGTGGCAGCCACCGCCCGGCGAGACAGAAGGCCGAGACGCGTCCGGGGGCAGTCGGATGACAGATAGTCTGGTTTTCCTGGCTCGGATCCGCCATGGTTTTTCGTCGACCACTTCCTAGACCGTCTTGGCACCCTTCAGCTCCGAACTGGACGAGATTCGTCGCGCCTCTGTCGGTGACCGGGCCGCTCAAAAGGCTTTGGTGCACCGCCACATGCCGGTCATCTATCGTATCTCTTTCCGAGTGCTTCGCGACAAGGCCGAAGCGGAGGACATCACCCAGGAGACGTTCTTACGGGCGTGGAAAATGCTTCCGGACTGGGAACCCCGGGCAAAATTCTCGACCTGGGCCTGCGGGGTTGCGCTTAATCTCTGCCGTGACAGGTTGCGGCGGAAAAAGGCCATCCTGGTGGATGTTCTGCCGGAGTGCGCTGACCCGGCACCTCACCCGGAGGCCCAGCTTGCCATGAACCAGACCGTAGAGCGGATTGCCGGCCATATTGCGGCTTTACCCCCCCGTCAGCGCGAAGCCCTGACTTTGTGTGCATTTGAAGGTCTGGGCAATAAGGAGGCCGCCGTGGCCATGTCGATCAGCGTCCATGCGCTCGAGGGCCTGCTTGGCCGTGCGCGGCGGTCCCTGAAAGCGGTTTTGCAAAAGGACATCATGCCATGACCGACCTGAGCCTGACCCATGACCGGGTGCTTGACCTGATCGCCATATATGGAGCGGACCCGGAGGTCTGGCCAGAGGCTGAGAGAGCGGCGGCGAGGAGACATCTTTCGGTGTCCCCTGAGGTCTTTGCAGATGCCCTTGCCGAAGCGCATGCGCTGGACGCCTGCCTGGCACGAGTTCCTGTGCCGGAGCCGGATCCGTCACTTGCGAACCGAATTATGGCCACGGCTCCCAAAATGCGGCGGCGGCAGGCTGCCCCCGTATATCTCTTCCGGTGGTCCGGTCGCCGGTCCGATATCGGTGCCGCGCTGGCGGCTTTGGCGGTCGGTCTTGTTGCCGGTTATGCGACCGCATCTGAAGCTGTCGATCCGCTGATTCCGGTGGAGACAGGGTGGAGTGTGCCTTGGGAGACCAGCGATGAGCTGCCATTCTGGCTGAAAGAAGGTGACATGGAATGACGATCTTACCCCATGGGCGACTGCCCCTCATTCTCACCCTGTCTGTCCTGATCAACATGCTTCTGATGGGTTTCCTGCTGGGCGGGGAGATGGCGACCCGGACCAACACCCAGGACCGGCCGACGGTGGAAACGCCTGGCATGGCGATCGGGCCCGGGTTTTTGTTGGCGGTGCCGGAGGCTGACCGGCCGGCTGTGCGGCGGGCCTTTCGCGATGCTTTTTGGGATACGCGACTGGAACGGCGGACATTCAGGCGTGCAAAACGGGCGCTTGAAGAAGCGGTCCTGACAGAGCCCTATGACCGCGACGCGGCGCTTACGGCTTTTACAAGCCTGCGTCAGGCGAAAACGGCGCTTGATCGGCGATATCACCATGTCCTCGCCGACCAGTTCGGCCGGTTAAGCCTATCCCAGCGTCGGGCCCTGCTCAATCCGCGGAGCCGGGGTCCCGGATCACGTCTGGACAGACCAGCGACCGGCGAGCGGGGGCCGCCGCGCCGGGAGCGCGAGGCTGCGCCAGAGCCGGATTAGAGTTCGGGCTCTTTTGATTTCGAGGCCAGGCGGGCGGCATTGTCTTCCCAGTTGATTCCGTCGAATGCCTCAATGTGGACGTCCAGCGCGTCGGCATCGTCGAGGCATTTCCATGTCACGGCATACCCATCGGGGTTGGAGCGGGGAATATAGAAGCTTTTCACGCCGCATTTGCGACAGAACAGGTGCTGCGCTGTGCCGGTGTGAAATTGATAGCGGGTGAGCATGTCTGCGCCTGCTGTCAGACGAAAGCAGGCGGCCGGCACGATGATATGGTCGTTGCCGCTCATGGCACAGATCGAGCAGTTGCAGATTTCGACATCAACCTGATCGGGCAGATCAACATCGAAGCGAACGGCCTGGCAATGGCACCCGCCGGCCCAGGTGGAGCGTATCGCCATTGAGACGCCCTTAACCCACCCAGACCGGGGGGCGACGGCCGGCCCAGGGCTGGGCCCGTTCGAGCTGTCCGCCCAGGCTGAACAGAAGCTCCTCATCACCGCAACGGCCTCCGAACATCATACCGATCGGGAGCTGGTCCTGCGTCCAGTGCAGCGGCACGGACATTGCTGCCGCGCCCATTTGATTGAACACGCCACACCAGGGCGCAAAACTGCCGACGGCCTCCCCATAGGCGTCGAAATCCTCTGGATCCAGGGAAAGGATGCCAAGCTTGTCGGGCTTTCGGGACAGGGTGGGGGCGAGGATCAGGTCATGGCGGCCATCAGCGAGGAAGCCGTCATAGGCGATTGCGGCATTGATCGCGGCCTGGTTGGCACGCATCAATTCGGCCATTGGAACAGTTTTGCCGAATTCGAACATGCGCCATGTGACCGGTTCCATATCCTCGGGTCCAAGCTCCCGGCCGAGGACCTTGCCCCGATCATCCATCACCATCGCCATGGCTGCGGAAATGGTCATCAGCAGACCTTTGCTCAAGGCGTCTCCATCCAGTTTCGGGGCCGCCAGCTCCACATGGTGGCCCAAGGCTTCGAGCAGGCTGGCAGTTGCGTCCAGCCCGGCCTGCGCATCGCCATCCGGCCGGGTCCCGTTCGGGGCAACGTCCCAGAGGGCAATCCGAAGCGGGCGAGGGTCTTTTTGCACAGCCGCGGCGAAGCTGCCTTCGGGAGGCGGCGCGACGTAACGGGATCCCGTCTCGCGACCATGTGTGACATCCAGAAGGGCGGCGCTGTCGCGCACCGTGCGGGACACGGCGTGGGTCACCGACTGGCCATTCCAGCCTTCGGTTGTGGCTGGTCCCATCGGTGTTCTCCCGCGAGACGGCTTGAGGCCAAAAAGGCCGGTACAGGCTGCGGGTATCCGGATTGATCCCCCGCCATCTGACGCCTGCGCGATGGGAACAACCCCGGCGGCAACAGCAGCAGAAGCGCCGCCAGAAGACCCTCCGGAGGTTCGGGTCACATCCCAGGGGTTCGCCGTTTGACCGAACAGCTGGCTCTCAGTCGAGGTTGTGAGACCGAATTCGGGGCTCGTCGTTGTCCCGAATAGCGTCATGCCTGCCCGTTTGAAACGCTGAGTGATGACACTGTCCAAGGGTGAAACATTGTCTTTCCAGCTTTTTGACCCGTTGGTGAGCGGGGCCCCCTTGATCTGGACAGCAAGATCCTTGGTGGGGTAGGGGACGCCTTTGAAGGGGCCGTCGGGTAAGCCGTCCGCGATCTGTTCGCGGGCGATGCCGGGAAACAGGTTGGCAAAACAATTCAGACTTTTCTGAGCTTTTTCTGCGCGGACCATAGCGGCATCCAAAAGCTCACTCGCTGTGACCTCACCCCTGTTGACCAGATCGGCCAAGCCGAGCGCATCGTAATTTGCATAATCCTGCATATCCCGCCTTCCCTCTTTTTTGTGTCAGGATGGCCCGGGCAAGCTGGGAAGTCCACTCACCGTTTGGCTGGGTTGGTCATGGGAGTGGTCCGCCAGCCCTATTCTGCGCCGCCCGTCAGGGATGTCGTACTGTCGAGGGCGTCCAGCATGGCAAGGGCACAATCGGCGATCACGCTGCCGGGCGGGAAAATTGCGGTAGCTCCGGCCGCCCGAAGAGCATCAAAATCTTGCGGGGGAATCACACCTCCGACCACAATCTGGGTTGAGGCTGCGCCCTCATTGCCCAGCGCTCGCTTCAGTTCCGGAACCAGCGTGAGATGTCCAGCGGCGAGGGAAGAGGCGGCCACAATGTCCACACCCGCCTTGCGTGCATCCTGTGCCGCTTCCTCCGGGGTTTGAAAAAGTGGACCAATTTCGACGTCCCAGCCTAGATCCATCAGGGCGCTGGCAACCACTTTCTGGCCACGATCATGCCCGTCCTGACCCATTTTGGCGATATAGATCCGTGGTCGGCGCCCGGTCCTGGCGCGGAAGTTCTCCGCCAGGGTCACAGCCTGGCGGGCCTTGTCGTTCTGGCCAACACCAGCGCCGTAAACACCCGTTATAGACCGGATAACGGCTTTGTGGCGTCCCTGGCTCCGTTCTACGGCTTCCGAGATCTCACCAACAGTCGCCTTGGCCCGGGCGGCATCCACGGCGAGGGCCAGCAAGTTGCCGTTGCCTGTTGCTGCCGCCTCGGCGATCGCATCGAGGCGTCTGTCGACCTCATAGTTGTCGCGGTCAGCCTTTAGGCGCGCCAGCTTTTCCAGCTGCATTCGGCGGACGGTCGCATTGTCGACTTTGAGGACGGGAACGTCCTCTTCGGTGTCCAGAAGGAACTTGTTCACGCCGACGACGGTTTGCAGACCACTGTCAATACGGGCTTGGGTCTTGGCGGCCGCTTCCTCGATGCGCAGCTTTGGCAAGCCTTCTTCAATCGCCTTGGCCATGCCGCCCATCTGCTCAACCTCGGTGATATGAGTCAGAGCGCGTGTTGCGAGGTCATGGGTCAGGCGCTCAACATAATAGGCGCCGCCCCAGGGGTCGATCGTCTGAATCGCGCCGGCTTCCTGTTGCAGGAAGAGCTGGGTGTTACGGGAAATGCGCGCAGAAAAATCGGTCGGTAGGGCCAGAGCCTCGTCAAAACTGTTGGTGTGCAGGCTCTGAGTCTGTCCCCCGACAGCGGCAATGGCTTCCAGACAGGTGCGGATCACGTTGTTGTAAACATCCTGTGCGGTCAGCGACCAGCCGGACGTCTGGCTATGCGTGCGCAACGAAATTGATTTTGAATTCCCCGGTGCGAATTCCTTTTGGACCAGCTTGGCCCACAGCAGACGCGCCGCCCGCATCTTGGCGATCTCCATGAAGGTGTTCATTCCGATCGCCCAGAAGAAGGACAGACGTGGCGCAAAGGCGTCGACATCAAGACCAGCCGCGACACCCGCGCGGAGGTACTCGATCCCGTCAGCCAGAGTATAGGCCAGCTCCAGGTCAGCCGTCGCACCGGCTTCCTGCATGTGGTAACCGGAGATCGAAATGGAATTGAATTTCGGCATATTTTGCGACGTGTAGGCGAAAATGTCCGAAATGATCCGCATCGAGGGTTTAGGTGGGTAAATATAGGTGTTGCGGACCATGAATTCTTTCAGAATGTCGTTCTGGATTGTGCCGGCGAGCTTGTCAGGGGATACCCCTTGCTCTTCTGCCGCGACAATGTAGAGCGCCATAATCGGCAGAACGGCACCGTTCATGGTCATGGAAACCGACATCTGGTCCAGCGGGATGCCGGAAAAAAGTGTCCGCATGTCATAGATCGAATCGATGGCGACACCCGCCATGCCAACATCGCCTGATACCCGGACATGGTCACTGTCATATCCCCGGTGCGTTGCAAGGTCGAAGGCAACCGAAAGACCTTTCTGACCGGCCGCAAGGTTGCGGCGATAGAAGGCATTGGAGTCCTCGGCGGTGGAAAAACCCGCATACTGCCGAATGGTCCAGGGTCTCTGTGTATACATGGTCGGGTAGGGGCCGCGGGTGAAGGGCGCCAGACCCGGAAAATCGGCGATCGACGCGAGCGTATCCACGTCCTGTGCAACATAGGACGGTGCCAGGGCGATGCCTTCTGGCGTGTCGAGCCGGGGGGGGGCGCTGCTGGCGGGCTGGCCGGCGAGCGGGCCAAGCGCGACTTGGGTAAAATCCGGAAACCGGGTCATGGCAGCAGCTCTCCCACAGGCAGACAGGGGTTAAACATCAGGTCCGTCGCGGCCAGTCCTGTCGTGCTCATGTCGGCACCCCGGCATCGCACAGCGCAACCGTCAATTCCTGTAACAGGTCGCAGCCCATATAGATCTGCCGGTCGATCGGTTCAGCCTGGTACCGCCCGGCGATCCAGACGGTTTCCGCGCCGGCCGCTTTCAGGGCCTGCGCCACCGCCGCCGCTTCGGTCTGGTAGCGCCGGTCGGACCCGCACAAGACGGCAATCCGGCAGGTGCTGTCCCTGAAGGCGGTGGCCAGCGCGTCCGCCATGCGGGCATCCGCTGCGGCCTCCACAGCGCCCAGCCCGCCCACGGCAAAGGCATTCCGGGCAAAGTCGAGCCGTGCCGTGTGCTCGGCCAGCGGCCCCAGCGTGGCAAGAAAAACAGAGGGGCGGGCCCCGGATGTCCGGGTCGCGTCGTCAACCCGGTCGCGCAGCGCCTCAAACGGCGCGGCCAGCCGGATCCGGGGCAGGACGTCGGCACGCGCCGGGGGATCTTCCCCCGGGATGATCCCCGGCAAAAGCGCCTTCAGGGCTGCATCCTCAATCGTGCTGTCTGGCCGCGGCCGGACCGACACTCCGACAGGGGCATCATAGCCATCGAGCAGCGGAAATTCGCTGATCCCCGTGATCGGCGCCCGGCGATGCGCAATGTCCGACTCCAGCCTGTGACGCGCCGCCGCGATACGGGCCTGCAGCCGGCCGGACTGGAGGCTGTCGACGAGGCCGCCTTCGCCCTCAATCTGCTGGAAGGCGGTCCACGCCGCCCGGGCGAGGTCTTCAGACAGGGTTTCGGTGAACCAGGCGCCGCCGCTGGGGTCGGCAATTCGGCCAAGGCCACTCTCTTCCATAGCGATCAGCTGGGTGTTCCGCGCAACCCGCCGGCCGAGCTCTTCGGGCCGGCCAAGACTGGCATTAAAGCCCTGAACCGTGATGATGTCGGCACCGCCAACGGCCCCGGCAAAGCAGGCCGCAGTGTTGCGCAGCATGTTCACCCAGGGGTCGAAGCGTGTCAGCATTCTGGAGCTGGTGACCGCCTGCAGGCGCATCGGCCGAACCGGGATATTGAGCGTGTCCTGAATCCGCGCCCACAGCCGGCGCGCCGCTCGGAGCTTGGCAATGCCCAGCCCATAATTGGCATCAAGGCTGAGGGTGAACAGCAGCTGCGGCGCGATGCGGTCGAGGGCCAGTCCACACGCATGAATGCGGCGCAGCGTATCGACAGCATGGGCCATCAGCACGGCGAGTTCCTGCGCCTCTGTTCCACCGGCTTCATGAACCGGACGGGCATCGACCCGCAGGACGGTCGCCTTGGGAAAGCGCAGGGCCAGCGCGTCGGTCAATGCGGCCGTCCGGGCCATGGTAGAAGCCAGTCCACCGGCGATCTGGCCGGTCCGCATCAGGCACCCGATCGGGTCAATATTGAAGCTGAAAAGCTGGGCTTTCGGATCGTCCTGCGCTTCGCCCCACACGGCCAGCATGGCCGCCGCCCGCGTTCCGGGACCGTCTGTTCGGGTGTCCAGCGCGACCGTGGCATAGTCGGCCCGGACCCCGGCCAGAGCTGCTTCGATATCGACCTGCCGGTTGAGCTGCCCGCCCGTCTGGCCGGTGCCGTCGACCCGCAATTCCACCGAGCTGACGCCGCGGTCCAGATCGCGCAGGATCTCGGCATTCGTGCTGACCGGGTCGGGGTGGGTGAAGGTCTGGCGGATATCCCATGGGCGGTGCGGATCCGGACGGGCACCGCGCAGATAGGGCGTTTCACCCGGCACGCCGCGGGGGTCGTCCCGGCTGGCAAAGTCCGGTTCGCGGTAAAGCGGCCGGATGGCGATTCCGTCCCGCGTCTGGCGGGTGATCCGGTCAAGTCCGCCCCCCTTGAGGGCTTTCTCGACCGCGTCGAGCCAGCTTGCTTCATCTGCGACGGGAAAACCGCTTGAATCTGCCGGGTGGAAATCAGTCATGCCGTCTGTCGCTCCGTTGACTAGGGCTGGGGCTGGAATGACGCAGACCAGTGGGGTGGGTCAAGCCCGACGGCCGCATTCCGCTGCGCGAGCGGGCGGGATTTACCGGACCAGGGCCCCACTGACGTCGGGTCATTTCTTGAAGTCTGAAGTCAGACAGATACATGTCGACGGGTAAACCGTTCAAAGGAGTTTTCCATGGCGCTGCCCCCGATTCTGCAACAGACGCGTATCCCCGTCATCGCGTCGCCGCTCTTCATCATTTCCAATCCGGACCTGGTGATTGCCCAGTGCAAGTCTGGGGTGATCGGATCCTTCCCGGCCCTGAACGCCCGGCCGGCGCCGGTCTTGCACGAATGGCTGGACAGGATCACGACCGAGCTGGCCGAGTATAATGAGCAGAACCCGGATCGGCCCGCGGCGCCCTTTGCCGTCAACCAGATTGTGCATAAGTCGAACGACCGCCTGATGCATGACGTCGAGGCCTGCGTGAAGTTCAAGGTCCCGGTGGTGATTACCTCGCTGGGGGCCCGGGTCGAAGTGAATGACGCCATCCATTCCTATGGCGGCGTGGTGCTGCATGACATCATCAATGTCGTGTTCGCCCATAAGGCGCTGGAGAAAGGCGCAGACGGGCTGATCGCGGTCTGCACCGGCGCGGGCGGACATGCCGGGACATTGTCACCCTTCGCCCTGATCCAGGAGATCCGGGAGTTCTTTGACGGACCGCTGGCGCTGTCGGGCGCGATTGCGAATGGCGGGGCCGTCGCTGCCGCCCAGGCCATGGGGGCCGACTTCGGCTATATCGGGTCGGCCTTTATCTCCTGCCATGAAGCCAATGCCGAGGCGGGCTACAAAGACATGATCGTTGAGTCCAAGGCTGGTGACATTGTCTATTCGAACCTGTTTACAGGCGTGCACGGCAATTATCTCGCCCCGTCCATCTCCAAGGCGGGCCTCGACCCGAACGACCTGCCCGAAAGTGATCCCAGCAAGATGAATTTCGGATCCGGCGGCAATCAGGGCGCCAAGGCCTGGAAAGATATCTGGGGCTCGGGACAGGGCATCGGACACGTCAAGTCGCGCCTGTCGGTGGCAGAGTTCGTGGATCGTCTGGATCGCGAATATAAGGGCGCCGTTTCGGCCCTTCAGAGTGGCCGGGCGTTCGACGTCGCCGCCGAAATCAAGGCCTGAGACCGACCCGGCCTGTCCCGAATCTGTCCAGCCGGTTGCGCGGATTCGGGGCGGGTGCGACGGGGCTCCGGCGCGGACTCCCCGCGGCGCGGATGCGGCGCCGATAAGGGTCGGCGGCGGACCGCGGCGTGCGCCGACCCGGATGCGCCCCAGTACCGGGGGCAGCGGGCCGGGCCTGCGTCGCGCCAGAGCCGACTTGTCCCGAAAAAAAAGCCCGTGGCAGCGGTAAAACCGACCGTCTTATCCCCCCCCCGTCAGGCCTGGTGTATTCTTGGGGCATGGATGTCAAAGATGTCACCCCCCGGCTTGGCCTGCCCTATCTGCTGCCGAATCAGGCCCAGAAGCATGTCACGCTGAATGAAAGCCTGGCCCGGCTCGACTCGCTGGTCATGGCCAGCATTGCCGGTGCGCCGGTCAATACTCCCCCACCCGCACCTGTCGCCGGCCGCAGCTGGCTGACGGGCGCTGCGCCTACCGGGGACTGGGCCGGCCAGGCTGGTCAGATGGCGACGTTTCTGGACGGGGGATGGCAGTATCAGACCCCCCATGCCGGCTGGATCGTCTGGGACGAAGCGGCACGCCAGCTCCGGGTTTATACCGGCGAGGACTGGGTGGCCTTGCCGGGCGGCGCGGGCACGCGGGTCCTGCAGGAGATTGAACGGTTTGGCCTGGGCACCCGGGCCGATGCCGCCCTGCCATTCGCCGTGCGGCTGAATCAGGCCCTGTTCGCGGCCCCTGACCCGGCCGTCGGTGCAACCGGCGATATCCGGATCAGCCTGAACAAGGCGGCCGCGGACGATACGGCCAGCCTGGTGTTCCAGACCGGCTGGTCGGGGCGCGGTGAAATCGGGCTTGCCGGGGATGACCGGTTCAGCCTGAAAGTCTCGTCGGACGGGGCCGCCTGGCATCAGGGCCTCGTCCTCGATGCCAGCGCCGGCACGGTTGAAACCGATTTTCACATTGTGCCCCGGCAGGCCGGGCAGCAGGATGTTGGCCTTGCCGGTCAGCCGTTCGGGGATCTTTACCTGACCCGTGCGCCCTCCATCACCTGCGATGCCCGCAGCAAGCGGGATGTTGCGCCGCTTGCGCGTGATGTCGCCACGGCACTGGTGCAGCATTTACAGCCGGTCCAGTTTCGCCATGCCGGCGCCGGGCACCTGCATTTCGGGTTTACCGCCCAGCAGGTCCGCGCGGCCCTCGACCAGGCCGGGCAGGGGGATGTCTTCCTGTGGCGTCTGGCCGATCCGGGCAAGGCCGACAGCGTCCAGATGATCTGTCAGGAAGAGCTCATTTCCGTCCTCGTGTCGTGTCTGCAGCAGCTGATTGACCGGGTCGCCAGTCTAGAAGGACCACAACATGCGGTTCGACAGCGTCAATCGCGCCAGTAAACGGCTCGGCGCCACCTGGCGCTGGCCGCATTTCACCATTGCAGAGCTGTCCTGTCGTTGCGGCGGTCAGTTCTGCCGCGGCAGCTATTGGCACGATGAGGCCGTTCTGGATGGGCTTGAAGCCATGCGCGCCCTGATCGGCCGACCGCTGGTCATCCTGTCGGGGCATCGTTGCCCCGGTTGGAACTGGGAGGTGGGCGGCGTGGCGGGGTCGCGGCATTTGCGGCTCGCCGCCGACATCGCCGTGGCGGGCCATGACCGTGAGGCCTTGTACGAGGCGGCCTGCCAGGCCGGCTTTAACGGGCTCGGCCTCGGGCAGGATTTTTTACATGTTGACCGACGCGGCCGGCCGGCCTGCTGGGTCTATTCCGGGAGTGAAAACCTATGGCAGATCTGATGTCCCTGGCCGAAAGCGCCGCAGGGGGCGGGCTGTTTGGCCTGTTTGGTACCGTGCTGGGCCGGGCCGCGGCTTTTGTCGAGCAACGCCAGGCCATGGCACATGAGGCCGCCCGCTGGGCCCATGAGCTGAAATGGCGAGAACTGGACATGAAGGCGCAGGCCGACCGGACACAGGCGGAACAGGCCCTGCAAGAGGTGCGCGGACGCTGGCAGGGCCTTGCCGCATCGATGAAAGCCGACGCCGGCATCGGCCGCTCCTATCCCTGGGTCGATGCTGTGCGTGGGCTGACCCGGCCGGGCCTGACCGTTCTGCTCTGGCTGATTGCCGGCACCATCTGGACAGGCGCCGATACCATCGGCCGGCAGGCGATTATTGAAACCGCGACATTCGCTGCAACGGCTGCCACGCTGTGGTGGTTTGGCGACCGGGGGCCGCGGCGGCCACCGGGATGAGGGCGGGCTTTCGGCGGCGGTCCCGACCTCTGGTCAGTAGGCGTAATTGACCACCAGGACCGTGCTGCACAGCTCAAACGGGCCGGGTGTGGCGGGATCCATTTTGCCGGCGGTGTCGGTAAAGGTCTGCCAGAAGCCATCCATCATGTCGGCATCATCGCTCTGATACCACGCAAACCAGTGATACGGGATGTCTGTGTCCTGATGGGTTCCGGGCGCGAGCTGGGTCGCGGTAAACGCGCCAAGCGGGCGGCCGGCCCCGAAATCAATCAGCACGCCGCTGTCTTTCAGCGCAGTGAACACGGCCTTCCAGCCTGTGTCGTACAGCGTGGCAAGCTCGGCCGGGGCGACGTCCGGGCAGGTCCAGTAGGCGTGCTGCTCGAAGCGGTCGGGCGACGCGGGTTCGGCCTGCGCCGACAGGCATGACAGGGCGATCGGGGTGGCGAGGCAAGCGAGACCCAGCTGGCGGGTGGCCAGGGTGAGGTGGGGTACAGATTTCGACAAAATAGGCTCCTTCAGCATCAACCCCACCTGCGATCATTAGTCGGTGATCACGTCAAACAAGGCAAGCTCGGCCGGGGCGGCCCGCCGCATTGCGGAATCTGCTGGCTGGTCTAGATCAGAGGCATGGCAGTCAAACCTCCTCTCGGCCTCCCCGATATCGGCGCCGCCCTGCAGCTGGATGGCGCCGCCATTGATGCGGTGGGCGGGCTGCCAAGCAGTGACTGGACCCCCCACCGGCCGGACCGGCGCTGGGAAAAGCTCGAGGGGGGCAAAGCCTTCCGGCTTGAGGCACCCTATCAGCCGGCGGGCGATCAGCGCACCGCTATTCCTGAACTTGTTGCCGGGCTGGAGGCGGAAGAACGCGACCAGGTGCTGCTTGGGGCGACCGGCACCGGCAAGACCTTCACCATGGCCAAGATCATCGAGGCGACCCAGCGTCCGGCCCTGATCCTCGCCCCGAACAAGACCCTGGCCGCGCAGCTTTATGGCGAGTTCCGGTCCTTCTTTCCGGACAATGCGGTCGAGTATTTTGTGTCCTATTATGACTATTACCAGCCGGAGGCCTATGTGCCGCGCCGGGATCTCTACATCGAGAAAGAAAGCTCTATCAACGAGGCGATCGACCGGATGCGCCATTCCGCGACCCGTTCCATCCTCGAACGCGATGATGTCATCATCATCGCCTCTGTCTCGTGTATTTATGGCATCGGGTCGGTCGAAACCTATACGTCGATGACCCAGAAAGTGGAGGCCGGGCAGCGGATCGATCCGCGCGAGGTCACGCAGATCCTGGTCGCCCTGCAATATACGCGCAATGATACCGGGTTCGCCCGGGGCACCTTCCGGCTCAAGGGCGATGTCCTCGACATCTTCCCGGCGCATTATGAGGACCGCGCCTGGAAGCTGTCGTTTTTTGGCGATGAGCTGGAGAAGATTGTCGAATTCGACCCCCTGACCGGGCGCACCATTCAGGCCCTGCCGGCGATCAAGCTTTATGCCAATTCGCACTATGTCACGCCGCGCCCAACCCTGAACCAGGCCATTGAGAGCATCAAGCAGGAGCTGAAACTGACGCTCAGCCACTTTCAGAAGGAAGGCAAGCTGCTCGAGGCCCAGCGGATCGAACAGCGGGTGACCTATGATCTGGAAATGCTGGCCGCGACCGGGTCGTGCAACGGCATTGAGAATTATTCCCGTTACCTGACCGGTCGCAAGCCCGGCGACCCGCCGCCGACCATGTTCGAATACCTGCCTGACAATGCCATTGTGTTCACGGATGAGAGCCATCAGACCGTGCCCCAGATTGGCGGCATGTTCCGCGGCGATTTCAATCGCAAGCGCACCCTGGCGGAGTTTGGCTTTCGCCTGCCCAGCTGCATGGACAACCGGCCACTGAAATTCGCCGAATGGGATGCCATGCGTCCCCAGACCGTGCACGTTTCGGCAACGCCGGGCCCGTGGGAACTGGACCGGACAGGCGGTGTTTTTACCGAACAGGTCATTCGCCCGACCGGCCTGCTCGATCCGCCCGTCGAGGTCCGGCCGGTCTCGACCGGAACAACCAACCAGGTCGATGACCTGACGGCAGAGATCCGCGAGACCACCGCGCGCGGGCACCGCACCCTGGTCACCACGCTGACCAAGAAGATGGCCGAGGACCTGACCGAATATCTGCACGAGCAGGGTATTCGCGTACGCTATATGCATTCCGATATCGATACGGTGGAGCGGATTGAGATCATTCGCGACCTGCGCCTCGGGGCGTTCGACGTGCTGGTGGGAATCAACCTGCTGCGCGAGGGGCTGGATATTCCCGAATGCGGCCTGGTGGGTATTCTGGACGCCGACAAGGAGGGGTTCCTGCGCTCGGAGACCTCGCTGGTCCAGACCATTGGCCGGGCCGCCCGCAACGCCGAGGCGCGGGTGATCCTGTATGCCGACCGGGTGACCGGGTCGATGTCGCGGGCGATGCTGGAGACCGAGCGACGCCGGACCAAGCAGGCAGCGTATAATGAGGCGCATGGGATCACCCCGACCACGATCCAGCGGGCGGTGGCGGACATCCTGGGCGAACTCGGCGAGTCGCGGGCCGGCAAGAGCCAGCAGCTCAAGGGCGGACGGTCCCGCCGGCTGCGCGAGATCGCCGAGGACGGTGCGCCGTTCAGGCCGGCTGCCGGCCACAATCTGAAAACGGTGATTGCCGACCTCGAAAAGAAGATGCGGGAATCGGCCGCCAATCTGGAATTTGAAGAGGCCGCCCGGCTGCGCGACGAGGTGTCCCGGCTGCGGGAAGAGGAGCTTGGCCTGTAGGGTGGCCGTGCGGGCGCCGGGGCAGGGCTTTCCTTTTTCTGCAAACGCGCAAGACTGGCACCGGGAGGTGCTGAATGTTCGACCATATCCTTTACGAGACCGAGAAGGGGCGGGCGCGGATCACGCTGAACCGGCCTGACAAGCTGAACGCGCTCACCCTGGCGATGCAGGCCGAGCTGAGCGAGGCCCTGTGGCAGGCCGACAATGATCGTCGCGTGCACGCGGTGATCCTGAAGGGCGCCGGGCGCGGATTTTCTGCCGGTTATGACCTGTCCGGCGGACCAGGTGTCGCGGTCTCGCGGATCGACACCCCGCCCGAGCAGCAGCGGGGCTACCGGCGCATTGATGACGATATCTGGCAGCTCGAACGTGGCCAGCGCTACCGCATGGCCCTGTTCGACATGCACAAGCCCGTCATCGCCCAGATTCACGGGCCGTGCATGGCTGGTGGCACCGACCTTGCCCTGCTGTGCGATATGGTGGTGATTGCCGAGGACGCCACGGTTGGCTTTCCCGCTGGCCGGAATCTTGGCGTCCTGCCCAATCCGATGTGGCTTTACCATGTCGGCCCGCAATGGACGAAACGGCTGATGCTGACCGGGGATTCCGTCACCGGCACGGAAGCCGCCCAGCTCGGTTTCGCGATGAAGGCGGTCCCGACGGCGCTTTTGGAGGCCGAGGTCGAAGGCCTCGCCGACCGGCTGGCACTGGTTGATCCGGATATTCTGGCCGGCAATAAGCGGGCGGTGAATCTCGGCCTCGAACTGATGGGCGCGCGAACCCTGCAGCGCCTGGCGGCCGAGACCGACGGCCGGGGGCATCAGGCCGACTCGGCTCGCGCCTTTATGAAACGGATTGGCGAGATTGGCCTCAAGGCGGCGCTGCGCGAGCGCGATGCGCCCTTCGGCGACGGCCGCGCCCGGGTTGCCGGACCGGAAACCCGGACGGCAGAGGGCCATCTGACGGATCCCGACGAAGCGCCCTGATGCAAAAAGGCCGTCCGGGATCCGGACGGCCTTCGTGAGCCGGCTTGGCTCCTTGAATTCTGACAGCGTTCAACCGACTGTCCTGCGTGCCTTAAAGGGCTCGCGGAGGCTGCTCCACAAGACCAATATGACAAACGAATCCAATCGCCTCACCTGGTTTCTCACTCGACATTGGATCACCTCCTTTCAGTTGTTGAACAGAACCCGGCGCGTATGCCCGGGTCCTGTGAGCTAGGCATGATTCCCCTTAAAAGAAAGATAAACATCGTCACACCGGGCGTTTTTTCGTCAATTTGCCAGAGCCCCGATCACCAGGCCGATAATGGCACCCGTTGCAATCGAGGTCAGCACGGCATCACCCGATCCGTAATCATAGACCCAGTGATGGCCATGCGGCGGGTCATACAGGTTGTAATAGGCGTAATCGGCCAGGATGATGGTGTCGTGATGATAGGCATAATGCCCGCCAATATGGTGACGCGGGACGTAAGTGGGCCGGTAATACGGGCCATGTGACAGCCCCTGGCGATAATAACGGGGCCGGTAGGGCCGGTAATTGCTGTAGCTGCGATAGGGATAGGCATGCTGGCGGGCATGGCGATGACCGTGGTGGTCCCTGCGCTCGGCCTGGTGGCGTCGGTGGTCGCGGTCCCGCCTGTGGTCCCGGTTGCTCCGGTGCCGGTCTGCATGAGCCCTGTGGTCGTCGCGACTGTGGTGGCGCGGCGTGCGATCGCGACGGTCATGGCGCTCGGCCCGGTCCGCGTGCCGGTCATGCGCGCCACGATGATCCCGGTCACTGCGATCCCGGTCACTGCGATGGTCGCGGTCACTGCGATCCCGGTCACCGCGATGGTCGCGGTCCCGTCTGTCGTGACGGGCCTCCCGGTCGCGGCGGTCTGACCGGTCGTCGCGGCGTCCTCTGTCGTCCCTTTCGCGGCGGTCGGCATAGACGGGCCGGGCCTGCTGATCGGCCCCGAGCAGGCGCTGTGGCGTGACATCCCGTTCACCGCGAAGGCGGGCGCCCGGGGTCCCGGCCTGATCCCGGGGGCGGCGCGCACCGCTCTGGCGATCGCCGCCCTCATTACCGCGGTCGCGTTCGACCCGCTGGGGCCGCTCCCGGTCGGGTCCAGCCAGGGCCATTGGCACCAGACAGGTCGTGCTCATGGCAAGAACGGCGAGGATGCGGGTGAGGGCTGTCTGGGTGATCATGTCTGGCCTCCATGTCTGGCAGGATCGTTTGGTTAGCCTATAGTTGCCGCCTGAATGGGTGCTGAATGGAGCTTTCATGTTATGGACGATGATCTCCGGATCACACCAAAGCTGCGGCTTGCCGCCTGGGAGCTGAGCGAGCGCTTTATTCGGGCCTCCGGGCCGGGCGGCCAGAATGTCAATAAGGTGTCGAGCGCGGTCCAGCTGCGCTGGAATCTTGAGGCCAGCGCCTTGCCCGCAGACGTCAAGGCGCGGTTCCGCCGGCGCTACCGGGCACGCCTCACCCAGGAGGGCGATATCATCATCGAGGCCCGGCAGCATCGCCACCAGGCCCAGAACCGGGCCGAGGCGCGCACCCGGCTGGCCGGGATGATCCGGGAGGTGGCGGAGCCCCCCAAACCGCGCAAGCCGACCCGGCCGACACAGGGGTCGGTGCGGCGCCGGCTCAAGGCCAAAAAGGTGCGCGGCGAGGTCAAGGCCCTGCGGGGGCGGATCGAAAGCGACGATTGAGCCGTGCGCTGTCGGGGTGCCGGTCAGCCGGCCTCTTGCCGTCGGTCCGGCAAGCGGCTTTGATGCGGGCTGGCAAGGGATCGGACCTGACATGTGGATCCGGACAAGACGGAGTAGAGGATGCAACTGGATTTTTCGGGCCAGACCGCCCGGGTCGTGGGCGGATCGAGCGGGATTGGCAATGGGGTGGCCCAGGCCCTGCGCGCGGCAGGGGCTAAGGTCGAGGTCTGGGGCACGCGCGCCACGGCCGCGGACTATCAGGGTGTCGATGGCAGCGACCTGACCGGCCTGTCTTACTGTCAGGTTGACGTGTCAGACCCGGTCGCCATCGCGGCGGTGCCTGTGCCGGATCGGCTGGATATCCTTGTCCTGTGCCAGGGCACGGTGCGCTATGGCGGCGAAGAGTTCACGCCGGAAGGCTGGGCCGCGGTGATGGACGTCAATATCACCTCTGTGATGGATTGTGCCCGCCACTGTTTCCCCGCTCTCAAGGCCGCCGGGGGACGCGTCATCATCGTGTCCTCGGTCGCCGGTTTTAATGCCACCGTGGGCAATCCGGCCTATGCGGCGTCCAAGCATGCCGCCGTTGGACTGACCAAGACGCTCGGTGCGGCCTGGGCGCGGGACGGGGTCCGGGTCAACGGTCTGGCCCCCGGCCTCGTCGATACCAAGCTGACCCGGGTGACAACACAGAATGAGAAAAGGCTGGCCGGGGCCCTGCGCGGGATCCCCCAGGGCCGGCTGGGCACGCCGGCCGACATGGCCGGCGTGGTCCTGTTCCTGGCCTCGCCCCTGGCCGCCTATGTCACCGGCCAGACCCTGATCGCGGATGGTGGTCTCAGCCTGCAATAGCCCTGTTAGCGGATCGCCGCGCAGGCGACCCGGGCGCCGGCATTGCCGATGGGCTGGCTGATATGGTCATCGCGACCGGCATGGATGATGAGGGCGGATCCGTCGGCATCCTTCAGGTCGGTCACGCTGGTCTGTGCGGTCACGGTTTCGTATCCGGCCGACCCGTCGGCCGCGGCCCAGATATTCGGCAGGTCACCCGCTTCGATCCCGTCCGGATTCATCAGGCCGTGGCCGCCCGGCTTTTTGCCGACATGACCGCCGGACCGGGTGTAGCTGCCGGGATCGCTGCAATCCGCGGTCTGGTGCAGGTGCAGGCCATGCCAGCCGGGGCTGAGTCCGCCAGCGCCGATCTCGACCCGGATGATCAGGCCGTGCGGCCCGTCCGCCATGCGCAGCGTGCCGACGGGACGGCCATCATCGCCCATAATGTCCGTGCCGGCTGTTGCGGCGTGCGCGTGGTGGTGGCTGTGTGCGCCATGTCCGTCGGCCATGGCGACGGGCAGGGCAAGGCTCAGGGCACCGAGCGCGAGGCTGGTGAAGATCGGTCGGGTCTGGAACATTGTGGAACTCCGTGGGTTGCCTGCGGATCAGTCTAGGGTGATCCTGCGCCCTGTCAGCCAGAGACTGGAAAAAAATATGTCGAGCGAGCGCATTGATAAGCTGCTTCTGGCGCGGGGCCTGTTCGAAAGCCGCGCCGCGGCGCAGGCCGCCATTCGCGCCGGGCGGGTTGTCGTCTCTGGCCAGACTGTGACCAGGCCGGCGCTGAAATGTGATCTGAACGCGTCAATCGAGGCCAGTCCGGCCCACCCCTATGTCTCGCGCGGGGGCGTTAAGCTGGCCCATGCGCTGGACCGGTTCGGGATCAGTCCGTCCGGCTTGCACTGTCTTGACATCGGCGCCTCGACGGGCGGGTTCAGCGAGGTCCTGCTGCTGGCCGGCGCCGCGTCGGTCACCGCTGTGGATGTCGGCCGCGACCAGATGCATGCGCGGTTGCGGGACCGGCCGGACCTGATCGTGATGGAAGGGCAGGATGCCCGCACCCTCCGGCCACAGGATCTTCCGGCGGCGCCACAGCTTCTGGTCTGTGATGCCAGTTTCATTTCCCTGGCCAAGCTGCTGCAGGTGCCGCTGTCGCTTGCCGCCTCGGGGGCCGGTCTGGTGTGCCTGTTCAAGCCGCAATTCGAGGTCGGGCGGGCCCATATTTCCAAGCGCGGCCTGGTCCGGGACACGGTTGCGACGGACGCGGCGCTGGCGGGCCTGTCCGACTGGCTGCAGGGCCAGGGCTGGCCGGTGCAGGCCACCACCGACAGTCCGATCGCCGGCGGTGACGGCAATCGGGAGCTTTTGCTGTATGCCCGGCGCGTCGTCCCGACGGACCCGGCCTAGTCGGCCGGACCCCGGCGGGGGGCGTCCTGACGCCGGTTGAGGAAAGCCAGGCGTTCAAACAAGGCGACATCCTGCTCATTCTTCAGCAGGGCCCCGTGCAATGGCGGGGTCAGCTTGTCCGGGTCCTGCTCTGCCAGGGTTTCGAGGTCGACATCCTCATTCATGAGCAGTTTCAGCCAGTCCAGGAGTTCCGATGTTGACGGCTTCTTTTTCATGCCGGGTACTTCCCGCATGGAGTAGAAGGTGGTCAGGGCATCGGCGACCAGCTTTTTCTTGAGGTCCGGGAAGTGGACATCGACAATGTCGCGCATCGTCTGCTCGTCGGGAAATTTGATGAAGTGAAAGAAGCAGCGACGCAGGAAGGCGTCGGGCAGTTCCTTCTCATTGTTGGAGGTGATGATCACGATGGGGCGCTGCTTGGCCTTGATCGTCTCGTCGGTCTCGTAAACATAGAACTCCATCCGATCGAGTTCCTGCAGCAGGTCATTGGGGAATTCGATGTCGGCCTTGTCGATCTCGTCGATGAGCAGCACGACTTTCTGGTCTGCTTCAAACGCTTCCCACAACTTACCCTTTTTGATGTAGTTGCGGATGTCGTGGACCTTTTCCTCACCCAGTTGGCTGTCGCGAAGCCGGGACACGGCGTCATATTCATACAGGCCCTGCTGCGCCTTGGTGGTGGATTTGACGTTCCATTCAAGCATTGGAAGATCAAGGGAATCGGAAATCTGTCTGGCCA
>CALKFG010000007.1 GCA_938084575.1 uncultured Hyphomonadaceae bacterium
AGTGCCTCTCCCAGAAGATTGGCTGTCAAGATTTGCCTGTTCAGCGTGGCAGCAAACTTCCGTGTCTTGGGCGTCATTCCAAGGGCATCGGCGAGCGTAACCGCGCGATTCAGATCAGATTCGACGGTCGACTCCCAAACCCTAGCCGCCGCGTTTTTGATGATATCACCGAGCCAAGGCGCTATCGAGTAATTCCTTTTGTAGGCTTGGTATAGTGTCGACAGAATATATGCTGGCCGGCTTTTCTGGGGCAAACTATTGTAGATGTGCTCCGTTGCTTCCTGCTGAATTTTGATTTCGCCCCTAGGTGTTTTTTTGGCCTCCCTGTCTACCTTGAAAATGACACTCTGACGACCTTGAGAGGCATTGCGGGCCTCCTCGGAGAGGTATTGGAGGATAAGCCCCGTCTGATAGTCTAGCTCGGTTCCGAATTGCCGGTCCAACAGACAGGCAAGAACTGCTAAGAACTCCCGATGGCTTGCCATATCGATCGGGGCGTCTGGCGAAAGAAAGGTGATGCGCTCCAAATATCCGAGCACATCATGAGTGACTTTTTCCATTGGAACGCCATCAAGCCTTGGGGGCGTTCCAAGGATGACTTCTGGACGTTCTTTACGATCTTTGTGGTCCGTGCTTGGACCATCTTTATTGCTCGGAGCTTTTGCCATAATGAAATCCCCCGTACCTTAAGATCGTGGATCTATTGCGCTCGCGATTCCGGCGGAAATCTGTTCTACGGCAGCCCGTGCTGGGTGATAGTCAATCTTGGCGTAGCGAGCCGTGGTGGCTGCATCCTTATGGCCAAGCAATTTGCCAATAATGGGGAGGCCCAGACCGCTGCCGGCCCCATAGCTCGCGAAGCTGTGCCTGAGCACATGGAGTGTCGCCCAGTCCAAATTGGCTTGGCGCTTAACTCGTTCCCAGATTTTTGGCAGCCCAACCAAATGCTGACCACCGAGCCTTCCCGGAAAGACGAACGGATTACCGCTCAAACGAGGCAGGCCTCTCAGGAGATCAACCGCTGGCGCGCCCAGAAAAACGGTTCTCTCGCCTGTTTTACTTTCTGTCAGACGAAGGCAGGCATTTTCAAGATCGACATTCGACCACTGGAGTAGGAGTATTTCCGACTTCCGACAGCCGGTGAGCATTAAGAGGCGGATGGCGGCCAACCCAAATGGGCTGTCGCCTCTTGTTTCGGCTTCCGCCAAGGCCGTGCCCAGTTTCGCAAACTCCGCCTCTGTCAGAAATCGCTCTTGCTTGCGGTCGGGATAGCGTTTCACGTTGTGGACTGGATTGTCGTCTCGAAGCCCGCGATCCACGGCGAAGCTGAATATACCACCAAGCAGGCCTACAGTTCGTGTAGCCGTTCCCCGCCCGCCGGTAACGAGTGCCCTGCCATGGGGGCCCGTTTTCTCATCGACCGCAGTTTTGCCTGAAGCCACGGCCTGCATGAAACGCTTTATCTCCCGGCTGGTGACATCGCGAAGATAGAGCCGCCCGATCAGTGGCTTGATATGGCGCTCAATACGCCCACAATCGGTAGCAAGCGTGGTTGCCTTCTTGGGGACACCGTACTTTGTGAGAATGTTTCCAGCCTTGGCTTCCTCAATGTAAATGTCACAGAGTTCGGCGATGGTAATGTCGGCTTGCCGTTCATCTCGTTCATTTGCGGGATCAGCGCCGCCGGAGACCTCGCCCAACAGCCGCAAAGCTTCACGGCGAGCTGTTTCTGGCGTCCAAGGGGCACCATGCCGGCCGATGGTGAGCCATCTCTGTCGGTTTCTTATCCTGATTTTGACAACATAGGTTCGGGCCTCGGAGCGCTGGCGGCGAACCGCAAAGCCGGCAACGCCGCTGTCCCAAGCGATCTGACCGGGCTGTAGCCGCTTCACTACATCGAGTGTTATTTTCCGGGGCGGCTGGCTCAAGGGTCCTCCATTGGACAGATTGTCTTCTAGCAACCAATCTAGCAACCAGATTTCCGCATAACAAGGCGTAATTCTGTCGTCTCAAAAAATAAAATATGCAATAAAAACAGTAAATGTGATGTCTTTCAGGTAGCGGGGCGTACCTATACCTTCGCCCTCCGAAGGCAGAGGTCTCAGGTTCGAATCCTGATGGGTGCGCCAGTCTTTTCAGCCCTTTCAGAAAAGAACCGGGAATCGTAGACTGACCAGTTGGTCGGGTCGGCGGGACATGAAGGTTGCGCCCAAGACCAACACACTCTGTGTGGAGAGAACGGAAATGGCCAGACGTCTTCACCAATTTCCATCTGTCCCAGCGGTCAGTTTACCCCAGTGGAACGGCTGCGCAGATCAGATTCATTTTTCGATCAGACAGCCTTGTTGTGACATGCGCCGCGCCCGGGCTCCTCATACACTCAGGTCCCAAATGAGCGCTCAATCCAACACGGGGCCCGCCCTGCCCGCAGCCGGCCGGGCGCAGCAGTAACCGAAAGCTCGCTCTGCCCTGTAAGGTCCGTCCGCCGGTCGTCTAATCGGGCAGGTCGATGCTCGCCATGATTGCTGTGACTTCGGGGACGCTGGCGTCGACATAGTGTAGGTCGGGGGCAAGAAAGAGGGCCAGTTTTAAGTCCTCATCGTGGACCAGGGCGGTCACGAGACCCCCGACATTTAAGCCATTTTTCCATTTGCCCTTGAGGTCGAACTGGAGCGCCTCTCGCCCGTCAATCTGGACCGGGCGAACCGCCTCTGCCTCCATCACCGTATAACCGAGATGCAGCAGGCTGGCGGTGACAAAATCAATCGTGGCGCTTTCCCGCGTATCGTCGATGAGGATTGAACGCGGTCCTGCCGCGGCGCGCATTTCAGCATCGGGCGCCACCGCCGCGCTGTTGGGCCGCCCAGCAGGGTCAGCCCCCTGCGCATCGGCTGGACCCAGAAGTATGGCACACAGGCATGCTACATAAATATTGAAATGCTTTTTATTTTTACTTATTGCCGATTTTTAATCACAAAGGCATATTAAATGGGCATATTCAATACCGTATCAATCTTAAAATACATTCTGTTCTTTATAAGTTTATTCTTTATTTCTTTATTATTATATACTGGCAGGATTCTGCTGCGTCCTGTGGCAGGCCCTGATCTGGTCTTGGCACCGAACCATTCGCTTCGCCTTTGGCTCAAACCGTCGTGATGCACCGGTCACCCGGATAGGCGCTGGACCGACCAAGCCACGACCTGGTGCGGTGACCCGATCAGAGCCGGGGCCCGGATGCCCCCTAGCTTTTGGTTGGGACGGGCCTAAGCTGCCCACGGACAGAGCCAAAGGGGGCACTAAATGAAACTTTACAATTCCATGGGACCAAATCCGCAGATTGTCCGGACCTATATGGCCGAACGGGGGATCACCCTGCCGCAGGAGGACATCGATCTCATGGCCGGCGCCAATCGCCAGGCCGCGTTTCTGGCGATTAACCCCGCCGGCCAGCTCCCTGCCCTGCAGCTTGATGATGGCAGCGTGGTGACCGAGGTCACGGCGATCTGTGAATATCTCGATGAAACCCAGCCTGGGCCCCGCCTCCTCGGCGACACCCCCGAGGCGCGCGCCCAGGTCCGTCGCTGGACGCGGTGGGCCGACCTCAATATTTGTGAGCCTCTGGGCAATGGCTTCCGCTTCTCTGAAGGCCTGCCGGTCTTCCAGGACCGGATGCGCTGCCTGCCAGAGGCGGCGGCTGGCCTGAAAGCCTCTGCGCAGGATAAGCTCGCCTGGCTGGATGACCAGCTCGCCCACCGGGACTTCCTGGCCGGGCCAGACTTTTCCATGGCCGACATTTTTCTGTCCGCCTGGCTCGCCTTCGGGGCGCAGGTTGGCCAACCACTCAATCGCGAGCTGACTCATGTCAGCGCCTGGTTTGACCGCTGCATGGCGCGCGACAGCGCCAAAGCCTGAGCCTGGGCTTGTCCAGACACGCGGGTGCGCCAGCCCCTGACAGGCTGCGCGCACCTGGCGGCCTCAGCCGGGCATTATCCGCGGATATACCCCTGTTCGATCGCCTTAACGACGAGACCCGTGCGCGTGTTCGCGCCGAGCTTGGTCCGCAGAGTCTTGAGGTGGGATTTAACGGTCTCGGGCGAGACCTCTGCGATCGCGGCGATTTCCTTGTTGGTGATGCCCAGCTTGAGCAGGTTGATGATGTCAAGCTCCCTGGGGCTGAGACTGTCAACGTCCTGCACCTTCGGGGCCATGAAACTTCCAAACCAGCCCGCGTCCGCCTGCCGGTTGATCTGAACATCCCGAACCGCCCCAAGAAAGGCCGGGCCGGAAAGGGTCTTGGGCAGAAACGCACTGAAGCCCTTTGCCTCGGCCCATTTAATCTCGCTCAGATTGGCCGACCCGGCCATCAGCATGACGGGCCGCCGGCCAGATAAAGCCATGAACTGGCTGATCAGCCGGTCATCATTCATGCCTGGCATGCGCAGATCCAGCAGGCAGGTTTCGATCCGGCCCTGCTTTTCCAGAACGGCGTAAGCCTCCGGCAAGGAATAGCTTACCGACGCGAGCGCACCGAACATGGACCCTAACGCGTCCGCCACCACATGATGACCATCGGCGATGAGAATTTTCATTTCTGTTGCCCGCTTCCCCCTAAGCCCGCCACACGTCGCGCGACAAAGACCTTTCACGTGAAGGGGATCGGCCACTGGCCGGCCGTTCACACGCCGGCAGGACGAGCCTCACCCTTCATACGACTTATTGTAAGCCTTTTTTTCGGTCTGGCCATCTCCCCCTGAAGGTCAGCGCCGCGCCCCGCCTAATGCCCGGACGCGGTGCAGATCGAAGCGCATCTGCGCCGTGCGCGCGCAGGCCTTCGTCGAAAACGTGGCCGAAAAATCGCTCAAAAAGAGATTTTTGGACCCCACTACACCCAATCCGTCGCCGAAATTGAGAACCCCATTGAGAGAGGCACCCCGGTCGTAGTTCTTCGCCAATGAATATTCATGTTCAGACAAAGAGGTATGACAATGAAATATTTTCTGGCCCTAACCGCTTGTTGCACCGCGTTGCTGCAGGCTTCCGCAGATGATCTGGTCTACAAGCCAATCAACCCGTCTTTTGGGGGTGATAGCTTTAATTCCAGCCATCTCATATCAATCGCGAACTCTCAGAACAATTATAAGGACCCGGATCGCGAGACCGAGTCCAACACGCAGACAGACATGTTTGTCCGCCAGCTGCAGAGCCGCCTTCTCTCGTCCCTCGCAGGTGAAGTCACAGACGCCATTTTCGGCGAAAATCCGCAGGAAAGCGGCCGCATCGTCTTCGGCGACCAGGTCATCGAATTCGCCCGCGGGCTCGACTCGGTCTCGCTGACCATCACTGACAATGCGACGGGCTCGGTCACAGAGATTGAAATCCCGCTTTTCGTATCAGGCAGCTCAGGTGAGTCATCTTCAGCGTCCTCCATCGCGCTGATCACAGGCCTTCTTGGCGGCGGCGCCTCCAGCGGCGGCACCTCCGCACCCACCACTTCCGACAGCGGCACGACGGCGACGTCTGTGGACCTGTCACAACCTGCAGGGATCCAATAAGATGAACACGCGTTTTAAATTCTTGGTCGGCAGCATGTGCCTTTTGGGCATGACTGCCTGCAGTGCCGTTCCAGGTCCCGACCTGTCCCTTTCAACGCCGGCCTTCTCGGAAAACGAGACCACATCCGAAACAGCAAGCTCGCTGACAAGCCTGCCACCGCCAGTACAGAAGCTCACCGTGGCCGTTTATGGCTTCGAAGACCAGACCGGTCAGTTCAAGACCAGCGCCTCTGGCCAGACCCTGTCCAAGGCTGTGTCCCAGGGCGGCACTTCGATCCTGCTCAAGGCGCTCCAGGATGCGGGCGACCGCAGCTGGTTCAAGGTCATCGAGCGTGAAAATCTCGATAATCTCCTGAAAGAACGGCAGATCATTCGCGAAATGCGTCGCCTGTATCTTGGCGAAGAGGCCGCTGCAGAGCAGGAGCTTCCGCCCATGCTGTTTGCCGGGGTCCTGCTGGAAGGCGGCGTCATCGGGTATGACAACAATACGCTCACCGGCGGTGCGGGTGCACGTTTCCTCGGTATCGGGGCCCATACCCAGTATCGCGAAGACAAAGTTACCGTCTATCTGCGCGCCATCAGCGTTCAGACCGGTGAGGTGATCACCTCCGTCGTCGCCTCCAAAAAGGTTGCCTCGGTCGGCCTGTCGGCCAACGCCTTCAGATATATCAGCTTCAAGGAGCTGCTCGAGGTCGATACCGGCATCACCAATAACGAACCCGACCTTCTGGCCCTGCGCCAGGCTGTCGAGAAGGCTGTCGAACTTTTGATCAAGGATGGCGTCGAGCTTGGCGCCTGGTCATTCAAAAGTGCGCCGGTGCCCCTCGCCTTGCTGGAAGCAGCTGGCGTCGCAAAGCCGGTCAGCACAGCCATGAATTCCACCTCAGCCCCCTCTGCCAGCCGCACACTGCCGCTTGCTGTCACAGAGATCCCTGCAGGTTGAACGAGTTTGCCTGCGTGGTGCAGGCAATCGCCCCAAAGGGGACGGAGAACACCTGACCGTCATTTCAGGTGAGAACGCAAGAAGGAAAACCAACCATGCGTAAACAACTCTTGGGCGGTGCAGCCCTCGCCTGCCTCCTGGGTGCCGCTGCCAGCGCTGAGATCCTAGACCTGGAGACCGTTCGGTCAGAGGTCGTTCAGAAGGATGGTCAGCAAACTGCCTTTATCGACCAAACCCGGGCTTTAGGCGCCCTGTCGATCGTCAACCAGTCCGGAAACGAAAATTTCGTGACCGTCAACCAGGAAGACGACGCATCCAGCCCTGAACTGCCGGTTAATCTGAGCCACGTTGAACAGACCGGTTCAGCCAACTCTGCCTCGGTGACCCAGTCCACGGACGCGTCAGACGGTCTGAGCAATGAGTCCTGGATCTATCAGGCTGGCGATGACTCCGATGTCACCGTTGACCAGCAGGGTGGCAAGGATGGTTCCAATCTGGTGGATGTCTACCAGGGTGTCGGCGCCAACAACTATGCCGGCCTCGTGCAGCGAGGGGACAATAATGTCGCAATTCTGGACCAACTCGGCAATGATGGCACCGCCACCATCTCACAAGATGGCGATGCCAACACCGTAACGGCCATGCAAGAAGGCGAAGCTGATACGCTCAACGCCGTTCAGATCGGAATGGACAATAAAATTGTCTCAGACCAGAACGGCTATGACAGCATCGCGTCCTTTGAGCAGACCGGCGAGTACAACACGATCCTATCGAACCAGTCCGGCGAGGTCAATGATCTCCTCGTGGATCAGTATGGCGAGGATAATCTCGTCGATGTGATCCAGTCCGGATCGGACAGCATGGCGACCCTGATTCAGAAGGGTGAGTACAACACGATCACGGCAACGCTCTCCGGAGAGGACAATGTTCTCTATGCTGAGCAGTGGGGCGATGATCACGTCATGACTGTGACCCAGGATGGGTCGGAAAGCACCGCCTCCATCGTCCAGGAAGGCAAAAACAACGTCGTTAACGCCATGCTGGAAGGTGACGGCAATGTGCTGGATACCTATCAGTTCGGTGTCGCTGACAGTGTCGATGTCTATCAGGGCGGTGCCGAAAGCTCCGCAGTCATCACACAGGATGGCCGCCGGAACGACGTGATCGCAACCCTGTCAGGTGATGAGAATGTCTTCACCAGTTATCAGTGGGGCTCGGCCAACAAAATCGATGTCATTCAGGGCGGCGCCAAGAGCTCGGCCAGCATGACGCAGGACGGCCAGCGAAACGACGTCGTCGCCAGCCTTCTGGGCGATGAAAACATCCTGATCACCGACCAGCTCGGTTCGGAGAACATGATTGATGTCATCCAGAGCAGCGACAGCTCCTCTTCAACAACTTTTGTCACGCAAAACGGAAAGGAGAACAGAACCTACCTTGAACAAGCCAACAATGACGGTGTCCTGGACATCTATCAGGACGGTGATGAAAATACGGTCGATTTCGGCCAGTATGCCAACCCTGGACTGGGAACAGTCACACAAATCGGGGATCTGAACGATCTCTGGGGCGACCAGGGCGGCAAAAACACCACAATGTTCATCGTCCAGACGGGTGAAGAGCATGGTGCCGGCATCATCCAGGATGGCACAGATAGCTTCCTGTCACTGACGCAGGATGGTGAAGGCCACCTCGCCGCCGTGATGCAGGATGGATACGCCACCACGTCGGTCATTGATCAGCTCGGCTTCGAGCAGTCTGCACGGGTTTACCAGGACGGTGACCTCAGTGAGATTGTCCTGAGCCAGTCTGGTGGAATGAACTATGCCGACATCTATCAGGACGCTGCGGAAAGCATTGTTCTGCTTGATCAGACGGGATGGGAAAACGAAGCAATCATCGAACAGGATTCCGATCGAAGCTATATTCAAATCGATCAGTATACTGACGAAGCCTTCGCCTCGGTCACCCAGACCAACGGTATGGATAATATGGCTCTGATCAGCCAGCTCTCTTACGGCGCCGTGGCGACCGTATTCCAGAGCGGCAATGCCAATACCGCCATCATCAAACAGTAACTTCAAAACATAGGAAAGCACCATGAAAAGAATACTAATGCTTTCGGTTGGGGCGCTCGCTCTTGCAGCGCCAGCAATCGCCAGTGAAGAGTATTATTCTTCAACTTTCGATAACTCTGCGGTCATTGACCAGACGGGTGGAATGAACGAGGCGATCATCGACCAGCGCGTTGATGGGACCCTGAATGGCCAGAATGCGGCCAGCATCACCCAGAGCGGCAATGAAAACAGCACTGAGGTTCGTCAGCTTAGCCTGACCAGCCCCGTCTCAAGCGGTTTCAACAACGAAACAACGGTTGAGCAGCGCGGTTACCGTGGTTATGTCGATGTCTACCAGCTCCACGACTATGGGTCTGACATCGGCCTCAAGGCAGATGTCTTCCAGTCCGGAGACGGCGCCTCCGCCATCCTCGAAATGCGCGGCGATGATAACACCATCCTCGTCAAGCAGACCGATGGAGCCGTGGATGCCACTGCAATCATCCGACAGAATGGTATGAACAATATCATTGATGTTGCCCAGGATGGCAGCGGCAGCCTGATCACAGTCGATCAGGGACACTTCACCGATGCCGATGGCGGATCTGTAGATACGTCCAGCGCAGCGTCGATCATGAGCGAAGTGTACATTGTCTCTTCGGGTGATGACAGCATGCTGGACGTCTACCAGATTGGTACCGAACAGCTCGCCGACATCATGGAATCCGGCTCGGACAATGTCATGTCGATCAACATGTATGGCGATATGAACACGGTCTTTGTCGACCAGCACGGTTCTGGCGGGTTCATTCAGACCACTCAGTATGATATTCTGAACTACATTGAAGTTGAGCAGGGTATCACATCTGAAGACGATATGGCGACCATCACCCAGGAAGGGACAGGCGTCGAATCCTACTCCTTCCAGGCCGACACAGCCGGCCTTGGTGGCGGAAACGAAATCAGCGTTCTGCAGACAGGCTATGCCTCGTCCTATGGTGACGTCGTATCCCGTATCAGCCAGGATGGTAGTGTGAACTTTGCGATGGTTGACCAGTACAGCGATTTCGCGCTGTCGACCATCACTCAGTCCGGTACCGGCCACTATGCACAAGTGAGCCAGTAAAATGAGCGCGGCAATCAACAAAAGAACCCCAAAGGCAATTCTGTCGATTGCCGCCTCCCTCCTGGTTTCCGGGCTGATGACAGCCCAGGCTTCAGGCGAATATGATCTCGTGCTTCCCGCCCCCCTGACCGGGGGTGGGAGTATCGAGACCACGATTGACGAGGATCCCTCTGATCTTGGCAGCGGATGCTGTGACGAGATATCCCTCAGCGTTCATGCGGTTCAGCGTGGCAATCGCAACATTCTGATGACGCAACAGGATCGGTTCGGCTCGGGAAATTTGATCTCCGCCGAACAGAACGGACAGGATCAGAGCCTGATCGTCGACCAGACGGGCAATGACAATCTCGCCCTGCTGGAACAGGACGGCAGTCTCAATTCACTCGAGCTGACCCAGTTTGGTCAGGACAATGCCCTGAAGGCCGAACAAAGCGGACATGGTCTGTCGCTCAAACTGACCCAGTACGGAACATCGGCCTTAGTGATACGTCAGCGGAACTTCTAATCATGACCTTTAAGAAATTCATCATCTCCCTGCCGATCGCGGCACTGGCCGCTGTCTCGACAACCAATCCTCAGGTCATGTTTCAGATCAGTGACGAGGCGGACGAGCCGTCCGGGAAAATTGTCACTGGCATTGAACAGATTGACGGGAATATGACGGTCTCGGCAGATATACTGTCGACATCGGATGTCCTGTCAGAACTACAGACGGTCGAAGGCGGTGTCGATTATTGCCAGAGCGGTCTGGTAGATGCCGGCATCGATGACCTTGTCAGGGATGTTGGCCTGGGTGCGGATGAAAGCTGCACCGTCTTCCTCAGCATCATCGAACCGAACACAGATCCCCGCCGTGACAAGGTTGCCTTTTTCGACGCTCATATGCCGGGTCTGACAGAGGTCCCGACACCAGAGGACACGCCTGACGCTGTTTTGACCCAGCCCGTTCTGCCGGAACCGGGTACGGAATTCTGATCCCAGGACGGTATTGCCTGACCGGTGATGAGAGTGGGCCTGTGCCAGAATCCCCTGCAAGGCGATTTTACGTGTCGAAATAGAACAATTTCGCCTGCCAGACGAAATGGCACGTGCCAAAAGCCCCCGATTTTGGCCTACCCGACCACGTCCTCCCGCCCGGAAGAGTAGCGCTTTCTATCCTCCAAATGGGGGGTCTGATACCCGAAATCCCCAGTTCTACATGGACAGGCCTGCGGCCCTTTCCTTTTTCTCCCCCTCCGCCGTCAGGACCGGCATCGCACTTGCGTTGTGGAAGACGTCGCCAAACGAGGCGTCGCACAGAACTTACCGTGGGGGATTACAATGACCTTTACACTTGATGAGCACATCGCCAGACGCATCCGGCGCCGTCGTCGCCTCCTGGGGCTCACCCTGAAAGAACTCGGCGAACGCACAAACGCGGATTACCGTCGGCTTCACAAATATGAAATCGGGGCAACCCGCCCGACCCCGGCATTCCTGTATGAGCTCTCGCTCGCTCTCGAAGTGTCGATCAGCTATTTTTACGAAGGCCATGACTCAGTCTCGACAGCGCCGGATGTCGGCAAGATTGTCGACGCCTCGCTGTGTGCCCAGGATCGCGATTTTATCGCCTCCTTCCTCGAGCTGGACCCGACGATGCGGCAGTCTCTTGCCCAGCTGGTAAAACAGTACAAGGCCCCCCTTCAGAACGTCGCCTGATACCTGATCAGCGTCCTCTCCCCAGGCCCTGGACATAGAACCGGGTGGCACAAAGGGATCCGTTTCGGTGCCCCCTCCCCCCCCTGACGGACCTCAACTGTCCATCCGGTTCTATCAACCCCGGCCCCGGACCGCCCGGATAAGGCCCCAACCGTGACTCCCTCCCCAAAAGGGGACCGCGTTGCAAAATGAGACAGATGCCGCGACCCGACCAAGTCACATGGCGGGACCTGACCCACCCGGCGGGTGTTTTCACCGCCTGGCCGCCCCAAACCGGGCCCGCGCACGCCTCACGCCTGGCCCCGAAACGGCCGAAATCGCAGATAAAAGGCCCAAACTGAGCCCGTCTGGCCCCTATTTTCCGGATTTTTCGAGGCGGGCACCGAAACCGGCATCACACTTGCTTTGATAGAGGCAGCGCGGCCAGCCGCATCAACAGAACAGTGTGACGAGGGACCAATATGACCATTTCACTGATTAAACGCCTCTCCGGGATTCGGGTCTGGACTCAAGGTCCAGCTGGCGTTTCACGCCACCATAGTCCGGCAAAGCGGAAGGGTCAGGCTGGATTCAGCTTGATGGAGGTGCTGATCGCGCTTCTGATCCTGAGCCTAGTTGTCTCGGTCACCGGGCCAAAATTCATCGGTTACCTGTCACGTGCCAAGGTTCAGACGGCCGACGTGCAGATCGAAAATATCGAAGCGGCCGCCGACTTGTTTCTGCTTGATACAGGCCGGTACCCGAATGAAGCCGAGGGACTGGAAATCCTGGTCAAGAATACCGGCAATGTTCCCGGCTGGTCTGGTCCGTATCTGAAGGATGGGGAAGTGCCGCTCGACCCATGGGGTGCGCCTTATGGGGTCAAGCGGGCCGCTGACGGCATGGGGATCGAGGTCTTCACCCTCGGCCCGGATGGCGGCAATGCAACGCTGACAGGGGGACAGGCCAACACGTTTTAAAGGTGGCCCTGACCTTCCCTCGTGAAGGCAGGAACCAGGAAGAGACGCCGGGGTCTGGTGACCCCGGCGGTTTAAGCCGGTCTGCCGCTTGCCGTGTTTTGCCGGGTGCTTTATCGCTTCGGCCCATGGACATCTCAAAAACGCTTTTTGCCCTTCTTGCAGGACTTGGCTTTACCGCCGCTCCTGCAGCAGCCCAAACATCATCCGCCAATGAATATGGCTCGACTGCGATATCGGTCGAACAGGTTCTGGACACCCATACCGACACGCTGGGCCGGTCTTTTGACTATGCCGACGGCCCCCCGCACATTCTGGGGTCGGAAATCGTCCTTGCGGCCGGGGCCTCCACGCCACTGCATTTCCACCCGGTCCCGCTTCTCGTCTATGTCGAGCGTGGCGCCATCCGGGTCACCTATGAGGGGCAAGAAGACAAGGTCTACCGGGCCGGTGACAGTCTTGTCGAAGCCATTAACGTCGTCCATCAGGGTTTTGGCCTGCCGCCGGACGGGGTTCGCCTGATCGGGTTTGATCTTTCGAACGCGACCCTTCCGTCAACGGTGCCGCTCGACCCGCCCCTCTCGGGAGGGGTGCCCGAGCCTCTCAGCATTCTCAAAGTGCTGATGTTACGCCGGCTGCAGCTCATAGACGCCGCCGCCACGGCGCACCCGGACATGGAGGCGGACGCGCCCGCGCGCGACAGCCACCAGATCTCGGAATTTGCCCGGTCCGCCGACCGGCTTCAGATCGACCCCCGACAGGCTGAACATTTTATCCGCATGCAGATTGAAGCCGGCAGAACCCTGAAGCGGGACCGGACGGCCACAGCGGCAGATCACAACATGGATCATGCGCCGGCACCCCGCCCAGACCAGACCGATCTGGCGACCGAGATCGACCTGCTGACTCCGGTCCTGGCGTCTCTGCTCAAGCGGGTCCTGGGTACCCGCCCGGTGACGGAAACAGCTTCGACTGCCTTTCGGCTCGCCCCGTCGGGCGACGCGGCGCTCTCCAGGGCCTGGCAAACCGCAGCAGAAGGCCTGGCACCCGCGCCAGAGTGATGCCTGCCCGGTGCGGCGCTGCGGGACGGCGCGCTTAGCGGCCGCCCGGCCGGTCGAGCTCAATCCAGGTCGCGTCCGGACTGAAGGTCTGGCTTTGCGCCGAGAAGGCGACGATCCGGGCGCCGGCATTGCCAACCCGTCGATTACGCCCGAAGGACAAGGGTGGTCCGACCGCCCCCATGAAACGGTCAAACGCCTCAATCTGTTCAGTAAAAACCGTGCGGCTGAGGGTCCGGCCTGACTGCATCAGGCCTTCAATCGCGACGCTCATCAGGGAATAGGCCTGCGCCTGCAGCATCACAGCCTGGCCGGGCGCAATCTGTTTCGATCGCATGAAACGCACAAAAGCATACTGAGACGGCTGCGGGATCTGATCGGCGCCCGACGGCAGCGCGACATAGGTCTCGTCCGGCAGGCGGCGCCTTTGCGCGGCGCTCAGGGCTTCAAAGGCAGACTGGGTCAAAAAAGCGGGCAGGTCTGGTGGCAGGTCATCGAGGCAGTCGGGGGTTACGACCAGATACGCCATCTGGACCGGCGCACCGTCACAGCTCCAGTCCGACAGTTTTACCAGGGTCAGTTCCCGGGCGGCATAGGCTCTCAGGGCCGCTGCCTGTTCTTCCCGGCCGGAATACAGACTGTAGGCCCGGCGCCCAAGCCCGGTTGGCCCCTGAGTTTGAAGCAACAGGATATCATCGGCAGGTGGCCGTTCAGGCCGGCCGAGACTCATCACCAGAAAGGCCGTGTCAATCGCCGGGTCGTCGGGCCGGGTGACGTGGACAATGTCGAGCTGGCGGCCATGGATCCCGCCCTGAAGATTGATATCCTCGACCAGGCCATCGACGACGGCCATCACGCCGCTGCGCAGCACGGGACGGCTGGCCGTGTCGCCCGTCTGCAGGAAAGCGAGGCGAAGCGTTTTATCGGATATGCCCGGATCCTGTGGGTCCTGAACGGTCGCCAGAAAGTGCCAGACGTCTGCAATCGCCTGGTCCGAAAACGCATAGCGCGGCATCGCAACATCGAGGTCATTCCCGGCCGGATCGGTGCCCTCGCGCAGGGCCCGGCCAAACGTCTCCAGCGTGTAGGGGCCGCGCTGGCGTCCGCGTTCGCCGAACACATCATAAGGCTTGGTCAGGGCTGTGCGCGACAAATTCGGCGGCAGGATACCCCGCTCCGGCTTGCCTGCGCCGAACTCGCCATGACAGTTTGCACAGGGAAAGACCCTGGCGGGCAGGCTGGTCCCGGTCGAGGAAATGGTCGCCAGCGTCGTGTCGAGCGCAGACGGGTCTTCGCCGAAGTAAATTGCCTTGCCGCGCGCTTCCGGCGACTGACCAACAGCCGGCATCCCTAAGCAAAGGGCCGCGAAAAGGGCGACGCTAGCCGACCGTATCATTGGCAATGTCTATAATCTGTGCCGCGATGACATTGGGTGGCAAATGCGACGGCACCTTGCGCCAGCGGGCCGTCGTGACGTTGCCGACGATGAGGTTGGTGAGATGCTGCTCTTTCTCGAGGATATTGCCAAGCTTGCCGGACACAGCCCCGATCGCTTCCGGAGATCCCGTGTAGAAAGCCCAATGGTCCTGCGCTTTGAACTTCCGGCGATAGGCCGACAGGACATCGGGCGTGTCGGTTTCCGGGTCGACCGTGATCGAGACGAAGCGAATGTCCTCGCTGAGCTGATCGCCCATCTCATCCTGCACCTTGCGGAGCTGGGCATTGATCAGGGGACAGGCATCCGGGCAGCTGGTAAAGGTGAAGCTGATCACCACGGTTTTTCCGGCCAGGATATCTGAATAAAAGCGCTGCTCTGCGCCGTCATGGCGCACCAGAACCGTATCGGTGAAATACGCCCGCGCCTGCGGGTCGGATGCCGCGGCCTCTACTGACTGGGTCTCGATGATTGCGTCTGCCGGCATGGAGGATGGGGCGGCGTCCTGACCGGCATGACCAGCATGCGCGCCCGGATCGTCCAGCTCAGTGCCGTCCCCCTGGCTGGCTGGCATGCCATGCCCGGCATGGTCAGACTGATCGGCGGCCATATGACGGATCTGTGCCTCGGGAGAGGCCTCATCCATATTCATGGTGGCCTGAAGCGTCAGGCCCGGCGCGGCCGGCGCAGCGGATACAGAGGTGGCCGCCAAATCGTTTTCGGCCGAACATGCCGTCAGCGCCAGAACCAGTAAAACAACAGAACGCATCCGCACCTCCCTAATGCCCGGCATGATGGTCGTGCTGCGCCGCGCGCGCCTGCAGCAGCTCTCGCACACGCCGGGTCACCATATCAGGATTGGGCATGCCGAAATGTCTGGAAAATGTCCCGGTCGCGGCGTCCCCGATGATGATCATGGGGGCGTGGTCCTCGGGATTGGTCGTGTAGGCGTCGAGCGCGACCAGAAGCTCATCCATGGTCCTTTTTTCACCCGTCAGGAACACCCAGTCGGCAGAGCGCTGGGCGGCGAAGCGCGCCAGCCGCTCAGGATCGTCATTATTTGAATCGATGCTGAGAGACACGAATTGAAGCCTATCAGGTGCGACATCCTGAAGATCGGCACGGGACCGGGTCAGCAAGGTGGTGGTGACCGGACAAATGGTCGTGCAGCTGGTGAAGATGAAGTCGAAAACCACAATCTTGTCGCCCACAACATCATCGACAAAGTTCAGCGCGGTGCCTGTCTGGTCGAGCACCGGAAGGTTGAGAAGCTTGACATCCGCCGGTTGCACGGAGGGCGCCATTTCCATCCCGGCCTGATGCTGCGCATGGCTGTCATGACCGCTATCGGCCTGATGCTGCACGTGGCTGTCATGACCGCCATCGGCCTGATGATGATCCGCGAAGGACGCGCCCTGCCCAAGGCACAGCATACTGCCCGACACAATCAGGGCCTGAAGACAGGTTTTGTGTCCGGGTGTGGCACCGCGTCTGTCCAGCATGACGACATACTCCTTTGAAAATACCGGCCCGCCGGCCGGTCAGTCTTTCACAAAAATCGACAAATAAGGCAGCATTGAGAATTGCAGGCCTTCCTCCGGCACAGCCAGATAGAGGTAATAAACGCCTTCAGTCTCGGGGGTCATCTCAACCGCATAGGTCGCACCGCCGACATGCCGCACCGTGCGGCGGCTGCGCGCCTCGCCCGGCGCCCTGTAGCTCAGAGCCTCAACGGCATAGGGAAGGTCCGGCACCGCCCCATCCTGTTCGGTCAGGGTGAACTGGATCTCAAGCGGGGCGCCGGATGGAAACCGCTGACCGCTGCCCGTCAGATAGGTCAGGGTCACGGGAAGCGCATCACTGTCGGCCTCCGGGTCGGTCTCGGCGGCAAACTGGAAGCACTCGATGATCTGGGGCGCATCCATGGTCATGATGAACTGGAAAAAGCCACTGGCCGGGACCTTGAACCGGGACCTGTAAAGGCCCGGCTCTTCTTCCTTGATGGTCCGGTCGGTTACGATGGCCGAAATCGGCCGGTGCCCGTAATTCCGGAAACTTCCCATCGGGGCGTTCATGCCCTCCATATAGTAGTAAACGGTGGCATCCCCGGGGCTGACAATCAGGTTCGCCGCCTCCGTCACGGCGGGGGCGAACAGGCCGGCCGGCGACAGCCGCGGCGATGTGTTCGGCGCCCGCTCTCCAATCGGGATGGTCTGGACAATTGGCACGCCGCTTTCCTCAATGGAACTCAGCCGCACCAGCGACACCTCAGATGTATCGAGAGCACGGATGTAAGCATAGCTCCGCGAAAATGAGACATGAAACGGCCGGCCTTCAATGGCGAGCCTGTGAACGCGCTGATTGTTGGCTGTGTCGATAATAGACACCGAATTGTCGCTGGCATTGGTGATGAACACATAGCGCTCATCCGGCGTGGTCTTCATCGGGCCGAGACCCGGCTCGAGATCAAGCGTGCGTACATCCCGGCTCTGGGGATCGACAGACAGCAGCTGGCCAACCGCGCCATCGGCGACATAGACCGATTTCGACAGGTCAGAATAGGCCAGGGAAATCGGGCTGCCGTCCATCTCGATCGTATCAATAATCGACAGGCTGGCGACGTCGATCACCGATACGGTTCCGTCGCGCCGGTTGGAGACAAAGGCCAGGGTCGAGTCAGCGTCAAAGGTCATCTCGTGATGCCCCTGCCCGGTCACCAGCGTCTTCACCGGCTCCCGTGTGACCGCGTCGAGCACGGTGACACCTGATCCCCGCCCGGTATGCCCGACCCAGAGATAACGGCCGTCCGGCTGCAGGGCGATCCGGTTCGGACGGGCCCCGGTCGGAATCGACTGGACATATTTGAAGGTTTTCAGATCAACGACGCCGACCGCGTCATGGTCTGGCAGGACAACAAACAGGGTGCTTTCATCCTGAGATGTCATCCAGTCTTCGCCCCGACCGGGCAGGACAATCTGGGTCAACAGCTTGGTGATGCCACGAATGCCGATAATCGGATCGATGACGGCAAGCGACGCATCATGGTTCATGACGACCAGATAGTAGCTGTTCAGATCGATCATCGGCCGGATACCGACATAGCCGCTGAGATAGGTCGACGCCTTCTGCCGGCACTGCTGCCGGGCCATATCGGCGGTGGCGAGGTCCTCCTCATAGGCCGGATCGATCCAGGCCGCCGGATAAAGGCCGGAGACGGGCGCGCCGGTCTCAGCATCGCTGATCTTCAGAGTGATTTCGGCAATGTCGCCCGTGTACAGGACATCCCGTTCTTCCCGGACGGACGCGATATCAAACTCAACCCGCAAACCTTCCCGGACGAAGACATCGCTGTCCTCTGTCGCCACAGCGAGGGGCGCCGCCCCTAAACAGACAAGCAAAAAGCCGAGAACCAACCGACGCATAACCAACTCCCAAAAAAAATGGAGCAGGACATTATACCCTGCTCCACTTGCTGTCATTTAAGTTTGATTCGTATGGGCCGTCACTACCCTCCCAGCAAACCGAAGAGATCGCGGACACCGCGGCGGCCACGCCGCCGAACCGGTGCTTCCTCTTCGACGACGGCGGGCTCAGGCTCGACGGCCGGACCAGCATCCGCAGGCGTTTCGGCTGCAGAGGGCTCAATGGTCGGCTGAGGTGTGTCGACCGCAGCCCCCTCAACCCGAACAATGCCCCACAGACCGTTCTGGTTCCCGAAGGATGCCATGTCACGATACAGATAGTCACCGCCAATCTTCATCGGGCCACCCGCTGTGGTCAGGATGTTCCAGGCCGACGGAGGCAGGATGTTATCCTGCGTCGAGGTCTGCCGCTGACTGACCGAATACTGCATCGTGTCGGATGGGAAGTCCTTGGTCACGAATGGCATGTCGGTCCAGTTGTGCCCGATAATGCCCAGCGTCGTCCCACGTGCATAACCTGCCGGCACCGTGACGCGGAACCGCATCTCTTCACCCGGGGCCGCCGTGTAGATCGGGGTTTCCGGGTCGCCGCCTGTCAGCGAGTTGGAATAGGCCTTATACATGTCCGGGATAGACGCCAGCCCTGGCAGGGCGACCTCGAACTGACCCGCTGTTCCGGGCTCGGCGTGACCACCGCCGCCTGGCCCCCAGTCTGCTCCGGCGTCGAAGCCGTAGCGGAACCAGAGTGGCTCAGCCGTGTAGTTGATCGCCGCAGCGCCCGCATCATGGGCATCCTCCGGCACACCAAAGCCTTCACCGGCGATATTCGGGACAGGCGAACCGTCCTTGTAGCGCAGGTTCACCGCCTTGTGGAACACCATGGCGAAGTCACGGAATGTCGTTTCACCATCCGCCAGGGTCACCGTACCCTGAACACGCGTTCCGGCATCAGCCTCGAAGGTCGACCCGACCGGCAGAACATGGATCTGGCCAAACAGACCCTTCTGGCCCTGCTTAATCACGTCCGAAGGTGTAATCGGCGCCGCACCATATTCCACCTCGTTTGCCACCAGCTCGAACCGGTCACCCGTCAAGGCCCCCATGCCCGGATTTCCGGCGCGAGGCCCAAGCTCCAGATCACCCGCATAGTAGCGATAGGTTCTCGACGCACCCGGCGCAATCGTCTGGACCGGGTTGATGCCGACATTCATACCGTCATCGCGGGAAATATCATATTCCAGCAACTGTGTGTGGAAGCCGACATGGCTCGAGGCCCGAATGAGGTTGTTGTTGAAGGTTGTCGGGCCCTGCGGCGAGTCACGGTCACGAATAACCGTGTAATGCTGGGTCACGAAAGACGCCAGATCCGGAACCACCTCTGGGAGGCGGTTGCGCACGGTGACTTCCAGACACTGCCCGGCATTCACCCGAAGGACCAGGGGCTCGAACTTGTACCCGTCAGGAACCTTCACATTGCAGCTCAGATTGCTGACACCGCCGCGGCTCTCACGGCACATGGACCGGTCGACTGGCGTCACAATATTGGCTTCAAGATCCTCGGTCGGGACATAGACCAGGGCGGTCGGGTCATGCAGAGGGCCCTGCTCTCCATTATTGAGCCGCTGGCGACGGGTATTGTACTGCAGCGTACCGCCGGTCTCGTTGGGCACCGCACCGACATGCATTTGTGCGGTGTAGTCGCCTGGAACGATGGTCACATCGCCTGGTGCGCTGGCAACATCATTCACAGCCACAGCGGTGATGTCATAGGTCACGGTTTCCGCACTGACCGGGCAAACCCCGTTAAACTCCCGACGGTTTGCGATCGAGATCGCGCGGGACCGAGCATTGTTGGGCAGCGAGGCCAGATCGCTCTGGGCCGTATCATAAGAGCGTAAGACACCCCAGGTTCCGGTCCAGTAGCCTTCCTGCGACCCGTCCCAGACATAGAGGTAGTCTGAAACACCCCGGGCCTGGTCGACATCCCCGAAAATCGAGGTGGCGAAGGACGCTTTTTCCGACAGAGCCACCTGCATGGAAGCTTTCCAGCCACTGTTCTTGGCCGAACCGAAAGCGGCACCGCCCTCGAGCCATTTGACCCCATTGACCGCCGCACCGTGCTCATGCTCGTGCGCACCGCCCTGCATGCGCACCTTGATCAGGTCGCCAGCATTCGCCCGCATAATCGGCGTGAACGGGTCGCCGTCGCGAATGTCCCCGGTCAGCTCTGGATAGGGTGTTGCGCCGATCTTCGTGTTGAACTCGCGCAGAACACGGTCCGTACGGGTCTGCAAGGCAAAGGCCAGATCGCCCGCCAGGCCATCAGCCTGTGACCCCCGCTTATTGTCCGGACCAATCTTGTTCGGATCATAGACGCGGTAGCCGACCGGCTCGTTACGGTAGTTGATCAGGAAGGTCCCGATATCGGCCGCAGACACAGCCTCAGGACAGGGCCGTGGGACACCGCCGGGGCAGACCGAGTGGATGCGGGCCGCGTCCGGGAAAGGCGCGGACTGCCGGTGCGACGGGTTCAGCGCGTAGCGGAAGGTCTCGTCGGACACCGGAACCGGAACACCATTCTGGTCGACGCCGGCATAGACACCCTGATTGTAGGCATGGGCGAAGTCCTGCGCCTCGAAGTAGAATTCGCGATAGCTGTCGTCGGAGCCATCCTTGTCGATATCCCCTGCAAGGATGATCGCCTGCCAGGAGGTCGGACCACCATCATGACGGGTGTACATTTCCTCGCCGGTTTCGTTGTGCAGCCAGCGCGAGCCAGCCGGATTGATCAGCAGCGTGGCGTAGAGGCCGACCTGCTGGTGGGTACTTGGTCCAAAGTGATCATGGGTAAAGGTAATCCCAAGGCCACGGTCGACACCCTCAATATTGTGAAGCGGGTCAACGAACCAGCGCTGAATATTGGTTCTCGCGCCCATATACTCACCCCGGGGACCGGCACCGAAATAGGGGTGCGGCTCGGCCTCAAGCTGGTCGTAACCGAGGTTGTTTTCGACCACGAAAAGGTTGATCGCCTCAATCCGGGCCCGCACGGCCTCGGCGCCGAGAACACCGTCTTCATAGTTCCAGCCATTGCCGGCGCCGTCTGCGGCCACCAGGTCCCACTTGGGCAGGTGAATGTGCTGACCGATAACATCGGTCGGTGTCGTCACCTGATAATCATCCACATAATAGAATTCCGGGATGAGGTTCGTCTGGTAATAATTCGCGCACTCGAAAGAGTTCAGGCGGAATACGAACGGCTCTGGCGGCCGGGTCTTGTTGAGCGTCGGCTCGACATCGTCCCAGAGTGTCAGGATCCGCTGCTGGGGATAGTGATCGCCAGCCTTGTTGAAGACCATGTCCATCTGGATGTTGGCCGCCTTGTAGACGCGGGGATTATCGGCGCCATATTCGGCAATCGCCGTATTGTCGGTCCCGCCGGCACTGCCGGAGAAGAAGTGACCGGTGGCGCCGGAATTGAACAGCTCACCCCGGTCATCGACACAGGGCTCAAAGAAGGGCGCACCGGGCTGTGGCATGCCGCCATTTGTTGTGAACGTTGCGTCTTCCACAGTTCCATTCATCAGCAGACGCGTGGTCGGATGCGACCGGCGGGCATGGAAGGCCATCGCCGCACGTTCGATTTCCGTCCCCGTTTCCGGGAAGTAGACCGGCATGGCCGAGTCAATATGCTTGGCAAAGGACAGGCGGGTCTCTTCCGAGTGGGTCCGGCCGCCGGTCGTGTAACCGTCAAGCGTATGCCGGGGCAGGCCGCCATCCCAACCGCCCTCTCCAGGATTGCTGTTGTTCATGAACATATCCAGCGGCGGCGTCGTCGTCCGCTGACCCACGATGGAGTCGATACCGGCAATCCAGAAAGGATAGCCCGGATTCTTCAGACCATTCGGGTTCAGGCGATACTCTTCGCGGGCTGGCAGGGATGCCATAACCGTCCGGCGGTCGACCAGCGACGGATCGCGGTTGATGTCGCCGGTTGGAATGCGGGCCTGGCTCGATTCCGGGGTTCCGTCACCATCCTTGTCAACAGCTTCGACAAACACAGTTGCAGGCATTGGCGCCATCGGATTTCCGGGCAACGGCATGATCGCGGGGATCGGCACGCCGGCAATGATCTCACCGTCTGGCAGGGCGCGGGCGCCGCTCGCGGGTTTGCCGCTTGAGAGCCCGTGTGATTCCGTGTGGAATCCGTCTGAATCGACGCTGACACTCAACTTGGTTCCGGCCTCAAACACATCATGGTTCCGCCACAAGGCCCACATACCCTGCGCAAAGTGCGGGTAGAAGTGGCAGTGATAAATGGCATCGCCGGAGGTGTGGTTTCGGTTTCCCGCCCCGCCAAAGGCGATTTCATAAGTGTAGGCACCCCCCGGTCCAATCGACTGGGCATCAAGATAATTTGCGTTGTCATCGTCGGGATTGGACAGCCACTGGTGGTTATGCAGGTGGAAAATATGGTGCTCCTTAGGTCCGGCATGCAGGTTCCGGAACTTTACAAAGTCACCAATATAAGAATGCGATACGTTCGAAGGATCCGATGGATACTTTGCGTATTCCGCACGAATGGAGGCGTCGCGCTCGCAGTTGGGATCGCCTGGTTGCGGCGTGCAATATTCCAAACCGGTATTAGCCGGCACATCGACCAGCATGGCCGGGTCACCAATCGTAAATGACGACAGGAAGAATTCCTCATAAGCACAGCTCAAGCAGTCATGCATCGGGCCGACGCCCAAACGGTTTGCAATGACTTCAGAGCCGACGCCGGCAGCGCCATAATTGATCATAAAGTTATCGCCCACACCATGAAGCGTGTGGCCAAAGACTTCGTCGCCATACCATTGCGGGAATGCCTGTGCAGACACCGATTCATCATGGAAGATAACGACGAATTCCCGGAAGGCTTCCAGACGGTTCGGCAGGGCCGGGTTCCGCTTGCCCTGCGCTTCCAGCGGATAGGTCTCGGCCGGGAAACTGCCGTCGGCATTGGGGCCGGCGATGACAGCATTGATTTCATTGTGCACAATCCGGGCATTGCCGCCCTGAGCCTGAAGAATATTTAGGATCGGCTTGCCGGCCTTGCCCTCCTTGTTCCACGGGGACCGGTCGGGGAAAGTGGCCTCATAATCGATGATCGGATGACCAGACGACGTGGTTCCAATTGTCGCAAGCCGCATCTCCTCTTCGGTCACCTGGCTGCGATAATGTTTCGCGCCACGGGGCTCGACGACGACTGCGCCAAAAAGGCCATTGCCGATATTACCACCGGCGCCCTCGCCTCCAAATGTCGCACCGTGCGACACGACGAGATACTCGCCTTCGATTTCGGCATAAAAGGTATAGGAAGCGGTCTGGCCCGGCTGAACCAGGCTGTTCTCATTCCGACCAACAAAGCTGGATGAGCTGCGGATATCGTCTGCAACAGCCAGGCCCATCGGGGTAAAGCCTGCGGTGCGGTCGGCAACCTGGTCGTTGACCGTCAGAATGCGGGGGTTCGCATTGTTCGGATTCGCGGTCGAGCTCAGGAGGTTCTCAAAATTGACGCGCAGGCACTCGCCGACATTCACCCGCAGGACCAGCGGGCGAGGCCGCTTGTCGCTTCTCAGCCGGACCTGTCCGTAACGCAGCACCCCGCTGTCAACCTCGGCGCCGTCGACGCTGTGGGCGACAACATCGTCGCGCAGGGCATACATCATGCCGTTCACGTTCTGGGCACCAAGCCGGTTAAACATGAGCGGCTGGTCCATCGCAACGACGTCAGCCTCTACTGTGCGCTCGCATTGCTGCGCCTGGGCTGAAGATAAGCCAGCGGCAACCGCGAAGCCTGTGGCCAGAAAGCCATGGATAAGATGTTTGAACATAAGAAACCCCCGAATCATATCTCCCCAGACCTATTCGACTTCACCAAAAAGACCTATCACCCGAATGGGGGGCTGGCGTGCTTAATTACTTAATGGCGCGTTAACTCTATTTGTTAATAACTCGTTAACCATAGTCCTTCGCCAATTATTTATGTAACCGGCCGTTCAGCGCGAATTCAAGGTTCATTTTTCAAAATAAACGGAACGGTCCAGCCTTAGAGAGCGAACGGACTCAGCGCCGTTGTGGCTTTTTATTTTGAACCGGACATATAAAGGGAGGTCAGGATACTCCCGCCACTCGCGCGCCCAGCTGAGGGCGCCGGTCTCCGCACGAAGGCCAAAATACTCGAATTCCGCCTGCGCCACACACTCGACCAGCTGGCGCTTATCCGTAAGTTCCGGCTGGCTTAGCGACCGGATATCCGACCAGCGCAGAACCAGACTGCCCGGTCCATCGCAACCCGCAGAGGGCTCGATCTGCAGGGATATTTTAGCATATCCGCCACGCCGCCGAGCGACGTCGGCCCCGGACACAAAGGAGATGCGATCCTCCCGCCCCATAAGGGTCATCACCCGAAACGGCTGGAAGGACTTTGGATGAGCCGTCCCCTCGATCAACCCGGAGAACACATCCAGCGCCGTCGCGGTGGCGCGCACCTCTTCTCTGGCCTGGGCCCGGGCGGTATATTGCAACCCGGTTCTGAGGGCTGAGGACACCACCAGGGTCACCATCGAGAGAATGGTCATCGCCACCAGGGTTTCGATCAGGCTGAAGCCGCTCGCATGCCGCACCGAAGCCGGTTGTTTAAGCTCAGGGTGCGTCATGATGCCGTCCCAATTCCCAGTCAAATTTCAGCGTTGCGAGCTGATATTGCTTATGGCGAAGGTCGGTCACGCCGGCGCGAACCTCCCAAAGCCCCCCGCCAACAGGGCGAACATCAAATTGCCATGTCCATCCGTCTGAAAACTCGCCCGCAGCCGGCGCCGATTGATACGCCGACACTTCGGCCAATACCTGCACAGTCTGCAATCGGGTCTTTGCCAGATGCAGCGCGTCAGCAGCGGCCATGGTCCGTGCCGCGTAAGAAAAAGACTGCAGAACCGCCACCAGGCCGAATGACAGCAACAGAAGACCGATCAGGGTTTCAATCATGGTGAAACCAGCTTCATGACGCCGCATTGGTATCTCCCTCAGCATCCTGCCAGGTTGAGACTCCGAGCAGCCAGTCAACCTCTAGGCGCCGTGTGGAACCGGACTGTTCGATCTCGAAGGTTCCGCCCGTGCTGCCCCCCTGAGGAAAGAAGGTGATCCCAGGCTGCAACAGGTCGCTGGCATAGGTCAGACGGACCTGCATATGGTCGGGAACCTTGACCGCGCCCGCCAAATTCTGGCCATGACCGACCAGTTTACGGTCCGGGTCAAAGCTCACAAACTTCGCTTCTCCGGTCACCAGCGCCGCGCTTCGGGCATCTTCCATCATGGACATTAAATCCTGGGCGAAGCGTTGCGCCTCTTTTGAGGGACTGGACCGGAACATGGCAGATGTCGTCATGGCCGTCGCCAAGGATACGATCAGCAGTACGATCAGAACTTCAAGAAGGCTAAAGCCGGTTTGTTTGCTGTGGCAGGTCATCACTGCAATGCCACGTCGTTAATGCTCAGGATCGCATTGAGGATGATCATCGCAATAGACCCGATCATAACGCCCATGACCAAAGTCAGGACCGGCGTCAGAACCACGGAGTAGCGCGCAAGTCTTTGTTCAAGAATATTCTCCAGACCACGTGCCGAATCTTCAAATATCTGCGGCAGTGTTCCCGATTTTTCACCGACGGCGGCAAGCTGGCATAACAAGCCGGGCAGACAAGACTGCGCAGCCAACGCATCCGACAGCGACTGTCCTTGACGGACGCCGGTTCGCACCTCCGCAATGGCCGCCTTGAGAACGGTGTTCGAAACTCCGGCTTCAACATGTTCCAGCGCCGCCATGACGGGAACGCCAGCACCGTGTAGGCTTGAAAGCATCGACATGATCCGGGCCGCCTGAGTATCGGTGAGCACTTTTCCAACCACAGGCATCTTGAGCAACAGTCGATCGACGAAGACGCGCCCCTTCCCACTCTGGCAAAGTCCAACAAGCGCGGTGACACTCAACGCCATCAGGAGAAGAACCTTCAAGCCATGCTGCGAAACGAAGGACGACATGGCCACGAGAAAGGCCATCTCCCCATTGGTTTTGCCCGCTCCGGTCCGGAGCACAGGCTCAAGCGCGGGAACGACCCAGACAAGGATCATCAACACCGCGAGAATCGCCACACTCATGACAATGCCGGGATAAATGGTTGCCGTACGCATCGCGCTGACAAACTTCATTTGCCGCTCGGTCATGTCGGCGACCTTCGCAAGAGCAGGACCAACCTTGCCGGACTTCTCTCCGGCCCGGATCAGGGACAAAGCCTGCGCGGGAAATGGTTTTGGAAAACTCTCCAGTGCATCGGCGAGCCCGTTGCCGCGGCGAACCTCATCCAAGACATGCCCAGCGAGCGTCCGCAGGAGTTTTTCATCCGCAGTATCCTTCAAAATCCGCAGGGCCTGATCAATCGGGATATGTTGTGAGCAAAGCGGCGCCAAAGCTCCACAAAACCTCTTTACGGCCTGGCTTGGCAAACGCTTTCCGGACGGTGTTCCTGTCGCTGTGGCGACCGGCGAACGGCTTTCTTTCAGTTCGAAAACCATAAGATCCAATGCGGTAAGCCGACGCATGGCCTCAGTGCGGCTCTCTGCATCAATTATGGCGCTGACCGTTTTACCGGTCGAAGACTGGGCCAGATAGGAAAAGTTCATTCTGCGACCCCCAAACCAACAACACGGACGATTTCTTCATATGTCGTGATGCCCGCCATCGCCGCCTGCAGCCCCGACTGGCGCAGCGTTTCCATGCCATCCCCACGAGCTTTTTGAAGCAATTCCGGTTCGCTCGCGCCATCAATAATCGCCTTTTGAATGCCCGACGTGACCGGCAGCACCTCGGTTATGCAGACCCGACCGCGATACCCGGTCTGTCGGCAGCTGGGGCACCCCTTGGGCGCAGAGACGTGAGTGACCTGTCTGGCATCGAGCTCCCGCGCAAATGTTTCGCGGACATGGTGAGCAGCCGCCTCAGTTGTCTTGCACTCAACGCAAAGACGCCGAACCAACCTCTGCGCGGTAATCGCGCGCAGAGAGCTTGCGAGCAAATAGTCTTCGACCCCCATTTCCAGCAGACGTGTAATCGTGCCCACCGCACTATTGGTATGCAGCGTAGACAGAACCTGGTGGCCCGTCAGAGACGCTTCAATCGCGATAGCCGCCGTTTCCAGGTCCCGGATTTCACCCACCATGATCACATTCGGATCATGTCGCAGCATGGCCCGCAGGGATCGCGCAAAGTCGAACCCAATCTCCTGCTTGACCGGGACCTGGGTAATCCCGCTGATCTGATACTCGACCGGATCTTCGATCGAGATCAGTTTACGTTCTGGCGTCGCCATTTCCTGAAGCGCGGCATAAAGCGTCGTCGTTTTACCGCTGCCCGTTGGTCCGGTCACCAAAACGATCCCATTCGGCTGGTCCAGAGCGGTTTGGAGGCGCGCCAAAGCGGCGCCATGCAGACCAGCTTCTTTGAGCGAGGCAAACGTCTTGGATTGATCCAGCAATCGAAGAACGAGGCTCTCACCAGAAAGCGTAGCGATGGTCGCCATGCGAATGTCGATATTTTTCCCGCTTATACGGGTCCGAATGCGCCCATCCTGTGGGATCCGGCACTCTGCAATGTTTAATCCCGCCAGCAATTTGAGCCGGGATACGACTGCGTCTGCTTTGGGCTGGTCGGCCAGGGGCGGAACCATCAACTGGCCGTCCACCCGCAACCTGACGGAGAGACGGCCTTCGGCCGGGTCGAGGTGTATATCCGACGCGCCCCACTCCACGGCCTGTCCCAAAAGACGTTCGACCCAATCCACGACGGGCGCACCGGCCGCCAGGTCCTGTAGCCGCTCCAGGTCCGCCTGACTGGTCAAGGCCCCTGTCGCTGGCCCTTCGACGGCCGCGACCTGATCATCCAGAGATTGAAGCCAGGTCAGCAAATCATCGCGGGCCAGCAGAACACGCTCGAATGCCCGACCCGTTTTGAAATGAAACGTTGCATAAGTCTCGTCGTCAAAAGGGTCGCACATCACCAAAAGATCTTGCCCGGCCGCGTTCACCACCGGAGCCACCATCTTGGTTTTCAGAAACTCAAGAGGGAAATGCTCCAGAAGCGCAGGCTCTGCCGGCAGGTCAGCCAGCGAAATCTGTCTCAGGCCCAGGCAGCTTGCTGACACCTCCAGAAGCTCATCCTCAGAACAAATGCCCAGTTGCCTCAGAACCCAGAGAAGCGGCTTTCCGGTTTCTTCAGAATTCCGTTTTGCCCGATCAAATTCGGTCGTGGAAAGCTTTCCGTGATGAATAAGCTCCTGCCCGAACCTGTCGAGATCAGACTGAAAAGGGCTGTGGTCCTGAAGCATGGCGCTATCCGTAAATTGTGATCATTTCATTCCGAAACGTCGGTAAAGGGGATATTTGCACGCGGTTCCAGAGACTTCGCTGTTCCGGCGAAACATTTTGACCCAGAGCCAATGATGAGGTTCACCGACGCTCACTAAAAAACGTCATAAACCCAAACCAAGGGAAATAAACATGAGCACAGGAACTGGTTCCCTTAAGTCGAAGCTGAATCTGGGTTGGATCAACCTTCAGGACATCGGCAGTGCCTGGACCAGCACGCTTGCAATGACCAGCCCTCGCTGGTTGAAAAGAATGTTTATCAACGAATTACCGACCGCCATTCTCCGACCGACTTCTGATGGTCTCGAACTGGTTCAGGAAGACGGCTTTCAGGCCATCAGGCCGGGCTCCAAAGAAGCCGCGCGCCTCTCCAAAGGTCACAAGATTGATATCGCTTTACGACCCGACCAGATTTTCCAGCGCCAGCGCTGGCTGCCTCTGGCCTCTAGCCGGCGGTGGCGTTCGACGCTGGATCTTGATTTCCAGACCAATGCGCCTTTCTCTGCCAACGAAGTCGTCACCGATGTGTTTCTGGTTGATATCGCCCCAACAACCAAGCGCGGCCTGATCAAGCATGGCATCTGCAAGGTCGAGACAATCCGGGACGCAATCGCAAAGTGCCAACAGGCTGGTCTGACCCCCTCAAAAATCGGCGTCTTTGATCCCGACACATCCAGCGTGCAATATAATTTCCTGCCTCGGTCGTCTTTTGGCCAGTTAAGCGTGCAAGCGAATTGGGCGAACCTCTGCCTGTTCGGTCTCATTCTTGGCCTCGGCCTGGCTGGGACCACGAATTATCTCAGCGGCTTAACCGCCAGGCGCGCCGAAGTAAGCGCCCTCGTCCTCGCCAGCAAAGAGAGAGCGCTTCCGATTCTCCAGCAGCAGGAAGAGGCGGTCAATCTGGTCGCCCAGGATGAATTTCTGCGCTCAAACTTCCTCGACCGGAGGCGATTTAACAATGTTTATGAGGCGCTTACGCAAAGCCTGCCAGACGGCACAAGGCTGGAATCCTTAAACTACGACCCGGACCGTGTCCGCATTACAGGATACACCGACAATTCCGACACCATTATCGCAAGCTTGGAATCCGCCCAGCTGATCAACCGCGCCGCATTCTCGGCACCCCTCCGACGAAACACACGTTTCAACAGTGATCACTTCCAGATTGAGATCAGCCTGTCGAACTCGGTGGACGAGATCCAACTGACGGGGCTTGCAACACGATGAGTATTCACCTTTCTCCCTCGAACAAGGGCGACGTCGTCAAGGCTTGGGCAATCCTGGGCGGGCTGACCGCGCTGCTGGGATCCCTGAGTGTCGGCGTTGTCCTTCATCACGGCAGCCAGACCAAGAACGATCTCGCACGGCTTGAGGCTGAGCTGGTCAAGTGGACCGCGATCGAACGCTCAGCAGAGCGGGTCTCGGACAATCTCGCGGCCGCAAGCCTGGGGGGCCTCCGACATGTCACCACATTCTATGCGGAGTCGGAAACTCAGGCGGGATCGCGTGTCCAAACCCTGATTCGGCGATCCCTTGAGCGGGCAGGCCTCGAGCTCAAAAGTCTGGAAGCCCTCGACCCGGTCACGCATGATGCGATGAAATCGATTGGGGTAAACGTGGTTTTCGTAGCGCCCGTCGACGATCTGAACACCGCTCTTCGGGAACTGGGCAGCACCACGCCACGCCTGACCATCGACAAAGTCAACATTCGACAAGTGTCGGGCAACCGGCGCGCAACCCGGCAGTCTGACCAGCGACAGCTGGAAGTCCGTGCTGACATTTATGCTTATATGAGGCCCCAGCCATGAAGAAGCTTATCGCGCTGCAACCCGAAACATGTGTCCTTGGCCTTGTCGCCGTCGGGGTTGCCTTTGGAAGCTTGTCCTTGTCGACACCTGCCGGCGTCAACGTGGGAGATGTGAAGCCCTATTTTGGCGGCCTGGCGACGGATTTCGCACCGCTCCCGGAACGGCAGCCCTTGGCCGGCATTGACCACGAAACCCCGTTTGACTCGGCCGAGGACCGCCAGAGGCGGACCGCTGTTCTGACAATTGGGGATCCCTTCACCGGAGCTGCAGATCCAGCAACACTTCGCCTTACCGGGATGATCGACAATGGGGCACTGCGAAAAGTCCTCATTCAAAATCTTTCAGAGGAAACCGCTACCTGGGTGTTAACGGGTGAGACAATTTTTGGCTGGTCCGTTCAATCAATTACCAACCAAAGTGTGAGATTGGAAAGGGACGCACAAATGACAGAGCTTTTCCTCTATCCTGAGTAAAGGCCTGCTACAGGGGGATCCCGAATGACCAGGAGCCTGAAAGGCCAACGCGCACATATATCGCATAAGTTTCTTGGGGCCGCGATCTGCGCCCTGGGCGTATCTGGCTGTACACTGGCCGGATCCGATCATCACAACCAGGGCCTATCTGTGGCTATCCCACAGGATCAGTCCGGGTCAGCCCCGATGGGACAGATGCTCAAGCCGGACCAGGGCCCTGCTTTGGGTCATGCATCACATTCCCCGGATCATTTCGCGTTTCGGGACGTTGCCGATTCAAACGCGGACCCGCTTGCCAACCTCGATCGCAGCGGCCGCCGGTCAGCGGCGAACATTAACCTTAATCTTGTGGGTGTCGAAGCCGGCGAGGCGATCAAGCAGATCCTTGGGCAGGTGCTCGAGCGGACCTATGTCATGGAGTATGAGCCGAGCGGGCCGATTACCCTGCAGACCGCCCGGAAAGTTGATGAAGAGACAGCCATAGAGCTGTTGAACATTGCCCTGTCCTCCGTCGGCGCAGCCATCTCGCAGCGGGGCGATTATTTCGTGATCCAGCGGCAGGCTGACCGCGGCGTGACCGCAGATGTCGAATTCCTGCAAGCCGGCGGTATCAGCGTTGGCGACAAGACCCGGGTCATCCCCATCAACTATGTCGACGCCGCCTCGATCGAAAATCTGTTCAAAAGTTTCCCGGACCAGTCGATCAATGTGTCCAGCGATCCGAACCGGAACCTGCTGATTATTAACAGCGATACGGTGCCCCTCGACGATTTGGCGCAGATCGCCTCGGTGTTCGACAGAAACTGGCTGAAAGACATGTCCTTCTCGGCCACACCTGTGAAGTTCACCGCACCTGAGGATATCATTTCCGATCTGAATGCGATTTTTGCCCAGCAGGAAGGCTCACCCGGCCAGAACATGCTGCGCTTCCTGCCCATTCCGCGGCTGAATGCGATTGTGACGATTACCAAGAATCCCGAATATCTGGATGTCGCTGAGACATGGATTGGCCGTCTCGACCGGGAGCATGGCAAAGACACCAGTAAATTCTTTGTGATCCCGATCCAGCACCGCGACGCAGCGGAGATTGCAACCCTGCTCTCGACTGCCTTCCAGGACATGTTCAACGGCCCGGCCGGCGCGACCCCGGCCAGCAATAATCTGGAGCCCGGCACAGGAGCCGCCTTTGTCGAGACGTCGCCACAAATGGCGGGCCCCGGACAACCATTCGGCTCGTCTGACGCCGGATCAAACTCCGCCAATGCGACAGGAAAGATCCGCATCTCGGCCGATACGACGAACAATTCGATTATCGTTTATGCTGTGCCCGACCAGCTCGGCATGATTGAAGACATTGTCGAGCGCCTGGATATAGCGCCGGACCAGATTTACCTCGAGACAACCATCGCTGAGGTCACCCTCAACAATGACCTCGCTTATGGCCTGACATGGTTCTTCCAGAACGGCGAACTGTCGACCGGCTTTAGCGACATCCCGACCGGGGCCGTCAGCAATCGTTTTCCAGGCTTCTCAGCCCTGATTAATGGAGCGGATGCTCGGGTCGCGCTGTCCGCAGTATCGAGCATTACAGATGTAAAAATCCTGTCCTCACCATCCATTATGGTGCTGGATAATAAGACCGCCACCTTGCAGGTTGGTGACCAGGTCCCGATCGTGACGCAATCCTCCGTCAGTGTGGGCAACTCCGACGCGCCGATTGTGAACTCGGTCTCCCTGCGTGATACCGGGATCATCCTGAATGTCACACCGCGTGTAAACGAGGAAGGAAAGGTCACGCTCGACATCGAGCAGGAAGTCAGCAATGTGGTCCCAACCATCTCTTCGGGCATTGACTCGCCCACCATTCAGCAAAGGCGCATCAACACGTCCGTCGCTGTCGACAGCGGCAAATCAATTGCACTTGGGGGCCTGATCCGGGAACGCGTGTCTGATAACACGGCCAAGGTCCCGTTCCTTGGCAGTATTCCTTTCCTCGGCAAAGCGCTGTTCCAGACAACCAATGACGTGAAGGAACGCACAGAATTGCTGGTCCTGATCACCCCGCGCGTTGTCCGCTCACAAACCGAAAGCGACGATATCATTGAGGACCTCGCGCGCGACATGTCCTTTATCGAAGCGGTGTATGCCCATGAAGCAGAGCCGCTGGAAACCGTCGCCAAGGTCAGCACGGAGGCGGCTCAGGACACCACATCATGAACCGGCTTCTGCGCCTTTTCGCAAAGGATGAGGATGGCAACGTCGTCATTTATATTGCCGGCGCCTTGCTGATCCTTGGCTTCATTGCGGCGGATCTGCTCCACGCCGCACGGCGCGACCTTCGGACAAATCAAGCCGCCTTCGAGCGGCTTGAGCTCGAAAACGCCTCGGAGGCAGGCGCGCGTTTGGGAGCCGCTCTCGCGGATGCGGTGCAACCGGATGAGGTCGTGGTCCAATACCTTGACTGTCAGTACGGGCCCGGAGACCTTGCTATTACCATTCGCCCCGTAACCGGGCTATTCGACGTGAACTCAGGTCGAATCGAAGACCTGAACATACTTCTACAGGCCCTGTCAGTGGATGAAAAGACGCTGTCCCGGGTCCTGGCGGCCTATCGCGCCAAGACAGAACTGGTCAATCACCCGGAGGCGGAAACAAACAATCCGTCTTTGGTCTTCCCCCAGCCTTATTTCAATCAGATCGGCGACTTTCGTTATCTCGACGGGGTCAGCGATGCCTTGTTCGAACAGTTACGCTATTATCTGACGGCGGAGTCGTATCTCAGCCAAATGCAATTTCACTTTGCGCCAGAGCCTCTGAAAACCTTTGTTGAAGAGACCTATGGCCCGTCCCGGCTGAATCCAAGCCAGCAGGCCAGATCACTCGACAAGCTGGCCCTCCAGATCGTTTCCTCAGCCTATGAGCGCTCTTCTCTTCAGCACTCGCAGATTTTTGTCATGTCTGAACCCGTCTCTGTTGATGGCGCTCGCCTGATTCTGGACGATTTTCAGGCTCCCGAAGTCGGCCGTGCCAGGCTGACTGACCAGGGCATGACCCCCCTGCCGCCCTGTCTCGAGCTTATTCAGCCCGGTTGAGCCGGTCCTGCTCCACGATCACAGCCGCCATCAAAGTCCTGACACTTGGCCGTCCCTAAAGAGGGGCCGGAGCGCTCCTGAGCGTTCGCTTGCAGACCAAATTACCCCGACCCTTCAGGTCACATCAATCAGGGCGACGCAGCGTCAAGCTTTGACCCGGCGCCCGGGCGAGGTACTATCTCCGAATACGAGGAGTCCCAACGCCATGTTCCTGCATTTTTTCAATGAGCTTCGCGATGCTAAAGTGCCTGTTACTCTGAAAGAGTACCTGGCTCTTATGGAGGCCATGGACAAGCAGGTCATCGGCCGAAATGTTGAAGATTTCTACTATCTGTCGCGTGCCGCCCTGGTCAAAGACGAACGCAATATCGATAAATTCGACAAGGTTTTCGGGCATGTCTTCAAGGGTCTGGACAGTCTGGCAGATGCGATAGACGCTCAGGACCTGCCGGAGGACTGGCTCCGCAAGATGACGGAGAAGTTCCTGACCAAGGAGGAGATGGACGAGATCGAGGCTCTGGGTGGCTTTGAGAAGCTCATGGAAACGCTGAAGCAACGCCTTGAGGAACAAAAAAAGCGTCACGAAGGCGGAAATAAATGGATCGGCACAGGAGGGACTTCGCCCTTCGGGGCAAATGGGTACAATCCCGAAGGCGTCCGCATCGGGCAGGAAAAGTCGCGTCATCGTCGAGCCACCAAAGTCTGGGACAAGCGGGAATTCAAGAATTATGATGACAGCGTCGAGCTGGGCACACGCAACATCAAGGTCGCCCTGAAACGGCTACGCAAATGGGCACGCAAGGGGGCGGCGGATGAGCTTGACCTCGACGCCACAATCCGGAACACCGCGAAACAGGGCTATCTGGATATCGAAATGAGAGCTGAGCGGCGCAACGCCGTGTCCGTGCTGCTTTTGCTGGATGCCGGGGGCTCGATGGACCCCTATGTGAAGGTCTGTGAGGAATTGTTCTCTGCGGCCCGGACAGAAATCAAGAATCTGGAATATTACTACTTCCACAACTGCCCGTATGAGGGCCTTTGGAAGGACAATCGGCGGCGCCGGACAGACGTCATCCCAACTTGGGACGTCCTCCACAAATATCCCAGCGACTATAAAGTCATCATTGTCGGTGATGCCACGATGAGTCCGTATGAAATCACCTACTCCGGTGGCTCGGTTGAGCATTGGAATGAAGAACCCGGCGGTCTGTGGATTCAACGCTTCGTTGAACAGTATCCAGACCTGGTCTGGCTGAACCCGGTAAAATCGGGAGCGTGGGATTACACCGGCTCAATTCAGCTGATCCGCGAGCTGATTGGCGGGCACCGTATGTTCGAGATGACACTGCAGGGCCTTGAAGATGCGATGAAGGAGCTCGGGCGTTAATCCGCCCCCTATCCTCTAAACGGCGAGATCCTTTGGCTTTGGCTCTTGCCTCAGCCGACCAGCATGCCCTTTCCTTAAAACCGCCTCGGCCAGCTGCGCGACCAGCTCTGGCGCCCTGACAGGCTTGGCAATCACACGGTCTGCACCATGGGCCAGCGCCAGGGATGTTGCGGCAGTGCGCGTGTCCCCTGTCAATGCAATGATCGCCAAATCTTCTGACAGATCGCTGCGGTCGCGCAAAGCCTCGATCAGGGACAACCCCGTGCCGTCAAGAAGGTGTAAATCCGTCAGGACCGCCTGATAAACATGCCGTTCGAGATACTGCGCCGCTTCGTCGAGTGATTTGGCATGATCGACCTGCCAACCGGCTTTTTCTATGGCTGTCCGGAAAATCATCGCACAGGCGTCATGGTCCTCAACCAGAAGAATATTTCCGAGGCTAAACTTGCCAGAGGGGAGGCGCCCGCGCCGCCGGATTGAAGAGGCGGTCCTCTCAACCGGCTGAACAGGAACGGACAGGCTGAACACCGTTCCCTGAGCAGCATTGTCTGTCACTTCAAGGCCGCCGCCCAGATGCCGGCTGAGGGCTTTCGAGATCGACAGACCGAGGCCCCAGCCCGGTTCATCGCTGACGGCATCGCCCTTTTCAAAGAAATTAAACAGGGTTTTCTTCTGGGCATGACTCAACCCCGCGCCTGTATCCCTGACATCAAGGCAAAGCTGTAAAGACGCGCCAACCGGGCGTTTGATCGTGAAGAGGACATCAATCCTGCCGGTCTCTGTGAACTTCAGGGCATTGCTTATGAGATTGTTGGCCACCTGCCTTAAACGTCCGAGATCGACCTCGATCACGCTGCCCAACTGGGTCTGAAGCGCGACGTTGAAACCCAACCCCTTTCCCGTTGCCATTGGCCCCCAAAGGCGACGTAAATCACGGACAAGATCCGCCATGTCGGCAGGCTCCGGCGACAGGTGCAGCTGCCCCGCCTGCAGAGCTGCGAAATCAAGCGCATCGCTGAGAAGGCGGTTGAGCGCCTCACCAGACCGGACAATTGTTTCCGCCATATCCTTAAGGTCCGGCTCTCGAAGCCGGTTTTGCAGGATTTCAGCCAGCCCCATCATGCCGGTGAGAGGGGTCCGTATCTCATGCGCGAGCGTTCCTAAAACAGTCTCGGCTGACAGGGCCGGCGTGGTTTCGAGCCGGCTGCTCTGTGGCAGAAACGGCGGCAGCGCGGCGGGCGCTGGCCGGTTTTTTTCAGCCCCCATAACCACACGCTCGCGGGCCACGGCCCGCAGCAGGGCCGGCAGGGATAAAAGCCCAAGCACATGCTGCCCCTCCAGCACCAACACGCCCCGGGCAAAACTGGAAAAATCATCCGGATGACGATCTAGAATAAGGTTGGTCACCGGCGTCTGCCCATCAAGCTGTGGCACGACCTCAACCAAATCGCTTACGCATAACCGCCGGTTGACCGCCACATTGCTTGTCGCCGCCATTTCCATGACGCGGGTCCGGGTCAGGATACCCAGCGGAACATCCTGCTCGACAATGGCGACAGCATATATCTCCGCAGACGCGCTAAACTGCCTGATCACCGCGCTGAGCCGGGCTGCCCCGTCGACCAGACCAATAGGCTCTACAAGATCCAAAAGTTTCGCAGGCGTCACGGCAAGTCCCTCACAGAGGGAGACAGGATGAACCCCTAAACCTTTACGTCTTGCAAATCAGACGAGATCTGAACCTATTTGATGTCGCTCTTGCGCTCGACGATCTTGCTGACCAAACCATAATCGACAGCTTCCTCAGCACTCATCCAATAGTCGCGATCGGTGTCTGACTTGATTTGCTCCAGAGGCTGGCCGGTCGCTTTCGAAAAGATGGTGTTGAGCCTTTCGCGCATCCGCACGATTTCGCGAACCTGAATTTCAACATCCGAGGCCTGTCCGCCAACTCCGCCCCGCGGTTCGTGCAGGAGGAAACGGGTGTTCGGCAAGGAAAACCGGTTTTCCTTCCTGGCCGCGGCATAGATCAAGGCACCCGCACTGGCGACCCAGCCGGAGCCAAGCACCTTTACCGGAGCTTCAACAAACCGGATCATGTCGTGGATCATGTCGCCCGACTCGACGTGGCCACCGGGCGAAGAAATGACCAGGAGAATGGGGTCATTACTCTCTGCCGAGAGGGCGAGCAGGCGCTCACAGACACGCCGTGCAAGCTTATCGTCCACTCCACCGGTGAGCAGAATAGTACGGGCCTTGAACAGCGCTTCCTCAAGGAAAGCATTGGGCTCGGCCATGGGTTTCTTGTCGGTCTCGTCATCGAGGCGTGTCATGGTATCTCCGGAAGTCTGCTGTGTCAGATGTGAGGCGCGATGAGGCGCGGGTCAAGCACCGCGCTGCCGCTAATTCAGCATGTACACAATTGAATAGCCCGATGAGCCGGTTCTCGGCCAAAATTTTATCCGCAAATCACCGAAAACATCGGAACCGGCACGGTCCAACCCGTCAGGATACGCAGCTAGACGGCGACCGGTGCCTTGATATGGCCATGGGCCTTGTATCCCACCATGGTAAAGTCCTCAAACGTCCAGTCAAAAAGGTCTGTCTTGTCGGGGTTAAGAAGCATTTCCGGTAGGGGGTAAGGCTCCCGGCTCAGCTGCAACTTTGCCTGGTCGACATGATTGATGTAGAGGTGCGCATCTCCAAATGTGTGCACGAAGTCACCCGGCTCGAGCCCGGTCGCCCTGGCCATCATCATGGTGAGCAAGGCGTAGGAAGCGATGTTAAACGGCACGCCAAGAAACACGTCTGCAGACCGCTGGTAAAGCTGACAGTTCAGCTTGCCGTCCATGACATTGAACTGAAAGAGGCAATGGCAGGGCGGCAGCGCCATGTCGGGGACATCGGCCGGATTCCAGGCCGAGACAATGAGCCGGCGGGAGTTCGGATTGGCAATAATTTCGTCCCGAACCCATCGAATCTGGTCGATCACACGGCCGTCAGGGCTGGCCCAGCTGCGCCATTGTTTGCCGTAAACCGGTCCCAAATCCCCGTCTTCGTCAGCCCACTCGTCCCATATCGAGACGCCTTGTTCCTTCAGCCAGGCAATATTTGTATCCCCGCGGAGAAACCACAGAAGCTCAATTATAATAGACCGCAAATGGAGCTTTTTGGTCGTCACCATCGGGAAGCCCTTGCTGAGATCGAAGCGCATTTGGCGCCCGAACACGCCAAGTGTTCCGGTTCCCGTGCGGTCCCCCCTTCGCAGACCGTGGTCCAAGATTTCCTGTAGAAGAGCCTGATACTGCTGCATGCGGGGACCTTCGCCTGACTCGCGCAGCGAAGTCCATCACTAAAATAGCCGGCCATAGTTTGCGCACAAACCTTCCTGGCATGTGAGACATGACCCTCAGACGGTCTTGATCAGGGGCACCTTAATCCGTTTTTCCGGCCCAGCCTCCCAGTCTTTCCAAAGCGCGGCCCGTTCGGGCAGAACCTGGTCCATGGCCTTCTGTTTCACATACCCAAACCCCCTGATATTATCGGGAATTCGAGCGATCTCGGTCGCAAGCTGATGGCGCTCGGGCGTCAACTCCTCCGCCAGTCGGCAAAGATCAGCCAGATAGATGTCCCGCAAATCTCTCTCCCGGCGGCGTTCCTCCGTCCAACCAAAAACATCGAAAACACTCCCCCTGAGGACTTTAAAATGCCGGAGCATCCTGAAAACCCGCTGCATCCAGGGACCAAATGCCTGCTTGATCGCAACCCCCTCCGAATCTTTCCGAGCGAACACAGGGGGTGACAGGTGGAAATTGATTTTCCCGCCCTTGAACGTTTCCCGAAGGGTCTTTTCGAACCGGCCATCTGTCCAGAGGCGGGCAACCTCATACTCGTCCTTATACGCCATGACCTTATAGGCGAAGGTGGCCGCGTCACGGCTGAGCGTCTCGCCAAGCCCCTGAGCCTGTTCGGCCCGTCGGATTTTTGCAATGATGTCACGGTAGCGCGTCGCATAGGCGGTGTTCTGATAAGCCACCAGCCGGGCGGCACGGTTCTCAATCAGTGTGTCCAGAGATACATGCTCCGGCGTGCCCCGGGGATCCTCCGCCGGCTCCAGACGGTCAGGGTCACTGGCCGCGATTCGCCCGACCTCAAACGCCGCCATATTGTCTTCCACCGCCATATGATTGAGCTTAATCGCCCGATATAAGCCCCGGAGCGAGACAGGCAGCTGGCCCTTCTGCCAAGCGTAGCCGACCATGATCATATTGGTGAAAATGGCGCTGTTGAAATACCGGACCGCGAGAGCTTCCGCATCCAGCGCATCCATCTGCTTAACGTGCCGATTCACCTGCCCACCCAGCAGGTCGGCCGGATATTTGATCGAGCGGTCATGAATAAATGCGCTGGTCGGGGTGACATCGCGATTGGCGCAGACATATGTCCGGTCCCGCGCGCTCAGCAACAGCGCATCGGCGCTGGCTGCCACCACAAGATCGCACGCAATGATGCAGTCTGCACTGGCCGGCGGAACACGGCCCGTCATGATCTGGTCCGCCTTGCGTGCAAAGCGAATATGGCTCAGCACCGGCCCCCCTTTCTGGGCCAGCCCTGTCATGTCCAGGGTCGATGCGGCCTGACCATCGACATGCGCGGCCATGGCAAGAATAGCCGCCACCGTGGTGACACCGGTGCCCCCAACACCCGTGAACACAACATTCCAGGGCTGATCGAGCTCGGCAACCTCAGGCATGGGTAAAGCGCTGGCATCAAAACTCGGCCGCGGCGCCGCCTCGGCGGTAAATTCGCCGTCTGTCAGAGTGACAAAACTGGGACAGAACCCTTTAACGCAGGACAGGTCGGTATTGCAGGTCGACTGATTGATCCGGCGCTTACGCCCAAGTTCGGTCTCCACGGGTTCAACAGAAAGGCAGTTGGACTTGACCGAGCAATCCCCACAGCCCTCACAAATGTCCGTATTGATGATCGCCCGGGTTCGGTCCGGACGCCGAAGGCCCCGCTTGGTGCGGCGCCTTTTCTCCGTTGCGCAGAGCTGATCATAGATCAGAACCGACACACCTGGCGTTGCCTGCAGCATTTTCTGCACGCGATTTAACTCATCACGGTCAAAAATCCGAACCCGCGCGGGAAGGTCTTTGACATTGGCGTACCGCACAGGGTCCTCGGTCACGATCACAATGGTCTCAACACCCTCAGCCCGGACCTGCGCCGCGATCTGCTGCGGCGTCTGGCCCGACTCAACGGCCTGTCCACCCGTCATGGCGACAGCATCATTGTAAAGAATCTTGTAGGTCATGTTGGCCCGGGAGGTCACAGCCGCCCGCAATGCGAGAGAGCCGGAATGAGAAAAGGTGCCGTCCCCGAGATTGACGAAGATATGGTCCTCTTCTGTTGCGAAATACTGACCGAGCCAGGCCACACCCTCCCCGCCCATTTGACTGGTCATGTCGGTAGGTCTGTCCGGCATGAAATTGGCCATGTAATGACACCCAATGCCGGCCAGCGCCCGGGATCCCTCGGGCAGGCGGGTCGACGTGTTGTGCGGACAGCCGGAACAATAGTGGGGGCTGCGCACCAAAGCCGGATCCTGATCCGAACCGGCCCTGCCTCCCTCTGACAAGCGGTTGAAATAAGCCTCTGCAGTGTCGCGCGACCAGCCTTCCGGAAGGCGGTCCGCGATTGCCCGTGCTATTTCCGGCAAAGCAATGGAGGCGACCTGACTGAGCAGGGGGCGCCCCTCCGCATCCGCCTTGCCCTCGATCATTGGCCGGTCCTTGTCCGGCAAATTATACAAGGCCGACCTTAGCTGATCTTCGATCAAGGGTCGCTTGTGTTCAATCACGAGGACACGCTCAAGGCCCGCACAGAAAGCCCGTATGGCGGTCGGCTCGAGCGGCCACGGCATGGCCACCTTGAAAATTGTCAGGCCAAGTTCGGCAGCCTGGGAGCGGCTTACGCCGAGCGCATCAAGTGCCTCAAAAACATCCCGCGCCGCCTGACCGCTGACAATCAGCCCGAGACGCGGCCGGGGCGCCTCAAGAAGTACCCGGTCCAGCCGGTTGGTCCGGACCCAGGCCTGCGCGGCGCGGAGCTTGGTCCCGCGCAGGCGACGCTCCTTATCTAAAGGTGTATCGCCGCGACGGATATGAACGCCACCCTCGGGAAACTCGAAATCAGGTCGGACGAATTGATGGCGCTTCAGGCCGATGTCGATCACCGCACTGCTGTCCATCGTATCCGCCAGTGCCGTCATTGATGACCAGGCGCCGGAAAAACGGCTCATCGCCAGCCCCTGAAGCCCAAAGTCGAGAACATCCTGGATACTGGCCGGGCTGAGCACCGGGATTTCGGCATCAGCCATGGCAAATTCCGACTGCGAAGGCAGGGTTGAGGACTTGCAATTATGATCATCGCCCAGAAGGGCCAGCACACCGCCAAGCCGAGAGCATCCCGCAGCGTTGGCATGTTTGAAGACGTCTCCGGTCCGATCGACACCGGGGGCCTTGCCATACCAAATACCAAAAAGACCCTCCCTGCGTGCGCCCGGGAACAAACCAAGCTGCTGACTGCCCCAGACCGCCGTGGCCGCGAGGTCCTCGTTCAGGCCCGGCCAAAACTCGATATTCAAATCGGATAGCCACTTTTGCGATGCCAGCAATTGCTGATCATATCCCCCCAGGGGCGACCCGCGATAACCCGATATAAACCCGCCGGTATTGTAACCGGCCATCTGATCCAGTCGTCTCTGATCAAGCGGCAACCGCACCAGGGCCTGTATGCCCGTCATCAGAGCCCGCCCCTCGACAAGGGCGTATTTGTCGTCCAGCGTAATGTTGCGATGGTCCATGAAACAGCCTCATTCGATCACAGCATATGCTAGCTTTATTTTCGCGAAATAACTTGCCTGATTTCCCAATATCTGGATAATAACAACAATATTATTCTGTTTAATTTCGATATTGGGGGTTTTTTTGCCGATCAAGATAGACGCTGTTGATGCGCGTATTCTCGACTTTTTGCAGGAAGACGCGTCGCTGGCTGTCGCCGAAATCGCGGAACGGGTAGGACTATCTTCCTCGCCCTGCTGGCGACGCATCAAACGCATGGAAGAAAACGGGTTGATCCAAAGCCGGGTGACACTCCTGGACCGGGGAGCTCTGGGCCTTGGATTTGAAGTGGTGGCCAATGTCAAACTGGCTCTGCCCAGCAATGACAATCTGACCGCCTTCGAAAAACTGGTGTCCACCTGGCCGGAGGTGATGGAATGCATGACGGTCACGGGCGCGGTTGATTATATCATCCGGGTCACCACCACCGATATGCACGCCTATGACCGGTTCTTACGGGACAAGCTTCTTGGCTCCGCACTGGTCTCAGACGTGCAGTCGAGGATCATTATCAATGTATCCAAACGGACCACGGCGCTGCCCCTGGATCTGATTCATCAGGCCGGCAGCGCCAGCTAAGCAGGCATATCCAGCCTTATCCCTTGATCCGAGCGATGCAGAAGACAGGGCTGCAGGCCGGTTAAGCGGGCACGATCCCGGAGAAGCCGCCGCACCGGGCCGGATGTTGTCGGACCACTCCATCCGCCGATGCGCTGCAGGACCCACCGCGCCAGCGGCAATGGCTGCCCCGGCCATCCGCGGGTGGACCGCAAAAAGGGCGGCGCCCTGTCGACCTGATCGGTCACATGGCACCGCCCCGTTTTGGCCGGTCAGAAATCAACTGCGCTCGACGCACATGGCGATGCCTTCGCCGCCACCGATACAGAGGGACGCAACGCCCTTTTTCAGGCCGCGGTCTTCCATTGCAGCAAGAAGGGTAATCAGGATACGCGCACCGGAGGCCCCAATCGGGTGGCCCATGGCACAGGCGCCGCCATTCACATTGACCACATCATGGCTCAGGCCCAGCTCTTTCATAGCGATCATCGGCACGACGGCAAAGGCCTCATTGATTTCCCAGAGGTCGACATCATCCTTCGTCCATCCGGCCTTGGCGAGGGCCTTCTGCATTGCCGGCACGGGGGCCGTGGTAAAATATTCCGGCTCATGGGCGTGGCTTGACGATGACACAATGGTCGCAATTGCAGAAAGGCCGCGGGACTCTGCTTCCGATTTCCGCATCAGAACCAGCGCTGCCGCACCATCGGAAATGGCCGATGCATTCGCCGCCGTGACGGTTCCGTCCTTGTTAAAGGCGGGCCGCAAGCTCGGGATTTTGTCCGGACGGGCCGTCCGCGGCAATTCATCGGAGTCGACGACGCTTTCGCCTTTACGGCTTTTCAGCGTGACCGGTGCAATCTCACGCTTGAACCTGCCTTCTGCGGTCGCCTTCTGCGCTCGGCTGAGCGTTTCCAGGGCATAGGCATCCTGCTGCTCACGGGTGAACTGGTATTTTTCCGCAATCATGTCGGCGAAGACACCCATGGGGCCGTGGGCATAGGCGTCGGTCAGACCGTCCAGTGCCATATGGTCCTGGGCCTCTATCGAGCCATATTTGTGGCCATTGCGCGCATTCAGAAGATGTGGCGCATTCGTCATGCTTTCCATGCCCCCAACAATCACGATGTTTGCATCGCCCGCGGCAATCGCATTGCGCCCCATCACCGTGGCCTGCAGCCCGGACCCGCACATCTTATTGATCGTGGTCGCTTCGAGGCCCTTGTCCATACCGGCCTTGAACCCTGCCTGGCGCGCAGGCGCCTGACCCTGTCCGGCCGGCAGGCAATTGCCCATGATGATTTCATCGGCCTCGTCCGGACCCAGCCCAGCCTCGTCTATCGCAGCCTTGACCGCGATGGCGCCGAGTTCATTGGCCGACATCGCCGACAGGTCACCAAGCAGACCGCCCATCGGGGTTCGGGCCATGCCAACGATTACGATTGGATCCGTGCTCGACATTCTGATTCTCCAGTTTGGTTGTGTGGACAGACGCGTCCTCCAGCCAATGATGTGTTCCTTGTCAGCCCGCGGTCAAGAGAGGACACACCGCAAATTATCTTCACCTGCGATCAGGCTGGCCTGGCCCTCACCTTTACTCAGCGGGCGCGGGCATATGGCGCAGATCTTCTGCGTCGTTGGAAACAACGCCGCTATAGGTCTCTCCGATGGAGCGATACGGGCGCCCGCCCCAGCTCCAACGGAAGACACGGCCCACTTCGGTACCGACAGCATAAAGAGACGGCACAAGGAATAGCGAGACAAACAGGGCAAAGGCCACGGCCCATCCAAGCGAAATCACCATCGGCTTCAGGAACTGCGCCTGAACAGAGCGCTCAGCGATCAGCGGCAGAATGCCCACAAAAGTGGTCACAGAGGTCAATAGGATGGGTCTAAAGCGGGACACACCCGCATCGACGAGCGCCTGAATTGCGCCGGCCCCCTCACTTCGTCGACGGTTCACATAATCCACGAGAACCAGATTGTCATTGATCACCACACCCGCAGCCGCCGCAATCCCGAACAAGGAAAACATCGCCATGGGCACACCCAGAGCCAAATGCCCGAACACCGCGCCGGTAAAGGCGAATGGCAAAGCTGTCATCAGAAGCAATGGCTGGGCATAGGATCGGAAGGCAATGGCAAGAAGCATATACATGGCCCCGATCGCAATCAGCATGAACCTCTGCAGCTCCGCCAGAAAGGCCAGCTCGTCCTCAAAACCGCCCGCAAAGTCGCGGCTGATATCCGGGAACCGCTTCTCGAAATCAGGCCAGAAATTAATGTTCATATCCTCAATGATCTGGTTTCGCCCGCCATCTCCGCTGACCTCAGCAAAGACCGTCACTGATCGCGTGCGGTTACGGCGACGGATCCGGTTGATCCCCGGGGCATACTGCAACTCGGCAACCTGCAGGAGTGGGATTTCCCGACCATCCGGCGTGCGCACTCGCAGATTGTCGAGACTGTCGAGGTTGCGACGGGTGTCCTGAGGCAAGCGAACCATGACCCGGACATCTTCGCCATCACGCGGCAGGCGCATGGCCTGATCGCCGTAATAGGCCTGCCGGACCTGACGCGACACGTCGGCCAGAGAGATGCCGAGGGACTCCGCCCCCAGCTTGAGGGACAACTGAATTTCATCTGCAGACGAGCTGAGATTGTCGCCGATATCGTAAATCTCGGCATAGGTCGACAAATGCGCCTGGATGTAATCGGAGGCCTCCCGCAGACGATCAAGATTTTCATGGTTCAGCGCAAAACGAACTCCGCTGTCATCATCGTTCTGGGTGAAATTAAACTCAACCTCTTCGGCATCCTGAATCGGACCAACCTGAGCCCGGATTGCCTCCGTGATACTTTTCGTGGTCAGTGTTTCAGGCCGCTCTTCCGGATCAACCAAGCCAATCCAGGACTGAATTCGCGCGCTGCTGGCAACGATCGAGGCATCACGGATGATCCTGAGGTCTTCAGTCTCGGGCTGACCTGCTTCACGACGCAGGTCACGCAGCACGTCCCCCCATTGCTGGTTCAGTTGTTCGTCGGCTGCGTAAATGCCCGCCTGGAGCTGATCGCGGACCTGCAAAGTTCGCTGAAACGGCGTGCCTTCTGGCAGGTCAATGGTCACCCGCACCAACCCGCCTTCAATCTGCGGCATGAAGCTGAATGGCACGATCCGCATCGCCACCAGACCAATCGAAAAGCCAAACAGGCCGACAAACAGAACAATGGTGGCGTAGCGAAAGCGCAAGGCGATCTCGAGGATCGGCTTATAGATCTGGTTGGCGAACCAGATAAGGCTGTCGGCAATCCGCCTCTGAAGTCGCCCCAGCCGTCCCGATGGCCCCGTAAAGGCCTGTTTTTTCATGTGGGACAAATGGGCTGGCAGGATCAGCATGCATTCGATGATCGAGAAGATCAGCGCACAGATCACCACAAAAGTGATCTGTTGCGTAAAGGCACGGCTGGGGCCAGTAAGGAAAGCCCAGGGCAGAAAGGCAATGATCGTTGTCAGGACGCCAAAAACAACCGGTTTAAGGACCATCTGCGTGCCCACAATCGCAGCATCCAGCCCTTCCCGGCGTCCGCTTTCGACTTCCTTGTGAATGTTTTCACCGACCACAATCGCATCGTCGACAATCACACCGATCACCAGCAGCACGGCAAAGGTCGACAAAATATTCCAGGACACGCCGAAATAGGGCAGCAACATGATACCGCCGGCAAAGGCTGTTATGATCCCCATGGTCACCCAGAAAGCCACAAGTGGCCGGAGAAACAGGATCAGGACCAGCATGACCATAAACGCACCCAGAAGTGCCGATTCCGAAATCAGCTTCATGCGGGCGTCGAACAGAACCGAATTGTCAAACAGAATATCAACCCGCGCGGCCTCAGGCAGAATGCCGGACCCGGGCGCATTCGCCCGCTCGATATAATCGCGAAAGCCCGCCGTGTAGGATATGATATCCATCTTGTCCGGAGACGGAACAAAGATGAAGGCTGTAGGCTGATCATTGTAAGTGGCCTTGAGTTCGGAATCGACAAAACCATCGACAACCGTGGCCACGTCGCTGACACGGATCGTGCCATCCTCTGACGTCTGGCGGATAATGATCTGGTTAAAATCGTCTTCCGTATCAGCAAGCTGGCGGGTCGACAGGCTGACGTCGCCGATCGGCGACTGCAAACGTCCTCCGGAAGAGTTCAGGGAGGCACCACGAATGGCATCCGTGACATCACTGAAACTGAGATTGTAGCGACGAAGGCTGTCTTCAGAGACCTCAATCGACACTTCTTCATCCAGCACGCCCTGAACTTCGGCCAGCGCTCCTCCGGGCAGCTCAGCAATATCGTCGCGAACCTTGTCGGTTACCCTTTTCAGCGTGCGGGCGTCCATGTCGCCATAGACCACCAGGCCAAAATACCGGTCACGCTGCTCCCAGCGCTGCACCTGAGGCTGGAAGGCAGCTTGCGGCAAATTGTTGATCTGATCGACACGCAACTTAATTTCATCAACGAAGCGTTCCATGTCGATATCGTCGCGGCCCATAATATTGACCGATCCGGACCCTTCGCGCGCCACAGACGTAATGCGCTTCAGCCCATCAATATCGACCACGACCTCTTCGATCCGCGTGACGATCTGCTCTTCGATGTCTTGTGGCGAGGCGCCTTCCCAGGCAACCGAGACCGTGGCGCCGGCGACCTGCACGACCGGGAAAATTTTCCGCTCCATGCCGTTGAAGGACAGGATGCCGCCCACAAAAGCGACGACCATGAGCAGGTTTGCAGCCACGGCATTGCGGGCAAACCAGGAGACCAGTCCGTGCATGCTACTGCCCCTTCACCTCTGCCCCGGAAAAGCCCGCCTGGGATGCCGCCAGAGTTGCATCCCCGTCCGAGCCGGGCTCGTGAGAATAAATGGTTCCGTCCTCAAGTCGCTCCAGCAGGGTGATCGACATCCCGTCAAAGGCGGCCTGAATCGGGCTGACAATGGCAAGTGCGCCAGCGTCAATCTCTGCACTGGAAAACCACGCCCCGTTGGGGTCGGAGTGCACCACATCCACTTTGTAAATGCGTAGTTCGCCCATCGCCGGATCACCGACATAAAGCTCGTTACCGCTGCGAATGGCCGCGCGCGGCGCCTTGAGAAGCCCCGTTTCGCGTGCCCCCTGAAGACTGGCCTGAACGAAAAGGCCCGGAGCCATCGGGGCACCGTCATCCGCACCCTCGCCAAACGGATCGTCGAGTTCAGCGATGACATTGATCAGGCGGGTTCGGGTGCTGACCGCGGCGGCGGTCCGGCTCACCCGGCCCGTCCATTGACGTTCCACACCCCCCACCATACCCGAGAACATAACTTCCGGACCCGGCGATGTTTCCGTTTGAGCAAAGGCCAAAGGCAGGCCCAGCCGGCCAAGCTCGGCATCTGCGACGGGCAGCACCACTTCGACCACATCCGTTGCGAAAATGCGTCCGAGCGCCTGACCCGGGCTGACAAACTGGCCAATATCAACAGCCTTGTCGCGGACCCGACCGGTAAACGGAGACCGTATCGCGGTACGGGCAAGGGCGAGCTCCGCATCCGCAAGCTGCGCTTCGGCAGATTTCAAGGCTGCCTGGGCTTCGGCCAATTGCGGCTCACGGCGGGCAAGCGGCGAACTTTCGGTAATACCCAGATTAATCAGGTCTTCCCGGGCGACGTCTGCTTCGGCCTGCTCACGGGCCAGCCTTTGCTCGGCCGAGGCGACGCCGGCCTGGGCCCGGACGACGCCGAGCTCATAATCGGCGCTCTCAAGCCGAACCAGAACCTGGCCTTCTCGTATAAAGCCGCCATCGATGAAATCGGGCGACACATCCGCGATCCGCCCGGAGATCTGGGAAGCCACCGAGATTTCCCGCTGGGGCCGGACCTCACCCTGGGCTTTAACCGTGAAGACAAGGTCCTCGCGCTGAACCCGTTCAACGAAAACGGCGAGTCCCGGAAGAACCTCATCAGCCTGCTTGGGTTTTGGCTTGAGCGCCTGAAGCGTGGTGAAACTGGCGGCGCCAACGCCAATCAGCATCACCACAGTCACGATCAGAGGAAGGAGTCGCCTCATTGCAGTATGGCCTTATCTTGGCCGGGCACGGGCCCGGCGAGTGCTTCAGGAATCTGGACCGGCGCACCGCCGCCCAGCGCCAGGTGATACCGCACCCGGTTGGAGGCCCGGGCCGCCCGGGCAGCGATCAGGCTGCTTTCGGCATTCAGGCGCCGGGTCTGGGAATCAATCAGGTTGAAAATCGAAACCAAGCCATTGGTGTACTGACGCTCTGCCAGATCTTCCGCCAGCCGCGCCTGCTCGAGGGCGCGGGCCTGAGCCGCCTCTTGCAGCGCGATCAGCCGGTCCGCGGCAAGGGCGTCCTCAACTTCTCGCCACGCCGTCAGAACGGTGCCGACATAGGTTTCCGCCGCCGCCTGAGCGCGGGCCAGTGCAGATTCTTTTTCCGCCGCGAGCGCTCCGCCATTAAACAGCGGTGCCGTAAGACTGGAAATCAGGGACGCCGCCAGACGCTCCGGGTTCAACGCATCCGCGAGCTGGCCCTCATTGGTCGAGAGGCTGCCTGACAGGCTGAGCGCAGGATAGAGCGCCAGCCGGGCCTGTTCGGCCCGCAAGCCTGCCGCCACCAGCGCCGCTTCGTCCGCCAGGATATCCGGGCGACGCTGTAACACGCCAGAAGGAGTTCCCGCACCGTTGATCGGGGCCAGGCTGGGCAACAAACCCGGCGCCCTCAGGGCCGCCGACGGATATCGCATGAGCAGCGTTTCAAGCCGCCGGACAGCGTTTTCACGGCCCTGCTGGCGGGCTGCCACAGCAGCCTCAGCCGATGCGAGGGTGGTGCGTGCCGTGCGGACATCAAGAGCCGTCGCCAGACCCCGGGAAAAGCGACGCTCCGTCAGCTCAAGCGCCCGCTGTCGAGCGTTCACCGTTTCCTGGGCAACCTGCTCCTGGGCAAGAGCCTCATTGAGATCGAACCAGGCAATTGCGGTTTCGCCCGCGACCGACAGCTCGATGCCTCTCAGACGGGCCTCGGCCACAGCCAGATCTGCATTTGCAGCCTCGATCCCGGCCTCAAGGCGACCCCAAAGATCGACCTGCCAGCTCAGCCCGGCCTCCAGCCCGTAAAGATCGGAATTGATCCGGTCATCGGTCCCGGCAATCTCAACAAATGTGCTTGATCCGCCCAGCCTCGTCCCCAAGCTCGCATTTGGCAGCGACCGGCCATACACGGCCCGGGCCTGAGCGCGGATGGCCTGCACATTATAGGCCTGACCCCGCCGCCTCGTGCTGTTCCCAACCGCCTCCTCAACCAGGGCAGAAAGATCCGGATCGTCAAATTCTGACAGCCAGTCTGTCACAAAAGACGCCTCAGATCCCGACGCCGCGACCCAGGCTGATGGTGCCGGCGGCGGCGCGACCGAAACGTCAAGGCGTTCACCGCTCAGGGTCTGAACACCTGCACAGCCGGCCATGAGAAACAGGCCTGTGAGTGGGAGGACACGCAACATATGTTATCTCTATGTTTATCTTCTCGGCCGTAGAGGCTTTTTATCCGTTCGTCAACAAACTTTTATTGTTAAACAATATGACCCTGCGCCAGAAAAACCGCGCCTTGAGGGTACAGGTTGTGTACGTTATCCCGGTATGATCAGACCAAAAGTAACGGTGGCTGTAAGGATACGCCTATGAACGAGGCTGAACGTCGCGGGCCACACGCCGGTGAAACCCACGCCACCAGACGCCGGGACTTCGGGATCCTGACATTTGGCGCCATCATGGTTCTCGCCCTGCTGGCCGCAACCAGCACGGTGGGTATCCTGGAGTGGCTGATGGGCAGCCTCGTCATGATCTCAGGTGCCCTGGCCTACTATGTTGGGTCCCAGACCATCACGCCAGCGGCAGCAGCAGCAGCTGCCGCCGAGGCGGAGGCGGCAGCTGAGCCCCGGCCGCAGGCCCCGCCCCTCGAGACCAGCCTCAATCCACTGATCCAGTCCCTTCCGTTTCCGGCGCTGATCGTCAATCCGGATCAGCGCCTCTCAATCGCCAATGAGATGGCCATGGAGGTCTTTCGGCTCAATCGCGACAGTGGCCTTCTGGTGACCGCCGCCATTCGCCAGCCGGACCTTCTGGCCGCCTTCATCCGGGTCGCAAAGACCGGAGCAGGGGAACAGCTGGAGTTTTCCGGACACAGTGAGGGCCAGTCCTGGATGGCGCATATGCATCAGGGGCCCAGAGCCGGCAGCGTCCTGGTCATTCTCGAGGACACGACAGCTGTGCGGCGGGCCGAACAGGCCCGGGCAGATTTCCTCGCCAATGCGAGCCACGAATTGCGGACCCCCCTGACCGCCATTGCCGGCTTCATCGAGACCATGCGCGGACCAGCGCGGAATGACAAAGCAGCATGGGACGGGTTTCTGGAGATCATGTACCAGCAATCCGAACGGATGAAACGGCTGGTCACCGACCTGCTGTCCCTGTCCCGGATCGAGTTCAGTGAATACCGCTCACCCTCGACCCGAATCGACCTGACCGTCCTGACCAGCAGCGCCGGCCTGTCTCTTCAGCCCATCGCCGCGGAGTCGCAGGTCCGGATCTTTCTGAACGAAACCGACACGTCCTACAGCGTCATCGCTGATGCGTATGAAATGCAGCAAGTGGTTCAGAACCTCGCAGGCAATGCGATCAAATATTCGTCCCCCGGCGGCACCATAACCATCAGTATGGGACAAAGCCGGACCATGGCCGAGGCCCCGGCCGCGTGCGGGCGCCAGATCGATGGCGCTTTCCGGGCCACCCTGCTGGCCCCACGGGCGTCGGCCGAGGTCCCGGCCGTATGGATCCGGGTCGAGGATCATGGTGACGGGATCGCCGCGCGTCACCTGCCCCGCCTCGGCGAACGCTTTTATCGGGTCGATGAAAGCCGCGGCGGGCGGATCGAAGGCACCGGCCTCGGCCTGGCTATCGTCAAACATATCATGGCGCGGCACAGGGGCGGCTTCATGGTCGAGAGCCTGGAGCAGACCGGGACGGCGTTCGCTGTGTGGATGCCCCTGATACCGCCCGCGCCCGCCGAATGACGCCAAGGCCGTCACCTCCGCCACATATTTACACTCCGCCCGGCCCCGGTGACCTCACCATCCTTCACCGGGATGACGATCTCATCGTGACAGATAAGCCCCCGGGACTGCTGTCGGTCCCCGGGCGCGGTGCGGACAAGACGGCCAGTGCCGTCAGCTACCTGCAGGCCATCTTTGGTGAGGTGCATGTTGTCCACCGCCTCGACATGGACACGTCGGGGCTGCTGGTCTTCGCCCGCCACAAGGAGGCCCTGCGCAGCCTGGCCCGACAGTTCCAGGACAGACGGGTCGAAAAAACATATATTGCGGTCGTGGAAGGCCGACCGGGCCAGATCGCGGGGACCATCAGGCTGCCAATCGCCGCCTATTCTCTCGCCCGTCCCCTTCGGCATGTCGATCCGGACGGCCAGGAGGCTATCACCCACTGGGTGCGGGCCGCGTCGGCGTCCGGAACAAGCCGGCTGGTCCTGCGCCCCGAAACCGGCCGGTCGCACCAGTTACGCCTTCACCTGGCTGAAATCGGTCACCCCATTCTGGGGGATCCGTTCTATGGACGCGCCGACGCCGCGCCGCGCCTGCTGTTGCATGCCAGCCGACTTGGCTTCCAGCATCCCAGCCGGAATGTGACCTGCCTGTTCGAGACCTCGCCATGCTTCTGACCTCCCAGGGCCCGCGCAGCACAGGCCTGTCACATATGTTTTAAGCTCTCAGGCTAAGAGCACATAAAACGGGTTTTTGAGTCGCCATGCTGCAGATCATCGGACACCTGCCCATGGGCTGGTTGTCGTTCACTTTGCTGGCGGCGCCGGCCTTCCTGGCATTTTACATGGGCCGCAACGCCCTGACCGCGACGCTTGTTTCGGGAACGGCACAGCTGCACTCGCGCCTGAACTATTATGGCTATTATACTGCTATGTGCACCCTGGTGCCCGGCCTGGTGGTTCTGTTGCTTTATGTCATGCTCGGACCGACCTCGGTACGCGCCCAGATCGCCTCGGAACTGCCCGGCTACATGCAGGCCCTGTCGCCAATGGAGCTGGGACAGTATCTCGACAAGGTGGTGGACCATGCACGCCTGCGCGACGCCCCCGCCACAGGTAATCTCCTGTTCGACATGGCAAGCCGGCGCTGGGTTGAGCTTGAAGCCCTTGCCCGGCTGGTCGGAATCCTCTTTGCCCTCGCCGCCATGTATCTCGGATACACATTCGCAATGCGCAGGATCCGGCCGGATTTTCGCGCCCGGACGCATGTTGAGCGTGGCGGACGGATGGTTCTGTTTATCTGTGCCGGCATCGCGGTTCTGACAACGTTCGGCATCGTTCTTTCATTGATTTACGAGACCCTGCTTTTCTTTGCAGCACCCGGCGCCCCGGGCCTGGGTGGCTTTGTGTTTGGCACGGCTTGGAACGCCCAGACAGGCATGGATTTCGGCGCCTTACCGCTGTTCTTCGGGACGGTGATGATCGCAATACTGGCCATGGCCGTGGCCGCACCGATCGGCCTGATGTCGGCCATCTATCTGGCCGAGTATGCCAGCCCCAACCTGCGCAGCTGGATCAAGCCGGTCCTCGAATTGCTCGCCGGAATTCCGACCGTGGTCTACGGATTTTTCGCCGCCATGGTCGTGGCCCCGCTGGTCCGGTCCGGAGCAGAATGGGTCAACGCCCTGTCCTTTGTGCCAGATGATTTTCTGGCCGCCCAGCCTCAAAGTGCCCTTGCCGCCGGGCTGATTATGGGAATCATGATCATTCCCTTTGTCTCCTCCCTGTCAGACGACATCATAAAGGCCGTGCCCCAGTCCCTGCGTGATGGCGCCCTGGCCGTTGGGTCAACACGTTCGGAAGCCATCAAGCAGGTCGTCCTGCCTGCTGCACTGCCCGGGATTATCGCCTCTATGCTGCTGGCAATTTCCCGGGCGATTGGCGAAACCATGATCGTCGTTATGGCAGCCGGACAGCGTGCCCAGATCACGATCGACCCCACATCTGACCTGACTACGGTGACCGCCCAGATCGTCGCCCTGCTCACCGGTGACACCGGCTTTGACAGCGCCAAGACGCTGTCGGCCTTTGCCCTGGGCTTCATGCTGTTCGCCGTCACGCTGGGATTTAATTTCATCGCCCTTCGCATTGTTCAGCGTTACCAGGAAAAATATGACTGACGCGGCCCCCAACATCTCCCCCGGCCACAGCCCATTTGCGCAACCGGAGGCGGTCAGGCGGCTCAAGCAACGCCATGCTGCCGAACGCCGGTTCCGATTTTACGGCGTGGCCGCCATCGGATTCTCAGTTCTGGCCCTTCTGGTTTTGCTAACCACAATTGGCCAGCAGGCCCGCAGCGCCTTTACCCGGCATGTGATCGCGTTCGACCTCGACCTCGATGCGGCACGCCTGGCCCCGCAAGGGGTTGAGGCTCCGGCAGCCATTGCAGGCAATGTCAGCGGCTTCAACCAGCTGGTCCAGGACGCGCTGCGCACGCGGTTCCCACATCATGCGGACCAGCTCAACCTGCGTCGCGAATTGTATGGGCTGGTGCCCCGCCTCGGTGTCCTGGCGATGGCACAACAGGTGGCGGAGCACCCGGAATGGATTGGCTCAAAACGCCGCTTGCGCGTTGTCCTGTCAGATGATCTTGACCTGTTCCTGAAGGGAGGCATCACCGAGCGGATGCAGTTGAAGCTGACGCCGGAAAGCAGGTTAAGCCGTCTCGAAACAGGCGACTTCCGGCTGCAGGATCTGTCCGGCCAACGCTTTTCGGCTCTCCACGCGGCCCGCGACACCCGCGCAGGTGGCTGGCCGACCATCCTGATCCGGGCCCAGGACAGCTGGTTCACCTTGCTCGACGCCGGCGCGGATGAGCTGCAGCTGCGCCATCTTGCCGGGCCAAGACCTGATGAGCGTGTCCAGATTGCCGGCTATGTCACCGCGCTGCTGATCTCAACGCCGGAATCCGACCGCACGATTTCCGATCACCAGATTGCCTGGACGCTGCTCTTGCAGGCTCAGGGGGACATTCAGCGTGTGCCAAACCTGTCGCTGCTGACCCATGCCGACAGTACCTATCCCGAGCTGGCCGGCGCCGGGGCCGCAATTGCCGGGTCGCTGCTGACCATGCTGGTCACCGCCCTGTTCGCCATACCCGTCGGTATTCTGGCAGCCCTGTATCTGGAAGAATTCGCCCCGCGGAACCGCCTCACCGGGCTGATCGAAGTCAATATCAACAATCTGGCCGCGGTGCCTTCAATCATTTTTGGCTTGCTCGGCGCGGCCGTCTTCCTCAAGGCCTTTGGCATGCCCCGATCGGTTCCCTTCGTGGGTGGCCTCGTGCTTGGGCTGCTCGTCCTTCCCACCGTGATCATTGCCTCGCGCGCAGCTCTGCGGGCGGTTCCGCTATCGGTGCGGACAGCCGCGCTCGGACTTGGCGCCTCGAAGACCCAAACCGTGTTCCATCACACGCTGCCGCTGGCGATGCCCGGCATCATGACCGGTGCCATTATCGCCATGGCCCGGGCACTGGGCGAAACCGCGCCCCTTCTGATGATCGGCATGGTGGCCTTTGTGAACGATATTCCAGCCGGGCCAGGAGATGAATCGACGGTGCTTCCGGTTCTGATTTATAAATGGTTTTCCGGCGCAGAACGGGCCTGGGAGCCGATGACATCCGCCGTCATTCTGGTTCTGCTGAGCATACTGATTACAATGAACCTGGCCGCCGTTCTGATGCGCCGGCATTTTGAAAAGAGGTGGTAATGACCGACCTGCGCCTCCCTGCTGACCCGGTCAAAATTGACTGCCAGAGTGTCGATGTCTTCTATGATGACAAGCAAGCCATTTTTGATGTGTCTATCGGCATACCTGACCGGGCCGTGACCGCCCTGATTGGCCCCTCGGGCTGTGGAAAATCAAGCTTCCTGCGCTGCTTGAACCGCATGAATGACACGATTGACGGGGCCCGGGTCCGGGGCGACATTTTCATCGATGGCGCCAATATCAATGACCCGCAGGTTGACCCGGTCCTGTTACGCTCGCGCGTGGGCATGGTGTTCCAGAAACCCAACCCCTTCCCGAAATCAATTTATGAAAACATCGCTTATGCCGTCCGCATTCATGGTCTGGCCGGCAGCCGTGACGACCTCGATGATATTGTCCAGCGGTCGCTGCGCCGGGCCGGCCTGTGGGAAGAAGTCCGGGACCGACTGTCACAGCCGGGCACCAGCCTGTCAGGCGGCCAACAGCAGCGGCTGTGCATTGCCCGGGCGATTGCCATTCGCCCGGAAGTGATCCTGATGGATGAGCCCTGCTCCGCGCTTGACCCGATCGCCACGGCCCGCATCGAGGAGCTGATCGACGAATTGCGGGAGCGGTTCTGCATCGTGATTGTTACCCATTCAATGCAACAGGCTGCGCGGGTTTCCCAGCGAACGGCCTTTTTCGATCTCGGGCAGCTGATAGAGATTGGAGATACCGAAACCATGTTCACCAATCCGACGGAGCCAAAAACTCAGGATTACATCACGGGTCGCTTCGGGTAGGATACTGTCAGCCATGCCAACACATATAGTCACCTCCTTTTCCGATGAGCTTGAAAACCTGTCTGCCAGCCTGATGGGTATGGGCGGGCTGGCAGAAGCCATGATCCGGGACGCCTGCCGCGCAGTCGTCCTGCAGGACCGCGCCCTGGCAGGGCATGTCATCCAGCGCAATGGTGACATGCAGCGCATGCAGGGCGATTGCGAGCGCGATGTCGTGCGGTTGCTGGCGCTGCGTCAGCCCATGGCCTCTGACCTGCGCATGGTGATCGGCGCCATCAAGCTGGCTGGAACGATTGAACGGATTGGCAACCTGTCCAAGAATATCGCCCATCGCAGCCTGGCCATTGATGACAATGACAATCCCGGCGCCCGGCGCTCGATCGGGCGCATGGGCCAGGCGGTGTCGCGGCAATTACAAACCGCCCTGGATGCTTATAACCGTCGGGATGCCGCCAGTGCCCTGGCCGTTGTGGAGCTGGATGACGATATTGACAGCCACTATAATGCGCTGCTGCGGTCCATGCTTGTCTATATGGCGGAAGACCCCGACCAGCTCGACGCCCGGTCCAACTTTATCTTCATCGTCAAAAACCTTGAGCGCATCGGCGATCATTGTACCGGAATTGCCAGGGCGGTTCATTTTATTGTCACCGGAGACCAGATGGCCAACCGGCATGATCTGACCCGGCCCGCCGGCCCGGGGAAAGTGGGGGGTGAGGGATGAAGCCGTTCATTGTGATTGCAGAGGATGAACCCGCCGTTTCGGAGCTTTTGCGCTACAATCTGGAAGCGCAGGGCTATGAAACCGCGATTGCCGATGATGGGGAGGAAGCGCTTTTGCTGCTTGAAGAGCGTACCCCCGACCTGATCCTGCTTGACTGGATGTTGCCGAAAGTCTCCGGCATCGAAATCTGCCGGCGGGTCCGGTCCCGTCCGGAAACGGCCAATCTGCCGGTGATCATGCTGACCGCCAAGACCGAGGAGGCCGACAAGGTCCGCGGGCTCGAAATGGGCGCGGATGATTACATCACCAAACCCTTTTCGACCAATGAGCTGATTGCCCGGGTCAAGGCTGTGTTGCGCCGCATCCGACCGGCCCTGGTGCATGACATGATCCATGTCGGCGACATCATGATCGACCGGACCACCCATATCGTGACCCGCAAGGGGCAGCACATACATCTCGGGCCGACGGAGTTCCGCCTGCTGGAATATTTCGCCCAGCATCCCAAGCGGGTCTTTTCACGCGAGCAATTGCTGGATGGCGTCTGGGGCTCTGATGTCTATGTCGAAGCCCGCACGGTCGATGTCCATGTCGGCCGCCTGCGCAAGGCGCTGATGAGCCAGGGCGGTGACAATCCCATCCGCACGGTCCGTTCGGCCGGCTACAGCCTGCGCACCGACTAGGCGCGGTGGCGGGACTGGTGGAAGGCCCAGGCCGACCCGACAATGGTCTCCAGGTCAGACACGCGGCAGGCAAATCCCAGCTCGGCCTCCGCCAGGCGGGTATCCGCGAACAAGGCCGGAGGATCACCGGCGCGGCGGGGGCCATAGCGCAGCGGCACGGTTTTTCCAGTCACCGCCTCCGCCGTGTCAATAATCTCCCGGACCGAGTATCCATGCCCGGTTCCCAGATTGAACTGGGCACTGCTTCCCCCGTCAAACAGGCGCTTCAGGGCCAGGGCGTGGCCATGCGCCAGATCCTCGACATGGATATAATCGCGGACACAGGTGCCGTCGGGCGTCGCATAATCGGTGCCGAACACACTGAAATCATCGATCTCGCCGTTCAGCGCCATCAGCACGCGAGGAATGAGATGGGTTTCCGGGTCATGCTCTTCCCCGATCTCCCCCGCGCGGTCGGCTCCACAGGCATTGAAATAGCGCAGGGACACCGACCGGATGCCAAACGCCTGATCATAATCCTGAAGGATGGTCTCGATCATCAGTTTGGACCGGCCATAGGGATTGATAGGGCGCTGCGGCGTGGTCTCCCGGATCGGCAGTTCGGACGGCGCGCCATAGGTCGCGCAGGTCGATGAGAACACGATCTTGTCCAGCCCGGTCGCACGCATCGCCTGCAGCAGGCTCAGGGTGCCGCCGACATTGTTGATATAATATTTCGCCGGGTCACGCACGGATTCGCCGACATAGGACCAGGCCGCGAAATGCACCACGGCAACCGGGCGGTACTGCTCAATCACAGCCGTCAGGCGCGCTGTGTCAGCGATATCCCCCACCACCAGCGGACCCCATTTAACCGCATGTTCATGGCCATAGACCAGATTGTCATAAGACACCGGTAGATACCCAAGGCCGGCCAGCCATTTGCAGGTGTGGCTGCCAATGTAACCTGCACCCCCGGTGACAAGAACGGTCTTTTGCGATGCCATCACACTGTCTCCCATTTCAGGCCCGAACCAGCCCGCACTCCCGCAGAACGCCGGCCCGTGTCTGTGCCAAGTCGTCGCCGCCCAATCAAGGGGCAAAAGCCACATTCCGCCACCCCCTGACAGAGGGCCGGGCCGGACTCTGCCGCGCCGACAGCGCCTCCCGCCGAAGGGGACAGGCGAGATGACCGGCATGTCCGGCGCGGACCCGGCTGACCATCTCCCCCCTGATGCCCGCCACATTCTGGTGGTTATTCCGACACTGAACGAAGCAAAGCATATCGAGTCCTGCTTGCAATCCCTGCTGGGAGACAGCAGCTGGAGCGCCGGCCTCGCCTGCATCGTCGCCGATGGCGGCAGCACGGACGATACGCGGGCCAAAGTTACGGCCCTGAAAGCGCGCTTTCCCGGCCTTCGCCTGATCGACAATCCGGACCGGTTTCAGTCCGCCGGCATCAACCAGGCCGTGGCCGCCGGCGTCGGCCCCGCCACCCGTTTCCTGATCCGGTGCGATGCCCATGCAGCCTATCCGCCGGGCTTTGTCAGCAACGTCGCCAGACGGCTCGAAGAGACCGGCGCAGAGTCCGTGGTGATCCCAATGGACGCGGTCGGAGAGACCTGTTTTGGCCGGGCCAACGCCTGGATCGTCGACACGCCGCTCGGAAACGGCGGCGCCAGCCATCGCGGGGGCCGGACCTCACAATGGGTCGACCATGGGCACCATGCCGGTTTCCGGCGCGAGGCCTTCGAGCGGCTGGGCGGTTATGATCCGGATTTTTCCCACAATGAAGACGCCGAATATGACATGCGGCTGGCCCAGGCCGGTGGCGCGCTCTGGCTGGCGGCAGATCTGCGCATCGATTATGTGGCGCGCTCCACACCGGCCAGCCTGGCCCGCCAGTATCTGAATTATGGCAAGGGCCGGGCCCGGACCAGCCTCAAGCATGGCCAGGCCCTGAAGCCCCGCCAGGCCCTGCCCATTCTGGCACTGCTCGCCTGCAGTCTCAGCCTGATGCTGTCACCGGCCGTGCCCTGGATTTTGCTGGTGCCGGGCGGCTATGCCGGGCTGCTGGTCGCCACGTCGGGGGTCATGGCCCTCCGGCACCGGTCGGCCTGCGGCCTGCTCACCGGCCTGGCAGCCGGGATCATGCATATGAGCTGGGCCGCAGGATATCTGGCCCAGCTTGCCCGTACGGCCGCCCGCCGCGCCGCCGACATGACCCGCCGGTTCCAGCCAAAAGGCCAGGCGGACCTGCAGCACCGGCGACAAAACAGCGCCGCCTGGCTGCGCCGGCGCCTGTCCCGGCACCCGGGCCGGCCAGCCTTCAACCTGACGCACATCAAGGCGCAGAACTGGCATGGTCGAAAGCTGGACAATGCCCGCGGCGCCCAGCCTGAAGACGGCGAGTGCATCTATGCTATTGGCGACATTCACGGCCGGTGCGACCTGCTGCTGCAGCTGCTCGACCTGATCGACGCAGACGCCGCAACGGTGCCGGACGGGATCCGGAAGCGCATCGTGTTCCTTGGCGACTATATTGATCGCGGTGACCAGTCCCGTGCGGTCATTGATGTCCTGACCAGCGACCGGCTGGACGCCTATGACACGGTTTTCCTGGCTGGCAATCACGAAGACGCCCTGTTCCGGTTTCGCGAAGACGCCCTGTTCGGTGCAGAATGGCTGCGTTTCGGAGGCGGCGACACCCTGGTCGCCTACGGCGCGCTGTCGGCCGGGCAGCGCCCGGTCAAAAAGGCTGACTGGATCGAGGTATGGCGGACATTTCAGGACGCCCTGCCCGAGTCACATCTGCGCTTCTTCAACCAGCTGAAATATATCTACCTCAATGGTGATCTGGCTTTTGTGCATGCCGGCCTGCGCCCGGGAGTGGCCATCGCCGATCAGGCGCCACAGGACATGATGTGGATCCGCGAGACATTCCTGCATGATACCGGTCCTTTTCCACGCTTCGTCGTGCACGGACACACGCCCTGCGAGACCCCCGAAATAGATCATCGCCGCCTGGGACTGGATACCGGCGCCTACTCAACAGGCATATTGACCGCGGCCAGATTGTTGGGCACCGATATAAGCCTTCTGGCGACCAGCCCCGTCGCACGGGACTGTTGATCCCAGACGGGGCACGTCGCACGCATAGACCAGAAAATGGATCCTGAAACATGACCAAGAACCTGCTCCTTGCCCTGTCCACCGGCCTGCTTCTGGTCACCGGCGCCTGCGAAACCGGGACCCCCGCCTCGGCCCGGCCCAACAGCAATAGTCTAGAGCCAACCCGGACAAATCCGGTCTATCAACTGGGGTCTGGTGACCAGCTCAGAATAACCGTTTTCGGGCAGCCAGACCTGACAGGTGAATTCGATGTCGACGGGTCTGGCGTCATCGCCATGCCCCTGATCGGGGAAGTCGCCGCCCAGGATCTGTCGGTCCGGGAACTGGAAACCCTGATCGCAAGCATGCTGGCGGATGGCTATATCCGCGACCCCCGCGTTAGCGCCGAAGTGACCAATTACCGCCCCTTCTATATCCTGGGAGAGGTCAATCGCGCCGGCGAGTATCCTTTCACATCGGGCCTGACGGTCAAGAATGCCGTCGCCGCGGCCGGCGGGTATACCTATCGGGCCAATCAGCGCGTGGTTTTCATTAAGGCGCTGGAGGCGGATGGGGAAAAAAGCTACGATCTCGACGCTACCATTCACGTTCAGCCCGGCGATACGATCCGCATTGGTGAACGCCTGTTCTGACACCCGACAGGGGCTGACTTCGCCCCCTGGCCCATCCCGATCCAGAGACGGGCCCTGCCATCTTCCGGCAGCCGGGCGTCGTCAAAGCACCCCACCCGGCTGATCCAGGGCTGGCGGACGGCTGAGCTCAGCTTTCTGGCCGGAAATTCTCAGGCCAGCTTTGATCGCAAAGCAGCCGAAAGGCCGCCCGCCTGCTGCAATAGCAGAATATATTAATGAAGTATTTTCTCAACGTCTTGTTTATGTTAACAAAACGATAATGTAGATTTAGACACGACGAAACTGGAACTGGTCTTGCAAGTTGTCTTCCACAAATCCCCCTTTGGGACACCGCATCGGTCGGGGCAGGAAGCTGATCTGTGTTTTGCTGGGGGGGAGGATCAAAACTGAGATAGGAACTAGGACACCAAAATGGGTTTTCGGTCTGCCGACGATGCGCAAGGATTTTCAAAGTTTGTCCCTGTCACAGAGCCTGTGGCAGGGGTGGGAACGAAATGGCAAAGGGCCATAAAGCGCACACTTGACCTTTTGGGCGCGGGTGGACTTCTGGTCTTTACACTCCCGCTGGTCCTGCTGGCCAGTCTTCTGGTCTGGCTCCAGGATGGCCAAAACCCCCTGTTCTGCCAGAAACGCATTGGCCGCGGCGGACGCCGCTTCAAGGTGTTCAAATTGCGGACCATGGTACCGGACGCCCAGTCAAAACTGCTGGACCTGCTCGATACCTACCCGTCTTTCCGCGAGGAATGGACTGCAACCCAGAAACTTGCGCAGGACCCAAGGATCACGGCGCTGGGCTGGTTCCTGCGACGGTCCTCGATTGATGAACTGCCTCAGCTCCTTAACGTTTTGCGGGGTGAAATGTCTCTGGTCGGTCCCCGCCCGATCGTTCAGAGCGAGATTGAGCGCTATGGCCGGGCCTATCCGACTTATTGCAGCGTGATGCCGGGCCTGACAGGCGCCTGGCAAGTCCACGGCCGCAGCGACACCAGCTATGCCGAGCGGGTCGCGATCGATGTCGCTTATGCAAACCGCTGGTCCGTCAAAGGCGACATTGGCATTCTCCTGCGGACCATACCGGCCGTCTTTCTGCGTCGCGGCGCGCACTAGGGCGGCTGTCCGACGTCCGGCCGGGACCGGCCGCGCAGCCTGCCGAAAACGACCCTGAATGTCTCGGTCGGGGCGGCCAGAAATACGCCGACAGCGCGCAAGGCCGCGCCGTCCCGCCGGGCGCCCATCAGCTCCCAATTGACCCATTCCCGTCGTGATACAGCCAGAAAACCCCGCAAGGCCCGGCGCACCGCAGCTGACAGATCCGTTCGGGCCAGGAACACCTTATGCGCCGCGATCAGGCGGCGATGGTCTGCGCCGTGCTGGCGCCGGGAGGCCGAACCCGGACGCTGGACCAGATAATACCCCAGTGCATCGACCAGAACCCCGTGACCGCCATCAAGCAGAATACGCGTATAGAGCTCGTAATCTTCTCCGAACCGCAGCGCATCACGATAGGGGCGCGCCGGCTCTGCCAGCACACGACGGTCGATCAGAGGCTTGAGATAGCCGAGCTCTGAGCGCGCCTGATCGACCTGATAACATCGGCGAATGAACATCTCCGGCGTCAGACGGAGACGGCCCGGGGTTTTGCCGGGCCAGAGCAACCGCTCACAGGTCTCGGGGCGGGCTTCGTCACTGAGCATGAGATTGTCCGCAACAAGGACCGCACCCGTCTCCTCGGCGACCCTAATAAGCGCCACCAGACGGCCTGGCGCCATGATGTCATCGCTGTCCAGCGGCGTAAACCAGGCCGCATTGCTGCGCTCCAGCGCCAGGTTCCGGGCCCTTGATGGCCCACCATTCTGCGGTGCCTGCAGGACCTGAACGTGGTCGAGTTCTGAGGCGACCCTCTGGGCCAGCCGGTAACTGTCATCCACCGAGCCATCATCGACGACAAGCACGTCACGCGTGAAGCCTGGCGGCATATCGCAGGCATGCGCACTGCGAATGGCCCGCTCAATCCGTTCGGCATCATTGAACAGGGGAATGACAATGGCGAGTTTTTTAGGGTCCAGCATAGTCAGGCTCTCGGCAGGTCGGTCCCGCCGGTCTAGGGTGCAATTGGTAAGAGTCTCTCGGGCGGCCGAAGCCGGCCGGGAGCGGCGAAGGGATACATCATGTCAGGGATCATCGATATCTCCGTCATCATTCCGGCTTTTCAGGCCGAGGCGACCCTGACCGCCACCTTACAGTCTTGCCGGACCCAGACCCTGTCAACGATCGAGGTGATCATCGTGGACGATGCCTCGCCCCGTTCTCTGGGCGACATGGTCACAACCGCCACAGAAGGCGACCCACGCTTTCACTTTCACCGGCTGCGCCGGAATCAGGGACCGGCCGGGGCACGCAATGCCGGCATGACGCACGCCCGGGGCACCTTCATCGCTGTGCTCGATGCAGATGACATGATGGCACCCGGACGCCTCGAGCACCTTCACCAGCTGGCCGTGCAGACCGGGGCTGATATTGTTGCAGACAATTTGATCAGCCTGTCGGAACATCCTGATGGCTGGACCGGGGCCGCATTCCTGGCCCTCGACCCGGAGGGCCCGCCGCGCGAGGTCAGGCTGGCTGACCTGATGGAGTCCGGCCATCGGGGCGTTTTCACCCAGTCACTCGGCTATCTCAAGCCGGTCTTTCGAAGAGCCTTCCTCGACCGGCACAGCCTGTCCTACGAGACCGGGCTGCGCAACAGCGAGGACTATGTCTTTCTGGCCGAGGCACTGGTACGGAACGCCAAACTGGTTCTGAGCCCACGGCCCCTATATTATTACCGCCGACATGCGGCGTCATTGTCGCATCGGATTCACCCGGTTGACGCGCAGCGCGCGGCCGATGCAGAGCACGCCTTTCGCAGCCGCCACCGGGGCCATTTGTCGGCCCGGGAACTGGCCGCCTCTCGCCGACGGCAGGTCGCTATGCGCGATATGGCACGGTTCGAGACCCTGATCATGCACGTCCGGTCCCGGGCTGTCCTGAACCTGTTCTGGACCCTGCTTCGGTATCCTGAGTCCTGTGTCGCCCATCTCCGCCGGATCGCAGGCATCCTCGCCCGGCGTTTGCGCTGAGCCGGCTCAGAAAAATGCGCGGACGGCGTAGACGATGCCCGTCCAGCAGGACGCGCTCAAACCGACAATCAGGAACAGCCGTATCGCGGGTGGCCAGCGCTTAACTGCCTGCACGTGCACCTGTGGCGGACCTGCCGGTGTCACCGACGGCGGCGGTAAGGTATTTTGCTGCCAATGCTCCATCGCCGCACTCAGGACCTGACTTCCTTAAAAAGAGATTAAGTTCACCCCCGTCAGACTGACGTGACTCGACCGCCTGGTCCAGAACATCAGGACTCAGTCCCCGGATATTTTCTTTGCCGATGGGCGCGGCGTCATCCGTTTTACCGGCGCCGTGGCCTTAACCGTCCGGGCGGCCGGCACGCCCGCATCATTGGCCGAAGGCTCACCTTCCGGGGCCCCTGAGTCCTGAACCGGCGCACCCGGGATTTTGGCTGCTGCAGCCGGCTTGGCTCCGGCCCCTGAGACCGCAGGGCGCCGCCGGCGTTCAGGCGGGAGGGTCGGGATATCCGGTCGCGGGGCCTTGCCGCGGAACAGGCGCTTCCAAAAGCCCGGATCGCTGGCGTAATAGTTGCGGTAGGCCCGGTAATTCGCGGCGGGATCATAGCCATAGCGCCGGTTGGTCGTGTCCACCATATTCAGGGTGGCGCCCAGCAGGTCGGCCCCGAAGGCCTCCAGAATCTTGAGAGATTTCTTCACCGATGTCCGGTTGGAATGACGCCAGCGCACAACCAGAAGCGTCTTGTCCGACTTGCCGGCAATCACGCGGGCTTCCGCCATCAGCAGCAGGGGCCCGGTATCGATGATGATCAGGTCGAACCGCTTGCGCAGCTTCTCCAGCAGGCGGTCAAAGGCCAGGGTCCCGAAAACATCGTGAGGCGCGTGCCCGGTCCGGTTCAGGGGCAGGATGGTCAGGCTGGTTTCGGTATCCTTGCACAGGGCTTTGGCCAGGCTGCCCTTGCCGAACAGATGTTCAATCAGTCCGATCTCGGGGGTCAGGTCGAATGCCTCGGTCAGCTGCCGGCGACGGAAGTCCCCGTCAATGACCAGTGTCCTCGTGCCGCTCATGGCCGACATGCGCGCAATGGCGACGCTGAGGCTGGTCTTGCCCTCATCGGCCAGAGACGAGGTCAGCGTCACCACCCGGGATCCCCGATCAATGTCGGAAAAGGCTATAGCCGCACGAAGGTAGCGGACACTCTCGGCAAAGCTCGACAGCGGATTGTTGACCAGAAAATTGCCCGGCTGGCGATCCGGGGACTTCAGCAGCGGCAGGGACTTGATCAGGGGCACGGAGCCAATCACCGGCAGGCCGAGACGCTTTTCCAGATCGTCGGTATGGGTCACCTTGCCGTCAAAAATCTCTGCCATCACGGCAGCGCCAATGCCAAGCCCCAGACCGAGGACAAGGCCGAGCACCAGATTGATCAGCGTTTTGGGGGAACTCGGCCGGTTGGGAACCGCGGCCAGCGCCATAATGCGCGCATCCGGCCGGACAAGGTCGTTCTGCTCGCGGGTCTCTTTGAGCCGGTTGACGAACTCCGCATAGATGTCGCGGCTGGCCTCGGCTTCGCGTTCAAGCTCACGCAGGCGCACGAGCGAGGTATTGTTGCGGATCAGTTCCGCGCGATCGCGGCGGATCCGGGCATCAAGATCGTCGATCCGGTCCTGAGCCACCGCCACCTCTGCCTCGAGACTGGCGGTAATCCGCCGGACCTCGGCTTCGATCTGTCGCTCGATATCGGCGGCCTGGCTGTTGGCAGCGACGAGATCGGGGTGCCGTGGCAGCAGGGTCGCCTCAAGCTCGGCGACGCGCCGCAGGAGCTCGGATCTCTGATTCTTCAATGCCGTCACGACCGGGGAGTCGAGAACTTCGGCGATCGTATCGACACCGGCCCCGCTGGCCAGCTGCCGCCGCATGCTGTCATAACGGGCCCGGACCCGGTCAAGGTCGGCCGACAGCCCGATTTTCTGCTGCTGCAGGGTCTGGATGCTGGTTTCGGTCAGCGTCGTGCCCTGCGCGGCCAGAAGCCCGGATGCCGTGCGGTAGCTTTCCACCTCGGCCTCTTTCTCACTGACCTCCTGGCGCAGCGCCTCGACCCGGTCGCCAAGCCAGGCCGTCGCCGTGCGGGTTGCATCGAGCCGGGCCTCGAGCTGATCGACCCGGTATTGCTCGGCAACCGCATTGGCCAGCCGGGCTGCGGTTTCCGGCGACTCGCTGGTGACGGTTATCTCGATCAGATAGGTGGTGCCGAGACGGGAAACCGACAGCTTGCCGGCCAGCAGTCCGATCATGATGTCCTCAAGCCGCCGGGCATCCTGCTCGGGCGTTGACGCCACCGCAGCGGCCGGCTGACGCGGCGGGGCGGAGATCCAGGCCTTGACCCGGTCCAGAATGCCGGGCGGCTGGGGATCCAGAAAGGGATTAAACTCCGGATCCTCGGCCAGCCCCTCGGCAGTCACCACCCGGCGCAGCAGGCCGGGCGAGGCAATCACCTCGACTTCCGTATCCATGATCGCGGTGCTGATGGAGATGCCGCTATACACGCTGCCCAGATCAATGACATTGGCCTGATTGGTATCGACAATCACGGTTGCGGTGGCCCGGTAAAGCGGCGTCTGGCCAAGGGTGTAATGCGCGGCGATGAGGAAAACTGCCGCAACGATGACGCCAATCAGCCAGATCCGGCGCAGAAGCAGCCCGACCAGAGACGGAATATCCATCCGCACCGGACCGCGATAATTGTCCGGCTCGCGCAGCGCCTGGTCCGGCAATTCGATGCTAAGGATTTTTGTCACAGCGAAACATCATACTTTCTAAAATTACGTCCGGATCACGCCGCACGCTGGCCCCGCCGGACCCGTCCCGCTCAGGGATAGAGCCGCAGCGATACACCGATAATGGTATTGTCATAGGTCCGGCCGGTCGCCGCTGCCGTCCCGCTGACATCCCGGGAGACATGACGGACGAAGCCATCCAGATGCATGTGACGGTTCAGCTTGTACAGGGTCAGAAAACCGAACTCCGACACCTCGTCCTGGCGGTCAATATCATCATAATCCTCATTCAGCAGGCGTCCCGACAGGCGCAGCAGGATGTTGCGGCGCAATTCGTGATCCAGCTCGAGGCCAAAGGAGGTCTGGACAGCAGACGCGCTTTCCCGCAGGCCGAGATCAACAGTTCGGCGTCCTGCAGACACCGTAACATTGGTCAGCTGGCTGGCAAACCAGGTCACGCGACCATCGACCGACAGGCCATCCTTATCGGCAAAGAAGGCATCTTTTTGCCGGTCATTGAACAGGCCGACGCCGACCTGCCCCCGCAGCAGCGCCTGAGTTTCGAAATCCACCCCGGCCGACAGGATGTAGCCGTCACTGTCACGATTGCGCGCCACGCCGTCTATCACGACCTCGTCATCATAATCCGCCTGATAGGCAACCGCCTGGCCGAAAACGGCCACATTGGGGGTGACACCATAGTCCAGGCGTCCCCGGAGACGGGTATAGGTCCGGTCGCGAAAATCCTGATCGACTTTGGTCGATGAGCCCAGCAGCTCGGCATCCTTATAATCTTCCTGCAGCAGGCCAATACCCGCCACCGCCCGTATGCGGCCGGTCTGGTAGTGCGCGTCGACACCGGTATCGAGCCGCTCAAGCTCGATCGGTTTCTTGGTCCCGAAGGAGGCGACATAATCCTGACGACTCTCTGACAGCCAGCCATATGAGGCGCGCGGCGCAATCCAGGCCTTCCCCGTGGCATCGATGCGCCCTTCCGCGCCGATCAAGCTGGATGAATTCGACGTCCCCTGATTGTCCAGATACTCATTGCGGTAAGAGCTCGCGAACAGGGACACGCGGTTGCGGCTCCAGTCCGAGTCCGCCCGCACTTTCGCGCCAAGCCGCACAATGACGTCGGAAACCTCATCCTGCGAGGACGCGAACGCATTCGAGACGCTCATCACGCCAAGCTCGGCCTCGGGCCGCAACAGAAAAGACCCGGCCCGTTTCGCGACCGGATCGTAATCGGGCTGGGCGCGGTCAGCGACCGCTTCATACTTGTCCCGGCTGAAATAATCCTGCTGCGCCTGCGCCGACGCGGCCGCAAGACAGGCAAGGGCTGAAAGACAAATCAGGCGTGAAACATGTGTCATTTTGCACCTTCAAAGACTAAAAGACCCGAATGGGCCAGCTTGTTGGATCGATATGCAACACCCATACCACAGATTGGCCTCCAGAACTGTGACCCCAATGCCGCGCACACCGGTCATTTTTGGCCGCCGCCAAAAACCGCCAGACCGCGCGCTGATGCAGATACAGGCAAGGCGGCGAAAACGCTGTCCTTTCCCTGAGGGGAGAGTTGATCTCGCGCCGGCAACGACTAGTCAGGCGGATCATGGCGTTTCATCCTTCTCCCACGGACAGCGTCCCGTCGCCCACGCCCGCCCGCACCGCGGACCGGCCGCTGAGGATCGCGATCCTGTCCTATCGGTCTGACCCGCGTGTCGGCGGACAGGGCGTCTATGTGGATTATCTGTCGCAGGCGCTGGTCGCCTGCGGGCACCAGGTGACGGTGATTTCCGGCCCGCCCTATCCGGACCTGACGCCAGGGGTCGACTGTGTCCGCCTGCCCTCCCTCGACCTCTATGCCCAGCCCCATAAGGGGCATTACGCCCTGCGGCCGCATCATCTTCTGAGCCCGACCGACACGTATGAATATTTCGGCCATTTGTCCGGAAAATTTGTCGAACCCTACACCTTCGGCCAGCGCGCCGGGCGCTGGCTGCGGCGCCATGGCAAGGCATTTGATGTGCTGCTTGACAATCAGGGCCTGTCACAGGGCGTCCTGCGGGCCAGCCGGGCCTGCACGCTGCCTCTGGTCACCATGATCCATCACCCGATCACTGAGGATCGGCGCCTCGCCCTCGCGGCCGCACCAGACACGCTGCACCGCCTGCTGGTGCGGCGCTGGTATGCCTTTCACCACATGCAGCTTCGGGTCGCCCGAAAAGCCGGCCCCATCGTGTCGCCGTCCGAGAGTGCGCGGCGGCATATTGCCGGCGCATTCAACCTGCCGCTCGATCGCATCACCGCCATTCCGCTGGGCGTTGACCGGGCCGCCTTTCGGCCCGCACCGGGCCTCGCCCGGGACTCGCGGCGGATCATCACGACGGCGAGCGCGGACGTTCCGCTCAAAGGCCTGCGGTTTTTGATCGACGCCTTTGCCCGCCTGCTGGACGAATTTGCCGATGCGGAGCTGACCGTGATCGGTACGTTGCGGGAGGGTGCCACAGCAGACCGGATCCGGGCGCTTGGCCTGGGCGACCGGATCCGGTTCCGGTCCGGCCTCAGCCGCGCTGAGCTGGCCCGCGAGTTTCAGACGGCATCGCTGCTGGTCTCACCATCCCTGTATGAGGGCTTCGGCCTGCCCGCCGCCGAGGCAATGAGCTGTGGCACCCCGGTCATCGTGACCGATGGCGGGGCCTTGCCGGAAGTCGCCGGGTCCGCCGGCCTTGTGGTCCCCCGCGGCGCACCCGACGCCCTGGCCGATGCAATTGCCGGCCTGCTGCGCGATGAAACACGGCGCCAGGCCGTCGGTGAGGCCTGCCTCGCCCGGGCAGAGATGCATTTTGACTGGTCTCGGATCGCCCCGCGCTATCAGGCCCTGTTTGAAGACGTGATCGCGGCCTCATGCTGACGGTACGATTCAACAGGCTCGGCCTTAAGCGCGGCGACTGGGTGCTGGACCTTGGCTGTGGGACCGGGCGTCACGTGCATGGCCTGCACATGCTGGGCGAGGTCAATGCGGTCGGGGTCGACCTCGACACCGAGGCGCTGGAAGAAGCCAGGACGGGCCTTCTGAGCTTGCCCCAAGGGCCGGCTGAAGGCGGCCTGATCACCCGTTTCGACCGCGCGGATGCCTTGCAGCTTCCCTATGCCGACGACGCCTTCGACGCGGTGATCTGTTCCGAAGTGCTCGAACATATCGGACCGTATGATCAGGTTCTTGCCGAGATCCGCCGGGTCCTGAAACCGACGGGCCGCCTGTGCGTCAGCGTGCCCCGTGCCTGGCCGGAGCGCCTCTGCTGGCGTCTGGCCCCGCCGCCGCACGGCTATGCCCATGAACCGGGCGGGCATATTCGGATATTCGATCGGATCGATCTAAAAATTTCAATATCAAACAAGGGGTTTAACTATGCCGGCCGCCATTATGCCCATGCCCTCCACAGCCCGTACTGGTGGCTGAAATGCCTGTTCTGGTCGCGCCGGGATGACCATCCCCTGATCCGCGCCTACCATCGTGTCCTGGTCTGGGACCTGATGAAACGGCCCCGGATCACCCGCCTGCTGGATGCCCTGCTCAATCCGGTCATGGGGAAGAGCCTCGTGATGTATTTCGGACCCGAGACCCGATCATGACCGAGGCCACGACCGCTTTGTCAAAGACCGATTTTCGGTCTGGCCTGTCAGGCGCCTGCGACCGTATCCTGGCCCTCCAGCTTGCCAATGGCGCCATACCCTGGTTCGAGCATGGCCCCTGGGACCCCTGGAATCATGTCGAATGCGCCATGGCCCTGTCGGTCATGGGAGAAAAACGAGCGGCCGAGGCAGCCTATCGGTTTCTTCATGACCGCCAGAAGCCGGACGGCTCCTGGCTCGCCGACTATGGCAACGCTTTGCCCATGGCCGACCGTCTGCACATCGCCCGGGCGCCCGCACCGCAGTGTCACGACAGCAATTTTTCGGCCTATTGTGCCCTTGGGGTGCTGCACCATGCCCTCCGTTTCCACGATCGGGATTTTGCCTGCGATCACTGGCCCATGATCCAAAAGGCCATGCACTTTGTGCTCAGCCTGCAGAGCCCTCATGGCGACATTTCCTGGTCGTCCGAAGGGGCCGCAGACCCGACCAGCGATGATGCGCTGATCGCGGGCAACGCCTCGATCTATAAGAGCCTGAGTGCTGCAGTCTGCCTTGCAGACTGGCTCGGTCAGCCGGCCGACGCCTGGCGCAGCAGCCGGCAAGCCCTGAAAAACGCGCTCTGCCATCAGCCCGACCGGTTCGACCGCCAGGGCAAGGACCGGTCCGCCTTCGCCATGGACTGGTATTATCCGGTCCTGAACGGGCTGCTGACGGGCGCCGCTGCCCGCCAGCGCCTGAGCGACGGGTGGTCCCGCTATGTCTCTGATGGGCGGGGCTGCCACTGTGTCGCCGATCAGCCCTGGGTCACTGTCGCCGAGACCTGCGAGCTGAGCATGTCCATGGCCGCAGCGGGTCTACGCCATCAGGCTGTCCAGATGTTTGAGAGACTGGCCCGATACAGCGATGCCGGGGGAGTCTACTGGATGGGCTGGCAATATGACGAGCGGATCCTCTGGCCGGTGGAACAGCCCGGCTGGACCCAGGCCGCCGCCATACTGGCCGCCGATGTGCTGTATGGATCAGCCGTGACAAGCGATCTTCTGATCGCTCAGGACGGGGATATCCGTCGCAAGACCCTGAGGCTGGCCACGGCCTCCAGCTCCTCGAACCCGCCCGACCGAAGCGCCAGCTGATATATCTCGAAGGGGGGGCGGCCACCGTCTGCGGGGTCGGGAAAGACATCGTGAATGGCCAGAAGGCCTTCCAGCGCCAGGTGCGGGACCCATCCGCGATAGTCATTCAGCGCATGTTCCATTGTGTGACCGCCATCAATGAACAGGAAGCTCAGCGGCGTCTGCCAGGCCTTTGACACCACATTGGAGGGGCCGATCACGGGGATGACGGTCTCTTCCAGTTGCGCCAGGCGCAGCGTCCGGCGCAGGCTTGGCAGGCTGTCGAGGGCGCCAGCCTCCGCATCCCAGAGATCCGGGTCATGCCAGTCCCAACCGGGCTGGTTTTCTTCTGACCCCCGGTGATGATCAACCGCGAATAAGACACTGCCAGAGTCTCTGCAGGCGGTGCCGATATACAGCGCCGACTTGCCGCAATAGGTGCCAATTTCGGCGCAGGCTCCCCGCTGAGCGGCGCGGCGCGCATGCCGGTACAGGCAAGCGCCTTCATCCTCCCGCAGGAAGCCTTTCACGCAACTGGGGTCGATGGGCAGATCCATTTCAACATCCTTTCTCTCGGACGACCGATGTCGCTGGCCCGGCCAGGGGATGGCCCGCGCGCCGATCCCGGCCCGCAGGTCTCCGGTCTGGTCGGGCTCAGGCCAGGCCGGCCCGGTCTGGGGCGCCGTGGGCCCGCCGGCTAGGCGACAAGGGTCGCCTCGGTTGCCGACCGGATGTCAGCCTCGGAAACGCCCGGCGCGATCTCGACAATCTTCAGCCCGCCGGCGACGACATCAAACACGCCCAGATCGGTGATGATGCGGTCAATCACGGCCTTACCGGTCAGCGGCAGACGACAGGTTTTGAGCAGTTTCGGATCGCCGGATCGCGACGTGTGATCGGTGATCACGATACAGCGCTTGACCCCGGCCACGAGGTCCATGGCGCCGCCCATCCCCTTCACCATCTTTCCCGGGATCATCCAATTGGCCAGATCACCGGTTTCAGACACTTCCATCGCCCCGAGTATGGACAGGTCAATATGCCCGCCACGGATCATGGCAAAACTGGTCGCGCTGTCGAAGAAACTCGACCGTGGCAGCGTGGTAATGGTCTGCTTGCCGGCATTGATCAGGTCCGGGTCGACCTCGTTTTCCTGAGGGAACGGCCCCATGCCAAGCATGCCATTCTCGCTTTGCAGCGTCACGTCGACCCCGTCGGGAATGTGATTGGCGACGCGCGTGGGAATTCCGATTCCAAGGTTCACATAGAACCCGTCTTCAAGTTCCTGGGCGGCGCGTCTGGCCATGTCATCTCTGGTCCAGGGCATCAGGCCGGCTCCGCTGTGGTTCTCTGTTCAATACGCTTTTCATGCGGCCCCTGCAGGAGACGCTGAACATAAATGCCCGGCGTATGGATGTGGTCAGGGTCGAGCGCGCCGGTCGGGACGATCCGGTCGACTTCGGCAATGGTCACCCTGCCGGCGGTCGCCATGACCGGATTAAAATTCCGCGCCGTCTTATTATAAATCAAATTGCCCTGATGGTCCCCAACATCGGCCTTGACGATTGCAAGGTCGGCCACCAGGCCCGTTTCGAGAATATAGGTCTCTCCATTGAAGACCTTTTGGTCCTTGCCGTCGGCAATCACCGTTCCGACACCCGTCTTGGTGTAAAAACCGGGAATGCCGGCCCCACCTGCGCGACATCGTTCCGCCAGCGTTCCTTGCGGATTGAACTCTAATTCCAGTTCGCCTGACAGGTATTGCCGCTCAAATTCCTTGTTCTCGCCGACATAGGAACTGACCATTTTCCGGATCTGGCGGTTCTCAAGCAGCAGGCCCAGACCAAAACCATCAACACCGGCATTGTTCGATATGACCGTGAGATCCTTGACCCCCAGTTCCCGCAGGGCGGCAATGCAGAGCTCTGGAATACCGCATAATCCAAAGCCACCGGACATCACCGTCATGCCATCGAATGCCACATCTTCCAGCGCCATTAGTGCACTGTCACAGATTTTACCAAGCATGGGGCGTGACTCTCATTCTCCAGACCGCGTTTCTACCCGTCTGGTTTTCGCTGGCAACCCCCGCAAGCGCCTGGTTCCGCCGGGCCCAGAGACGTCCGGCCCGCGCTTACCAAGCCCGAGACCTCCCCCCGTCCAGGCGGGAGAGAGGCTGGACGGGTTTGGTCGTCTGCGTCATAGACGAAGCGCGCAAGAGGAGTAGAAGCATGAGTGACCGCATCCGAGTTGAGATCCATCAGGGCGTCGCCGATGTGCGTCTTGTGCGGTCCGACAAAATGAATGCCCTCGACAATGCGATGTTCGAAGCTCTGATCGATACCGCCAAAACCCTTGAGGACACGCCCGAGGTGCGCTGCGTTGTCCTGTCCGGAGAAGGTCGGGCCTTTTGTGCCGGGCTCGACATGCAAAGCTTCGGCGCCATGGCCAGTGGTGCAGGAAACGGTGTTGGCCGGGTCCCTCTCGCCCATCGGACACATGGGCTTACAAACCGCCCGCAGCAAGCCGTCTGGGGCTGGCGCTCATTGCGGGTCCCTGTCATCGCCGCCGTGCACGGCGTGGCACTGGGCGGCGGCTTTCAGGTCATGCTGGGAGCAGACATCCGCATTACGCATCCTGACACCAAACTCTCAATCCTCGAAGTGAAATGGGGGCTGGTCCCGGACATGGGATCCACAGCGATCATGCGCAATCTTGCCCGCGACGACGTCGTGCGGGAATTGACCTATACAGGCCGGATATTTTCAGGTCGCGAGGCGCTTGATCTCGGGTTCGCAACCCGGGTCTCAGAGACTCCCCTTGAGGATGCCCTCTCGCTGGCCAGAGACATTGCCGGGCGCAGCCCGGATGCCGTGCAGGCCGCCAAACGGTTGTATAATGGCGTGACCGATCAAGACACAGCCGGCGCCCTGCTGGCCGAATCTGAAATTCAGGACGGGCTGATTGGCCGCCCCAACCAGATTGAAGCGATTATGGCGGGCATGGAAAACCGCCTGGGTCATTTTGTTGATTAAAGGGCCGAGATCATGACCTATACGGCACCCGTCGAAGACATCGCCTTTATCCTTGAGGACGTTGTGCAGATCGGCCAGCTTTCCGGCAGCACAGCTTTTCCCGACTATGATCCGGACCTGTTGATGCCGGTACTGGAAGAAGCCGGAAAGCTTGCCCAGAATATTCTTGCCCCCCTAAATGCCCTGGGCGATGCAACAGGCTGTAGCCTTACCCCTAATGGCGTTATCTCTGCCCCCGGGTTCAGAGATGCCTATCAGGCCTTTCGTGAGGGGGGATGGATGGGCCTTTCTGTGCCATCCGAATTTGGTGGCCAGGGATTGCCCAGAAGCCTTGCGCTTGGGGTCATGGAACTCATGCATGGCGCAAACATGGCCTTTGCCCTCTGCCCGATGCTGAGCTTCGGCGCGATTGAAGCCCTGCTGGCTCATGGCACAGAGGACCAGAAACAAACTTATCTGCCGAAGCTTGTTAGTGGCGAATGGACCGGCACCATGAACCTGACCGAACCACAGGCAGGATCGGATGTCGGGGCTTTAAAGACCCGCGCGACCCCAGACCCCGACGGCTCGTTCCGTCTTACGGGACAGAAAATCTATATCACCTGGGGCGATCACGATCTTACCGATAACATCATCCACCTGGTCCTGGCACGCCTGCCCGACGCACCGCCGGGCTCGGCGGGCATTTCTCTTTTTCTCTGCCCGAAATTCCTGCCGGGCCCAGACGGAGACGCAGGGGAACGAAATTCGGTGAACTGTATCGGCCTCGAGAACAAGCTTGGTATTCACGCCAGTCCAACTTGCGTCATGGACTATGATGGCGCCCAGGCATGGCTTCTTGGACAGCCCAATCGCGGGCTCGCCGCCATGTTCACTATGATGAACTCGGCCCGGCTCAATGTCGGGCTCGAGGGCGTCGGCGTTGGCGAAGCCGCCTGCCAGGCCGCCTTTGCTTATGCCCAGGACCGCAAACAAGGCAGGGTAGAGGGCGTCAATGGGCCCGCCCCTATTCTGCATCATGCTGATGTCCGGCGCACACTGATGACCATGCGGGCGAAAGTTCAGGCGGCGCGGGCGATTTGTCTGGCCTGCGGAATGGCCGCCGACAGGGCTCTGGCTGCTGAAACAGCTGAAGACCGCGAGGCTGCGCGCTTACGCGAGGAATTGCTGACTCCAATTGCGAAAGCCTGGTCAACCGATATCGGTGTCGAAACGGCCAGTCTGGGCGTCCAGATTCATGGTGGCATGGGCTTCATGAACGAAACTCTGGCCGCTCAACTTTACAGGGATTCCCGGATTGCCCCGATTTATGAGGGCACGAACGGGATTCAGGCAATCGACCTGGCCGGCCGGAAACTGGCAATGAAGGATGGGGCCGCAATCAGCACGATGCTGGATGATATTCGCGGAGTAATCCGCCAGGCCCGAGAAACCAATGACCCTCAGCTGGTACAGATTGCAACACGCCTCGATGACGCCACGCACGCCCTGCGCGACTGCACCGACTGGATGCGGGCGGCTATGCAGGAAGATCGGGAAACGGCTTTGGCCAGCGCGACAGCGTATCTCCGTCTTGCCGGCGATGTCATCGGTGGACACTATCTGGCCATCTCGGCCCTGAGGGGCCGACACCTTGAGGGCACCCGGCGTGGTCGCACTCTGGCGCTGGCAGGCTTTTATGCTGAAACCTGCCTTGCAGAAGCGCCTGGCCGCGTCGCCGGTATTAAACAGGGTGGCGCCGCCGCTCTGCGCGAAAGCGAAGCGGTTTTCGGCCTGACCTGAGCCTGATCACAATCAGTACCGCTCTATCCAGACCAGCGTGCTGAACCGGACCACTTCGCACCCGCCTACAGGACCCTTACCGGGTTTCAGGCGGCGTCAGACACACGGGACAAGGCACACTGTGACCAGATCTCTGAGAGCGCCTCAACAAGATGCTCTATATCGGCATCACTGTGAACGGGTGAGGGCGTGATCCTCAGGCGCTCCGTTCCCTTGGGCACAGTTGGATAATTGATCGGCTGAACATAGATGCCATGGGTTTCCATCAGCCAGTCACTGATACGTTTGCAATGAATTGGATTACCGACCATCACCGGCACGATATGACTGGGATTTTCGAGCGTTGGGATCCCGATTGCCCGAAGCCGGTGACGGACCTTTTGAACGCGATCTTTCTGCTGGTCCCGTTCAATCTGGCTCTCTTTGAGATGGCGAATACTGGCGCGGGCCCCTGCCGCAACAGCCGGCGGCAAAGCCGTCGTGAAAATAAATCCTGAAGCAAAACTGCGGATAAAGTCACACAAGGCCTCTGAGGCCGCAATATAACCGCCAACGACTCCAAAGGCTTTCGCCAGCGTCCCCTCAATGACGGTCAGGCGGTCCATCAACCCTTCGCGTTCGGCGACACCGCCCCCGCGAGCCCCGTAAAGACCAACACCGTGGACTTCATCCAGATATGTCATCGCACCATATTTGTCGGCAACATCGCAAATCTCTTTAATCGGTGCGATATCGCCATCCATGGAATAAACGCTCTCAAAGGCGATCAGCTTTGGTACGTCAGGGTCAAGAGCACTAAGCTGGCGCTCAAGATCCGCCACATCATTATGCTTGAACACCTTGCAGGTCGCGCGCGAATGCCGGATCCCCTCAATCATGGACGCGTGGTTCAAAGCGTCCGACAGGACAACACAATTGGGCAGGCGGGACGCCAGTGTGCTGAGACCCGCCCAATTCGACACATAACCAGAGGTGAAGAGCAGCGCCGCTTCCTTGCCGTGCAGGTCCGCCAATTCCTGCTCTAAGAGCACATGGTAATGATTGGTCCCGGAAATGTTGCGTGTCCCACCGGCACCTGCGCCACATTTTTCGAGCGCTTCATGCATGGCAGCCAGGACCTTAGGATGCTGCCCCATGCCCAAATAATCATTAGAGCACCAGACCGTAACATCTTTCTGTCCGGTGGCGCCATGATAGGAGGCTGCCGGGAAAGTCCCGGACTTGCGCTCGAGATCGGCAAAAACCCTGTAATTGCCTTCGTCTTTCAACGCGGCGAGCTCCTGCTTGAAGAATGCCTGATAATCCATGTCAGCCCCTCCAGTTTCTGGTTTTTGGTTTTACGCCAAGGTTCTGACGCGCTGGTTTAATTGCCCATTCCCAGAATAAGGGATCAGGCATTGGTAAGACGAGTGCCCAGTGCTCAAGCACGGCAAGCGTCGTGATGGCGGCCAGCAAAAGCAGGCCTGCTGAATGGAAGGACCCAGGCTCAAAGCCCACGGCTTGCCAGAAAAGCACCGCGGCAACCGCTGTCACACCGATAATAGCCAGCCGGAAAACGCTTCCCGGGGGCTGACGGCTGAAATAGGTCGAGAGGTAGTTCAGACGCTCCGGAAGAAATTTGTCGACGATATTGGGCGCCCCGGTGAAGACGACCAGCTTTGAGCTCAGCCGCATGCCCCATAGAAGCATGAACGTCCAGGCTGCGTACTGATTGGCGGCATCCCAGCTCAGCACCAGGATCAAACCCGCGTGCATAGCAATCCCTAGTTCATGGTGCAGCACCACGCCGGCGGCGGCAAGAAAGCGGCGCCCCGGCGGAAGCCCATGCGGACAGGCCCGCTTTGATGGCCCGGTAATATAACCGAGTAAAAACATGACCTCATGCCACGCCCAGAGCATTATTCCACATGCAAAACCGGCATAAGCTGCCATGACACCGGTCTGGTCACGTAAACTGAGCAGCCCCATCGTCGCGCCGATCAGGATCGCCGTCGCGCCCAAAGCCGTCCATTTATGAGTCCGCGCCGACCGCCCGATAAGCCACAATATGGCCCCGGTACTGAGCCACCAGATCAAGGCAGCAAAGAGAATTGGCTGAACGACAGTGACCATGGTTGCACCTACCAAACCGGCTGCAACCGGGTTGTTTCCGGCAGGGTATTCTTGCGAGTGGGCAGGAAGAACAGACCGACAAAGGTCACCGCAACCCTCAGGCTCAGAGCCTTGCGCTTGATCCAGCCCCAAGCACCGGTGCCCTGAAGGTCATCAATCCGATCAGACAGGTGCCTCAGGCGTTCCAATTTGTCGAAGAATTTCGGATTTTCCAGATCAATTTCGACCGGAAAAACCTGCCGGGCAATCTCGTTACATGTCTGGAAGACCTCAAAATCATACGCCGTAGGATCGACGCCGAGCGCAGCATGAAAAGCCGGGCGTTTATGATCGCGGATGTACATGGTGGCATAAACCGCCAGCAGGAAAAAGCGGATCCAGAGCTTGTTACCCCCCTTCAGAAGATGCGGATTGGCACGGAGAATCATGGCGAAAGCCTCACCATGACGGAACTCATCATTGCACCATTTTTCGAACCATTTGAAGATTGGATGGAACCGGAATTCAGGATGCTTTTCAAGTTGCCGGAAAATCGTGATGTAGCGCGCATATCCGATCTTCTCGGACAGATAGACGCTGTAGAAAATATATTTCGGTTTGAAGAAGGTGTATTTCTTGGTCCGAGTCAGGAAGCCGAGATCAACCCCGATTCCGAAATCCTTAAGCACAAAATTGATAAACCCGGCATGGCGGGCCTCGTCCCGGCTCATCAGCTTGAACAATTGCTTCATATCCGGATTTTCAACCTGACGGACGATTTCACGGTACAGAATGCACCCTGAAAACTCTGATGTCAGGGAGCTGACGAGAAAATCGACGAACTCGGTCCGGAGCTCGGGCGACAGCGTCCCGAGAATATTGTCAAACTCATCAGTGCGCTTGAAGTGGCCCTTATTCGGATCGGACTCCATTTCCGCGATCAGGGCATCCCATTCGCCCCGGATGGCAGAAATATCAATCTTGTCCATCTCCTCGAAATCCGTGGTGTAAAAGCGCGGACTGAGCATCGTCTCTTCCAGAGCCGACGCATTGGTGTCGAATGCGGATTCTTCCGAGGCGATATAATCGCTGATCTGCTCAGCCCCAAGTGTAGCGGTTGTCATGGTTAAAGCCTTCCTTCACTGAAGCTGACTTCATAGAGCTCGGTCAGATTGAACATGGCCTGCAGGCGCACCCAGGCGCGCTCAAACCGGTTGGCGCGCGTAACGGTCGCCTCACGACGGACAACAAGTCCCTGGCCAAAGGGCACGCTAAGCGGAGCGCCATGGACCAGGACTTTGTCCCCGATGCCCGGCTCAATTCCGTGATCAAGCTCAACATGGGCCTCAAGAGACTCATAAGTGTGCTCAACCCGGATCGTGCAGGGAATGGTGAAGCGGGTTGCTTTTTCAAAGTGCGTCTTTGTTTTGACGTGTATCATACAGTTTCCCCCGCGATCGGAAGCAAAGCTTCGAACTCACCTTTATTCGCGTCACCAAAGGCCTCAAGCGCGAGCCGTTTACCGGTACTCGGATCCTCGAGGAGAAGGCGACCACGATCGGTTCGAATGAGGTTGAAGGGCGGCGCCGCACTGATCCCCATTTCGCGCCGGTCATAGGCCAACGCGCGAACCGCCGTGCGCACAAAGCCGCCGGCACCGGGCGCCCAGATTCGAATGACTTCGCCTGTGCCGAAATCAGATGCAATCACAGCACCATCGTCCCGGTCGCTAAATGTCAGCACCAGCGAGTCGGTTGCTGTGCCCCCAAGGTCGCGGCTCGCCCCAATGCCTGTCAGGGTTACAAAACCCGTTGCAAGAACGGCAAAGACCACCAGCAAACCACATGCCATCAGCAAAGGCTTTGGCGGGCGTTCATCGTGATGATGGCCCTGCTGGGCAGCAGATGAAGCGGCAGGTCTCGACATTTGTCTTTCTCCTCAGGTCCCCATCGCCAGGCCAGCGGACCCCGTCTGCGTGACCTTCTGTTCCGCCGGTTCTGACTGGCCAGGCGCCGGCACCCTAACAGCTTCAGGCGCGGAGGCATGAATAGTTTTCGCCAGCAGGCCAGCAACATGCCTGGGCTCGGGAAGGGCCCGCAGCATGGGCTCGACTCGAAAGAACCTGAAGGGCCGCGCATGCGGCCAAAGGTTTAGAAAGCTCACCTTTCCGCCTGCAAGACGCAGGGCAATGTCGCCGGTCCCTGTCCCGTTCAGATTCAACCCGGCCGATTCAATCTGGCCAAAGGGCAGATTAATATATTTCCGGATCGCCACGCCGTACCTCAGCACGACCCGATGGGTGGTGAGCGTATAGAGTGTTGATCGGACCATCAGCACAGCTAAGCCGTACAGCAAAGCAAAGGCGGCTAAACAAATCAGACCCGCACTCAGAACCGCGCCAGTGAGAACGCCGACCTCGGCGCCCTCCCGAAGGAGGCCAGCGACGCGGTATCCTGTAGCCACGACGAAATACAAACCGATGAGCCGGAGATGAAAGACATTCAGTGCAAAGCTCATAGCGCGGGGCTGACCCTGCCAGACAATGGCTTCCCCCTCGGGCAGGGCTGCAGGCAAACCCGGAACGGGCTCACCTGCGGTCTCATCTTCCTCGTCATGGAACACTCTCACAGCAGCGGTTCCGCTCTTTTTGGCGTCGCATAGAGCTTGCCTGCGCCGTAATAGGCAGAAATCATGTCCTCCTCCAAACGGGTCACCTGATCGGGGGATTTGGTTTTGGGAACATGCCGGAACTGTGCACCCAGAATGGCATCCACTGTGACACGTTGACGGGCCTTGGAAAGGACACAGAAGGGAACGGGGACCAGCACACGTGATGATGTGCCATCATTATCCACGTCCACCTCAAAATAGCGGATAACCGCCTCTGACCGGTCAACCCAGAGGTCAACAACGGTGCCACCAACGACGCCGTCAGCCCCAACAACCGGGTGTCCGCGGGGATCGAAATCCTGCGGTGGGACCGTGTAGCCCGCGTTCAGCCGGAACGGGGTAATCCGATCGCGTCCATCATCGGTCAGATCGGTCACGTCATCCCGCTCGGCGAAAGAGCCCGGGCCCACACCGGCCAGCATTGGGTTGCCGGTGGGTTCAAAGGGCGAGCCGGCCCAGGGAGCTGTCCGCTTCAGCGCATGATCCCGTTTGTCCGCCGGACCATAGGAGAAGGACTTTGTACCGCGCCCATGAGGCAGCTTGAACTCTTTTTTCGGGGGAAAAAAGAACATGCCGGGCTTCTCTGTCCGACCGGACATATCATCCTCGGAGGGATACCCCTCGCGGGCGGATTCACGCTGCAGATAGAAAATCAATGCGAGAAAAAGAATTGTAAATGCCCAGAGGCAGACATCGACCAGATCGACGCCTTTCACAAACTCTCCGTTAAAAATAAACATGCTTTGCGCTCCTTTTCGGAATCAGCCTGGATAGGCAGCCAGACCGAACCTTTCTCTTGCTTGGGTGGGTGTTTGACTGGCGTGTTGGGCGAGCGGCCCAATCGCCAGTATCGCTGCGAAGAGCAGCAGAATTTCGAGATGATATACGACGCCATAGGCAGCCGAGGGGTGGTTCATTGCAGGTCCCAGGGCCCCTTGCGAAATCAGCATTTGAACCAGGTCACGAACAGCGCCGCCGAGCGCGATGGCAATGCCGGCCGCCGTCGCCTGGACAGCCCCCCAGGCGCCAAGCGCGATTCCGCTGTCACTTCCGCGGGCGAGGTCCATTGCGGCCGTCAGCGTTCCGACAGAATACAGGCCTCCCCCGAAGCCAATCAACGCCACTCCGATGCAGAACAAAACAGTGGAGCCAAGCGGGGCAGCAAAAATGACCGCCGCAAAGGCGATAATTCCTGCAACGGCGCCAAAACCTGCCAGTCTGTGGGGCTCTCCGCCGCGACTCAATGCCCGTGCACACCAGCCAAAACCAAGCAGGGACCCTGCGGCAAAAAGTGCTGTTAGCAAGGTGGTGTGAGACACACTCAGCCCCAAGACTTCGCCCCCATAGGGCTCCAGCAGGGCTTCCTGCATTGAAAAGGCTGCCGCCCCAAGGCCAACGGCGACAAGAAGACGAACCGAGCGCCCCTGACCAACCAGACCCTGCCAGGCATCCGAGAAGCTCTGCTGCGGCCGGTCGGGCACGGTGTGGGCGGGATTGCGAGTTTCCTGTTTCCAAAGAGCGATCAGGTTTAAAACAATGGTGACAAAGGCCGCTCCCTGTATGACCTGTACGAGCCTGTGATGGCTGTAGTCACTCAACAGAACGCCAAAAATAAGGGCACTGACACCCATACCAACCAGCAACAGCGTGTAGAGGAGTGCAACAACACGGGGCCGGGTGTCTTCCGGTGCGAGGTCTGTCGCCAAAGCCAGCCCGGCTGTCTGCGTTGTATGAAGCCCAGCACCCACAAGCAGGAAAGCTAGCGCAGCGCTCGCAGGGCCCAGCCAATCCGGCGCATGACTGCTGCCGCTGAGAAGAATGAGCGAAAAAGGCATGATGCCCAAGCCGCCAAATTGCAGGACCGATCCGAACCAGATAAATGGCACCCGCCGCCAGCCCAAGGCCGATGTGTGCGTATCGGACCGATGACCGATCAGGGCGCGGAAGGGTGCGAACACCAGCGGCGCACCGATCATTAGCGCCACCAGCCAAGCCGGCACACCCAGCTCGACGATCATGACCCGGTTGATCGTGCCCGTTAGCAGCACAAGCGCCATACCTACACTGACCTGGAACAACGATAATCTCAGCAGCCGACCAAGCGGCAGATCATCACTGGCAACATCCGCAAAAGGCAGAAACCGTGTTCCCACACGCTGCCAGAATGTCACTTTGTCAGAGACGGGGCGGCTCATTCGGAGATCACCTCCTGAGCCTGCGAAATGTAAAAACTGGAATTGATCCTGTGTGTCCGGCTGCGCTTGTGGGTGGGCGCAAGACACGCATCCAGGCGCCGGGCAAGGTTGGCCTCAGAAATGGGTTCAATCGCCGGCGAACGGTCTGATTTCGGGAACAACTTCCCAACCGCATGCATCGTCGCCAGAAGCGGGGTCCGCGGCGCAAAGGTGAAAAGCAAGGAGTCGTTGGCTCTTTCCGCCAGCCTTTCGAGACAGGCCTGAAGGTCGTCGGCGCGATAGTGTATCAGGCTGTCCATTGCGACAATATGATCGAACTGTCCCAATGCGGCATCGGTCATATCCCCGACCTTGAACTCAACCTGGCCGCGATAGTCTGCACCGTCCTGTCGCTCCATCGCCAAATTGACCAGCGTTTCAGCCAGATCGATCGCGACAACATCAGCACCACGGCGGGCAAGCTCAAGAGCCAGCTGGCCTGCACCGCACCCCGCATCAAGAATCCGCCGCCCTGTGAGGTCTTGCGGCAACCATGACAACAGGGTCTCCCGCATGGCATCACGCCCGGCCCGCACGGTCGCCCGGATACCAGAGACCGGCTTTTCCGACGTCAGTTTGGCCCAGGCATCGGCAGCTGTATGGTCAAAATAGACTTCCAGCTCGCCGCGACGGGAGGTGTAACTGGCAGTGTGCATCAATCGAATCCCAGGAAATCAAAGATATCGCGGTCCTTCATGGGGATCGCATCAAGCGGGTCCGTTCCAGCCCAGAGCTTGGCAGCGAGCTGGAGATACTCTTTCTGCACAGCCTCGAGTTCAGGGGTCGAGTCCATTTCGAAAAGAGTCGCCTTCTTCAGGCGCGACCGACGAATGACATCGAGATCCGGAAAATGAGCCAGGCGCTTCAGACCGGTTGCGTCATTGTACCTGTCGATTTCATCAGTAGCGGCGCTGCGATTGGCGATCACCCCGCCCAAGCGCACATCATAATTCTTGGCCTTGGCCTGAATGGCTGAGACGATCCGGTTCATGGCAAAAATCGAGTCAAAATCATTTGCCGTCACGATAATGCCCCGTTCGGCATGCTGCAGAGGCGAAGCGAAGCCACCGCAAACCACATCCCCAAGGACATCGAAAATCACCACATCGGTATCTTCCAGAAGGCGATGTTCCTTGAGCAGCTTGACCGTCTGGCCAACGACATATCCCCCGCATCCCGTTCCGGCTGGCGGACCGCCAGCCTCGACACACATCACGCCATTATAGCCCTCAAAAACAAAGTCCTCGGTCCGCAATTCCTCTGAGTGGAATTCAACAGATTCCAGAACATCAATCACTGTTGGCGCAAGGCGTTTGGTCAGGGTGAAGGTAGAGTCATGCTTGGGATCACAACCAATCTGCAGCACCCGCTTGCCCAGCTTGGAAAAGGCGACCGAAAGGTTTGATGAGGTTGTTGATTTGCCAATACCCCCCTTACCATAGACCGCGAAAACCTTGGCTGCGCCGGAGTCAAATCGGGCGTCAAGCTCAACCTGAACGCTGCCTTCTCCATCCGGCCGAGTACTCCGTGCACCGGGGCGGTTGAGGGATAATGTCGTCATAAGCTCATGCTTTCTTTGTTCACGCCGCTGCACCAGACGATGCAACGATGCCTTCGAGGCGATCTTCGAGGTCCTCACCGGCCCGCTTCAGGGCCTCGAGGGTTTCAGGGTCAGGTTGCCAGTAATTCCGGTCCGATGCTTCGATCAGCCGGTTGGCGACCTTGGCACATGCTTTGGGGTTGAGGTCTGCAAGACGTTCACGCAGGGCCTCGTCCAGCACAAAGACTTCCGTCATGCGCTGGTAAATCCATGGCGCGACCTGCTTTGTCGTCGCCGACCAGCCCATGGTGTTGGTGACCTGAGCCTCAATCTGGCGCACACCTTCATAGCCGTGGCGCAACATGCCCTCATACCATTTGGGATTGAGCGTCCGCGTCCGGGCTTCAAGCGCAACCTGATCGGCCAGAGACCGTACCGTGCCGGCACCGCGAGTCTGATCGCCAATGTAGACGGCCGCTTCTTCGCCGCGGCTCTTCATCACCGCCCGGCCAATGCCGCCCAAGGTATCAAAATAGTGATCAATGGTCGTCAGGCCGACCTCTACTGATTCCAAATTCTGATAGGCAAGATCCACCGTGCCCAGAATGCTGTTCATCAGACCCGCCTGCTGGGTCGGCGTTCCATCCCGACCATAAGCAAAGCATTTCCGTCGGGAGAAAGCCTCCGCCAGCTCATCTTCTTCTTCCCAGCACCCTTCCTCAATCAGAAGATTGACATTGCTGCCATAGGCCCCGTCGGCATTGGAAAAGACCCGCAATGCCGCGGTCTCGAAATCGCAGCCATGGGTAGCTTGATAGGCAAGCGTATGTTTGCGCACAAAGTTCTGGTCCAATGGCTCATCCGCCATTGCCGCGGCATAGGCCGCCTCCGCAATCATGCGGGTCTGCAAGGGGAGAAGGTCCCTGAAAATACCAGACAGAGTCGTCATGACATCAATCCGCGGACGACCCAGTTCTTCCAACGGGATCAGATCGGCACCCGCAAGACGCCCATAGCTGTCAAAACGCGGCATGGCCCCCATCAGGGACATCACCTGCGCGATCTGGGCACCCTCGCTCTTGAGATTATCTGTTCCCCAGAGAACCACAGCAATTGTCTCGGGCACTTTACCCGCATCCCGCTGATAGGTTGCGAGCAACCGGCTGGCCTGACCTGCACCGTCCATACAGGCAAACCGGCTGGGCAGCCTGAACGGGTCGAAGCCATGAATATTGCGCCCCGTTGGCAGAATATCCGGGTTATGAATCAGGTCGCCACCGGCCACAGGCGCGATAAAACCGGCATCGAGAGCATGGATCAGAGCGGCAATTTCCGGCTTCTGCTGCAGCTGAATGTTTAATCCGGCGAGATGCTCAAGCGCCGGGATCCGGGCCGTTAACCCATGCGTCTTGGCCACACGGTTGACCGGCACGCCATCCACCAGATCGGCAATCGCCTGCTCAGGGAGCACATCACCGTCATCCTGGACCGGCATGGCAATAAGCATCTCCAGGCGGTGCCGGTCATCGATCCCCTGCCCGGCAATATGCAATCCCTCCGGGATCAGCGTATGCTCAATCTCTGCCAGTTTGAGTCGCACGTCATTAATGGCTTTGCCAGCGGCTGTCCCCCATACCGGCTCGGCTGGGGCAAGATCTATCAGCGCCGCCTGAGCCTGAATCAGCTCAGCCAAACGCGCCTGCAAATCAACGTCTTCGGGGTCACACTGGCGCCAGCGGTCGATGCTGGCCTTCAGCTCCATCAATTCACTATAGAGACCAGCCCGTGTCAGGGCCGGCGTCAGATAGCTAATTGTTGTTGCGGCCCCCCTTCTTTTCGCCAGCAAGGCTTCAGAAGGATTGTTTGCCGCGTAGAAATAGACGTTCGGAAGATCGCCGATCAGGGAATCCGGCCAGTCCGATCCGGATAGCCCGACCTGCTTGCCGGGCATAAATTCAAGCGCACCATGAGTGCCAAAATGCAGAACTGCATCGGCACCAAAATCCGTCCTCAGCCAGGTATAATATGCAGAAAAAGCGTGGGTTGGCGCGAAGCCCTTGTCAAACAACAGACGCATCGGGTCGCCTTCATAGCCAAAGGCCGGCTGGACCCCAACAAACACATTGCCAAACTGCGCACCCAGAACAAAAATCGACCGGCCATCACTCTGGTGGCGACCGGGAGCAGGCCCCCACTGGGCCTCAATCTCGGCCAGGCGGGGCTCTCGTCGAACATGGTCCTCGGCTGAAACGCGCGCCGCAACATTTGCATCCGTGCCAAACTCGTCCGCATTTCCTGCGACAACTTGGCGGCGCAGATCCTCTGCCGTCTCCGGAACATCGACCTGGTAACCGGAAGCCCGCAATTCCCGCATCAGATTCAGCAGGGAACCGAACACGTCGAGGTGAGCCGCCGTGCCGGTCCCCCCGCCATTTGGCGGAAAATTGAACAGAGTGATTGCAATTTTGCGATCTGCCCGCTGCCTGCGCTTCAATATGACCAGCTTCTCGACCCGGCTGACCAGCCGTTCCACCCGCTCGGGGCAGGCCCGCATCCGACGATGAGAGTCGTCAAAATGGCAGTTGCGCTGACAGCCGTTGCAGCTCGTACCATGGTCCGCCCGGCCCCCGAAAACAATCGGACCTGTTGCGCCGTCCAGTTCAGGCAAAGCCACCATCATCGTGGTTTCAACCGGGGTCAGACCCCGGCCACTCTGGCCCCATTCCGAAAGCGATTGGAACTCCAGCGCCTGAGCGCACACATAGGGCACATCCAGCGCCTTAAGCATGGAAATTGCAGCATCGGAATCGTTGAAAGCCGGCCCCCCGACCAGCGAGAACCCCGTCAGGGACACCAGCGCATCAATACGCGCAACGCCCTGCTCCATGAAATAGGTTTCGATCGCTTCGCGGGCATCCAGACCGCTTGCGAAAGCCGGAATGACACGAAACCCCTTCGCCTCAAACGCCCGGATGACGCCATCATAGTGGCCCGTATCGCGTGACGCGGTATAGGACCGCATCAGCAACAGGCCAATAACTGGCCTTTTTGAACGCGCGAATGGCAGGGCGCGGACATCGACGCTATGATGTGGGCTCATATCTGGGTGGTAGACGCCCGTCTCCGGCAACTCACGCGGCGGTTCCGGACTGAGCGTCCCGCGCAAATGCGCCCTGGGACCTGCGGCATACCGGTCAACCAGATAGGTCACCAAATTTGCAATATTGCGCTCTGACCCTGCCAACCAGTATTGCATCGACAGGAAATAGGCCCGTACATCCTGGGCTGTCCCCGGAATATATTTCAGGATCTTGGGCAAACGCCGCAAGGTCTTCATTTGCTTGGCCCCGGCGCGCGCGCGATCGCCCGATCCTCGCAGGCGCTTGATGAGCGCGACGGGTCCGCTGGCCGGCTTTGCCATATCGAATTGACCCAGCCGGGTCAGACGGACCACTTCAGACGCCGCCAAGCAGCCCACGATTGCATCGCAGGAGTCTCGGCGTGCCTCGAGATCCGGAAGCACAGCGCGGATATGGTCTTCCATGAACAGCATCGACGCAATAATGACATCGGCCGTGGCGATGTCCGCTTTACATCCTTCTAGGGACGCGCTGTTTCGCGCCCACTCGGACGCAGCATGAAATTTCAGCTCAAGGCCGGGCATAGCTTGCCTCAGCGACAACGCCGCACGATCAGCAGCGGACGCCAAATGCCCATCCAGAGAGATGAGCACAACACGAACCGGGGTCCGGTCTGAGGGGATGACCCTACCGGCCATACTCTGCCTTTGCATCGTAAAGCGTTTCCAAGGAAATTTCAGCGAGGTCCCGGTCGCGAGCAAAACGCTCCGTATTCCGACGGGCTTTGCCACGAACGAAAAATGGAATCTTACGTAACTCTTTTTCAGCGTCAGGCAGCCAATGCAGGGTCAGGTCGGAAATGTCCTCATCCACGGGCTCGGCCGCACCATGCCCCCCCAGATGCGATGGCCCAGCGGAATCGCTGAACTCAAAATCTTCCCGGAACATGCCCAGCAAATGCTCTTCCAGCCCCATGACCAGAGGATGGACCCAGGTGTCAAAAAGAACATTGGCACCCTCGAACCCCATTTGCGGCGCATACCGCGCCGGAAAATCCTGAACATGGACGGGCGCTGAAATCACAGCGCAGGACAGGTTGAGACGCTTGGCAATATGACGCTCCATTTGCGTCCCAAGAACCAGTTCCGGCTGAAGCTCGGAAATGCGCTGCTCGACCTCGAGGTAATCATCGGTGATCAGTGGCTCGACCCCATAACGGGCAGCCGCCGCACGAACATCCCGAGCGAACTCGCGATTGTAACACCCAAGCCCAACGACCTCGAACCCAAACTCCTCAGATGCCACTCTCGCCGCAGCAATGGCGTGTGTCGCATCCCCGAATATGAAGACCCGCTTCCCGGTCAGATAGTTGCTATCCACGGATCGGGACCACCACGGAAAATTAGATTGAAACACATCATCATCGACCGGACCGCGCCCGCAAATTTCCTGGACCTCAGCGATAAAATCACGCGTTGCGCCAATTCCGATGGGAATGGTTCGGGTCCAGGGTTGATCGAATGTCTTCTCAAGCCACCGTGCCGCCGGCTCGGCGATCTCTGGATACAGCACAACATTGAAATCAGCAGCACCGAGCCGCTTAATGTCCTCCGGACCTGCCTCCAGAGGTGCAATCACATTGACACGAATACCAAGGGCCTGAAGCAGACCGGCAATCTCTTTGACATCATCACGGTGACGGAAACCAAGCGCGGTTGGGCCAAGAATGTTGCAGCTGCGATCATCCAGTCGGGTTCCGCGACGACGCTCTACTGGCGCCGCCAGTGTCCGCACGATCTGGTAGAAAGTTTCGGCCGCGCCCCAATTTTCCTTGCGCTGATAAGACGGCAGCTCAAGAGGTATGACAGGCACAGGAAACTTCATCGCCTTGGCCAGGCCCGCAGGATCATCTTGTATCAGTTCCGCCGTACAAGACGCCCCCACCAGCATAGCCTCGGGCTGATATCGGTCATATGCGTCCTGGGCGGCGCGCTTGAAAATTTCCGCCGTATCAGAACCAAGATCCCGCGCCTCAAATGTGGTGTAAGTCACGGGCGGCCGCTTATTGCGACGTTCAATCATCGTGAACAGCAAGTCGGCATAAGTATCGCCTTGTGGTGCGTGCAGAACATAGTGCACACCCTTCATCGCTGTCGCCACGCGCATGGCGCCCACATGCGGCGGCCCCTCATATGTCCAGACGGTTAGCTTCATCAGACGGCGAGCCTCGTTTTGCGCACGAGCGGGCGGGCAAAAAGTTCAGCAAGGTCTGCACACTGCTCGTAACCATGTATCGGCGTGAAGACCAATTCGATCGCCCACTTCGTGGTCAGCCCCTCGGCCTCAAGCGGGTTGGCCAGCCCAAGTCCGCAGACGGTAATGTCGGGCGCGAAAGACCGGCATCGGTCCAGCTGGCATTCGACGTCCTGACCCTCGCTTAAGAGAACATCTGCAGGCAATAGGCTCAGCTCATCGGCAAGATGCTCAGCATGGAGATAAGGCGTCCCGACCTCGGTCAGGCGCATGCCCAGCTCGCGCGACAGGAAACGCGCCAAGGGCACCTCGAGCTGCGAGTCCGGAAAAAAGAACACGCTCTTGTCGTTCAAAGTCTGGCGATAGCGCTCAAGTGCACGCTCGCCTCGCGCCCGCGGCATCTCGGTCACCGTCTCAAAATGATCGGGATCCACACCCCATGCCACTGCTGCAGCCCGCAGCCATTCGGTCGTTCCCTCAACACCAAGGGGGAAAGGCGCAGCAATCCTTCTCGCCCCCTGCGCTTCCAGCGCTCTGGCCGTATCCCCCAAAAAGGGCTGCGCCAGCAAATAACGGCTCCCCGGACCAAGGCTGGGCAAGGCATCAAGGTTTCTCGCGGGCAAAAACGCTACGGGGCCTATACCCAGGGCCTCAAACATGCGCGCGAACTGATCCTCAACGACATCCGCGAGTGACCCAACAACGATCAAGGATTTTTCCGCGGATTCCGAGCGCGGCAACTCTGCCACCAGGGAGGACAGGCAGGCATCCTCGCCCTGTGTAAATGTCGTTTCAATCCCACTGCCAGAGTAATTCAAAATCCGTACAGCCGGCGAATGAAGCTTCGACAATCTTGCAGCGGCACGGCTGAGATCAAGCTTGATGACCTCTGACGGGCAGGACCCAACAAGAAACAGCAGCTTGATCTCTGGACGGCGCTCAAGCAGTCGCGTGACGGTTTTATCAAGCTCATCATTCACATCCGCCATGCCCGCAAGATCGCGCTCTTCAATGATGGCTGTCGCGAAGCGCGGCTCGGCAAAAATCATCACGCCCGCTGCGGATTGGATCAGATGAGCACAAGTCCGTGAGCCGACAACGAGGAAAAACGCATCCTGCATTTTCCGATGCAGCCAAACGATTCCCGTCAGCCCGCAAAACACCTCTCGCTGCCCACGCTCCCTGAGGATCTCAGGCACGGCAGACTTACCCGCTTTCCTAGAATGACCGATATCCAGAGAATGAGTCATTCAGGCCACCTCCAGCGCCGGCGCGCCAATCGGCGCAATACGTGCAAGCCGCAGCTTCCACACGAATTGGACCGCATTGATCAGATAAACCGCATAGGCCGCCAAAGCGACCGCCAACTGGACGTCCGGCGGGGCAAACTGGCCGATAAGCAAAACCAGATAAGCGGTATGCAAGGCAATGACCGCCATGGAGACGACATCTTCCCAGAAAAATGCCGGCGCGAACAGGTGTTGACCGAAAACGACCTTTTCCCAGATCGCGCCCGTCACCATGATGAGATAAAGAACCAAGGTTTTGAGGACAATCGACGCCGTAGCAAGCCCGAGGCCCTCCCCGGTCGCCAGGTACCGCAAAACCAGACCGAGGCTAATCAGAAAAACAACGAACTGGATCGGCGCCAGAACCGCCTGGACCATTGTCCAAGGCGACCTGTCACGACGAGCCCTTTGCTCTGCCGTGTAAAGGGATCTGTGTTGTCTGGCTGCCATGCCCGTCTGCCCCACCCTTCGAATTCCTTGAGAGACGGTATCAAGCAGTCCGCCAAACTGTCAATCCATCTTTACGTCTACTTTTCTTGACGCGCGCTCGTTTTTGGTGCGCACCGGGCCTTTAAAAAAATAACTTGCCGAGTTGTTTTTATCGGTATTCTATAATTCTTATCCGGGACGACTGGTTAAGACTCCGAGGCGGCACGCCAAGACGGCTTGCACGCTATGGTTGAGACCTGCGCGACCTGGATCAAACAAAAAGCTTTGGGGGAAGCCGTGTTAGATATCCATAAATCGAAGGACGCTCCGGTCCTGCTGCGGCTGCGCAATCTCTGCGCGGTTCTGGATGCGGGCTAACCGCGCATGAGCCTTTGCCCCCCTGCCGCGACCGAACCGGGACAGGTTCAGAAGGAGGGAACATGACAGACCTCAGAACGGGCAATGACGCAAACAGCGAAGCCCCTTACAGCGACGAGGCGAATGGCGCATCGGACCATGACACCTGGACCAAACCTATGTTTCAAGGTGGCCCGGAGGGTTTTCCGTCAAGCCTAGACAGCTTGCTTCGCGCCATTGAGGACCAAATCCTGCCCCGGTTGTCAGCAAGCGAGGCACCCAACCTTAAGCCTTCTGGGGAAACGCCCTCCGCCGATGCCCTGACACAGGAAAACCGCGATGCCTTTTTGTCGGAATTGCAAGATGGCAGTATGGAGTCGGCCTGCAGGCTGGTCGACGAGCATCTGAGTCGCGGTATTTCCCAAGAGGTTATCTTTCTCGATCTTCTGGCTGAAAGCGCCCGACGTCTAGGAGCGCTTTGGGAAGAGGATCTGTGCGATTTCAGCGATGTTACCATCGGGCTTTTCAAGCTGCACGAAATCCTGCGCAAGTATAGCGAGGATGATGCCATGCCAGCCCGGCAACCCAATCTCTGGGCGCCTCACATCCTGCTTGCCAATGCCGATGGCGACCAGCACATGTTCGGCCTGGTCATGGTCGCGGAATTCTTCCGCCGGGACCGCTGGCGCGTGGCTTGCGAGCCTGGGGCAGACGCAAGAGCCGTGAATGACATGGTTAGAACAACTCATTTCGACATTGTCGGCCTGTCGGCCGCCTCAACAGTTCAGACGAAGCGGTTAAAGCAACAAATCACACAGCTGCGCAAAGCGTCCTGTAATCCTGACCTGCAGGTCATGGTCGGCGGCCCAGTTTTTCAGCAGGACACAGATATGGTCGGCAAAATTGGTGCTGACCTATATGCGGAGGATGCAAGTGCGGCCCCAAATATGGGCAGACGCCTACTGGCGAAAGTCACGTCCTAACGCTAGATGGTCGGGATGAATACCTGATCGGAAAAGAGAATGGACGATTCGAAGCACTCTAAGGACTTGGCGCACGGCTTCCAGCAGGCAGACAAAATTCTTGCCACGCTGGACCCACGGACGCTCGCCACCACTCTTGAGCAAGCCGCGGATATCACGCTGATCATCGAAGATGGAATTATTAAAGACATCGCAATTCCGGATACCAACCTGCAGCAGGAAGGTTTTGCAACAAGCTGGCCCGGCAAGTCGTGGATCAGGACGGTCACCGTCGAAAGCCGCCCTAAAATAGAAGACCTGCTGTCCGCCTCCGCCAATCGGAACAGTGTAACAGAGCGGCAAGTCAACCATATGTCGACCTCTGCCCAGGATGTGCCGATCAAATATAAGACCGTGCAAACAGATCAGCCCAACCGCATTATTGCCTTAGGCCGAAACCTCCGGTCGCTGTCAGCCCTGCAGCAACGCCTTGTCCGAACCCATCAAGACCTGGAGCGCGATTATGCCCGACTGCGCGCAACCGAAACCCGCTACAGAGTGCTGCTGGACACGATCACAGAACCAATCCTGATTATAGATGCCGATACGATGTCGATTAAGGACGTCAATGCGCCGGCGATCCGGCTGGTTGGGCGGGTTCGCGATGAAATTATAAGCCAGTCTATCCGGGATTTTTTCAGACAAGACCAGTCGGGACGTCTCGAACGCCTCACTGCCCGCGCCATCTCCGATGGAAACGCTGCATCAGACCCGATTGCGCTCATGGACGGACAGACTGTTAAGCTGTTCGCATCCGCCTTTCATCAGGGCGTCGGCCCCCAGATCATGGTCAGGCTTCAGGCAGAAACTGCTGCGCAGCCGGCTGAAAAGGGCGGCGACGCAATGCTCAACGCACTTCAGGATCTGCCAGACGCCCTCGTTGTCACCAGCCCGGACCTGCGAATTCTTACGGCCAATCGCGCCTTTTTGGACAATGTCCAGATCACCGGGGCTGCCCAGATACGCGGCGCCTCTCTGGGTGACTTTCTGGGCCGCTCCCAGACCGATCTTAACGTACTGATTTCAAATCTTAAAACAGGTGGATTTGTCCGAAATTTCGCAACCAGCCTGACTGACCGTTTTGGTGCGGAAGACCAGGTCGAAGTCTCCGCCATAGAGACAAGCCAATCGGGCCAGCCGGTTTTCGGCTTCTCCATCCGGAACGTCGCTCGTCGTCTGCCATCGGATCCCGGAATCAGTGAAAGACTGCCCAGTACGGCCGACCAGCTCACCAATCTGGTTGGACGCGTGCCGCTCAAAGATATCGTCAAGGAAGCGACCGTACTGATCGAACGTCTTTGCATCGAGGCCGCCCTGAACCTTACCGGGGACAATAGAGCATCTGCCGCTGAAATTCTTGGCCTCAGTCGTCAAGGGCTTTATTCAAAATTGAGCCGTTTCGGGGACACTGACGATGCCTGATGTCGAGGGACGCAAATCGTAAAGTTTGGTTGACGGTAACAGGTGTCAATACTAGCCTGCGGCGGTGACACAATCGACCTCCTCCCTCCGCATCAGCGCACCACCGCACCCCCTCGCAGTTCTGGAACTCCTTAAGCCCGTCACCTGGTTTGCCGCGATGTGGGCCTTTATGTGTGGCGTGGTTTCAACTGGCGCGCCGGTCCTTGACCGACTGCCCCAGCTTTTCCTGGGAATTCTCTTGGCTGGCCCTCTGGTCTGCGCCTCGAGCCAGGCCGTCAATGACTGGTTCGACCGTCATGTGGACGCCATAAATCAGCCGGACCGGCCAATTCCATCTGGCCGGATCGGTGGGCGCTGGGGCCTCTGGATTGCACTGGTCTGGTCTGGCTTGTCGCTTCTTCTGGGCGCAAGTCTGGGTGTCTGGGCTTTCGGGGCAACTGTTCTGGGGGTGGCGTTGGCATGGGCTTACAGTGCGCCGCCACTACGGCTCAAATTGAATGGCTGGTGGGGCAATGCCGCGGTTGGGTTTTCCTATGAGGGCATTGCCTGGTTCACAGGTGCGGCCGTCATTCTGGGGGGGCTGCCTGGCCCTGCCATCATATTTCTGGCCACGGCCTACTCGATCGGCGCTCATGGCATCATGACGTTGAATGACTTCAAGGCAATTGAAGGTGACCGGGCCATGGGCGTGCGCTCTCTTCCCGTCCAGCTCGGGCCGGACCGGGCTGCAAAATTTGCCTGCGTGGTTATGGCCACTGCACAGCTGGCCGTTATCGCCGCCCTCGTCGCCCTTGAACGCCCGGTTCATGCCGCAATTGTTCTGGGCCTGCTGATCGCCCAGATTTTCCTGATGCGGATCATGCTGCGCGACCCACGCGGCAAGGCTCCCTGGTATAATGCAACAGGCACAACCCTTTACGTTCTGGGGATGCTGGCGGCTGCCCTTGCCGTCGCCCCTCTGTCTGGGGGACTGCATGGCTGAAGCGACTAAATCCAGACCGTTCGGCTGGCTCGGAGTCATCCGGCTGGGGCTGGTTCAGGCGGCGCTGGGCGCAATCATCATCCTGACCACATCCACGCTCAATCGTGTGATGGTCGTCGAGCTCGGACTTGCGGCAGCTCTGCCAGGAGCCCTGGTCGGTTGGCATTATGCGGTCCAAATGTCCCGCCCACGCTGGGGCTTTGGCGCGGATTTGGGCGGGTCGAGAGCCCCCTGGATCCTCGGTGGGATGCTGGTCCTCGCACTTGGCGCAACCGGAGCCTCGGCCGCGACCCTGCTGCTTGCGGAGCATTTCCTTGTCGGCGTGGCCGGGTCGGTTCTGGCTTTTTTCTTTATTGGCATCGGGGTCGGCGCTGCAGGCACCAATCTTCTCGCTCTGCTCGCCAGTCGAACCGAACCCAGTCGCAAGGCCGCAGCCGCAGCGATCGTATGGATCATGATGATCTTTGGCTTTGTGCTGACAGCCGGCCTGGCAGGCCATTTTCTGGACCCCTTTTCTCTTCATCGCCTGATTCTGGTCACGGCCGCGGTTTGTGTAATCGCACTTCTCCTTGCCACGGGGGCACTCTGGGGACTGGAACGCGGTCAAATACGGCCCGGGCCGGGACCCGCGCAGGCGTCAGACGCGCCCGCTTTCAAGGCCGCCCTGAAGGACATCTGGGCAGAGCCCCAGGCCCGCCGGTTCACCGTCTTCGTGTTCGTTTCTATGCTGGCCTATAGCGCTCAGGATTTGATCCTTGAGCCTTTTGCCGGTCTCATACATGGCTACACGCCGGGCGAGTCCACACAGCTTGCAGGTCTCCAGAATGCCGGAACCTTGATCGGCATGATCGCGACGGCCATCATTGGCACGACCATCGGCAAGTCGCGGGCCGGATTCATGCGCCTCTGGACCATTGCCGGCTGCATCGCCTCATCGATCGCCCTCGCTGCGCTGGCCCTTGGTGCAACGATCGGCGCTACATGGCCGATACAGGCCAATGTCTTCGGTCTTGGACTGGCAAATGGGGCCTTCGCGGTCGCCGCCATTGGATCCATGATGACGCTGGCAAGCGCCGGCGCGCCCTCCAGAGAGGGCATAAAAATGGGTCTTTGGGGCGCGTCCCAGGCCGTTGCCTTCGGATTGGGCGGCTTCATTGGCGCCGCCTCCATCGATATCACGCGCCAGATCCTCGCTGAGACAGGAACCGCCTTTGCCCTCGTTTTTGGCACTGAGGGTGCCCTATTCCTGGTCGCAGCCATTCTCGCTGCTCGGGTCGGGACAACCGATCAGGATGACCGAACGCTGCCCGCTTTCCCGACCGGCGATATGCTGCCCGCAGACTAAAGGAAGAAGATCGATGACTGCCAACCCGACAGAACCTGCTCACACGTTTGACACCGTCGTCGTCGGCGGCGGCCCCGCCGGCGCCACCGCCGCCTGGGACCTGGCACGCGAAGGCTATTCCGTTTTGCTGCTGGATCGCCCTGGTCGAATCAAACCCTGCGGCGGGGCCATACCACCAAGACTGATCCAGGACTTCGACATTCCCATAAGCCTTGTTGTTGCCCAGGCACAGGAAGCGCGCATGATCTCGCCCAAGGGTCACAAAGTTGACATGCCCGTACATGGCGGAAAAGTCGGCATGGTCGACCGCGAGCATTTTGATGAGTGGTTGCGAGACCGGGCCGAACAGTCGGGTGCCAGTCGACGCGATGGCCGCTTTATCAACTTCAGCCGCGATACAGACGGGACGGCGCTGATCACCTACCAGCCGGATGGCGGTGATAAGGATGCGTCTCCCGTTCAAGTGCGCGCCCGGACCGTTATCGGAGCGGACGGTGCCCGCTCCCAGGTTGCCCTCCAGGCCATTCCCAAAGGCGGCGGCATGCCAAAATCTGTGTTCGCTTATCATGAGATTATTCGCTCGCCGGCACCGTCCGAAAATTTCGATCCAGCCCGGTGCGACATCTATTATCAGGGGCATCTCTCGCCCGATTTCTATGCCTGGATTTTCCCACATGGCGACACAACCAGCGTAGGTGTCGGAAGTGCGCATAAGGGCTTTTCGCTGCGCCAGGCTGTGTCAACGCTACGCCAAGCCACAGGGCTGGAGACCGCCGGCCTCGTCCGCAAAGAGGGCGCGCCCATTCCTCTCAAGCCTCGCAAGCGGTGGGACAACGGGCGAGACGTTATCTTGGCCGGCGATGCCGCAGGGTGTGTTGCACCCGCCTCCGGCGAAGGGATTTACTATGCCATGCTCGGCGGCCGAGAAGCCGCAATCTCTATTCACGAGCTGCTCTCGACAGGAGATGTCAAAGCCCTGGCCCGAACCCGCGCACGCTATATGAAGGAACATGGCAAGGTTTTTCTCATTCTTGGGATCATGCAGCATTTCTGGTACCGAAATGACAAACGGCGCGAGGGCTTCGTCGCCATGTGCAAAGACAAGGACGTTCAGCGCCTGACCTGGGACGCCTATCTCAATAAGCGGCTGGGCAAACCGGATCATCTTGCCCATGCAAGAATCTTCTTCAAAGATTTGGGACATTTGCTGGGACTGGTCAGGACCCCGCGTCGCGAACCGGCGGATTGATACCCGATGACCTTGTCCGTGTCTCCGGTCAATTCATCTGCGCCTGTTCAGACCGACCTGTATCCCATACCATGCGGCCTGAGAGAGCAGGTGCTTCGTGTCCTTCAGGACGTCGCCGCAACGTCCTGAGCCTCCGCGCAGCACGTTCAGGAAAAGCCATTGTTGAACTTGATCACACCGCAGACCCTTAATGTCGCATTCGCGATGATTGCCGGGGAAGCCCTGTTCGGCACCTGGCTTCTGAACCGGTTTCGAAGACCGCAGTTGATCCTGCCGCTTCTTCTGTTCCTGATCAGTGGCGCCCTGCTGATGCTAGGGTTGCGGCTGGCCCTCGCGACTCCCGATTCTGCCCAGCTGATCGGGCTGTGCTTAACCGGGGCTCTGATCACACATATTGCCTGCCTAGCGGCCCTGTGGCAGGCACTGAAATCGGATTGAAACAGAAAAGGCCGGACCCTCTGGATCCGGCCTTTATCAACAGTCGTCGCAAAGCCTAGAAGCTTGCAAAACCATTATCCAGCCCCCAGAGGAACCAGTTATCAACAACGGTTCCCGTGAGGAGAATACCGATTCCGCCTGTGATCGGACAGAGGATGGCAAACCACCAGGCCCATCTGTGAATCGATTCCATTGAGGCATTGAATCCCATGGTCCAGCGCCAGAACAGGGCTGCTCGCTCTGATGCAGTTCCGCGATCATAAATCTGCTCAATCTCACGCTCGCCACCATAGCGCCCAACTGCGAGAATGGTTGCCCCGTGCATGGCAAACAGAAGGGCAGATCCGTACAGGAAGACAATCGAAAGCATATGAAACGGATTGTAGAACAGGTTCCCATACATCAGAGAGAAATTGTTGGTCCAATCGAGATGCGTAAAGATGCCAAAGGGCACCGCTTCACTCCAACTCCCCATCATAACCGGCCGAATGAAACCGCAGACAAGGTACAACCAGATTGCGGCGGCAAACGCCCAGCAGATGTGCGTCCCGAGACCCAGCGCAATGGCCCGGCGATAAGATCTCACCCACCATAATAGGATGGATGCGGTCAAGAAGAAGCCAGCCAGTAGCCACCAGCCGCCCTCCGCAAGGGGCACAAAAAAGTTGAGGCCATGTTCAGGCCCGGGAGGGTTCAGAGTCAGCCAGGGCAAGGTCCCGACAAATTCGATCGGGTTCCAATTTACGCTTGCCATCATATTGAGACCGATGATCTCAATCGCGAAGAAACCGCAAATCAGAGATGCGATGCCTGTCCAGCCGAGATAAACCGGACCAACCTGCGCGTCACCCAACCGGCCAAACAAATGACTGAAGGTCGTAATCTGAAACCGGTCATCATTGTCCGGGCCCAGGGGCACACCATGATCAACATGGCCCCGCACCTGAATTTGCGTAAAGATGTTTTGATAATCAGCCATTAGACATCTCCCAAGTGCCAGATCGGCAAGTTTTTCCAACCATCCCACCATGTGATCCAGGACCCATCATAAAAAGGTCCGCTGATCACAATGCAGACGGCGCTCCAGAAGGCAGCTGACAGAGCAAGGAATAGGCCCAGCCGGTGAATCCCCAGCGTGCCGATAGAATATCCGATAAAGTCCCGGAAAAAGGCGTTTTCATGTTCCGGTGTCTTTACCTCCTTACCCTTGCCCGGATTTGTCGCAGACAAGACCAGGCCACCATGCATGGCCAGGGCCAGCGTCGTGGTGAAGAAGAATGTAATGGCGACCATATGCGCCGGATTGTAATGAAAATTGCCGTACATATAGCCGGTATTAGAGACCCAGTCCAAATGGCTCATAATGCCGTAGGGAAAGCCGTGTCCCCACGCGCCCATCAGGACGGGCCGGATCACGACCAGCGTGACATAGGCCAGAACGGCAAAGGAAAACGCGACCGGAACATGGTAACCCATGCCAAGCTTCCGCGATATTTCAACTTCGCGCAGGATCCAGGACCCAAATGCGCCGATGGCACAGAACGTTATAATCTGCCAAAGGCCACCCTCCATCATGGGCGCAAGCGCGAGGCCATAACTCACATCCGGGGGATTAATGCTTATCAACCAAGGGTTCCATGTGTCTCCTTGGGATGCTCCAAAAAAGATCAGAGCGGTGCCCAGTGCGGCAAAGAAAGCGGTCGTTACGCCGAAAAATCCGACATAGAACGGCCCGACCCAGAAATCGAACAAGTCACCGCCGACCAGAGTGCCGCCCCTAATACGGTACTTTCTCTCATAGTTTAGTAACGCCATCTCAGTGCGCCTTCTCCTGTTGGCCAGACGCTCGCGCAAATCGAGAGTGATTTGGGGCGAGCCAGCCGGATTCTATTGCGAGGGTTGGCGACCGGCGCAGCCGGATTCCCGGATGCGCCGACCGCCTGCTGTCGATAGACCCTTAGGCGGTTCGAACGTCGACAGTCACAGCCGGAATGGCAGCTGCTGCTACCGCTTCGTCCATTTCAAACCAGTTATACTCATCCGTACTCAAAAGAATGAAGTGGATAAGCAGAGCAAGTGTGAAAAGGAATGCTGTGAGCGCAACGAGAATCCGCCGCGGATCAAAGATCATCCATAGTCTCCACATAATGGGAGCTCCTTTTTTCTCGTTACCGTTAGGAAATTACGCCCAGCCAGGGTTTGTGATAGAACACCAGCATGTGCGCGATAAAAGCCCAGAACATGAAGAGAAAGAAACTCTTCATGAACAGCCCGTGAAAGGCTCGGGCCTCGGTCGCTGTCAGTCCTGACAGTGACTCAGACCTATCTGTGGTCTCCATGGTCATTTCTCCTTTATTCTGACCACCAAGTTTAGCCGCACATTTCGCCCTGCGACCCGGGCATTTTGACACCGAAACCGGCGCCAAATTCGGTTAACTCCCCCATTCACCTTCCGGCAAAAACCCAGGGCAGGGCGCTCTGCCCCATTTCCCAGGCCTCGCGAAAAACAGACGGGCGGCGATAGCGAACGCCGTGATATTTCGGGCTCCCCGGGGCAAGCCGAAGCGCACAGGCCGCCAACAGAAGCATGGGGTAGGCGATTGCGAGATACAGTGTGTACTCCGACTGCTGACCGCCATGGCCACGCCGTTTGCGCAAAGCAATATTCGACATCTCAAGTCTCCTCCTCATTTTTGTATCAGTTCTCCCGGCAGACGCGGGTCGGCTTATGATCGTCATCCGACTTGTCCCTTCGTCTGCTGGAACCCGGCTTCAACATGCGCCGCCGTTACGGTTTCGGCACCGGATTCCTGGGCCAGCCGCTCGGCACGATCCCGCAGGCGCTTGGCCGCGGAAATCCGTGTCAGGACTGGAAATTGTTCGACATATGTATCGAGTGCTTCAAACGCCGCAGTTTCCCAGGGCGGCGCCTGCTGCCGTCGTGTCGGGGTCGCCTCGACCCGGTCCAGATCGTCGCCGAGCGGCAGGATATGGAACAGCGCATCGAACAGCGCATTGCAATATTCCTGTACAATATAGGTGGCCCCGCCATACCCCATAAACGGAGTCCCGGTATGCCTCCGGATGACAGCGCCGGGGAAGCTAGCCGGAATGTAAGCGGAACGCGCGTCGGCTTCCTGCATATACATGCGCTCATTAAAGCTTCCGAACACGACGAAAGGACATTTCGTCCTGATGTCTTTCCGAACCGCATCATTATCCGGCTTGCGACCCGCCGTGCGGGCATAGGAGAAGGCGCAGGGCAGACCAAGGTCATTTTCAAGGAAATTTCGAATCCCGCGCGCATAGGTCTCGTTGGCCACGATCCCGAAATCCGCCGTGCCGAAGAAGTCCTGAGTGACCGAGCGCCACAAATCCCAGACCGGTTTGATCGTGGTGTGCTTTTCCTGCTCGATGAATGGCTCCGGATCCAGTCCGGTGAGCTCACCAAGCTTGCGCAGAAATTTGGTCGTCGAATGCAGCCCGATCGGCGCCTGCAGATACGGCGTTCCAAGCGCCTCACACAAGGACCGGCCAAACTCGCGATACATGCAGATATTGACATCCGCATCGATCAGACGACGGGTCTCGGAAATATGGCTGCCGAGAGGGAAAACCAAGTTGATCTCGGCGCCGATCCCTTCGACCAGACGCCGAATTTCAGCCAGATCCGAGGGCATGTTGAACATGCCATAAGACGGGCCGAGAATATTCACCAGCGGCTTGGCATCCACGGGCCGCTTGCGGGGCTTGGGATCCCGCCCTTTTGTCTGGGCATATTCGGTCCACAGCCAAAGCAGGGCCCGGTCGGCACTCTGCCACTGGTCCTCATCAATGGTCCGCGGCAGGAAACGGACGATGTTTGAGCCCTGCGGCGTCACGCCCCCGCCGATCATTTCGGCGATTGAGCCGGTCACCACGACCGCGGGCAATTCCGGATCGAGCACGCTGCGGGCCCGCTTCATGGCGGCCTCGGTTCCGTGCTGGCCAAGTTCTTCTTCACCCAGGCCTGTCACGACAATCGGCAGTTCGTGCGGCGGCAGTGCGTCAGTATAGTGCAGGACAGACGTGACCGGCAGGTTCTCGCACCCGACAGGCCCGTCAATCACGACCTGCAAGCCCTTCACAGCCGTGAAGACATAGACAGAGCCCCAATAGCCCCCGGCGCGATCATGATCCTGGATCAGCATCCGACCGGCTCCTCGAGATTAGAGTCCCGCTTGCTCTGAATGGCCAGCTTTCGGCGCTGCTTGGCGCGGAAGTCGTCATGTGTGTCAGGGGTATCTTCCCAGATTCCAGCCCGGTCACCGGTGCCAACATCTTCAAAGAAAGCCGACATCTGGTCGAAGCGCGACTTGTTCTCAATCGCGGCGTTGACGACCTGAGCGAGGGCGCCCGCACCCGCCGGCCCCATAAGCGGCCGCGCCGAGATCAGATTGGTGAAATAAAGCCCCGGGGTCGAGGCTTCCTTGGCCGCCTGAACGACCGGCGTGGTGCCAATGGCCAGGTCCGGCTCAAACGCTTTGAAAGCCGCCAGATCGTCTTCCAGCGACGCCCGATACTTGACGTGAATGCCCTTCGACTCCAGCCAGTCGCGGTCACCCTCAGACCAGCGTGACCGCGCGCACGCCGTGCCGACATATCGCACGTCTGCGCCGCTCTCAACCAGCAGGCGGGCCACCAGAAGCTCTGAGCCCTCATAGCCCGACAGGGTAATCCGACCCTTGATCGGATTGGCGGCAAGCGCCGCCTTGATCGCCTTGGCCAGGTCGCCCGTGGTCGCGTCGATTTTCTTCTGCGACACGCCAACGGTGGACCCGATCGCCTGAAGCCAGGACACGGTCCCATCCAGCCCGACCGGCGCTGACCCGACAATCGGGCGCCCGGCGGCTTCAAATTCCCTGATCGAGGCCGTGTAGAAAGGATGTACCGCCCCAACGACGGCGCCATCGAGCGCCGTATAAAGCTCTCGCCATTCGCGCGTCGGCACCGTTGCCCCAACATCCAGACCCAGCGGGTCGAGCATCCGGCCGATCACCACCGGATCCGCCGGGAACATTTCCCCCAGAAGGGTGACCATGGGCCGCTCGGATACAGCCCCTGACATACGGGGAACAGGACCAGCCGTGATTTCCTCGCGGGCATATTTCAGCATCGCTCCCGCGAGGATATCCTTGGCCTCAGCATGAGTCGGCACCCCAAATCCGGGCACATCAATTCCCACGATCCGGACGCCGTTTATCGCCTTAGGCAAAAGCCGCAGGGGCACGCCAGATGCCGTTGGCACGCACAGATTGGTGACAATGATGGCGTCATAACGCTCCGGGTCGGCCGACACTTCGACCGCCGCCTTGATGTCTTCGAACAGCTTGCCAGTCACAAGCGTTTCAGAATTGAAGGGCACATAGCCGACGCTGCGCTTGGCGCCGTAAAAATGAGACGTGAAGCTGAGGCCATAGACGCAACAGGCCGATCCGGACAGGATCGTGGCCGTCCGCTTCATCCGCAAGCCAACCCGCAGCGACCCGAAGGCCGGGCACATGCTCTGTGGCTGGTCATGCGGACCCTGCGGGTAATCCTTGGCATAGCGATCAAGCAGTTCGCTTTGACCCGCCGACTCTGCCGCAGCCCGCATCGTCTCTGCCCCGGCATGACAGCCCATACCATCGTCGGCGACGGCCTCGGCTGGAAGCGCGACACCGGTCTCAACCGCAACAGATCCGGCATCATCATACACCGTTTCGGTGCTGTCGGTGGTATCGAGGAGCGTATGGCGGGGTGCGTCGGTCAAATCAGATCTCTTCGTAAACAACTTCCAGAGAGGTCTTTTCGACCGCGTCCTTGCCGCACATATCGGCGATCGTAGCGGGCTCCAGGGTGACACCCGCCCCCGTTTCTGAAGCCGCAAACAGGCCCAGCAATTCATCTTGCGACAAGGGCGTAGGATGAACCGGCGGCGCCTTGGCGACATTCTCGCCCAGCATCTCAAAAAGCGGCGCCCACTGATTTCCAGGCCGGCCCACAATCTGATAGTTTGCGCTTTTGCGACGGATGTCCTCGTCTGCGGGGATGGCCGAAAGCACAGGGATACCGACACGCTCTGCAAAGGCCGCAGCCTCGCCGGTCCCGTCATCCTTGTTGATGACCATGCCGGCCACGCCAACATTGCCACCCAGTTTACGGAAATATTCGACCGCAGAGCAGACATTGTTGGCGACATAAAGCGACTGCAGGTCATTCGAGCCAACGACGATCACCTTCTGGCACATGTCCCGGGCAATCGGCAGGCCGAATCCGCCACAGACGACATCGCCGAGGAAATCGAGCAGGACATAGTCAAAGTCCCAGTCGTGAAAGCCCAGCTTTTCCAGCAACTCAAAGCCATGGATGATGCCGCGGCCACCACATCCGCGCCCCACTTCCGGGCCGCCCAGCTCCATCGCATAAACGCCATCGCGCTTGAAGCAGACGTCGCCAATCTCGACTTCCTCGCCGGATTCCTTCTTGCGGGACGACGTTTCAATAATGGTTGGGCATGCCCGCCCGTGAAACAGCAGAGAGGTTGTATCGCTCTTCGGGTCACACCCGATCAGCAGGACCTTCTTGCCCTGCTGAGCCATCATGTAGCTGAGATTGGCCAGCGTGAAGCTCTTGCCAATGCCGCCCTTGCCATAAATGGCGATGATCTGCGTTTCCTTTGCAGGCGGCGCGGTGACCACCGGATCCGGCTCGATTCGGGCCTCCTCGCGAAGCGCCTCCATCATATCATTGCCGGATTGACGATGGTTCAGACCAATCAGTTCGGTCATGAGATATGCCTCCAATCGAGTATCATTTTCAGGCAGGACGGGTCTGCAAACGCGACCTGATAGGCCTTTGCGGCCTCACTTGCGGGCTGACTATGCGTCACCAGGCCATCGAGACGCAGCACGCCGCCTGAAATCAGACGCAGCACCGACTCAAGGTCCTCCGGCGCCCACTCCGCCGCAATTCTCAGCCGGACTTCTTTCATGAAGGCCGCTGGAAAGGCAAAATCAGGGCGCCCCATATAGAAGCCAGCCATCACGATTTCACCCTTGGGCGCCAGTCGGGCAATCAGGGAGTCGAGGATCCCGGAATCACCGCTCACATCACAGATCACACCATAGTCCCGGCGGCCATCTGACTCCGGCGTACAGACCGGATAATCCTCTTCGGTGAGACGGTCGGCGTTGATTTCCCAGACCGTTGGCATACCGCCCATGGCCCGTGTCAGCCGCGCCATCAGGCGCCCAAGGACGCCATGCCCGACAATCAGTTCCGGCAAAGCCGCCGCGTCGATGGCGTGATACGCCGTCGCTGCAAGCGCCAGCAGGACCGCATCAGACGGCCTGTCCAGATCGACGGGCACAACCTTTTCTGCCGCAACGACAAGATGCGACGCGGATGCGCCGAACAGGCCTGCCGCACCCTTAAAACCTCGGCTGCCAGGGACGAAAACACGTCTGCCAATAAGGTCGGGGCGGGCCTCGGCCACGACAACGCGTCCGACCGCCTCATACCCGGGAACCAGAGGATAGCTCAGCCCCGGAAAAGCCGGCATCTCCCCGGCCCAGAGCAGCCGCTCCGTTCCGGTGCTGACCCCCGACCACTCAACGGCGACGACAACATCTTCGGGACCCGGGGTCGAAAGACCCAATGTCCGCACCTGCAGGTTGTTCGCGCCGAGAAACACCACCGCATTGCTTGTGTCCGGAATCGCAGTGCGGCCCTGTCCAGACAGCGCCTTTGATCCATCACTATGCCGAGTCATAGGGGCTGGCATCACAGCAGAATTCATACCTGTCACTGTAGCTTTACATTAATTACTGTCAATCTTGAATTACTCTTGATTTCAATCAAGCCGAGATCACCGGGCTTGCAGCACGCGCGTGAGGAGTGGCTGGCGGGTGGGTCTTTCCCGCACATGGGCAAAGCCAGCCTCGTTGAGAAGGGTGGTGAGCTCGCCCCGGCTGCGTGGACGACCACTGGCCATCGCCCACAGGTATATGCCGAAATAGGCATCCCCCATCGCCTCTGCGCCGGGCGTAAGGGCCATGGGCTCGGCAATGATGAGACGGCCGGACTTCGGCAGCGCGTCACGCACTGCGCGCAGCAGAATCCGGACCTGGTCATCATCATGATCGTGAAGGATCCGGACCAGCGTTATGGCATCCGCGCCGGCCGGCAGGCAGTCTTTGAACATGTCGCGTCCGGCATAATGGATTTGACGGCCGGCCAGAGCTGCAGACAGCCGGGCCTCGGCCAGCGGCACGACACCGGGCAGGTCACACAGGGTCAGTGAGAGCTTTGGATAGGCCTTGCCAGCCTCTTCGAGGAAGGCCCCAGCCCCACCGCCAACATCCATCAAATGCCGGGTGCCCCGAAAACTGCAGGCATGCAGGATTTCGGCAGCGACGAAAGCCTGGGTCTGCGCCATGAGGTCAGAATAGGCCGACACCGAATCCGTCGTGACATCCCCCGGATGCTCCTGGCCGGCATAGGCCCAATAGCGGGCCAGCTGGGTCTGGGTGCTGCGCTGCCGGAGGGCCTCAACAGGCTCAACCAGATCCTGATACAGCAGCTTGTGATGGCGAATCATACTGAAGACGCCGGGATTGCCCAGCAAGGCCGCACCGGTTTCTCCAAGACCGTAACCCGGCCCCCGTCGCGCCAGCAGATCGAGTGCTGCGGCCGCCCGCAGCAGGCGCTCGGCCCCCATCACTGGCAGCCCCGTCTGGTCGGCAATATGCTGAACCGACTGCGGCCCGTGGCGAAGCCGCTCCAGCAGGTCGAGCTCGACGCAGGCCTGCAGCACCTGCGAATACACAAAACCGGCGCAAAGGTCGAAGGCCTGAGCCGCCTTGCGCCGGGCAAGCCGGCCAATCAGCGGCAGGCCAGCGGCCCGGACCTGAAAGCGCGGGTCCGCAATGCGGCGGTCCCGCCACGTCAGGAAGACTTCGCGCCAGCTCAATTTGGTCCAGGCATGGTGACAGGCCTCAGGCGGGACTCGGCACAAGCGTTGGCGGCATCAGCCGCGCTGCCTGCGCATAGACCAGATTACGCAGCAGACCGCTGCCCCGGCAATCCGGCACGGACTCGGCCGCCTGCTCAATCAAGCTGGTCAACCGCCCGACGGCGCCTTCAAGTCCAAGCAGGGTCACGGCGTTTGGACGCCCATGCGCCGCATCCTGATTGCTGGGCTTGCCGAGGCTTTCCGCCTCCATCACCGCGTCACGCAGATCGTCAGCGACCTGATAAGCCTCTCCAAGGCGGGTGCCCAGAGCGCGCCACACGCCCGAATCAGCCCCGACAGAGGCAGCCCCGGCAGCCGCAGCGGCGACAAAGAGCGCCCCCGTCTTGGCCCGGTGATACGCCGCAAGATCCAGCTCGGCTTCGCTCTCCCAGGCCTGGCCCGCAATGATTCCATGCGGGGTTCCCACCGCCTCGGTGATAATATCCAGCAAAACCGGCAAGACGTGCGGCCGGTCCTTTGATTCCCGCCTCAGGGTTTCAAACGCCGCAATGATCAGCGCGTCACCGGCCAGTACGGCGAGCGGCTCGCCAAAGCTGCGATGGACCGAGGGTTTGCCCCGACGCCGGTCTGCATCGTCGAAACAGGGCAAGTCGTCATGAACCAGCGAGGCACAATGCAGCAATTCGATCGCCGCACCTGCACCCGCGGCGCACTGCAGATTATCGGCCTCGCTGCAGGCATACGCAACGGCCAGAGCGAGCTGCGGGCGAACCCGCGCACCGCCGGGAAACACCGCATGCCGTATGGCCGCACCCAGCCTGGGCGGGGCACCTCGTGACTCCGACGCGGTTACAGCGCGCTCCAGAGCCCACTCAATGAGCGCATCGGTATCCATGTTTCTCCCCCTTTTTTGTCACCCTATCTGGTCGTTTTTAATTGTCAATTTTTGTTGACGCTTGCGATCATGGCGGCCAACACTGCCCCGATGGGACTGGCCTCGCCTCTGTCTGCCCGGAAACCGGACCTCAGCCGGTTCGATCGGGATGTGCCGGCCGGGGGATATGCCTGGTGGTATTTCGACGCCATGTCGGATGACGGCGCTTATGGCTTCACCGTAATCGCTTTTATCGGAAGCGTCTTTTCTCCCTATTATGCCTGGTCGGGCCGCGGCCGTCCGCGAAATCACTGTGCCCTCAATATCGCCCTGTACGGGCCGGACCGGACACGCTGGGCCATGACGGAACGCGGCGCCCGCGACCTGCACACCACGCCGGACCTCTTCCGGGTCGGACCCAGCGAGATCCAGCGCGGCAAGGATTTCATCGAGATCCGGATAAAGGAACGGGCCGTCCCCCTGCCGCGGCGGGTAGAAGGGACCATCCGCCTGTCGCTCGATACGCTGCATGACACGATTTTCGACATAGCCGGCAATGGCCGCCATGACTGGCAGCCCATCGCCCCCTCGGCCCGTGTCGAGGTGGCGCTCGGCGCTCCGGATCTGAACTGGACCGGGACGGCCTATTTCGATCACAATCGGGGCCAGGTGCCGCTCGAAGATGACTTTGCCTACTGGGACTGGGCCCGCGGCGATCTGAGCAGTGGCGACACGGTGATTTTCTACAATACCGACCTGCGCGATGGTCGCCGTCTGCGCCTGTCGCGCCTGTTTCGGGCCGACGGCTCGAGCCTGACCATTCCCGACCCTCCCGAAACCGATCTCAGCCGGTCTGCCATATTTCGCATCAGGCGGCGCACCGCGGCGGATCCCGGGCACCGTGCTGTCGTGGTCAGGACCCTGGAGGACACCCCCTTCTATGCGCGCTCCCTCATCAACAGCCACGCCAGGGGTGAGGCGGTCAGGCTGATGCATGAATCCTATGTCGGCGGCCGGTTTCGGTCCCCCATTACCAAGCTGATGCTGCCCTTCAGAATGCCGCGACGGGCCGCGCGCCGCAGCCGCGTCGACAGCGGGACATCACCCGGTCTGCGCGGGTGAGTCCGAGCGCCTGACCTCAGCCCCCGCCTCAGCCTCAGCCTCAGCCTCAGCCTTCGCTCTGGCCTCTGCGTCGGCCTGCTTGACCGCCTGATCGGTTTTGTAAATTTCCCAGGCCAGGAAGGCGAAGACCACGCCCCAGAAGCCGACAAGTTCGATCAGGAAGAGCGTGCTCATTGGCCCGGCTCCTTCACCGGTCAGGGACAGGATCAGACAGACGAGCGGGTATTGACGTAGCGGTCGCGGGCTTCAAGGCGGCCGATCAGGTCGATCACCCAGGCCGACTTGCTGGGCGCGTCCTCCAGAGCCAGGCGCGGCTTGGCGGTGGCCTCAACTGCCTCAATCAGAAAATTCACTTCCGGGTGAGCCGGCGTATCCAGCGCATCTATTATCCGGCTGCTGCGAAACTGCGCCACGCCCAGCAAGGCGAGTTTACGCCGCGACGAAACAACCGCCCGCCGGGTGACCGAATCAAAGCCATTCCGCGCAATCTCAGCCCCAATGCGCTTGTAGATATGTGCCGCGGCAAGGATTGCCGACTGGCAGGATGCCGGAAGATAGACGGCGCCGGCCATGCCGCGCTCATAAAAGTCATCTGCCGCCCGCAAAAGGTCCCGGGTCAAGGCGGCGATGCCGGGGGTGGCTTCCGGTCTCCGCAACGGATTGTCCCCGGACGCATCAATCCAGTCTGTCGGCATGTAAAGTCGCCCTGCCCGCGCATCTTCGCCGATATCGCGCGCAATATTTGTCAGCTGCATCGCAATGCCGAGATCACAGGCGCGCGCCAGCGCCGGGCGCTCGCGGACCCCCATAACAAGGGCCATCATTAGGCCAACCGTGCTGGCAACCCGCACCGCATATCCGATCAGTGCGTCCAGATCCGCATACTGACGGCCCTCAATGTCCCACTGATACCCCTCCAGAAGAGCCTCCGGAATGTCCCTGGGAATGCCATAGGTGTGCACGACCCAGGCAAAGGCCCGGTCAACCGGCCGGGATTCAGGCGTGTTCTTGTAAACCTTGTCGAGCCGGTCGCGCAGCTGTTGCAGCGCCTTCGCCTGATCATCGCCGAGATCGACAGCATCGTCGGACACCCGGCAGAAGGCATACAGCGCAAAGGCCGCATTGCGGACTTGTCGCGGCAAAAGCCAGGACGCCGCATAGAAGCTGCGCGACCCAATACGGATTGTTTCACGGCACGCCTTGAGGTCCTCCTCAAGCGACTGTCCATAAAATCCAACACTATTAACTGTCCACATAAGATGACATACTCTAGGAAGGACTGCGGAAGTGCAAGGAGTTTCTGAATGGGGGACATCCGGACCAGGCGGGTGACAGGGACCCAAGGGGTGCCTGTCGCGGGAGGCCGTGCATGAATATCCTGCTCACACTTGGCCGGCTTGCCAAGGGGCTTGAGCTCGCCCGAAGCCTCTGGCAGGCGGGCCACAGGGTTATCGTCGCGGACCCGTTTCAAATGCACCTCAGCCGGCCCTCCCGGGCGGTCCGCAAGTCGTATCGGGTCACCGCTCCAAGCCAAAGCGCTGACCAGTATCTTGATGATCTTGCGGAAATCGTCGCGCGCGAGGCCATAGATCTGGTCATCCCCGTCTCGGAAGAGGCGCTCTTCACGTCGCGTCTTGGGCCACGCCTGCCCAAGGGTACGGCGCTTTTTGGACCCGGTTTCAACCAGATGTCTGTCCTGCACGATAAGCTCAGTTTTGCCGACATCTGTCGCTCACGGGGCCTACCCGCTCCCGAAACCCATGCGGCAAACACCGCGGCTGGCCGGCAGCTGGCCGCACGAAGCGACTATGTCGTCAAGCCGATACATGGCTGTTCCGGCATCGGCCTGCGGCTGAGGCACAAGGGCGACCCGCTGACGCCCTCCGACCAGACTGCGGACAATCTCGTCCAGCAGCGCCTTTATGGCCGGCAGATTTCCAGCTTCAGCATCACCCGGAACGGTCAGGTCCTGGCAACCGCACTGTATCAGGGCGACGTCTATCTCGGGACCGTCTCCGTTCGGTTCAAACGGGTGGACGATCAACCCCGGATCGAAGACTGGATTCGTACTTTTGTCGCGACCGAACAGTATAGCGGCTTCATCTCATTTGACTTTTTTGTCACCGCGGATGGCACGCCCTTTGCGATCGAATGCAACCCACGCCTGACCAGCGGCATTCATCTGATCCACCGCCAGACCCTGGCCGCGCTGATCGCTGGCACGCCGGTGTCATCCCCGGTTTTCAAGACCCGCCGGGTCTTCCAGGACGCACATGCGACCCTGACCGTCGCCTGCGGCGCCATCCTGCGGCCCGGGGACTATTTCAGAACGCTCGCCAAGGTCCTGACAACCAAGGATGTGATGTTCGACTGGCGCGACCCCGCGCCCTTTTTCCTGATGACTCCCATGTCCTGGGATACGCTGCGCCAGGCACTGTTTGACGGTGTGCCGCTAACCGATGCCGCCACACGCGATATTCTCTGGAGCGGCGATCGACCGGCCACGCCACCGACAGGCAGGGAGGTCAGGCTCGATGACGCCGTACACGGACACTGATCTCGCTGGCCGGGCGCGTGGTCAGACGGGCGACCGGGCGGACAGCCTCGGTGCTCACGACCTCAAAATCATAATCCCTCACCAGGCTGGCAATGATCAGCGCCGCCTCGACCGTGGCAAAGCCTGCACCGATGCATGTGTGGGGGCCCTGACCGAAGGGAATATAGGTGCCGGGTTCAACGTCCCGCTCCCGCCCCCCCAGGAAGCGCTCAGGATCAAACCGGTCGGGCTCGGGCCAGTGGCGCTCATGGCGATGAAGCGTCCACGGCGCGATCATCACCAGCGCACCGCGACGCAGTTTGCGTCGTCCCAGAGCCACGGGTTGGTCGGCAACGCGCGGCATAAATGTGATCGGTGGATACAGACGCAGCACTTCCTTAAAGAAGCTCCGGACAAAGGGAAGATTGCGCACATCATCCATACCCAGAGGCCCGTCGCCGGCGCGCTCGCGCACCTCGGCGCGCACGCGCGAACAAATCTCAGGCCGGACGGCCAGGATATAGAAGGCCCATGTCAGGGCACTTGCACTGGTCTCATGACCCGCGAGAAAGAACACCCCCAGCTGATCGATCAGTTCATCGCGCGTGAAGGCCGCCCCCGTATCGCTGTCCCGGGCGGCAATCACGGCGCTCGCAATGTCGTTAAACTGACCCGTCTCATCGTTCAGATGGGTGTCGGTCAGGTCCCCCAGGTGCTGGCGAATCCGGGCACAGGCGGCCAGAACATGGTCGTCCTGGCGCACCGCCGTCCAGGCCGGGTCGATGATCAGACGCCAGATCTGCACCTGGGCCACATCCCGCTCAAAAATGACGAAATCGTCGAACACATCTTTGGCAACGCCCGTATCGAGCGATGTCGAAAACACCGTCCGGCAAATGACATCCGCGGTGAGGTGGCTCATGGCGAGGTCAAGCGAAAACGGCGTCTCCTGCCGGGCCATCCGGTCAAGCCAGGCCAGACGGTCCTGAACAGCCGCGTGCATGGACTCAAAGGCAAGGCTCAGGCGCATATGCGAAAACGCCGGATCGATCATCGCCCGCTGACGCCGCCAGGTTGCGCCATCGGTCACGAAAATGGACCCGCCAATCAGCGGTTCCAGCGCATTGACCATGAGGTCGCTCTTGGGGAAGGTCGTCCCGTCATCCGACAAGACCTGCCGGACCAGAGCTGGATCATTGAGCAGGAAAATCGAGCGCCGGGAATAGCCGAGCGTGCCGATATCCATGCGAAACGCATTGCCGGGCAGCAAGCTCAGCAGATCCCCATCCCCCTGGCGCAGTGTTCGCGCCAGCGCCGCAACAGACCACAATTTCGAGGGACGCGGCGGAACAAAAGGTTCGCTCAAAGCACTCATATGGTGTTCGTCCCCCATCCACCCTGTTTCCTCAAACCCCTGTTAGCATAGTCATGTCTTACCTGCATCTTTTTGAACTCCTCATCATTCTCCATATCAGTTTTGGCGCCCCCGGCCTGATCAGTTTCTGGATCCCCGTGCTGAGCCGAAAGGGATCAAAGCTCCACACGGCCTGGGGTCGGGCTTTCGTGATCATGATGCTGATTACCGCCAGCTGCGCGGTGGGCATGGCGACCATGTCGATCATCGACCCGGTCGCAAGCCACCCCAAGCTAAGCGATCATGGCAGCTTCTCGGATCCGGTCCTGATCCGGGGTATTTTTGGCTGGATGATGCTGTACCTGGCCGTGCTCACCCTCAACCTGACCTGGTATGGCTGGCTGTGCATCCGCAATCGGGGGCGCCATGCCCAAAACCGGGCCTGGCACAATATGCTTCTACAGGGGCTTCTGCTGATCGCCTCCGCGAATTGCGCCTGGCAGGGCTTTGTCATCGGCCAGACAATGATGATCGGCATGTCGATTGTGGGCTTTGCCACCGTTGGAACAAATCTCTGGTTCATGCTGAACCCGGCCCCCGCCGCGCTCGACTGGCTCACAGAGCATATCAAGGCGCTCGTCGGGACGGGAATCTCTGTCTATACGGCCTTTTTTGCATTCGGCGCCGTCCGCCTGGTGCCTGAACTGGCGCTCGCGCCGGCACTCTGGGCCATTCCCCTAGTCACTGGCCTGGCCCTGATCCTCTATCATCAGCGCAAGGTTCGCAGGCCCGCAGGCCGCAGCAAACCGGTGCCCACGACATGAGCCGTACCCGGCGCATTCTTGTTATTGGCGCCGGCGCGGGCGGGCTCGCGGCCGCCATGGACCTGTCTGCCGCGGGCGCGGCGGTCACCGTGATCGACCGGGCAGAGGAGGTTGGCGGCAAAATGCGCCAGCTGCCCGTCAATGGCCGGGGCATTGATGCCGGGCCCACCGTTTTCACCATGCGGTGGGTCTTCGAGGACCTGTTCAGCCGCGCCGGCGCCAGCCTGTCGTCTGAACTGACGCTGACCGGTGCAGAGCGTCTCGCCCGCCACGCCTGGCTTGATGGCAGCCAACTCGATCTCTGGGCCGACATCGACCAGTCCGCCAGCGCCATAGAGGCCTTTTCGGACACCCGGAATGCCGACGGCTACAGGGCATTTTGCGATGACAGCCGCGACATTTTCCAAACGCTTCGCGCCCCCTTCATGGCCGCCCAGAAACCCAGCCCCCTCGGCCTCAGCCGCGGAATCGGGCTTCACCGCCTCGACAAGCTGTGGCGCACCCGGCCCTTTGACCGATATGGATCCAGGCTGAAACGATATTTCAGCGATCCACGCCTGCAGCAGCTCTTCGGACGCTATGCCACCTATATCGGCTCGTCTCCCTATCTCACGCCCGCCACACTGATGCTGATTGCGCATGTGGAACAGGATGGAGTCTGGCTTGTTGAGGGCGGCATGCGGGCGGTTGCCCGCGCCATGCAAACGGTCGCCGCACGTCAGGGCACCAGCTTTCGCCTTGGCACCGGCGCCCGGTCGATCGACATTGCCGGCGGACACGTGGCCGGCGTGACGCTGGAGACCGGCGAATATCTGCCAGCTGATGCCGTCGTGTTCAATGGCGATCAGTCGGCGCTGGCCTCGGGCGTTCTCGGGCCAGCTGTCGTTTCGGCCGGAAAGCGGACCGCCCCGGCGGCCAGATCCCTGTCTGCCCTGACATGGTGTATGACCGCCAAAACCTCGGGCTTCGACCTCGACTATCACACGGTTTTCTTCTCCGACGCCTATCAGGCCGAGTTCAGAACGATTTTCGATGACCGGCGCCTGCCGGCCCAACCGACCATTTATATCTGTGCGCAGGATCGCGTCGGGCCGGACCGGCCGACCGACCGCGAGCGCCTCCTGATCCTGATCAATGCGCCGGCCGATGGCGACCGCGCCTCGATGGGCGACGACCAGCTGGTCAGACTACGGGCGCAAACCGAGGACTATCTTGCGTGTTTTGGACTCACCCTTGAAGCAGATGCGCCCGCACTCGCAACGCAGCCGAGCGGGTTCCATGATCTGTTTCCCGGCACCGGCGGCGCCCTGTATGGACGCGCCAATCACAGCCCGTTTGCGACTTTTGCGCGGCAGGGTGCGCGAAGCGCGGTCAAGGGACTCTATCTCGCCGGGGGGTCCGTCCACCCCGGCGCCGGCGTCCCGATGGCGACCCTGTCCGGGTGCCTCGCTGCGGAAGCGGTTTTGACGGCGCGCTAGACCGCCGCCGTCTTGGGGGCGGGTAGCGTCTGGGTGGCATCCGGGATCAGGTCAGCGACAACCTTGGCCGACATCAGGACACTGGGAACACCGGCGCCCGGATGCGTTCCGGCCCCCACCATGTACAGGCCCTCAACTTCCTCGCTGCGATTATGCGGCCTGAACCAGGCGCTCTGGAACAGCTTCGGCTGCATGCCGAAAGCGGCGCCCTGATAAGAGCCATACCGCTCGAGAAAGTCCTGCGGCGTCAGGTAATGCGACGAGACAATGTGATCCGACAGTCCGGGCAGCACGGTCTCTTCAAGCCGCTTCTGGATCTCCTGCCGGTAGGGCTCTGCAAAACTGTCCCAGTCGGTTCCCGAGGCCAGATTGGGCACCGGGCTGAGCACATAAAATGTATCACAGCCCTCCGGGGCTAGCGTGTTGTCATGCGCGGTTGGCCGGTGAAGATAGAGGCTAAAATCATCCGCCACTTTCTGGCGCACGAAAATATCGTCCAGCAAGCCCTTATAGCGTGGACCAAGGACGATGGAGTGATGCCCGACATCGTCATATGTCCGGTTGGTCCCGAAATACCAGACAAACAGGCTCATGGAGTAATCCGCCCCGGCAATCTTGCGATCAGTCCATCTCTTGCGCTTCCGCTTGCCGAGGAATTTGCCATAGGTCGTGGCCGGATCGACGTTGGAAACCACCAGGTCCGCCGCCAGGGTCTCACCCGACTCCAGGGCGACGCCCCGGACCCGGTCGCCATCGGTCAGGATCGTCTCAACCGGGCTGTTGCAGAGCAGCCGGCCCCCATTGCGCTCCAGCAGGCTGACCAGCCCCTGAATCAGCGCCCCGGTCCCGCCAATCGCGTAATGCACCCCAAAGGTGCGCTCCAGGTGTGCGATCAGGCAGTAAAAGGATGTCGTAGAGAACGGATTTCCACCGATGAAAAGCGGGTGAAAGCTGAACGCGATGCGCAGCTTGGGGCTTTTGAAATACTGGCTGACCTTCTGATAAACCGACCAGTAGCCCCCCAGCTTGATCAGGTCAGTCATGTTTGCCAGCGTGAAGGTGAGGCTGTGAAAGGGCTGGCCGGCCAGCTTGTCAAAGGCGACATCGTAAATTTCTTTGCTCATGTCGAGATACCGGTCGAACCCTGCGACATCCCCCGGCGCAACCCGGGCGACTTCCGCGCGCATCTGATCATGGTCCCCCGTGCAGGTGAACACATCCCCGTCATCGAAACGGATCTTATAGAACGGATCACACGGCTTCAGCGTGACGTCATCTTCAAGGCGCCCGCCGCCAGCCTGCCAGACTTCCTCGAAAATATGAGGCGCCGTGATCAGGGTCGGACCCGCATCGAACACGAAGCCATCCTTATTATAAGTATAGGCCCGGCCACCCGGGCCGTCGAGTTTCTCAACCACCGTAACCTGATAGCCTTTGCCGCTCAGCCGGACAGCCGCCGCGAGGCCACCGAAACCACTTCCGATCACAATGGCCCTGGGCCGCGACGTCTCATGCACCGCGTCAGAGCGGGGATCTGTTTTTGTCAACATGGTTAGACAATGTCTTCTGTCTTATGGGTTTACGCAAGAGTTGCTGCCGATTTATTTGCCGCCGCCTGACCGACGGCACCCGGACCACCGGCTAGGCCGCCAGGGCTGCCACGATCAGGTCCGCGATATTTTGCGGATCCTCTTCATGGGCCAGATGCCCCAGGCCCTGCAGGGTCGTCTTTTGCGCCTGGCGCAGACGCTGGGCCGCGGCCTCGGCCTGTGCCGGCGGGACAGCCCGATCACCTGTTGCAACGAAAAGATGCACCGGGATATCAACCCGGCCCAGGCGGGACGCAAAATGCGACAAGTCCCAGTTTGCCATCATGGCCAAGGCCCCGGCAATGTGCCGCGGCGACCTGAGCAGGACGGCGTACAGATCGACATACAGCTCGGGGGCATAGGATCCGGTCTGCTCGATCAGGCGCCTCACGCGGGACCGGTCCCGCGCGGCCCAGGCCAGTGCATGGGCCGAAACAGGATTGAAGTGAATCATCTTAGCCAGAAGCGGAAACATCACGCTGGCAGCCCCTTCAAATGGCACCAGAGCCCCGTTCAGGCTGATCACCGACCCGGGGTGGGCCCGGCCATCCAGCACCATTTGCAGGGCCACCGCCGCGCCCGCGGAATGCCCGACAAGACAGACCGGCGCCACTTGCAGGACGTCCATCAGCGCCCCCACAGCCGCCGCCATCCCGGCCAGGTCCGATGCGCCCCTGTGCCGTGACCGGGTGAAGCCATGCCCCGGCAGATCGACCGCAATGACCTCAAACCTCCGTGCCAGCTTCGGCATAAGACCCGCCCAGCTGTGAGTCGACGCCGCTGTGCCATGCAGAAGCAATAGGGCTGGCCCCTGCCCCATACGCTGAACGTGCCAGACCGTCGCCCCCGCAGAAACAAACCGGCTATGGTCCCGATTGGGCCAGTACCGGCCGTCTTTTTCCCATTCCAGACCATCCATAAACCATCCATATATTTTGACAGTTTGCGCTGTCTACTGTTGAAGACGTTATGGATGATTTTTCACTTCAAACGCTGCGATACGGCCTGGCGGTGATCCTGCTGGTCCTCCTGCCCGTTGTCTGTGCCTTCTGGTTCGTCATACACGGCGCCATCGGGTTCTGGAAAACCCGGCCGGCCTGGATGGCTTACTGGGCCGCCCTGATTGTCATTCTGGCCACGCTGGGCCTGATCTGGGCCATGCTCCCAATGCTGCTTGGCGCTGATCTTGGCAGTTTTCCTGGTCTCACAGGCGCCGGCGCCGCGATCTATCTGACAAGCTGGGCCCTGTCACGCAGCATCCGGAAGCATCTGACTTTCAGGACCTTTGCCGGCCTGCCGGAAGTGCGCAATGAAACCACCACCCTGATCGAGACCGGCCCTTTTTCAGTGGTGCGCCATCCGCGCTATTTCATGATCCTTGTCGGCGTTCTCGGCTGGAGCCTCGCCGCCAATTATATCGGCGGCTATGTCGTGTCGGTGGTTTTTGCGTTCTGCCTGCTGCTGATTATCCGGATTGAAGAACGTGAACTTTGTGCGCGGTTCGGCGACGCTTACCGGGCCTATCAGGCGCGCGTTCCAGCCCTTCTGCCGGCGCCCAGGAATCTGGGGAAGCTGTTTGTCTAGCGACACTGCCTCGCCCGCGCTGAGCGATTCGACCGAGACCGCAGAGCCGACTGTCAGCTTTGACGTCAATGGACGGGCTGTCGCGGTCACGGCCAGGGCGGATGAAGCCCTGGTCGTCACCCTGCGCGAACGGCTCGGACTCACCGGCACCCATGTCGGGTGTGACACCGGTCAGTGCGGCGCCTGTACGGTCCACCTCAATGGCCGCTCCGTGAAGGCCTGCACTCTCCTGACTCATCAGGTCGACGGCGCACACATCACCACGATTGAGGGCGTCGCAAGTGGCGAAACCTTACATCCCGTCCAGCAGGCCTTTCAGGATACGCATGCCCTGCAATGTGGTTTCTGCACCCCCGGCATGGTGATGCAGACGCTGGACCTGCTGGACCAGACACCCCATCCCAGCGAGGCAGAAATCCGGGACGCGCTGAAAGGAAACTACTGTCGCTGCACCGGATATCAGAACATCGTCCGGGCTATTCAGCTGGCCGCCAGTGGCAGCCAGCCCCGGCCACCGGCCTCCAAGATCGACAGTGCAATAGGCGCCTCGCCGCCGCGCCGCGAAGACCGGCGATTCCTGATGGGGCGGGGGCGCTACACAGCCGATATCACCCTTCCCGGGCAGGCCCATGCGGTGTTTGTCCGGTCGACGGAGGCGCACGCCATCCTGGAACGGGTCGACACCCGCCAGGCCGCGGCGCAGACCGGGGTGATCGCGGTTCTGACCGGCGACGACATCGATGCTGACGAGATTGCGGGCCTCACCTGTTCGTGGCAAATTCTGTCCCGGGACGGCTCCCCCATGAAGGCCGTCCGCCGGGCCCTTCTGGCACGGGACCGGGTCCGCTTTGTCGGCGAGGCCGTTGCCGTCATCATCGCAGACACCCGACAGGCCGCGCAGGCCGCATCGAAACTCGTCGAGATTGTCTATTGCAAGCAGGCTGTCCTGACAGACCCCTGCAGCGCCGTGGGTGGACCGGTCCTGCATGCCGAGGCACCGGACAATCGCTGTTATTCCTGGGCGTTTGGCGACGAGGCCACGATCGACACCATCATTGCCGGGGCGGCGCATGTCACCGAAGTGTTCCTGGTCAACAACCGGGTGATCCCCAATGCCCTCGAACCCCGGGCCGCCAATGCCAGTTATGATCCTGGCAGTGATAAACACCTGCTCTACACCACCAGCCAGAACCCGCATATGGCCCGCAAGACAATTGCGGAAACACTGGGCCTCGACTCAGAGACCAATCTGCATGTGATCTCGCCCGATGTCGGCGGAGGCTTCGGGTCCAAGATCTTTATCTATCCCGAAGAATGCGTCTGTCTCTGGGCCGCCAAAAGACTTGGCGTACCCGTCAAATGGGTGGCGACGCGGACAGAGAGCTTCCTGACCGATGCGCATGGCCGCGACCATCACACAAAGGCCCGCCTGGCCCTCGACGACGCTGGCCATTTTCTCGCGCTGAAGGTCGAGAATATTGCCAATCTGGGCGCTTATCTGTCGAGTTTTGCGACCTTCGTCCCAAGCTTTCTGTATGCGACCATGCTGGCGGGGCCGTATCTCACCAAGGCCGTGTATTGCGGTGTCGATGCCGTATTCACGAACACCGCACCGGTTGATGCCTATCGCGGTGCGGGTCGTCCGGAAGCGACCTATCTGATTGAAACGATTATTGACGAAGCGGCTCGTCAGACGGGCATGGACCCCGTTGAGCTGCGTCGCCGCAACCTGATACCGGCGGAAGACTTCCCCTATATGACGCCGGTCGGCCTGCAATATGATGTCGGCGACTATGGGCGCCATCTTGATGCGGCACTTCTGAAAGCAGACTATGACGGGTTTGAGCGCCGCCGCACGGATGCCCGCAAGCGGGACAGGCTTCGCGGCTTCGGCGTGTCCTGCTATGTGGAAGCCTGTGGCATCGCGCCCTCCTATCTTGCCGGGGCACTCGGCACCAATGTCGGTCTCTGGGAAGCCGCAACCCTGCGCTTTTCACGAGACGGCCATTTGCAGGTTCTGACGGGATCTCATAGCCATGGCCAGGGGCATGAAACCAGCTTTGCCCAGCTTGCGGCGGAGACACTCGGACTCGACATCCACCATATCTCCATCATCCATGGGGACACGGAACGCTCCCCCATGGGGGTCGGCACATTCGGCTCCCGCTCGCTGGTTGTCGGCGGGTCGGCTGTGGTGCGCGCCGCCGAGAAAGTTATCGAAAAAGGCAGGCACATCGCCGCGCACCTCCTGCACGGCCCGGTGGCGGACATCGACTTTGCTGGCGGCATCTTCACACAGGCGGAGACGGGGAAAACGCTGTCCATTCAGGCCATCATCCAGGCGGCTTATGGCGCCCAGAACCTGCCGGAAGGCCTCAGCCCGGGGCTCGAGGAAACCGTGCTTTACGACCCGGTGAATTTCACCTTTCCCTCAGGAACGCATGTCTGCGAAGTGGAAATCGACCCCGCGACCGGTGCCCTGGAGCTTATCCAGTTCGTGGCGATCGATGATTTTGGCCGGCAGGTTCATCCCGCCATTGTCGAAGGCCAGGTCCATGGTGGGGTCGCGCAGGGACTGGGCCAGGCGCTGCTGGAGGCCGCGCTGTATGACCCCGAGACCGGGGCCCTGACCAGCGCGTCCTTTCAAAGCTATGCCTTTCCGAAGGCAACCCAGCTGATCAATATCGATACCGGCGCGACCGAAACGCTCTGCCCACATACCCCTACGGGCGCCAAAGGGGCAGGAGAGGCCGGCGCCATTGCCGCCCCTCCGGCGATCATGAACGCCATTGCCGATGCCCTTGGAACACGGCTGGAAATGCCCGCCACGCAGGAGCGGATCTGGGCGGCCTGCCAGACAGCGCCCAGGGCGCCGTCATGACCTCACATTTCCACCGCCCCGCCACGCTTGACGGCGCCGTCCGGCTGTTACAGGAGCGCGCGCCCAGCCTGGCCATTGCCGGCGGGCAGTCCGTTCTGCCCGATTTACATCGCACCGGGCCGGCGGCGACCCACCTCATCGCAATCGATCAGATCGGGGCGCTGCACGGAATCGAGGCTGACGACACCCACCTGCATCTTGGGGGCGCAGAGACCCACCACCTGATCGGACACAGCGATCTGGTGCGCGCCACACTTCCGGCCCTGGCTGAGCTCGCCCTGATGATCGGAGATCCACAAATCCGCCATCGGGGCACCATTGCCGGGGCTCTGGTGGCGAAACCGCAGGATACAGACTATGTCGCAGCGCTTCTGGCGCTCGACGGCCACATCAGAACCACCCGGCGCAGCCTCAACATCGCTGACCTGACGAATGTGCCGGCGAAGGCTTGCCTGCTGCCGGATGAATTGATCATCTCCATTTCGGTCCGGCGCCCCGAGGCTGCCCTGTACCAAAAACACGCCCATCCTGCAGCGGGCTATGCCGCGCTCGGCCTGTTTTGTGCCCGCAGTCCGGATCAAACGCACTGTCTGGCCCTGATCGCTCAGGGCCGGTCGCCCTGCCGCGTCGACCTTCCGGCCGGACAGCCTCTGGCAGAAGCCGGACCTGATCTTGTCACCCATGCCGGGCTCACCCCCTTCGAGGCGGCCCTTCTTGCGCACTTCATCGGGCACGCCGACACAGCGCTTTAACGGCGCAGGAACTGACCTACCGTGGAGGAGACCGACGCACTGTCGGCATAGGGCAGAAGCTGATAGGCCGCCCCCAGCTCATCTGCAATCGCCATGGCCTTGGCGCCAGGTCGACGGGCCGTATCAAGAAACAGGCTGGGAAACCCAACGGCCCGAATCTGCCTTGCCAGTGCCCGGGCATCTTCATCCGCCCGGTCCCGGCCCGCCTCACCATCAAGCGCGATATTCGCCTTACCGTCCGACAGGAACACCAGATAGGGCGTCCGGCCCCGGCGACGCTCGGTCAGAGCAAGCCGCAAGGCCGCCGCCGCACCGGCCGCAAAGGGCGTGCCGCCGCCACCGGGCAGCCGGGCCAGAGAGCGTCGCACCCGGACCAGCGACCGTGTCGGCGGCAATAGCAGCTCGGCGGTCTCTTTTCGAAAGGCGATAAGCGCCACCTGATCCCGCCGGGTATAACAATCCGACAACAATAATTCGACCGCGCCCTTCGCTTCCGCCATACGGTTCATGGCGAGAGAGCCGGAAGCATCAACGACGAAAATCACAACGGTCGGAAGATGTATGCGCGTCCGGCGCAGGCGAAAATCCTCGGCCCGCAGCCGCATGCGGTCGGCATCCGCCTGACGCCCTCGCACGTGCTGCCAGGGGGCCGCTGCCCGCAGCGTCGCGAGAAGATCCAGCCGGCCATCGCGACGCGGATCACCGCCCCGTGTGCCGACCGGACGCCCCCGGTCGCGGGACTCTCTCAGCTCTCCCGAGCGCCCGCCGGATGTCCCCGGGGCCATGCCTCTCCGGCGCTGTTTCGATGTCTGTCCAAGCAGGCGCAGAGTGTAGGACAGTTTGACAGCCTCGATCAGCTGGTCTTCCAGTTCCGCCGACTCCTTGCGGCTCTCGCCGCGCCCGTCATCCATGTCGGTTTCGGGCGGCGGCGGCGCCACCTCACTCTCAGCCAGCTCGGGCGTCATGACCATAAGCGGGCCAAGCACCAGGCGGCAGGCCAGCTCGGCATGCCTGGGGAGGACGTCCTCACACCCATCCAGTGCAGCCAGTGCCCGGGTCGCGCGCAGGCAGAACTGCAACGTCCTGAGACCGGGCACGCCCAGCCGGATCGCCGCGGCATCAATAGAGCGGCCCATCTCGTCGGGAACGACCAGGCGGGACAAGCGGCCCCGGGCCGCCTCAATCACCTTATAATCGAGGACGGGGAGGTCTGCATCGCGGATCGAGACCCCGTCCAGGCTGACCTGGAAAGCCACTCGCTCAAGCAGGAATTGCGGGGGCGCGACCATGTCCTCGCTGCTCTCATCCAGCAGCACAAGAGCAAACTGTCCGGCCTCCCGGCGGGACATCCCATGCCGCTCTATGCTGACTTCGCCGCGGTCCAGCGCGGCGGCAAGATGGGCGGCAATCGGGCGCGGCAAGCGTTCCGCCATGCGCGCAACAAGCAAACCGCCATGGGCCCGGCCCAGCAGGCCGGCTTCTGCCACCGGCCGCCCGGCAGCCAGCGTCGCCGGCAGGTCAAGACCGCCGAGAACCCGGTCTTCCGAGGCCCCGGGTGGCAACTGGACAATGGGACCGTCGGTCGCGAACCGCCGCTCGATCCGGGTCAGCCAGACTTCCCGGACAGGTCCGGCCGCGGCATGCAGAGAGATGCCTTTCAGGCCCTTAGGATCGACCGCCAGGAGGGCCGAGGCAAGGTCTGCCTCCTGCCAGAGGCTCTGGCCCACTTTCTGTGCCGGAAGGAGATCAGCCCCCTCGGTCAATCGCCAAACACCTCACTCAGCGTTCGGGCGACCCTGACAGATGCATCGGTCTCATCAAGCGGATCTTTGCGCAATCTGTGACGCAGGGCTGAGGGCGCCACGGCGCGCAGGGTTTTCATCGACACTTGGTCATGCCCCTCATAGGCAGCGAGCGCCCGTGCTGAGCGCATAAGTGTCAGCTCTCCCCGCAGACCGTCTGATCCCAGAGCAACGCAGAGTTCCACCGCTTTGGCCAGCACCGGGTCCGGCAGCACGACGCCATCAAGTCGGTCACGTGCGGTCTGAATCTTTCGTCGAACCGCCCCGTCGGCCCGTTTCCATCTCGCCACAAAGGCCTCCGGATCCTGCTCATAGGCCTCCCGGCGGCGAACCACCTCCATACGCTCGTCGATATCCGTTGGCGTGCGCACATCCACCGAGATGCCAAACCGGTCCAGCAGCTGCGGGCGCAGCTCACCTTCCTCAGGATTGCCGCTGCCGACCAGGACGAAGCGGGCCGGATGCCGGACACTCAACCCTTCCCGCTCGACCACATTCTCGCCAGATGCGGCAACATCAAGCAACACGTCGACCAGGTGATCTTCGAGCAGGTTTACTTCATCAATATACAAAAACCCTCTGTGGGCCCGTGCCAGAAGGCCCGGCTCAAACCGCTTTTCACCCCCAACCAGGGCGCGCTCAAGGTCAAGCGCCCCGACCACGCGGTCCTCTGTGGCCCCGAGCGGCAAGTCAACCACCGATGGCGCCTCGGGCCGCGACGCGAGCTCTTTTGCCCTGGCGCCCGGCGAAGAACATAGATCGCAAAGCCCGGCGGGGCGGTCAGGGGCACAGCGATAGGCACAGGCCTTCACGGTCGGTATCTTCGGGAGCAGCGCGGCGAGCGCCCGGATCGCCGTAGACTTTCCGGTTCCCCTGTCACCCAGAGCCAGGACGCCACCGATCCGGGGCTCAACCGCCGCCATGATCAGCGCGCGTTTCATTTCATCCTGTCCAACGATTGCAGAGAACGGATAGACTGCCACTTCGGATCACCTCCCACACCAAAACAGATATAATCACAGCACGTTAGACGAGTGCAAGGCAAATAAAAAGACACCGGAGCCTGTGCTCCGGTGTCTGTTGAATAATTCCAGTGCCGGCACTTTGGCTAGCTGTTTGGAACCGATTTGAGATAGGCAATCAGGTCCGCACGATCCTGTGGCTTACGCAGTCCACGGAACGCCATAGTTGTGCCGGGCACATAGGCCTGCGGGTTTTCGAGATAGGCAAACAGACTGTCTTCGGTCCAGACAATGCCGGAGTCGGCATTTGCGCGCGAATACCGGAAGCGTTCGACGCTGCCGGCTGGACGTCCGACGATGCCATACAGAGATGGTCCTGCCCGGTTCTGTCCTTCGGCGACAGCATGGCAGGACATGCACTGGGTGAACACCCGCTTGCCCTTATTGGCGTCGCCGGTCAGGGCGGCATAACCGCTGGCACCATCACCCTGAGCCGCCGTGAGGACGGCCACTTCTGTGAAATCAGCCTGAGCGGTCTGCGTCCCCAAGTCTTCAAGGGCCGCCGTGTCGTCTTCGCCGGCATCGTCGTCAGCCGGCGCTTCCGCACCGTCCATGTCCTCGGTCGCCACAGCCTCGTCCACAGCCTCAGCCTCAGCCTCGATTGTCTCGGTCTCCATCTCTTCGACTTCGACAGTCTCGGTCTCTACGGCTTCAATTTCGGTTTCGGTGCCGACCACGTCTTCTACAGCAGTGGGCGCGTCCATGGCGTCTGTCGGTGCATCCGAGCTGCCACAGGCCGCCAGCACAAGCGCAAGAGCCGCAGCCCCGAAAAGGCGTGTCTTGTTCGTCATACCAATTTCCAACTTTCTCTCCTGATTAGTCTTGTTTTGTTACAGGCATGTGAGGCAACATTACGGCGATGAAGCCAGCATCCCGTCACGATGAGACCTAAGTCGTTTTGCATGGCTGTCCATATAGTGAATGAGCCAAGCGGAGAAGGAGTCCGGATTATCTGCTATTTTATGGCCCAGCTCCTCGAGACCAACATAAGCAAAATCCTGAACCTCGTCGGGGTTGAGTACGGGCAGGGCATCACTCACACCGAAATAAAGATAGGGAATTTCATTCTCGATCATCTGGTTATCGAGCATCGCGGTATAGCGTGACTTGAAGCCGTATTGAAGCGGCACGTAAAGGCCAATTTCTTCAGCAAGCCGACGCTCGGCAGCCACCAAAGTGTCTTCATCCGGACGCGGATGGCCGCAACACGAGTTGGCCCATTTGCCGGCAGAATGATATTTACACTGAGCCCGTTGCTGGATCAGCAACTCGCCGACCGAATTGAAGACAAAGACTGAAAAGGCGCGGTGCAGGAGACCGTCCTCATGCGTGCCGAGCTTGGGACCGTCGATCAGGACTTTATCATCCTCATCGACCAGAATAACGCGTTCAAGATGATCCTGCACAATGCCCCCCACAAAGATTAAGAGTGGCAAGTCTCGCGCGCGGCAGCGCGCCCGTCAATCCAGAAGTTGACGCGCCCTCGTGTCCTTCCTGCTTGTCAGTGGGGTTGCCGCGGGTTTGAATAAGACATGATGCCGTCTGCCCTGCGCCCCCTCCTGATCAGTTGTCTGGCCCTGACGCTCGCGGCTGTTGCCGGGTGCCAGTCCTCGACGCGCCTGGCCCTGTCAGACGACCCCGCCTCGAATCCCTATCTGAAATCCCCAAACGACCTGATCACGGCGGCGGGCGCCACGCTGCATATGCGGGTCGATGGCCCGGTCGATGCCCCTGTTGTGATTTTTCTGCATGGGTTCGGCGCCAGCCTGCACACATGGGATGGATGGACAAACGGTCTGGCCACGGATTTCCGGGTCATCCGCTTCGACCTGCCCGGGGCAGGGCTATCGCCGCCCGATCCGACAGGTCAGTACACCGATGATCGGGCCATTGAGCTGATTGAAGCCCTGATGGCCAGGCACGACCTTGAAAGCGCCGCCTTCATTGGTCACTCTCTGGGCGGACGCATTGCTGTAGCCTTCGCAGTGCACGCCCCCAGGCGCGTCGAGCGGTTGGTGCTTGTTGCACCGGACGGATATGCCAGCCCGTTTTTCCAGTATGGACAACGCCCCCGCATCCCCCTTCTCGCCCGTCTGGCGCCCTATGTCCTGCCCCGGGCGTTCGTGATGGTCATGGTACGCCACGCTTACGGCCCCCGGAGTCGCCCTGACCCTGCGACTCTGGACCGGTATTACGACCTGATCATGAGGCCCGGCGCCCGACAGGCCCTGCTCGACCGTATGAGCCAGACCCTTCTGGTCGACCCCGCCACCCTCCTGCCCCAGCTTCACCAGCCTGTCCTTCTGGTCTGGGGTCAACGGGACCGGATTATCCCGGTCGAAACTGCAGCCGATTATCTGCAGGCGCTGCCACATGCAGACCTGGTGGAATTTGACGATCTCGGGCATCTGCCACATGAGGAGGCCCCCGCTTTGACACTCGGCCCAATACAGTCCTTTCTGACGCCATGAGAAACACCCCTCCTTTTGGTCAGGACCCGTTTCGTTTTTCCGAGGCGCCCCCGCGGAGCCTGTGCACCGATTGCGGCATTTCCCGGACAGATGACCCCAAGGCCTGCGGGCGCGCCTGCCAGTTTATCCAGCCTGACTATCCGGGCCTTGAGGCCCGCATTCACGGCCGCCCCCGCGATCCGGCCAAGGCCGATGAACTGCATTTCGGGGTCATACAGCGCATGGTCCGGGCCCGGCTGGATCCCCCCGCCAAGGGCGCCCAGTGGACGGGCATAACCAGCTCCCTCGGCGCTCGCCTGCTCGAGGCAAACCTGGTCGATGCCGTTCTGACAATGGCTCCCGACCCGGAAGACTCCTGGCGCCCGGTTCCTGTTCTGGTGACCCAGGCAGACGACATGGCCGGCGTCCGGGGCATGCGCATGGGCTTCGCCCCGCTGCTGGCCCTGCTCAAGCCGGCCCTGCAGGCAGGACACAAGCGGCTCGCTGTGATTGGCATTCCCTGCCAGGTCTATGCCCTGCGAGCCCTCGAAACCGAGCTGGGCTTCGACCGGCTTTACGTTATCGGGACACCCTGCTCGGACAATACAACAACAGAGAAGTTTCACGATTTCCTCGCCCTGCTCTCAGACGCGCCGGACACCATTACCTATCTGGAATTCAGACCGGATTACCGGGTCGAGCTGCGATTCAGCACAGGGCAGGTCAAGACCATACCCTTTCTGCAACTGCCGATTTCTCAACTGCCGCAGGACTTCTTTCCGCTCACCTGCCGCACCTGTGTCGATTACACAAATTCTCTGGCTGACATCACCGTCGGGTATATGGGGGGGTCCGGCGAGCAGTGGCTGATTGTGCGCAATGAGAGGGGAGAACGGCTTCTGGACCAACTGTCCGACCGGATCGACATGTCTCCCTTGCAGACGGGCGGGAAGCGCCAAAACTCGGTCAAAGGCTTTATCGCCAACACCGAACGCGCCGCCGGGGGACTGCCCTTGCGCCGCATGCCAGACTGGGTCCGCCCGCTGATCGGCTGGCTGATGCCAAGGATTGGTCCCAAGGGACTGGAATTTGCCCGGACGCGGGTGGAAATGAAGGCGGCAGAGACCGTGATTCATCTTCGGCGGACGCTGCCGCGCCGGATGAAGCATATGATCCCCCGCCATGTCTGGGCCCTGGTCCAGCCTTATGGGCTGGCGCCTGACGCTGAAGCCGATCGTGAGCCCTCCCAAGCGGATTGAACCCGCGGCCCGCGCAAGCGTCAGGGCCCCGCCTGACGCAACCCGGCACCGGGCCGCACGAGGTCGCCCGGATCGTCACGGCAAAAGACATCGAGAAAGATCAAGCAAAATACAAGTTAATGATAATTATAGTATTTTATCATTATGTATTCGGATTGTTTGTTTTTTATTTTTTGGGATTGTTCGGCGTTTTTTTATTGCATAAGGGTGGTCTGTATTGTTAAGCGGGATTTGACGGGGGACGCAATTTTGAATTTGAGGTCCTTTGCATGCCACTCTTCAGATGCCCAGCGGTTCCGGCTGCCGTTTCCGGTCTCACCCTTTGCCTGATCGGAACCCTGCCCGCCACAGCCGAGCAACCTGCCCATGGCACGACGGTTTTTCCCGATGACACCCTCCTGACTGTCACAGCGTCGAGGCGCCCGGCATCCGTGCAGGACCTTCCGCTCAGCGTTGTTGGGATCAGGGCCTCTGACATCGAACAGCAGGCTTATCAGGACACCTCCGATCTGCTGGCATTCGTGCCTGGCCTGCATCTGATCGACCGCGGCGGCCGTCAGGACGGCACGCTCATTGTCCGGGGGGTGCATGTGAACCCGCTGAGCTCTGACGATGACGCCCACCAGGGCGCGCATGACCGCATGGAAGGGCCGAAAGTCAGCCGGTTTCTGGGCGACCTGCCGCTGCCGGTCGATCTCAGACTGGACGACCTTGAGCGGGTCGAGGTCCTGCTTGGTCCGCAAGGCGTCCTTTATGGCGCCGGCACGCTGGGCGGTGTCATAAGATACATTCCAGTCCCGCCAACATTTGACCAGGGCCTGTTGCGGCTGCGCTCCGGCCTGTCAAAAACCGCGCATAGCGATGACCTGTCCTACGACGTCGGCCTGACCTTCAATCAGGCCATCGGCACCCATTTCGCCTTACGGGGGTCGATAGATCTCGACCAGACGCGCGGTTTCATCGATGCGCCTTTCCTGGTCAAACAGCCTGGCATATCTGACCCCGATCCCGATTTCGATGATGCGACAGACCGTGGCACACATCTGGCGCCACGGCAGGATATTGACAGTGAAGAAACCTGGTCTGGCCGCATCGCCGCGCGCTGGGTCCCGACGGGCTGGCTGGATGGTACACTGACCTATTATGCCCAGCGAGAAGATACAGGTGGCCGGCGGTTCTCGTCACGTCGGTCGGGCCTTCCGGCAGGCAAATATGACTCGGCAAACCGGATCCTTGAGCCGAACCGCCTGACAAGCGACCTTCTGGGGCTGGAAGTGGTTGCTGACCTCGGCGTGGCAGAGCTCGTCTCCGCAACGGCAATGTCCCGGGTCGAGACCAAGGGACGGCGGGACCAGACCGACGCTCTGATCCTGTTGGAATTCGATTATGAAGAGTTCCCGCAATTCGTGGCCTTTGCAGAGGACCGCGAACGGCGCGAACGGATCAGCCAGGAGGTGCGCCTGACATCGGTGCGGGGCGGGCGGTTACGCTGGCTCGCCGGGCTCGGTTTTAACCGGCTGGAACACACGCGCTACCTGACCGAAAACCTGCCTGGATATGCCGACTTTCTTGGCTTTACCGGCGACACGCCGCTGGAATATTTCACTCAGTCCTTCACCGACTGGGAAGAGAGCGCCGTGTTCGCAGAACTTGGTTATGATGTGACTGACAGGCTGCGCGTCACGCTGGGCGGGCGATATTTTGACTATGAGCGCGAGACCCTTCGCCGAGTCGATTTTCCCCTGGGTGATCGGGATTTTCTGTTACCAAGCCTTGCCGATATCGAGACCAATCTCCGAACAGATTTTGCCGCTGGGCTGGCGCTCGGCGAGGAGACGGGTCCGGATGGGACGTGGAAGACGGGCCAGTCTGAAACCGGCGCTCTGATCAAATTCGACCTGTCTTACGATATCACCGACGAGATCATGACATATTTCGCCGCGAGTCAGGGATATCGGACCGGCGATTCAAGTGGGCTCGACCCCTGCCCGGAATGGGTTTCGGTCTTTGTCAGCCAGGGCCAGTGCGCGCTGCGGCCCGGACAGCGCTGGGGACCCCGTTTCGACAGCTTTGCACGCCGCGACGAAACCCAGTATGTTGGCGATCATGCGACCAGCTATGAGCTCGGCCTGAAATCCCGCCTTCACGACGGCGATCTGACCCTCAACGGTGCCGCCTATTTTATTCAATGGCATGACCCTCAGGTCTATACGGTCACGCTCAACCGGAATGTCGCCATCGCCGCCAATACCCGCGAAGCTGAAACCGCCGGCGTGGATATCTGGACAGACTGGCAGGCTTCCGGCCGCCTGCGGATCCAGGGCCGGTACAGCCATACGCAGACCCGGCTGGCCTCGTCGGTCAGCCGCCTGGTGGAAACGCTCTGGCCAGGCAGTTTTGACGCCCGCTACATCAAGGGTGAACGTGGCGACCGGTTGCCGGGATCGCCGGAAAACAAGGTTTCGATTCTGGCCAGTTATGATGTCGGACAGCTGTATGGCCGGGATGTCAGTCTGAATCTGGGCTATAGTTGGCACGATGATATCCTGACCCGGGTGGGGGGCAAAGGCGACAGCCTGACCCTGGACGCCTCCGGACAGGCCCGGGCGGCCATCAGCCTGAAGGATGCAGGCTGGACAGCAACCCTGTTCATCGACAATCTGTTTGATGAGTACATTGAGACTGACGTCCGCAAGACACCTCTGTTCAACCAGAGCCGGAATGGCGCGACCGTACGCAGTCATGGCGCACATGTCGCCCCTCCACGGACCATCGGCGTGCGACTAAACTGGGACATCTGGTCCGGCTAACCCGGTGCCCGGCCCAGCGGATCTGTCAGGGCGCCGGCACCTGCGGGGACGTCAGGTCGGGCAGGGCCGCGTCGAGTGCGATGGCGAGGCTCACTGTCGTCGTGAGGGACCGGTTAAACCAGTCGACATCGATTTTGTCATAATCGTCGCCGGGCCCATGATAGTCGGGATGGTCGGCGACACCGAGATAAAGGTGCGGGATGCCGGCCCGGAAGAACACCGCATGGTCTGACTGCAGCGTCCAGTCATCTTCATCCTGTGCCGTATCAAAACCGGGCTCAAAAGTCACCGCTGCGCCGGACGCGACCTGCGCCACAATGGGCTGAAGCTGCGGCCAGCGGCGGGTGCCGGACGCGTACAGGACCGGCCTGTCATTGCGTGAAATCATATCCAGATTGAGATTCAGCGCCACCCGGTCGCGTGGCAGCACCGGGTCGTCGATCAAGGACCGGGCGCCCGCCAGTCCTTCTTCCTCGGCATCAAAGGCCACCAGCAAGATCCCATGGTCCGGCTTATGCTGGCTGAAATGCTCCGCGATCGCCATCAAACCTCCTACCCCCGAGGCATTGTCATCCGCACCATTGTGTATCTCGCCATCGACACTGCCCAGATGATCATAATGCGCGCTGACCACCATGATCAGATCGCGGTCAGACCGACCCGGAATCCAGCCGAGAAGATTGGTCCCCGACTTGCGCTGCGGCCGCAGGGCGACCTCGGTTCCAAAATCCACCCCGCCATAGCTGAAGGGGTGACGGTACCGCTCCTGAAAAGGCGCAATGCCCAGCGCCTCCCATCGTGCGATAATCAGCTCCTGGGCGACAGCATGTCCCGGACTGCCCGACTGGCGCCCCGCAAGGGCATCATCGCTGAGCATTCGGACCAGATCCTGCACAGCCTGCGACTCAAAATCGGGAGCCGGAGCACCGGCGGGGCTGCAGGCGGCAGCCAGGACAGCGAGCCCGAGAGCCGCATAGGATGGGATGTTCCCGGTCATGATGTATCTCCTCATTGCAAGGTCGGGTCGCCCGAAGAAAGCCGGGAAAAGTCATGCCCCACAGCCCGGTCTCATACCGGAATATCTGGCTGAAGATGGGGTAGCGCAATGTAGTCGGTGGACCCCATTTCATGCAGCCGGCTGGCCGTGCGGCGAAATTCGAAGCTGCCCGTGCCTTCAAGATAGAGCGTATCGGGATCTGCGGCCGCGGTCGCGACCAGCTTTACCCGGGCCTCGTACAAGGCATCGATCAGCGCCACAAAGCGCGCAGCCTCATTGCGGTTCTCCGGGTGCAGGCGGGGAATATCCGAGATCAGAACCGTGTGAAAGGCCGCGGCCAGGGCGAGATAATCCTGTGCCCCAAGCGGACGGGCGCACAGCTCGTCAAAGCTGAAGCGGGCGACGCCCGCCGCCTCGCAGCGAACGCAGACCTCCCGGCCCTGCACCCGTAGCGTGCAGGTCTGCGGCGTTGCCCCGAGGGTCAGGCGCTGAAAGACCCGATCCAGGACACCGTCCGCGGCACCGACGTGCCAGACCGGTTCCTCACTCAGCCGTTCGAGGCGGTAATCCCTGTCAGACGGCAGGTGCAGCACATCACAATGCTGCCGCAACAGGGCGATGAAGGGGGTAAAGAGCTGCCGGTTGATGCCGTCCTTATAGAGGTCATCAGGGGGGCGGTTGGACGTGGCAACAACCGTGAGTCCTCCCAGGAACATATGCTCAAAAAGGCGCGACAGGATCATGGCATCCGCGATCTGGGTGACCTGGAATTCATCAAAGCAAAGCAGTTTGGTTTCACGGAGGAACTGCCGGGCGACCGGCGGGATGGGATCGCTGACCTCCGGGCGCGCCCGGGCCTGATTGAGGCGGTGATGCACCTGCCCCATAAATTCATGGAAATGAACCCGGCGCGCCGGCACCTCGCACAAGGCATGGAGCTCATCCATCAGCATCGATTTGCCGCGTCCGACCCCGCCCCAGAGATACAGACCGCGGGGCCGCGCCGGTTTGCGCCAGACATGCCATCGCGGCGCCCCGGTCGCACTCCGCAGCTGGTCAAGGACGCCATCCAGCGCCCGGGCAACCTCAAGCTGCCCGGGGTCGCGGACCAGCTGACCCGAGACAATCCGGGCCTCCAGCCGCTGCACCACCGTCGGCCTCACCCTGCACCCCCAAGGACACGCGCAACCTGTTCAGAGAAAATCGACAGGGCCCGCGGAGCAACAGCAATGGTCGCGAGGATGCCGGTCAGGGCTCCTCCGAGATGGGCCTCATGGCCAATCCGCTTGTTTTCGCGTTGCGCAAGAATGGCGCTGCCCACGACAAAGAACAGCCCAAACAGAACCGCCGGGACGGGTATGAAAAACACACCCAGCCAGGCGAAGGGGGCAAACAGACACACGCTGAGTACGATTCCGGCCACCGCTCCGGATGCGCCCAGTGCCCGATAATCCGGCCGGTTCCTGTTTTCCATCAGGGCCCACAGGCTTCCGCCAAGAAGCGCGGCCACATAGACAAACAGGTAGCGTACAGATCCGAGTGCCGCTTCTACCCAGGCCCCGAAACTCCATAACACATAGATGTTGACCAACAGGTGCAGCGCTCCGCCATGCAGGAAACCGCTGGCCAGCAGGCGGTGATACTCCCGATTGTCGCGAATCGGCCCGACATGGAAGATATTGGCCTGCATGAAGGACGGATTCGCCAGCGCGTAAATGCTGATGGCGGTATTCGCGACAATCAGAAACAGGGTCGCAGGATAGGCAGACAGAGCCTCAATCATACCGGGTAGAGATCCGGCCTGCGATCCCTGAAGAAGCCCCAGGCCGCCCGCTCCGTCTCGATGTCATCAAGGTCGAAACTGGCCATTACAAGACCAGACGTGGCGCGCTCAAGCGAGGCGACAATCTCGCCGGTCTGGTCGGCAATGAAGCTGGTGCCGTAGAAAACCTGGCCCTGCTCGTTGCCAATCCGGTTGGCAGCCACCACCGGAATGACATTGGCAACAGCATGGCCCTGCATCACCCGCCGCCAGCGCGCCGCCGTATCAAGTGCCGGGTCCTGCGGCTCGGCACCGATGGCCGTGGGGTAGAGTAATATCTCCGCGCCTTGCAGGGCCATGGCTCGTGCCGCCTCCGGGAACCACTGGTCCCAGCAAATGCCGACCCCAATGCGTCCCTTTTGCGTGTCCCAGACCCGGAAGCCCGTATTCCCGGGCCGGAAATAGAATTTCTCCTGGTAACCCGGACCATCGGGAATATGGCTTTTGCGGTAAACGCCCATCGCCGTGCCATCCGCATCCAGCATCACCACGGAATTGTAATACTGGGGGCCGTCCTTTTCGAAAATCGAGACCGGGACGACCACATTGCAGGCCGCTGCCACAGGCGCCAGCGCCTGCACCGCGGCATGATCCTGCCAGCGGCTGGCCCGGGCGAACTCGCGCTCATCCTGAGTCTTGCAGAAATACGGGCCACAAAAAAGTTCTGGCGGAAGGACAAGGTCGGCGCCCCGCGCGGCCGCCACGCGAACCTGTTCGGCGACATAAGCAATATTGACCGCCTCATCATCACCAAAGGCGGCCTGAATGGCGGCAACTGTAAGCGGTCTGGTCATGAGGCCTGTCCTGATGGCGTCTGGCCTATGTGGGGTATTTCGCGCGTCATGCAATGCAGGCTTCCCCCCCCCGCCAGAATGGCCCGGGCGGGAAGGGTAAGAATGTCCCGATCCGGGAACAGGCGCTCGAGACACCCGACGGCCTGTCGGCTGTACTGGTCCTCATAAACCGGCAACAGGACGGCACCGTTGATCAGGGTAAAATTCATGTGACTGGCTGGCAGATCGGCACCGGTTGCATCCCGCACCCGTCCGGGCGACGGCATTGTTGTGACCTGCAGGCCGGACGCCCGCAACTGGGCCTCGGCGGCCTGAAGGCGGTCTGCCTGAACATCATCAGCGCCCGACGCCGTCTGGCACACAGCGTGACCTGGTCCGACAAAGCGGGCCAGATTATCAATATGGCCATCCGTGTGGTCATGACGAAGCCCCTGATCAAGCCAGATAATCTGGTCGACATTGAAACTCGTCCGAAGGGCGTGTTCAGCCTGCGCCTGATCCCAACCCGTATTCCGGTTCGGGTTCAACAGGCATTGACGAGTGGTCATCAGTCGTCCGGCCCCATCCAGCTCAATCGCCCCGCCCTCAAGGACAAAATCATGTGCCGTGAACGCCAGAGCCTCAGCCGCAGCAAGCGCCGCAGCTGTCTGGCGGTCCCCCGGCATGATGTATTTGCCACCCCAGCCATTGAACCGGAAGCCAAGCCCACGCAGCCGGTTGCCCTCCCGTGCAATGACGGGGCCGGTATCCCGCAGCCAGATATCGCCTGTGGGAATCCGGACCAGGTCAATGGACCCGGTGCAGCCTGACAGGGCGGCCGCAGCCGCGTGTTCTGCCTCTTCTGACCCACAAGCAATCCGCACCGGCAGGTAACGGGCCGCACGTCGGGCCACCTGAGCGATTTCCCTGCGCGCCCCCTCAAACGCATCGCCCCATTCTGAATCAAGATGCGGCCAGCCGATCCAGATCGCCGACTGGGGCGCCCATTCGGGCGGAATGAAAAACGCAGGTTCAGACATTACCGGGCCTTGCCACAAACACCGACAAAGAAAAAGGGCGACGCTGGTGCGCCGCCCTCTCGATTTAATGGGCCATAAGGCGCCTAGAACTCGTACTTAACGCCGAACTGAACCTGCCAGAGCGACTGCTGCAGATCTTCAATATTGGCGATGCTGTTCGGGTTCCGCAGATTGCTGTACTCAAATTGTCCATCAACGATATCAGCCTGGACGACACGACGCTCATATTCATAGCGCGTGCGTGAAATCCGGCCCCAATCCTCGTTCAGCAGGTTACCGAGATTCTCGATGTCCATGAACACGAAGGATTTGTGACCGTCCCGCAGACCCGGCAGCTCCTGCTGCAGGCGAAGGTCTACAATCGTCGACCAGCGTGAATTGTCACCATTGCGCTCGGCAATGCCGCCGGCATACTGCGCCAGCTCAGAGCTGTTGATGTAATCGAAGAAGGCCTGCTGAGCCGCTGGATCTCCATCGAATGAGTTTGGCCCGAAGAGCGGGTCATTTGGACCTGAGGGCACATAAAGCAGGTGGCCGGCATCGTCCAAACGGCTCTCACGTGCACAGCGTCCGCCGCCGACATCGAAGACACAACTGTTGTTTTCGTCGAAGGTGTAGCTGTAAGGCTGGCCTGACCGGCGCGTGCCGAACAGGGACGCCTTGGTGGCATAGCCGTCGAAGAACTCTTCCTGCCAGTCCAGGCGGACCTTGAACTGATGCTCGACATTGAAGTTGGACGTGCCGGCCCGCGGGCTTTGCAGGTCATAACGCGCCGAATCGGAATAGTTCGATGTTGCCGTCGAGGAGGTGCCATAGCCGACATCCTTAACGTCCGAGTAGGTGTAGCTGGTGAACAGGTCGATGTCGCCATAAGCGGTCTCCCAGTCCTTCGATGCCGAAAGGGCCATCAGCCAGCCATCACCCCGGTCAACGGACCCGATGACAATGGATTCAGGCGCGCCACCACAATCATAGATTCCGCGACCATCTGGCCCTGTTCCAACAGGGGTCGGGCACCGCTGATCGTACCAGTAACTGGCATTCTCGATCTTGTTGTAGAGGAAGTCGGCAGACAGCAACCAGCCATCGGCTTCATAGGCCGCGCCGAGGCTGACCTTCCAGGTCATTGGGATGCCGAAGGAGTTATCCAGCGCATTGACATTACCGTCTGGCTCCTGACTGGCCAGATCGTTCAGAACATCCGCAGGGATAAACTGCCCCGTAACTGCATCTGGCGTGGTCGGGACGGCAATGGTTCCGAAGGCATTGGCACTGTCACTGATGACGCCATCATTCGAATAGCTGTTGGAGACCCAGACCCCGGGAGAACCGCCCGAGAACCGGCCGATACCGCCGCGAACCGTGAGCTGATCGCTGGGCGTCCACGCAAATGACAGGCGTGGCAGAATGGCGTCGAGCCCGTCAATGTCGTTTGTGTTGGCATAGCCATAGCGATCGACGAAATTCTGATTCAGACGGATGGACCCCTCGGAACCGTAGACGTCATAGCGCAGACCAAGATCAACTACGAGGTCAGGGCTGATGTCCCAGGTGTCCTGGACGTAGAAGGAGTTGAAATTGTAACCCCAGATCGCCCGCAGGTCGTTCTCATCATTGGTGATGGCGTTGTTGTACAGCAGGCCCGATGCGGTTGCATTCTGCAGATCGGTGACGCTGTCGAACACGTAGGACCCTTCGGAGTTCTGGGCGAACAGGTTGTTCACATCGACTTCTTCGCGCTCAAAGCCGAATTTCAGCGTGTGATCACCCATGACATATTCGGCGGCCGCCTTGATCTGGAAAAATTCCTGATCGAGTTCATTGCCGTGCCGGAACCGGTCGGGACCAACGACGAGATAATTCTCATCGCCATCGGCTTCCCGAAGGAAAACAGCGAAAGACGGAAATTCCGCGCCGTTCAATGAGTCCTGGCCGGTGGCCTGGGTGGTGTTTGAGACCTTGAACTGGGTCGAGAAATTCGGTGACCAGTCTGAGAAAACGTGACCAATAAAGCTCTCAACCTTTTCGGACCGGTCATACCAGGCCGAGGACGCGCCAAGGATGTTGTCAGAGGCAAGGAAGTTGTTCCCGTTCTGCTCCCGGATCGTATTTCCCTCGGTGCGGATATAGGTGAATTTCGCCCGGTGGTCATTGTTGATGTTCCAGTCGATGCTGGCCAGAATCTTCTCATCTTCAGCCGGGCCCTTATCGAAGCCACCGATATCGAAGCCCCAGACATCAGACACGATCTGTCTCACCTCAGCGACGTCATCCAGCGTGATGTCTGACCGGATGTTCAACGCGTTCGATCCGGCGGGTCCAGTCTGCAGGGGGGCGGTTTCCTCATACTTGTCATAGGAGGCGAAGAAGAACAGCTTGTCCTCGATGATCGGACCGCCCAGCGTGAAGACATAGGTCTTTTCTTCAAACGTCAGATCAATTTCGCGATCGCCGATCTTGTCGCCAATCATCGAATCATCGGTCCAGTAATAGCCTGCCGACCCATGGAATTCATTGGTGCCGGACTTGGTCACAGCATTGATTGTGCCACCGGTGAAGCCGTTGAATTCGACATCAAAAGGGGCGGTCTGAATCGACAGAGATTCAATCGCGTCGAAGGAAATAGGCGACCGCTGGGTTGGGTATCCGTTCGCGTTCAGGCCAAACCGGTCATTCAGCGGCACACCATCAATGGTCAGCGAGTTGAAGCGGTTATTGGCGCCGGCAATGGACAGTTCCTTGGATCCGCCGGACTGCACGTTGACGCTGGCAAACGGGCTCAGCTCTGCGGCGTCAGTAATGTCGCGGTCAATCGTGGCCACCTCGCTCAGCGCCTCGACGCCAAGATTGGTGCTCAGGCCGGCATTGGAGAAGCCGGCCATGCTGCGGTCACCGGTCACCACGACCGTGTCCAGAGTCTGCGCTTCGACCACGGTCAGCGCGACGGGATATGTCTGGTCAAGGCTGACATAAATGTCGGTTATTTCGACGGGCGCGAAGTCTGCTCCGCTGACAGCCACGCTGTAGGGGCCACCGACGCGAAGGGCGCGTGTCGAAAAGGTTCCCGACGCATTGGTCATGGTTGTCGACACCGTGCCGGACGGCACGTGCGTGACAGTGACGGCTGCGCCGACAACGGGTCCGCCAGCGTCTGTCGCAACAGTCCCGCGGATTGCAGATGTGGTGACCTGGGCCTGCGCCGGCGCCACGATGGCGGCCGCGGCCATAGTGGCGGCTGCCACTCCACCTAGAAACTTCCAGTTTGACATAAATTATCCCCTTGGGCTGTCCTGTGAACTGCACCCGCCGATTCCCCGCCCGGATACATGACGCCGCCTCTAGTCCCTGTACATGACAGTAATGTAACAACCCCATCACATGAGAACGAACAAGATCATTCGCCTTCCCAGCATTGCAAAATGGTCACACTTGCGACACAGCCGAAACACGCAGGCACAAGCCGAGGAGGACAAGGATGATCGCAAACTGGTTGCCCCGGAATGGCCCGACACGGCTTGCCCTTGCGCTGATCGCCGGGCTTCTGCTTCTGCGCCTTGTCCTCGTCTTCTTGTCCCCGCTGGAGCTGTATGCCGACGAAGCCCAGTACTGGCGCTGGGGCGAGACGCTGGACTGGGGATATTATTCCAAGCCACCCCTCATCGCCTGGACGATTCGGGCGTCAACAGCGCTGCTGGGGGACACGGAAGCCGGTGTCAGGCTGCTGGCGCCCTGCCTGCACGCGGTCGCGGCCCTTATTCTCTGGTGCCTCGCCAGGCGCATGCTCGGCCCTGCGCCCGCCCTGATCGCCGTGGCGGCCTACGTCTTTATGCCAGGTGTCGTGCTGTCATCGACGGTGATGTCCACCGATGGCGTCCTGTTTCCGTTCTGGAGTCTGGCTCTGTATGCTCTCTGGCGCCTGCGCGAGGGTGCGACCGGCCAGCGCCATGCCGTGCTGCTGGGGATCAGCATCGGGCTCGGCTTCCTGGCAAAATATGCCATGGTCTATTTTATCGTCGGCATCGCACTGGCCAGCCTGGCTGACCCGGCAACCCGCCGCGCCCTGATCAGCCGAAAAGGCCTCGTGGCCGCGACCGTCGCCCTTCTGGTCTTCGCGCCTCATCTGGTCTGGAATGCCCTGAACGCGTTTCAAACGGTCAGTCACACGGTCGACAATGCCAATCTGACCGGGCCGCTGATGAACCCGGAAAATCTGGGTAAATTTCTCGGCGACCAGATGGGCGTATTCGGTCCGGTCAGCTTTCTGACCCTCCTCGGCGGGCTTCTGTTCATGCGCAGGGGACGCGCGCCGGAAGCGGCCGCGGTTGAAAACTGGCTGGCCTGCTTCATCGTGCCGGTTCTGCTGATCATCGCCTTCCAGGCCGTTCTGTCCCGGGCCCATGCCAATTGGGCCGCCACCGCCTATCCCGCGGCCTGCCTCATGGTGGCCAGCGTGTTCAGTCGCACCCGGCCCAATCGGCGTCTGTGGCTGGTCATGGCCGTCCTTGTCGGGCTCGGACTTCAAACCGTACCAGAGTTCACCGCCCCGGTCCGGCTCGGTGTGGGCGTCGCGACAGCCACCATTTTGCTTGCCCTTGGGCGAGTGGCAAAATGGCATCCGGTCGGTCTTTTCTGGTCCGGCGTCGGCCTGCACGTCGCCCTCAGCCTCTTCCTTGCCGTCTTGACGCTCGGGCCGCCGCACTGGATCAGTGCAGCGGGCATGGACAATACGTTCAAACGGACCCGGGGCTGGGCCGACCTGTCTGCACAACTTCTGCACGAGGCGGCCCGTATCCAGCCGACGGCCATTCTCGTTGATGAGAGAGAAATCTGGCACGGTCTCGACTTCTACACAGACGGGCAGCGCCCGGCGCCCCTCATCCTGTGGCGCTACCGGGATGTCCCCAAGAACTTTGCTGAACAGGCCGCCTTGACCGAAGAGCTGGATGATCGGGTCCTGGTGGCGTCTTATCGTCCGCACCGGCGACCACAGATCAGGAATGATTTCAGATCCTGGGAACACATCGGCCAGATTGGCGTCGATCTCGGCCACCGCAGCAATGGCTGCCCCCTGACCCGGACGCTGCACCTTTACCTCGCATCCGGGTTCGACCCGCAAGAGCGCACGCCCGACTGGTTCGCCCACGACCAGGGCGAAACCCTTGACGCGCCGCCTCCCTGCCCGCCCGCGACACTCACCGACATCGACACACCCGATGCCGCAGACTAGGTCTGTGCCGCAGCCATGACCCGACTCAGAGCCATTCTCGGTCCCACCAATACCGGCAAGACCCATTATGCCCTTGAGCGCATGATGGGGCATGCGACCGGCATGATCGGCCTGCCCCTGCGCCTGCTGGCCCGGGAGGTTTACGACCGGGTGGTGCGTGCCAAGGGCCCGCGGGCCGTTGCCCTCGTCACCGGCGAGGAACGGATCATCCCTGACCAGGCGCGCTACTGGATCTGCACCGTGGAATCGATGCCGACCGATCAGCGTGTCGATTGTCTCGTCGTGGATGAAATCCAGCTGGCTGAAGATGATGAACGCGGTCACATCTACACAAACCGCATCCTCCATGCCCGCGGCACGCAGGAAACACTGCTTCTCGGCGCCGAAACCATGCGGGAGGCGCTGCGCGAACTCGACTTCGATATCGATACCGACGTCAGGGCCCGGTTTTCAAACCTCGCCTACTCCGGGTCGAAAAAAATCACGAAGCTGCCAAAGCGTACGGCCATCGTCGCCTTCAGCGCCGACCAGGTCTATGCAATCGCGGAAGTTCTGCGGCGCCAGAAAGGCGGCAGCGCCGTGGTTATGGGCGGGCTGAGCCCGCGGACCCGGAACGCCCAGGTTGCCCTTTACCAAAGCGGGGAAGTCGATTTCCTCGTCGCCACCGACGCCATCGGGATGGGGCTGAATCTTGACGTCACCCGGGTCGCCTTTGCCGGCCAGGCCAAATTCGATGGACGGCGCCACCGGGCGCTGACGCCCGCCGAGTGCGGCCAGATCGCGGGACGCGCCGGACGCTTTCGGGAGGATGGCGAATTCGGTGAAACCGGAAACTGCCCGCCTTTCGACGATGAGCTGATCTACGCCATTGAGAACCATCGCTACGCGCCAGTGGCTGAGCTGCAATGGCGCAATGCGGATCTCGACTATCGGTCGATCAGGACCCTGATGGCCAGCCTCGCCCGCAAACCAGACCATCCCATCCTGCGCCAGAATTCCAATGCCCTCGACGAATGGGTGCTGCGGCGCATGGCCGAAGATGCAGCCATCGGGCCGGATGTTCGCGGCGCCGCCCGGGTGCAGCGCCTCTGGGACCTGGCCCGCCTGCCGGATTTCCGCAAGGCCGGGCCGGAAGGTCATGGCCGGCTTGTGCTGGGACTGGCAGAGACGCTGGCCGACCCGGACGCACGGCTGGGCGACGACGCCATGGAACGCCGGATTGCCGCTCTCGACGTGAGCCTCGGGGACATCTCTGCCCTGCAGCAACGGCTCGCCATGATCCGGACATGGACCTATGCCGCCTTTCGGCCGGACTGGCTTGCCCAACCCGAACACTGGCGCGAAAGAACTCGACAGGTTGAAGATCGGCTGTCAGATGCGCTACACGACGCGTTGACCCTTCGCTTTGTTGACCGAAGGACCACCGCGCTCATTGCCGGACTGAAGAGGGAAGATATTTTGACCACAGAGGTTTCAGACAGCGGTGAGGTCGTTATCGAGGGTCATTCGGTTGGCCATCTGGTCGGCCTGAACTTCGTGCCCGACACCCATGCCTCCACGCTTGAGGGGCGCACGGTTCGCAATGCGGCCATGAATGCCCTGCAACCGATCATCGCCGAACGGCTCAAAGCCCTGGCCGGGGTTTCCGAGAGCGGACTGGCCATCACCGAGACCGCGGAGATCGTCTGGAAAGGTGTCCCTGTGGCCCGACTGGTGCCGGGTCCGCACTGGCTTGCACCAAGTGCCCAGCTGATCGGGGGGGAGTCCGCTGAAGCCCATCAGCGCGACGCGGCGACCATGCGCGTGAATGAATGGCTGGGGGGCGAAATTTCCCGTCGCCTGCCGACCCATTTCAAACTCAAATTCGACGCCGACTCCGTGCCTCTGGAAGGCCTGGCCCGCGGACTGGCCTTTCGTCTTCTCGAAGCCGGCGCCGCATCAGACCTGCGCACCGAAGACCGGGCCCTGCTTCCGGGACAAGCCGAGCGGCAGGCTCTGAAACTGGCCGGTGTCCGGTCCGGACGCATTGCCGCTTATGTTCCCGACGCCCAGAAACCCGCCGCGCAGCGCCTCATCGCCACCCTGCAGACGCTCGGAGACGGACGCATGCGCCGCACGGCGCCGGAAGGTGCCGGCAGCTTCGATGTCGACGGCGACTGGAAAGATGAGGACCTCGCGGCACAAGGATATCTCAGATTTGGCAAACGCGCGGTCCGCGCCGATCTTGCCGAACGGCTCGGCTGGGAATTGTCCAGCCGGCGCAAGGCCGCCGGTCAGTCTGTGTTCGAGGTCCCGCCAGAGCTGGCGTCCATGGTGTCCTGCCCGCTGGAGGATTTCCATGCCGTGCTCAAGGGATTCGGCGTGGCCCCGGCGGAAAAGGACCCCGAGACCGGCGCACCGGTGAAATGGCGTTTCCAGTCCCGGGCCCGGCTCGAGGACCAGCAGAAAAAGCCGCGCCCGGCCCGCAAGTCGGGTCGCCCCGAGGGCGGACGCGAGCCCAAGCGGACCCGGCCCCGGTCCGGCGACCCGAACGGCGCGCCGCGTCGGCCACAGGGGGGCAGCCCGTCCCGCCCCCCGGCGCGCAGGATCGACCCGGACAATCCCTTTGCCGCCCTTGCCGTGCTGCTCCCGGCTGACACCCCGGCCCCGACCCGGAAGAAACGACGCAAGCCGAAAAAGGCCGCCCCGGACATGGCCGCAGCCCCGTCAGCGCCCTCCGCCCAGCCCGCGCCGGCAGCGCCGCTGGCCAGCGGGGACCAGGCCGGGCCAGAGCCAGCAGGTGAGGGCGTGCCGCCCCCGGCCGCACCCCAGACGGCTGGTCCGCAGGACTCCGGCGAGACGGCTGCGAATGACTGAGGCCGAACCGGCGGGGTTACGTCTGGATATCTGGCTCTGGCGGGCCCGGTTTTTCCGCACGCGGGCGCTCTCGACCGACTATATCAGCCGACGCGGCATCCGCATTACCCGCACCGGAGACACCCGAAAGACGACCAAACCCGGCAGCCGGGTCGGGCCCGGAGATGTGCTGACCTTCAGCCGCGGTGAGACCATCGAAAGGGTCGAAATTGTCGGCCTTGGCACACGGCGCGGCCCGGCCCTGGAGGCCCAGGCCCTTTACAGGCCGGTCATAGCCGCGACATAAGACCGATGGCTCGTTTTCTGACCCGACTTTTCAGCCCTAGGCGACCCGCGGCGCCGGACAGACGCATCGACCCGGAAGAAGCCGCCGCGGCCCTGCTGGTCGAGGCGGCGCTGGTTGATGGCGTCTATGCCAATCTGGAAAGCGACATGATCTCGGAAATCCTGGTCACCAGTTTCGGCATGGATGCAGCCCGGGCAGATCAGGTGCTGGAAAAGGGAGAACGTCTGGCCGAAAGCGCAACCGACGCGCACGCCCTGACCCGCCATGTCAAACAGCTTTCAGAGGCGGACCGGACCCGGGTCGTGGAGTGCCTGTACCGGGTCAGCCTGGCCGATGGCGAGGCCTGCAAGTTCGAAGACGCCTTTATCCGCCATATTGCCAGCCTTCTGCATGTGGACGATGTCCGCCGCGCACAGGCTCGCCGCCGCGCCGAGGCAAGCCAGCCGTGAAACCTCAGGGAATTGACTTCCTTGCCATGTCCGGCCATGTCCGGGCGTCGATTCATTCAAGAGGATCTGAATGACCTACATTGTCATGGATGCCTGCATCCGCTGTAAATACATGGACTGCGTCGAAGTCTGCCCGGTCGATTGTTTTTATGAAGGCGAGAACATGCTCGTCATCCACCCGGATGAATGCATAGACTGTGGCGTCTGCGAACCGGAATGCCCGGTCGAGGCGATCAAGCCGGACACAGAGGATGAGCCCGATGCCAAATGGCTCAAGCTCAACACCGACTTCGCCAAGGTCTGGCCGAACATCACCCGGATGAAAGAGCCCCCCGCTGACCGGGAAGCTTATGCAGACGAGACCGGCAAGCTGGAAAAGTATTTCAGCGACAAGCCCGGCAGCGGTGATTCCTGAGCCGGTCGCGTCGACCAACCGCAGGATATTGTTGAACAGACACGGTTTTTCTGATAGACTAAGTCATCAAAGCAGAAAATCAGATCACGTATGAGCAGCGCTTCGCGGCAAAGAGCGCTTTTTCTGCGTCGGTCCCTATTGCGTAAAGAAGAGGTCTACATATGGCAAAATCGGACACGGCAACCAAGTTGGACTTCGCCCCAGGACAAAAGATCGTTTACCCGGCGCATGGCGTTGGCACCGTCACCAGCGTCGACGAACAAAAAGTCGCGGGCATGTCACTCGAAGTTTATGTTGTCTCGTTTGATCAGGACAAGATGATCCTGCGCGTTCCGACCCATCGCGCCATCGCGTCGGGCATGCGGGCTCTGGCGGGGTCCAAGCTGGTCGAGGACGCCCTCAAAACGCTGGGGGGCAAGGCCAGGATCAAACGCACCATGTGGTCGCGCCGGGCCCAGGAATATGAAGCCAAGATCAATTCGGGCGACCTGATTTCCATCGCCGAAGTGGTGCGGGATCTTCACCGGATGGAGGACCAGCCCGAACAGTCCTATTCCGAGCGCCAGCTGTATGAAAGCGCGCTGGATCGCATGGCGCGGGAACTGGCCGCGGTGGAAAGCATCGACCATGACTCCGCCATGGCCCGGCTGGCCAAATCCCTGGCCAAGAAAAAGGCCGCCTGACCGGCCGGTCTGGCCTCCATTGCTGACACACGATCAAGGCCCGCATTCCGCATGCGGGCCTTTTTTCGTTCCCCCGCACCCGCCTTACCACGGCCAGCGCGACCCATATTAGCGCGGCCGGTTTTTTTTCAAGGCCGGCCGTGATCCAAACAGTTACCAAAACCGTAATCATCTTCACAGACGCAAACATTGCGCAGGAGGATAGAAATGGCGATCGGAGACAGAGGCGGCAACGCAGATCGACAGTTTATACGCAAGGCGATGAAGGCCCCGATGCTGGAGGCCGAGCACGAACTCAACCTGGCCCGGCGCTGGCGGGAAGAAGATGATGAGAACGCCCTGCACGAACTCACCACCGCCTATATGCGGCTGGTCATCTCCATGGCGTCAAAATTCCGCCATTACGGCCTGCCCATTTCGGATCTGGTGCAGGAAGGCAATGTCGGCCTGATGCAGGCCGCCGCCCGGTTCGAACCGTCCCGCGAGGTCCGTTTTTCAACCTATGCGGCCTGGTGGATCCGGTCATCGATCCAGGATTATGTCCTGCGCAACTGGTCGATCGTCCGCACCGGCACCACGGCCGCGCAAAAATCGCTCTTCTTCAATCTGAGACGCCTCCGCGCCAAGATTGATGACACCGGCGATGCGGTGATGACGACGGAAAACCGCAAATGGGTATCCACCCATCTCGGCGTTCCCGAACGCGACGTCGCCGCCATGGCCTCGCGCCTGTCGGCATCTGACCGGTCGCTCAATGCCCCACTTTCCGTCGATGCCGAAGCGCAATGGCAGGACCTGCTGCCCGATGAATCCGCCACGCCGGATGAACAGGTTGAAGCATCGCGCGACAGCGAACGTCGCAAGGCCTGGATTGCCGAGGCCCTGAAAACTCTGAATGAGCGTGAAACCATGATCATTTGCGAACGCCGCCTGACCGATGACACGGTGACGCTGGAAGTGCTGGGCAAACAGCTCGGGATTTCCAAGGAGCGGGTCCGCCAGATTGAGCACCAGGCCCTGGGAAAACTGCGCAAGGCGCTGACCAATATGGTCGGGGATCCCGAACAGGCCGGTCTGATTCCCTGCGTCTGAGACCCATAGACATTTTCTATATGATTTCGCCCGTCGCATCTTGCGGCGGGCTTTTTCCATCCCAAATCTAGTCAGGACAGGTTGCCGCTGAGCGGGGCCTGCCACCCTGCCCTGCCGGATCTCATCGGCAGCGGTTCGACCCATCTGCCTTTGAAAGGGGATCGCACATGAATTTTGAGACCTATACCGAACGGGCGCAGTCCATCCTGCAGTCTGCCCAGACTCAGGCTCTGGCCGGGAACCACCAGACCTTCCAGCCAGAGCACATCCTCAAAGCCATGCTTGAGGACCGCGACCAGCTGGCCACGAATCTTATTCGCGCGGCCGGCGGCCAGCCGGATCTGGTCGCACAGCGGGTTGAGACCGCCCTGCGCGCCTTTCCCGCCGTCACCGGCGGCCAGCAGGGCCTGCGGCTCGGACCGGAAACCGCGAAATTATTCACCGATGCCGAGGCCGGCGCCAAAGCCTCCGGTGACAGCTTCGTCACGGTCGAGCGTATGCTGATTGCCTTGGCAGGCCTGAAGGACAATGCAGCCGGCAAGGCCTTGCGCGACTCCGGCGCCACGCCGGCCCAGATCGACGCGGCCGTCGCCCAGTTGCGCCAGGGGCGCACGGCCGACAGCGCCACGGCTGAAGAGGGCTATGAGGCCCTGAAGAAATACACCCGGGACCTGACCGCAGATGCCCGATCCGGCAAGCTTGACCCGGTCATCGGACGGGACGAGGAAATTCGCCGGGCAATCCAGGTCCTGTCGCGTCGGACCAAGAATAATCCGGTCCTGATCGGTGAGCCCGGGGTCGGCAAAACCGCGATTGCCGAAGGGCTCGCCCTGCGGATCATCAATGGTGATGTCCCCGAAAGCCTGAAGGACAAGCGCCTGCTGGCCCTTGATATGGGGGCCCTGATTGCCGGGGCAAAATTTCGCGGCGAGTTCGAGGAACGGCTGAAAGCGGTGCTCAAGGAAGTTGAACAGGCCGAGGGCGGGGTCATCCTGTTTATTGACGAGATGCACACCCTTGTTGGCGCCGGCAAAACCGACGGGGCGATGGACGCCTCCAACCTGATCAAGCCGGCTCTGGCCCGCGGCGAGCTGCACTGTCTCGGCGCGACGACGCTGGACGAATACCGGAAATATGTCGAAGGCGACGCCGCCCTGGCACGGCGATTCATGGCGGTCTATGTCGATGAGCCGACCGTTGAAGACACGATCTCCATTCTGCGCGGCCTGAAAGGGCGCTACGAAGCGCATCACGGCGTGCGCGTCTCCGACCGCGCCATCGTCTCCGCTGCGACGCTGTCCAACCGCTACATCACAGACCGCTTCCTGCCGGACAAGGCCATCGACCTGATGGATGAATCCGCCTCCCGCCTCAGAATGCAGGTCGACAGCAAGCCGGAAGCCCTGGACGAGATTGACCGTCGGCTCATGCAGCTTCGGATTGAAGCCGAGGCCCTGAAAAAGGAGAAGGACACCGCGTCGAAGGACCGGCTGGACACCCTTGAAAACGAGATTGCTGAGCTGCAGACCCAGTCGGACGAACTGACGACGGCCTGGGCGGCAGAGAAAGACAAGCTGAAAGGCGCCGCCAGCGCCAAGGAGGCGCTCGACCGTGCACAGGCCGACATGGCCGAAGCCCAGCGTGTCGGGGATTTGTCGCGCGCCTCTGAACTGAAATATGCGACCATCCCCGCCCTCGAGGCCCGGATTGCCGCGGTCGAGACAGCCGAAACCGGGGACGATGATGACGGTCTGGTGTCCGAAGTCGTCCGCCCCGAGCACATTGCGTCCGTGGTCTCAAAATGGACCGGCATTCCCGTCGACAAAATGCTTGAGGGAGAACGGGAAAAACTGCTGCGCATGGAAGACACGCTGCGCGCCCGTGTCGTGGGTCAGGATGATGCCCTGTCGGCGGTTTCAAACGCGGTCCGACGAGCGCGCGCCGGCCTGCAGGACCCGAATCGTCCGATTGGCTCCTTCCTGTTTGTCGGGCCCACCGGCGTCGGCAAAACCGAGCTGACCAAGGCCCTTGCAGAATTCCTTTTCGATGACGACACCGCGGTGTTGCGGCTCGACATGTCCGAATTCCAGGAAAAACACTCTGTCGCCCGCCTGATCGGCGCCCCTCCGGGATATGTCGGTTATGATGAAGGCGGTGTACTGACCGAGTCGGTCCGGCGGCGGCCGTATCAGGTCGTGCTGTTCGACGAGGTCGAAAAAGCCCATCCCGACCTGTTCAACACCCTGTTGCAGGTGCTCGATGATGGCCGCCTGACAGACGGTCAGGGCCGCACGGTGGATTTCAAGAATACCGTCATCATCATGACCTCCAATCTCGGCTCAGACGCCCTGGCGACCGGAGAGGCGGGGGAGCTGACGGCGGCACAGACCGAGGCCGTCATGGCTGCCATTCGGAGCCACTTCCGGCCGGAATTCATCAACCGGATTGACGAAACCATCTTCTTTAAGCGACTCGGCCGGGGCGAGATCGATTACATTGTCGACATCCAGATCGGCCGGCTGTCGAAACTGTTGGCCGACCGCAAGATGCAGATCCGCCTCAGCGACAAGGCCCGCAGCTGGCTGGCCGAGAAAGGCTATGACCCGGTCTATGGTGCCCGTCCGCTGAAGCGGGTGATCCAGAAAACCCTGCAGGATCCGCTGGCCCGTCTCCTGCTGGAGGGCCGCCTGCATGATGGAGAGACCGTTACGGTTGATGTCGAAGCCGACAGCCTGACCCTGAACGGGGTCGCCAATGCGGTCGCGCGCGGTGTTGCCACCCTGCACTAGCCAGCCCCATCTCGGACCCGGTCAGGGCGCCGGGGACCGGTCCGCAGAGGCGGGCGCGGGAGCCTGCGACGCAGAGGCGCTCTGAGGCGACGGGAGGGGCGCCCCCGCTGCCCGGACCGTGTCGATATGATCGCGCACCTGCTGAAAGGCCGCGAACATATCCTCTGCCATGGTCAGCTTGCGGCCGGTCGGCAGTTTCAGGCGCATCGCATTGACCGGCTTGCCGTGAACATAAACTTCATAGTGCAGATGCGGCCCGGTCGAGGCGCCGGTCGACCCGACATAGCCAATGATGTCACCCTGACGGACCCGCTTGCCCGACCGGATCCCCGGCCCGTAACGCGACATGTGGGCATAGGCCGTCTTGTACCCGTTCACATGACGGATCCGGACATAATGGCCATAGCCGCCATACCGGCTGGCCCGCTCGACGACACCATGGCCGGCGGCAAGAATCGGGGTGCCCGTCGGGGCGGCGAAGTCGGTACCCTTGTGAAGCCGTGTATAGCCGCTGATCGGATGACGGCGGCGGCCAAAGCTTGAGGACAGGCGCGCCCCATTGATCGGCGTTTTCATCAGGAAGCGCGTCGCGCTGTCGCCATTGGCCTGAAAATAATCGGTGACCCCGTCATCCGGCGTGGTGAACCGGTAAAAGCTTTTATCGACGGCCCGTCCCTGCAGCGCGGCAAACTGCACATCTCCCCGCCGGATCTGCTGACCACGCTCATCCATGAACGTCTCATACACAATTTCAAACCGGTCTCCGGGATGGACCTCCCGCTGGAAATCCACGTCATATGCAAAGACCTGGGCAAAATCGACAACTTGCTGGTCGCCGGCCCCAAGGGCCCGGGCCGCATCATAAAGACTGGTCTCGATCGTGCCCGACACGACAACCGGCACCCGCTCCAGCCGCGCCATCAGTTCAATCGGCTGATAGCCGCCATCCGGCATACGTTTGGACATCAGGCGCCGGCCGGGACCCATGTCTATGCTCAGCGCGTTCAGGCCGGCGGCATCAAGATGGGCGCTGACCCCGAGGCCCGGCAGGACCCGCCTCGGATCCAGAAACCCCGCATCAACCAGCTCCGCCAGCGCACCCCTCGCCTCGGACCGCTCGATCTCGAGGCGGTCCAGCAATCCCGACAGGGTCTCGCGCCGCCGCAGCGTGGTTTCCCGCCGCACCAGCGCCGTGGCGCGTCCGTGGTCCTCCGGCGCAAAAACCTGCGCGGCGAGCGCCGGCCCCGGCATCTCAACAGGATGGGAGGGGGCCAGGTCCCGAAGATTGAATGCGCGCCCGGTCAGGCCGATAATGCCCGCCAGGCTGACCAGGGCACCGAGGGCCATAAGGCTGCGGGTGCCCTTGGAAAAACGTGTCTTTCCCATGCCTTACTCCTGATCCGGCCTGTGCCCCTGCCGTCAGAGACGACCGGAGCGAGGCCCCTGCCTCAGCGCATCGCGGACCCGACCGCAGATACGCCCATTTCCTGCCTATACAAGATCCGGGGACAACAAGGCGTAAACAGGGCAGCTCTGACAACAGATGGTATGGCCACCAGGCTGCCGCGCAGATCTGGACACCTGACCCGCAGCGTCCATAAGTCGGATATGCGCCAAACAGTCATTTTCGTCATGCTCGCTGCCATCGGTCTGGCCATCACCTTTCTGGGCGTCGCCCGGCTCTGGAGTGAGCTCGGCGTGTCGATGAGCCTGCATGGCTGGATCGCCTATGGTCTCGGCGCGGGGGCCAGCCTTGCCCTAGCCGCCGGCCTGTTCTTCCTGACCTTCAAAAGCGCGCGCGAGGGATATGACGATCTCGACCGTCCCGAGGACCATGGCGAATAGGCGCGCGCAGCGGGTGCGAATCGGCTAGGGTCAACCGTGCTTTTGGGAGGACCCCCCTGATGATCGAACCCTCGCGTCTGGCCGCCTTCATCGCATCGCGGATCTGCCACGACCTGGTATCACCCGTTGCATCGGTGAATTCGGCCCTGGAACTGCTCGAGGATCCGGGCGATCCGGAAATGCAGGAGCAGGCCCAGCAACTTCTGGTCAATGGCGCCGAGGCCGCCGCCGCCCGAATCCAGCTGCTGCGCTATGCCTTCGGGTCTGCCGGCCTGTCGAATTCCGCCGCAGACCGCCACGAAGTGAAAAAAATCGTGGAAAGCTTCATGAAGTCCTACAAGCCAAGGCTGGAATGGCACATCGACACCGAGCATTTCAGTTGCGGACATGCCCGGGTGCTGATGAATCTGGTCATTCTGGCCACAGGCAGCATCCCGCGGGGCGGCCTGGTGTCTCTGCATGTCTCTCATGCGGGCACCGCGCTGAATGTCAGCGCCCGGGCCACGGGCCCCCGCGCCAAAGTCAGCGATTATACGCTGTCGACGCTGCGGGACGAGGAACCGGAAGAGGGCTGGTCGGCCCGCACGATTCAGCCGCTGTTCACCAAAATGGTGGTGGGCGAGCTGGGCGGTACGCTGGATCACACCACGGCGGAGGAAGAAGTCACCTACTGGGCGCGCGGATTGCGGCCCGAGGGCTAAGACTTCCTTAACAGGGCCGGACCGATAAAACGACCAAGATGCGGACACAGCCCGATATGAAACACTGCCTGATCGTTGATGATTCCCGCGTGGTCCGCACGGTGGCGCACCGCATCATCACGGACCTGTCTTTTACCGTGTCGGAGGCCGGCGACGGTGCCAGCGCGCTGAAGCAGTGCCAGAGCCAGATGCCGGATGTCATCCTGCTGGACTGGAACATGCCGGTCATGAACGGGATGGATTTCCTGGTGTCCCTGCGGCGCAGCGACGGGGGAAAGGCCCCTGTGGTCATCCTCTGCACCAATGAAAAAGACAGTGACCATATCAGCGAGGCGATACGCGCCGGGGCCGATGAATACATTATGAAGCCGTTCGATGCCGACATTGTCCGCAGCAAGTTCGATCAGCTCGGTCTGGTCTGAAGAGTTTCTTAACGGATTTAGGCTTTCCCTTAAAGTCTCAGGGGACATGGACAGGACCGGGCCGGATGCAGGATACGACGTTCCAACAAATCGCAGCGCTTGCCCTTCGCGAGACCGGCCAGGACCTGTCGCCGGCCAAGACCTATCTGATCGAAGCCCGCCTCGCCGCGATCAGTCGCCGCGAGAGCTTTGCCAGCCTCGACGATCTGGCCCATTGTCTGAAATCACGTCCCAATCCGCGCTTTGAAGCAGAGATCGCCGCGGCGCTGACCCCGAAGAAAACCGTATTCTTTGACGATCGCGATCAGATCGACCGCATCGTCAGCCATGCCCTGCCGGAATTGCTGAAAGCCTCGAACACCGGCCGGCTGCGGATCTGGTGCGCCGGCGTGTCCACCGGGCAGGAGGCTTATTCCCTGGCCATGCGCCTGTCGGAACTGGACGAGTCGCCCCTCCGCCAGGCCGATATCGAGCTGGTCGCGACGGATGTCTCGGGCCAGGCCATCGGTGCAGCCCAGCTCGGCCTGTTTGGCCATTTTGACGTCCAGAAAGGCCTGTCCATTCATCGCCTTCTGGCCCATTTCGAGCGCCAGACCTCCGGCGACTGGCAAATCAGCAAGACCCTGCGCGAGCAGATTCAGTTCCGCCGGCATAATTTGTTCGACCCGGCCGGCCCGCTTGGACGCTTTGACCTTATTCTCTGCCGCAATGTCCTGCCGGCGATGTCACAGGACAAGCAAATCGAGGCCGTGGCCCGGCTGAACGACCATTTATATCCCAATGGGCTGCTTTTCCTCGGCAAGGATGAAAGCCTGACCGGGCTGAGCGAAGACCTTGAGCCCTCCCGCGGTGTCCGCGGCGCCTGGTGCCACAGTCAGACCGTGCGCAAGACCGCTGCGGCCTGAGCCGCAGCGTAACCGGGCCGGCGCTGCCGCCACAGCCATATCGCAAGCGTGAAAAAACTGTGCTAGGCCGCCCCGCATGAAGACCGCGCTCGACCTGTCCCGCAAGCCTGATCTGCCCGCGGCCCGCCGGCCACTGGCCGGCCTGTCCATGTCTGCCCTGCAGGCGGAAATGGTGGGTCTCGGCGTCGATCCGAAAAAAGCCCCGATGCGGGCGCGCCAGCTCCGCCGCTGGCTGCACCATTTCGGAACCCGCGACTTTGCCGGCATGACCGATATCGGCAAGGCCCTGCGGACCCAGCTGGCCGAGACCTATCATCTCGACCGTCCGGACATCACCGAGCACAAGGTGTCGGCAGACGGGACCCAGAAATGGCTCATCCGGTTCCAGCCCGGGGTCGAGGGCGAGAGCGTGTTCATTCCCGCCGTGTCGAAGACGGGGGCGCTGTGCGTCTCCTCGCAAGTCGGCTGCACGCTGAACTGCACCTTCTGCCACACCGGGACCCAGAAACTCGTCCGCAACCTGACGGCGCAGGAAATTGTCAGCCAGATCCTGATCGCGCGCGACGGGCTGTCGGAATGGCCGGCCACGACAGAAGACCGCAGCCTGTCCAATATCGTGTTCATGGGCATGGGCGAGCCGCTGTATAATCTCGATAATGTGGCCGAAGCCATCGACACCCTGTCAGATGGCGAGGGCATCTCGATCAGCCGGCGCCGGATTACCGTGTCCACCGCCGGCGTGGCGCCAAAGATCCCGGAACTGGGCGCGCGCACCGGGGCGATGCTGGCGATCTCGCTGCACGCCGTGCGGGACGACCTGCGCAGCGAAATCGTGCCGATCAATCGCAAATATGACCTTCAAACCCTGTTCGAGGCGATCCGGGCCTATCCCGATCTCAGCAATGCCCGCCGGGTGACGTTCGAATATGTCATGCTCAAAGGCGTCAATGACAGCCTGGCCGAAGCCCGCGACCTGGTGCGGCTGCTGCGCGGGGTTCCTGCCAAGATCAATCTGATCCCCTTCAACCCGTGGCCGGGCAGCCCCTATGCGTGTTCGGACTGGGAAACGATTGAGGCCTTTGCCGAGGTGGTGAAGCGGGCCGGCTATGCCAGCCCGATCCGGACGCCCCGGGGACGCGATATCTTTGCCGCCTGTGGCCAGTTACGCTCCGAAAGCATCAGGACCTCGGCCGCCGATCGCCGCCGCGCCAGCCAGACCGCCTGATCCCCCCGGCGCGCCCGGCCCGAAACACGGCACGGGGCGAGGTTACAAAACAGCCATAAATCCAATAAATGCGTAATATTGGCAGGATTAGAGTCGTTTTCGAGAAACCAATCCCATATAACCTACACAAGCAAAGATATTGGATGGGTATATGAATACGCGGAATCTTGCGGTCTGGGGCGTCATCGCGCTTCTCCTGCTGGGCCTGATCGGCATCATGCAGAGCAATCCAACCCGATCGGGCGCCGAAGAGATGACCATCTCAGAGGTCTACCAGGAAGCCCGGGACGGGCGGATCGCGGAAATCGTGATCAAGCCAACCGGCGTTACCGGCCTGCTCAACAATGGCGGTCGGTTCCATGCCCAGAAGGGCCAGGATCTGGGGGCCATGCGCGACAAGATGATTGATCTCGGCGTTCCGTCCGTGGTCGATGACCCTGCGACGGGCTTTTCCATTGGCGACCTGATCATGAGCATCCTGCCCATTCTGCTGATTGTCGGCATTCTGTTCTTCTTCATGCGCCAGATGCAGGGCGGCGGCGGCGGCCGCGGGGCGATGAGCTTTGGCAAGTCGCGCGCCCGCCTTCTGACCGAGAAGCATGGCCGCGTGACGTTTGAAGATGTTGCCGGCGTCGACGAGGCCAAGGAAGAATTGGAAGAAGTCGTCGACTTCCTGAAAGACCCGGCCAAGTTCCAGCGCCTCGGCGGCAAGATCCCAAAAGGGGCCCTTCTGGTCGGACCACCCGGGACCGGTAAAACCCTTCTCGCCCGCGCCATTGCCGGTGAAGCCGGCGTGCCCTTCTTCACCATTTCCGGCTCTGACTTTGTCGAGATGTTCGTCGGGGTCGGGGCGTCCCGCGTGCGCGACATGTTCGAACAGGCCAAGCGCAATGCGCCCTGCATTATCTTCATCGACGAAATTGATGCCGTCGGACGGTCCCGCGGGGCCGGCCTGGGCGGCGGCAATGACGAACGCGAACAGACCCTGAACCAGCTTCTGGTCGAGATGGATGGCTTCGAGGCCAATGAAGGCATCATTATCGTTGCCGCGACCAACCGGCCCGATGTCCTCGACCCCGCCCTGTTGCGGCCAGGCCGCTTTGACCGCCAGGTCACGGTGGGCAATCCGGATGTGATCGGCCGCGAGAAAATCCTCAAGGTCCACATGCGCAATGTCCCGCTGGCCAAGGATGTCGACCCGAAGATTATTGCCCGGGGCACCCCCGGCTTCTCCGGGGCCGACCTGGCCAACCTGGTCAATGAAGCAGCGCTTCTGGCCGCGCGTCGCGGCCGCAGGGTCGTATCGATGCGCGAATTCGAAGACGCCAAGGACAAGGTCCTGATGGGCCCGGAAAAACGCTCCATGGTCATGTCACAGTCGGAAAAGGAACTGACCGCCTGGCACGAAGCGGGTCACGCCATTGTCGCTCTGAAAGTGCCCAAGGCCGACCCCGTGCACAAGGCGACCATCATTCCCCGCGGCCGGGCCCTCGGCATGGTGATGCAGCTCCCGGAAGACGACAAGATGTCGATGAGCCGGATCGAGATGACCTCCCGGCTTGCCATCATGATGGGCGGTCGTGTCGCCGAAGAGGAAAAGTTTGGCAGCGATGCGGTCACGGCCGGTGCGGCCTCCGATATTCAGCAGGCCACGCGCCTGGCGCGCGCCATGGTCACCCGCTGGGGTCTGTCTGAGGCCGTCGGCCCGGTCGATTATGCCGACGATCAGGGTCAGGTCTTCCTTGGCCAGCAGCTGGTCCAGAATTCCTCTGTCTCGGAAGACACATCCAAGCGGATCGAGGAAGAAGTCCGTAAGCTCATTCAGCAGGGTATGGATGATGCCCGCGCCATCATGGTCAATCACCGCGACCAGTGGGCGATGATTGCCGAGGGCCTGCTCGAATTCGAGACCCTGACCGGCGATGAAATCCGCGCCATGATGGAGGGCAAGATGCCTGAGCGCCCGGACGATACCGACGAATCATCCGGCGGCTCGGCCGTGCCGGTGATCGGGAAACGCCGCAAGGGATCCGGCGATGCCGGATTTAGCGGCGGCGAGCCGGAACCGGCCTGACCCCGGCGCACACCGCCACCCCGTCCACCAGACCGGGCCGCTCGCGGCCCGGTGCAAAGCCGACCATTAAGGGAGACCGGCATGGCGATGAGCCGCGACACACTGGAAACCTATCTCAGGGATGCCTTTCCTGACGCAGACATCACGCTGACCGACCTTGCCGGTGACAACAATCACTGGCAGGCCGACATCGTGTCCGCCCAGTTCACCGGCCTCAGCCGTGTCCGCCAGCACCAGCTGGTTTATGCGGCCCTGAAGGGCACCATGGGCGGTGTTCTGCATGCTCTGGCGCTGACGACCAGAGCGCCGGACTAGGGCGCAGGCGACGCGGTCTCGCCGCGCGACTCCGTCCGGGACAGATGATCCAGAATATGCCGCAGGATCACGGGCCTGTGGCGTGGAACCAGATCATGCCCCATATCCGGGATGATTTCGAGCCGCGCACCGGGCACATTGCGCGCAATATCCTGTCCCCCGCGGGGCGACACCAGCGGGTCAACGCCACCATGTATGACCAGGGTCGGCGCCCGGATCTGCCGGGTCACGGCCCGAAAATCGCCGGTCGCAATGATCGCTGCAATCTGGCGCAGCGGACCCGACGGGTGGTGGCTGCGGTCAAATGAGGCGGCGATCTGATCCCGCACGCCATTGGTGTCGTGGTCCTCGCCGGGCGTTCCGATCAGGCGGAAGGCCTCCACCGCCCGGTCAATGACCGCGTCGCGTCCGACCGGCAGCGGTCCCCGGCGCAAAAGACGCCGGAGGATCTCGCCGCGCGGACGTGGCAGGCGCGGATTGCCCGTGGTCGACATCAGGGTGGTCAGGCTGGAAATCCGGTCCGGCGCCCCGGCCGCAAGGTGCTGCGCGATCATGCCCCCCATCGAGATGCCAACCAGATGGGCGGTCTCGATCGCGAGATGATCGAGCAGGCCCTCGGCATCCCGGGCCATGTCCGACAGGTCATACGGGGTGGCGAGACGCAGCCCGACCCGACGCGCCAGGATCTGCGCAACAGGATGAGGGATGTCTGCGCCGGAAAATTTCTGAGACAGGCCGATATCGCGATTGTCATAACGAATGACCCGGTAGCCGGCCCCCACCAAATCATCAATGAAGGCAGGCGGCCACATGGTCAGCTGCCCCCCCAGCCCCATGATCAGGAGCAGGGTCGGGCCACCCGCCGGCCCATGGGTTTCATAGGCAATTTCGATACCATTCACAGTCGCAACGGGCATGATCGGTGGGCTCCTGACAGCTGGTTCCCCACAGCGTTCAGCATAGACCAGACCCGGGCAATTAGACCAGAGTCCGATCAACACCCTTGCCTGCAGCCCGGATGCCTGCTTTATCCGGTGAACGCTGTGCAATGGAGGGACACATGGATCTCGCAGAACTGACAAGCAAAGCTCAGGCCGCAATGGCCGGGGGAAGTGATTTTTCAAAAAAAGTAAAATTCGATTTTGGTGATGCCGGACAGCTCTTCATCGATGGCGGCACCAATGAGGTCAGCAATGACGACGTTGAGGCCGATGCCACGATCAAGGTCGACTGGGATGATTTCCAGAAGCTGGCCGCCGGTCAGCTCGACCCGACAATGGCCTTTATGCAGGGCAAGCTGAAAGTGCTTGGGGACATGTCCGTCGCCATGCAGCTGCAGGGCCTGATGAGCAAGTTCGCCTGAGCCAACACGCTGAGCTCAGTCGTTCATCGCCCCGTTCCGCCCCGCGCGGAATGGGGCTTTTGAAATGGAGCGATGTTGGAGATGACACAGACCTCACCCGACGGGTTCGTCGACATTGCGGGCAATCCGAGACCGGACAATGCCCGGATCATCTGGTATGACGGCACCAACGGCCTGCGCCTGCGCGCCTGCGTGGCCGGCGCGACAACGGACACGCCGCGCGGGACCTGTCTGGTGTGCCCGGGCCGGTCGGAATTCATCGAGAAATATTTTGAGGTCGCCCGCGAGCTTCAGGACCGCGGCTTTGCCGTGGTCATCTTTGACTGGCCCGGCCAGGGCCTGTCCGACCGCCTGCTGAAGGATCCGCTCAAAGGGCACATTGACCGGTTCGACACCTTTGTTCAGGCGCTCGACTCGGGGGTGGCTGCGGCGGGCGACCTGCCGCGCCCCCTGGTATCTTTAGCCCATTCCATGGGCGGGGCCATTTCACTGGCAGCGCTGTGCAGCGGGCGGCTGAAGGTCGCGGCCGCGGCGTTCTGCGCCCCGATGTGGGGTCTTCCGGTTCCGCTGGCGCTGCGCGGCGTCATTGCGACCATGCTGCTGGCTGGAAAATCAGGCGCCTTTGCCCGCAAGCCCGGGCCGCCTGAAACATTCGACGCCAATGAGGTCACCCATGACCGCCCGCACTGGGACATGAATCGACAGCTCACCGACGCGGTCCCCGAGCTGCGCCTGGGACCGCCCACCTGGGGCTGGATCGCGGCCTCTCTGAAGACGCTCGACCGGATCACACGCCCGAAAGCGCTGGCGGGGATCACCATCCCGGTCTTCGTCGCCAGCGCCGCGGAAGAAAAACTCGTCGCCAACAGCGCCCATGCCGCGGTCGCCGCCCATTTGTCCGATTGCGAGCACCTGACCGTTGCCGGCGCAATGCATGAAATCCTGATGGAAAAGCCGGATAAGCGGACGCAGTTCTGGGCCGGATTCGACCGGCTGCTGACCCGGGCCGGCATCTGAGCGCTGGCGCCTGACCGGCGCGCCGGGCCCTGGCGTCCCGAAGCCGCGCCGGGACCGCGCCGGGACCGCCGCCCCGCCGCAGGACTGTTCTGGCGGAGCCGCCCCGGCACCGCCTTGCGCGCGCAGCTTATCCCGTGTCTGTCCCGCTTTTGTCCGGCCCTGAGTCCGGGTCAGTCGCCCTTGGCGTCGGACTGGAGCTGAGTGTAATTCTGGATGCCAATGCGTGCGATCAGGTCGAACTGGGTCTCTATATAGTCGACATGTTCCTCTTCATTGGTGAGGATCCGGCCGAACAGGTCACGGCTGACATAGTCGCGCACCGACTCACAATGCGCCATGGCATCCCGCAACAGCGGAATCGCCTCTTCTTCCAGCGCCAGGTCGCATTTGAGGATTTCTTCGACCGTTTCGCCGATCCTCAATTTGCCAAGGTCCTGAAGATTGGGCAGGCCGCCCAGGAACAGGATGCGTTCAATCAGCCAGTCGGCATGTTCCATTTCCTCGATCGATTCCTTGTGCTCATAGGCCCCGAGCTTGGTCACCCCCCAATCCTTCAGCATCCGGGCATGCAGAAAGTACTGATTGATGGCGGTCAGCTCATTTTTAAGCGCCTGATTGAGGAACACGATGACGTTCGGATCGGCTTTCATAGGCCTTGCCTCCAAGAAAAGAATCAAACCGTCTTATGGCCGATTCAAACCCGCAAATCAAGAAATTTAATCAATAAAAACAGATGACTATGATAGTGCGACGCAGTTGCATTTTCAATCCTGATGCCTTGACAGCCCGGCCACGGGCGCGGGTTTCAGGGCCACGCCCGACACCCGGGCCGCCGGGTCCGCAGATCACCTCAGATCCCGTCAGCTGTCGTCGTCCTGCCGGACCGGCGGGCCGCACTTATCCTCACCGGTGGCGCGACTCATGGGCGGGATAAACCCCCAGAATTTTCAGCCAGGTCGAGAAAAAGCCGAGCTCCTCAAGCGCCAGCTGGACCGAGCGATCATCGGGATGGCCTTCAATCTCGGCATAGAATTGCGATGCGCTGAATGACCCCTCGACCTGATAGCTTTCCAGCTTGGTCATGTTTACCCCATTGGTGGCAAAGCCGCCGAGCGCCTTGTAAAGCGCGGATGGAATATTTCTCACCTGGAACAGGAACGCCATCATGGCCCGGCCATCCCCGGCCCGGATGTCGACGGGATCACGGGCCATAATCGCAAAGCGGGTCGTATTGTGCTGGGCGTCTTCAATGTCCTCGGCCAGGATGTCGAGACCATAGACTTCGGCGGCCAGCGCGGGCGCAATCGCCGCTGCCCGTTTGTCACCGCTCTCCGAGACCTGCCGGGCCGCGCCCGCCGTATCAGCAGCCGTCACCGCCTCAATACCGTGATTGCGCAGGAAGTCACGACACTGCCCCAGCGCCATGACATGGCTGTAAGCCCGGTCGATCTGGTCGAGCGAGCTGCCCGCCGGAGCCATCAGCTGGAACCGGATCCGCATCATGTATTCCGCAACAATGTGTAACCGGGTCGCCGGCAGGAGGTGATGGATATCCCCCACCCGGCCGGCAATCGTGTTCTCGACCGGAATCATGGCCAGATCTGCCATCCCGCCCTCGACGGCGGAAATCACATCTTCGAACGTTGCACAGGGCAGGGGCGTATGGTCGGGATACCGATCCAGACAGGCCAGATGCGAATTGGCGCCCCGCTCGCCCTGATAGGCAATGGCCGGCGTGGTGTCAGACATGTAACCTCCTTCAAACAGTCGCACTGCGCGGTTTCGCCGCTGACGCAGACAGCGCATGGGCGAACCGAAATGTGTATATTGATCGCAGACGCATAGCGTGCAAGAAGGCGCGCGCAACTCCAGATTATCAGAGGAACAGCCTGATGGGTGAACTCGGTCTCAACAAGGTCTTCGGCGCACTGCTGGCCATCATTCTTGCCATCATGGCCCTGCGCGAAGTTTCGGCGATTGTTTTTGGCGATGGCGGTCATCACGGCCATCACGATTACGCGTCGGTCAATGAGTGGGCAGATGAGAATTTTGCCTATCGCGTGGCCATGACGGAGGTCACCAGCTCAGGCGAAGCCGAGGAAGAGGACAGCTATGATCTCGGACTGCTGCTCGCCGGGGCCGATCTGAGCGCGGGTGAGCGCAGCTTCAAGGGCAAATGTTCGACCTGCCATTCGATCGATCAGGCTGGCGCCAATGGCACGGGCCCGAACCTCTATGGCCTTGTCGGGGCCCCCAAGGGGCAGGTTGCGGCCTTCAGCTATTCCGGTGCTCTGGACGACACCGCAGGGGGCTGGTCATATGACAATCTGGATGCGTGGCTTCTGGCCCCATCCAAATACGCCCGCGGCACATCCATGGCGTTCGCCGGGATCCGACGCGATGATGAGCGCGCCAATGTTATAGCCTATCTGGCCAGTTATTCGCCCGACGCACCTGCCCTGCCGGAAGCTGGAACAGCGGCCGACGAGGCCGGCGCGGAAGCCGAGGCGCTTGCTGGTGACATCGCCATAGTCGAAGCCGAAAGCCCCGCCATCAGCGTGGAAGAAGCGGCCGACTAAGCCGTCTGCAGCCAGTCGGGGCCTTCGCGGTCCGCCTTGGGACCAAATTGCAGACGCCGGGCCTGAACGGGCTGACCATAAAGCGGCGCGATGCGTTCAACAGCATCTGACAAAGGCTCGGCTGCGACCGCCATATGGTAGCCGTTGGCGTGGATCAGGTGGGTGCTGTTGAGCATGATGCCGACATGCCCCTGCCAGAAGACAAGATCATTGCGACGCAACGCCCCCGCCTCCGTCCAGTCATCAATCGGCGCCCCGAGCCACGCCGCCTGCATATCGCTGTCACGCGGGACCCTGACGCCGCACGCGCCGAAAGACTGTTGCACCAGACCCGAGCAATCGATGCCGAGGCTCTCCCGCGCGCCCCACAAATAGGGCGTGTGCAGGTATTTCAGGGCGATGGCTGCGGGATCTTTCTCGACCCTCCCGATCGGTGCCAGCTGGTCGGCGATCAACCAGCCGGACCGGCTACATTTCACAAACCGGCCTTTCTCAAGGCCCTCGCTGGCAACCAGGGCGCCGAGGGACACCGGGAAATGTGGCGATGACTTGATCGAGGGCTCTGGATACACATAGGCGCGCAGGGCCTGGACCCTGTGGGTCGGCTTCAGCAAAGGTGCGGACAGGGCCGCCATCAGGGCCCAGCCTGTATAGCGATCATGACGCGACTGAACGAGCCCAAATTCGCCCTCCTCATGGTGCAGGATCACTTCTTCGCCATGCAGAACTTGGCTGCCTTGCTCTGCATCCGGCGCCGGCGCCTTGCGCAATGAGGCAATGCCGGCATTGACCTGCATGGCCATCCCGGCTCCTCCGGGCGGCAGGGTCAGGCGAGGATCATCAAAATCGGGCATCGGGCTGGTGTTATGCGGGTCTATGGGTCAAGCGACAGACCGCGTCTGAACAACCGCCTGAAATGGTCGCTCCGCGGCATCAGACGCCTCAAGAATGCGGGCCGCAAAACTGCTGAGCCACAGCGTCGTATCTGTGGTTCGCTGCACCAGAACACTTCGCAGATCATGCTGATCGCGCACCCGCTTGATGTAATTATACTTCTCCAGGACATCAAGCGCACGGGTAACCGCCGGCTTGGCAATGTTGAGATCGGCAGCAAGGCCCCGGACCGTATGCGGGCCCGAAGTCAATGCCACCGTCATCAGAACCGCCTGCTGACGAGCGGTCATATCTATCTCGTCGCTACGCACATAGTCAGCCAGTGCGCGGCGCCAAAGGTCGAGTGCCTGCCTTTGACTTATCGACATGTGATCCTCGTCCCTGACATCCTATGGTCAGCGAATCAGAATCCGATTTGCGAATCACGTCCAGAGTCAAAAGTTAATTTTTTGCGACTGGCCCTCAGAAACTCAGCACCTTGGCATAACGAACGTGGGGCAACGCCTGCAGCTTGTCCACCAGACCCTCTGGCGGCTCAGCGTCGACACCGACCAGCGCGATCGCCTCACCCCCCGCATCGTGGCGCCCAAGATGGAAGGTTGCGATATTCACCCCCGCATCTCCGAGCAGCGCGCCCAGGGCCCCGATAAAGCCGGGCTTGTCAAGATTGTTGACATAAAGCGTGGTCGGGGAGAAGTCGCCCTCAAGCGCCATGCCCTTGATCTCGACGATGCGCGGCTGACCGGCAATCAGCGTCCCGGCCAGCGAACGCCAGCCCGGCGCCGGGTCATTGACCGATCGCTTGGTCAAGACGCGGATCCTGATCAGGCTGTCATATACAGGGCTGTCATCGGTCTTGGTTTCGGAGAGGCGCACGCCGCTCTCGGCCAGCATTGATGGCGCCGACACCATATTCACGTCGCCGCGAGATGCCCGCAGCAAGCCCGCCAGCGCCGCAGCCGTCAGAGGCTTGCGGTTGAGCTCACAGACATCGCCCTCATACTCGATGACCACTTCCTCGAAGCCGAAATCACTGATTTGACCGGCAAACAGTCCCAGCTTCTCAGCCAGAGCGGCAAAGGGCTTCAGGCGCGGCGCCTCGTCGGCGGTGATGGACGGCATGTTCAGGGCATTGGTCACGGCACCGGTCAGCAGATAATCCGACATTTGCTCCGCAATCTGCAGAGCGACATTTTCCTGTGCCTCGCTGGTTGCCGCCCCGAGATGAGGCGTCGCAATGAAATTAGGTGCACCAAACAGGACATTGGTCTTGGCCGGTTCCTGCACAAAAACATCCAGGGCTGCGGCCCCGATCTGGCCGTCTTTAAGGCCGTCCGCCAGGGCGGCTTCATCGACAAGTCCGCCCCGTGCGCAATTGACAATGATCACGCCCTTCTTGGTCCGCGCCAGGGCCTCACGCGACAGAATGTTCCGGGTCTGGTCGGTCAGGGGCGTGTGCAGGGTGATCACATCCGCGCGGCTCAGCAGGGTCTCCAGCCCATCGGCCTTCTCAACGCCAAGCTCGACCGCCCGTTCCTCGGTCAGGAACGGGTCAAAAGCGAGGACTTTCATGCACAGGCCCTTGGCACGCTCGGCGACCCGCGCGCCGATGTTCCCACAGCCAATCAGGCCCAGCGTCTTATAAGACAGCTCGGTGCCCATAAATGCTTTCTTCGGCCACTCACCCGCCTGCGTACCGGCATTCGCCGCCGGGATCTGCCGGGCCGCAGCGAACATCATCGCAATCGCATGCTCAGCGGTGGTCACCGCATTACCAAAGGGGGTGTTCATCACGACCACGCCCTGGGAGGTCGCCGCCTTGATATCGATATTGTCAACGCCGATCCCGGCCCGGCCAATTACCTTAAGCCGTGACGCCGCCGCGATCACGTCTGCATCCGGCTTACAGGCGGACCGGACGACGAGACCGTCATAGGCGGGTATTTCCGCGATTAATTCCTCTTTACTCAGCCCCACCTTTGTCTCGGTTTCGAGACCGTGATTGTGGAAAATCTCCACGGCGGCGGGCGACAGCGTGTCAGCGATAAGAACTTTGGGCATGGGTTTAATCCTGCATAAAGCCGGGGAAAGCAGGCATGCTGCATCCCACCCGGCGAAACCTGTGTGGGGTCGTTAAATATTTGCGAGTTCCTGGGCGAAAGCCCAGTCCAGCCAGGGTGTCAGCGTCGCGACATCATCCGGCTCGACAGTGGCGCCGCACCAGATCCGGAGCCCGGGCGGTGCCTTGGCATAAGCTGCGGCATCGAAGCACGCATCCTCATCCTCAAGGCGCTTCATCATGCGTTTAACGAAAGCGCGCTGCTCCGCCGCGTCCATCCGGGCGATCTGGGGCTCAACAATCTTCAGAGTCACACCCGTATTGGACCGGACCGACGCATCGGGGCACAGGAAATCGACCCAGTCGGTGCGATCCACCCAGGCCGTCAGGATATCCAGAGACCGGTCCGACCGTGCCTTGAGGGCCTCATACCCGCCGAGAGCCTCGGCCCAGTCGAGCGCCGCAAGATAGTCTTCGGTGCACAGCAGGGAGGGCGTGTTAATGGTCGCGCCCTGAAACAGGTCTTCATTCAGCTTTCCGCCCTTGGTCATCCGGAAAATCTTCGGCAGCGGCCGGTCGGGCACATAGCTTTCAAGCCGGGCCACGGCATTCGGGGACAGGATCAGCATACCGTGGGCGGCCTCGCCCCCGATCACCTTCTGCCAGGAATAGGTCACCACATCGAGCTTGGCCCACTCAATATCCTGCGCAAACACGGCGGAGGTCGCATCACAGATCACCACCCGGTCAGGATTTGGCTTGATCCAGTCAGCATTCGGAACCCGGGCCCCGGATGTGGTCCCGTTCCAGGTGAACACAATATCGGCATCGTCGCGTGCCAGCGAGAAATCAGGCAGCACGCCATAATCGCCCGTATGGATATTACAGTCAGGCAGCTTCAGTTCGTTAACCGCATCTGTCACCCAATCCTTGCCGAAACTTTCCCAGGCAAAGATGTCGGACGCACGCCCGCCAAGCATTGACCACATGCACATCTCGACGGCCCCGGTATCGGAGGCCGGAACAATGGCAACGCGGTAATCCGCCGGCAGGTTCAAAATGGTTTTGGTCCGCTCAATCGCCTGCTTGAGCTTCGCCTTTGCGAAGGCGGACCGGTGTGACCGGCCGAGCGCTGCTGAGTCGAGTTGAGAGAGGCTGAAGCCCGGACGCTTGGCGGTGGGTCCGGACGAAAAGTGAGGGCAGCCAGGACGCAGGTCCGGCTTGGTGGTGTCATATTGCATCTGTTTGTCTCCTATCCTTACAGATAGGCTGGCCCTCGTTGGGGAAGGCTGGCCCGCGGCGGCAGTCGCACGTCTGGGCGGTAAGCGCAATCCCTAAATCCGAAATCGGCTATCAGCCGCCTCAGGCCGCGACCCCGATACCGGCTTCTGCCCGCGGCATCTGCTCGAGCAGAAAGTCATAGAAGGTTTCGGCGCGCTGCACGAACCGGTTCAGCGGCAGCTTGGCTTTGAAGACGGCTTGCGGCGCAATATTGCAGCCACATCGCAGGGCGGTTTCAACCGCCGCATCGCGCTCCGGCATTGCCGAGCACACCGCAATACGATGTTTTCCCATATTCGCCACACGGGCAATGGTCATGTCCCCATCATGACTGTCAGGCAGCGTCAGGTCGAGCATGACCAGATCGAAGCGCTCCAAACGCAGGCGCCGCTCTGCCTCCAGCAGGGTCGACGCAATAACAAGATCGACCGGCACCCTGGCCCGGGCCGCTTTTTCAGCGGCGACCAAAAGAATATCGCAGACGGGCTGGTGATCTTCGACCCAGAGAACCTTCATATTGTCTTCCTTAATACGTTACCAGATGTCGCCGCGGGATGGTCACATCACACCTCGACACGACCGACAATGGCATACGGGGCTTTCAGCTTGGTAAAGCAGAAATGACCAAAGTGTTGAAATTTGGCTCTTTCTCTGGTTCTGCAGGCCAGGATGCAAAGCAGAAGCAAGCTGTGCTAGGCTTCGCCCAAGCGGCCAGCATGGACAACGGAGCCCTTATGGACCAGACACCTGACATCACCCCCGCGAGGTCCGCTTTCCTGCAGGGCAGCGACGAGACCAGCTCCCATATTGTGGACATCCTGATCCGGGAACGGTGCCCGACTTTCGCATCCCATTGGTCATGGCCGATGGTCCGCCCGGCCCTGTACGCGGCGCTGGGCTACCGTAAAGCCCGGCGCACCACGGATTTCCTGCGCACCCTGTGCGGCGCAGAGTCCTTTGACCATCTTGCGACCGAGCTCCAGGTCGACCTGACTCTGCAGCACATAGAACGCATGCCCCGTGAGGGACGCCTTGTCGTCGCCGCCAATCACCCCACCGGCCTGGCCGACGGCGTCGCTGTCTGGGATGCGCTACGACGGGTGAGGCAAGATCTGGTCTTCTTCGCCAATGCCGACGCAATCAGGGTCAGCCCGAACTTTACCGATGTCCTGATTCCGGTCGAATGGGTTCCCGAAAAACGAACCCCGGCCAAAACGCGCGAGACACTTCGCCTCGCCAAGGCCGCTTTCGCAGAGGAAAAATGTCTGGTCATCTTTCCCTCCGGCAAGCTGGCCAAGCGGATCAAGGGTGTCCTGACCGAACAGGACTGGATGTCGACCGCCGTCAGCCTCGCTCGGAAGCACGGCGCACCGATTCAGCCCTTAAGCCTGCGCGCGGAAAATTCCTGGCTGTATCATTTCCTGTCCCGCCTGAACGGGGAACTCAGGGACATCACCCTGTTCCACGAGCTGCTGAATAAAAAAGGCAGCCCTTTCCATATGGTGTTTGGGCCTGTGATCGGGACAGAAGACCTGCAGGGGGATCCTGCCGCCCTGACCGACACAATGCGGACCTATGTTGCCGAGGCGTTGCAGGAAAACCCCCACCGGACCTTCTGCGCCGAAGGCGCTTAGGCTTTCTGGGTTGCCCGGCCGGTCAGAGCGCCGTGACAATGCTTGAACTTCTTGCCGGACCCGCACGGGCAGGCCGCATTGCGCGGCGTGCCCGCCCAATCCTGTTCGGCCTGCGCAAGCGGCGCATTTGGCGCCTCACGGGCCAGGGCCGGATCGGACGTGCGCCGTTCATTCAGACCGGTATCCGGGTCAAGGTGGGTCTCGAATATATCCGAACGGGGAATCGAAATGGGTTGCGGCGGCGGCGCGGCCTGCAGCTGAGCATTCATCAGCCAGCGCGTGACTTCCAGACGCAGTTCCGACAGCATATCGTAAAACAGCTTAAATGCTTCGCTTTTGAACTCGTTGAGCGGGTCGCGTTGGCCGTAAGACCGCAGATGAATGACAGACCGTAACTGGTCAATCTGCTGCAGGTGCTGCCGCCAGCGCGCATCCAGAACCTGCAGAAGGATCTGCTTTTCGATCATCCGGAACTGGCCTTCCGGGGCTGCAGCGACCTTCGCATCGTATGCCGCCCCTGCCGCGGTCAAAACCCGTTCGGCAATCTCTGCGTTGGCAACCCCTTCCTCGCCGGCCCAGTCCTTGACCGGCAGGTCCAGACCGAGCAGTTCCCGGCACCGAAGGGTCAAGCCCTCAACGTCCCACAGTTCTGAATGGGCCTTTTCAGGCACATGCGCGGCGATCATGCCCTCAACCACCTGCTCGCGCATCTCGACAATTTCATCGAGCACCGACGAGGCGTGCATGAATTCCTTGCGCTGTTCGAAAATGACCTTGCGCTGATCATTGATCACATCGTCATATTTAAGGACATTTTTCCGGATCTCGAAATTACGCTCCTCGATCTTTTTCTGCGAGGTCTCGATCGCCTTGTTCATCCAGGGATGCGTAATGCCCTCATCTTCCTTGATGCCGAGCCCCTTCATGATCGAGTTCAGCCGCTCAGCCGCAAACACCCGCATCAAATCATCTTCTACCGAGATGAAGAATTTTGACTTCCCGGGGTCGCCCTGCCGGCCGGTCCGGCCACGCAGCTGGTTGTCGATCCGCCGACTTTCATGACGTTCCGTCCCGAGGACATACAAGCCGCCCGCCGCCAGCGCCTTTTGCCTGGCGCTCTCGATTTCGATCTTCAGACTGTCGCGCATGGCGGCAAGTTCTGTCTCATCTGGCGGCGTGCCGGTTTCCAGCTCATGGGCGGCAGCGACGCCGGCCAACCGCATGTCGAGATTGCCCCCGAGCTGAATATCCGTTCCACGGCCGGCCATGTTTGTCGCCACAGTCACAGCCCCCGGAATGCCGGCATCAGCGACAATTTCTGCCTCCTGAGCGTGATGGCGGGCATTGAGAACCTTATGAGGGATCTTGGCTGACGACAGAAAGGTCGAGACGATTTCGGACTTTTCGATCGAGGCGGTGCCAAGCAGGACGGGTTGTCCCTTGTCGCGGGCTTCGCGGACTTCCTCGACAATTTCCTTATATTTGGCGGAGGCGAGCCGATAAACAACATCGTCTTCATCAATCCGCTGGATCGGCTTGTTGGTTGGAAGTTCAAAGGTTGAGAGGGAATAGATGTCGGAAAATTCCGACGCTTCGGTCATCGCTGTGCCGGTCATCCCCGCCAGCTTGTCATAAAGCCGGAAATAATTCTGGAATGTGATGGACGCCAGGGTCTGGTTCTCTGGCTTGATGTCGACCTTTTCCTTGGCCTCAATCGCCTGATGCAGCCCTTCCGACAGGCGGCGGCCATCCATCATGCGACCGGTAAATTCGTCGATCAGCATCACCTGATCGTCTTTGACGATATAATCCTTGTCGCGATGAAACAGCTTATGGGCCTTCAGGGCCTGGTTGGAATGGTGAACGATGGACACATTCGCCGGATCCCAGAGCGACCCCTCGATCAGCCCCTGCTCAGCAAGCTCGGTTTCCATCGCTTCGAGACCGCTTTCGGTAAACACCACCGAACGCGTCTTTTCGTCGAGATCAATATGCTCCGCGTCATTCAGCGTCGGAATCAGCTTGTCGATGGTCCGGTAAAGATCTGACCGATCATCGGTTGGACCGGATATGATCAACGGGGTCCGCGCCTCGTCGATCAGGATGGAGTCCACTTCGTCAATGATGGCGTAGGCATGACCCCGCTGGGCCATCTGGTCGAGCGCGTATTTCATATTGTCGCGCAGATAGTCGAAACCGAATTCATTATTGGTGCCATAAGTGACGTCGGCGGCATAGGCCGCCTTGCGTTCGGCGTCGCTCAGTCCCTGCTTGATGACGCCCGTTGTCATGCCCAGAAAGCTGTAAATCGCGCTCATCCATTCGGCGTCACGGGTGGCCAGATAATCATTCACGGTGACCACGTGAACGCCCTTGCCAGAGAGCGCGTTGAGGTAGACGGGCAAGGTCGCCACCAGGGTCTTGCCTTCACCTGTCCGCATCTCGGCGATCGCACCGGAATGCAGCACCATTCCACCCAGCAGCTGCACATCGAAATGGCGCATGCCCAGGGTGCGCTTGGCAGCCTCCCGCACGACAGCAAAGGCTTCCTCCAGCAGGTCGTCGAGCGTCTCCCCGGCCGCGAGCCGGGCCCGGAAACTCTCTGTCTTCGCCTTCAAGGCCTCATCCGACAGGCCTTCCATATCCGCTTCCCGCCTGTTGATGGCCGGGATACGCTGCCGCAACGGTTTGAGCTTGCGATCGTTGACGGAGCCAAATATTTTCTGGGCGAAGGACAGCATGAGAGAAGAAACCACCTGAATGACTGCTGCGTTTTACACTTGGACTAATCAACAAAGTCTTCATGCGCACGCAAGGATGCCGGACCGGCAAAAGGTCCTCGACCAATCGCTCTTGGCGACTTAAGAACGCCATCGCAGCGTGTCAATTCACACGCTACCGCGGAGGCCCGGCCGACATGCTCTTTTTTCGACTGGCAAATCGTATTCCGGCGATGGGCGTCCTGGTCGGGGCCGCCAGCCTGCTTGCCGCTTGTGGACCGTCACCGGACAGCACAAACCGGACCGTCAGCATTGAGTCTGCCGCTGCCGTCATGGTCAACGGTGAACCGATTTACCTGACCGATGTCACGCTCGAAGCCATCGCCCAGGGCCGGATTGAACCGGGCGCGGCCTTCAGCCCGGACCACCCGGAATTTCAGCCTGTTCTGGACCAGCTGGTGGATCAGAAATTGCTGGCCCAGCAAGCCCTCAACCTGGGACTCGACCAGCAAGGTGACGCCCAGCGCCGCCTCGCAGCCGGCCGGGAAAGGCTGTTGGGTAATATTCTGGTCGAACACCTCGTTGCCCGTGAAGTCACAGAGGAGGCCATTGATGAGATGTACAGCCAGCAGGTCAAGCTTCAGCAGCTGAACGATCAGGTGCGGCTGCGTCACATTCTGCTCGACACTGAAATGGACGCCCGCGACCTGGCCTCTCAGCTTGATCAGGGTGCAGACTTTACCGACCTGGCCTTTGTTCATTCCAAGGACCTCCGCACCCGCGGTGATGGCGGCAGTTTTGGCTGGGTTAGCCCGAATGATATGGCGCCCCCCTTCCCCGAAAGGATTGGCAATACGCCGACAGGGGCGCTGTCAGACGTGTTCCAGTCTGAACAGGGCTGGCACATTTTGAGGGTGGATGAACGACGCACCCGCCCCCCCATGACAAAAGACCAGATGCGGCCCGAACTGATTACCTTTCTGACCCTCAGCCAGATCAGCGACGTCTTGCGGGATTTGCGCGCATCCGCCGCTATAGACCAGCGCCGGCTGGCCGACTCAAGCGGTCGGGACCCCGCCGACACCGCGACGTCCGAAGAGACGGAGCCAGCCAACCCGCCATCCTCCAGCATGCAGGCAAGGCCACAATGAAGCTGTCCCGCTCCCCCCTCGCACCTGACCGGTTCCCCGACCTGCCCCAAATTTCCGGGCTCCGGGCAGCAACGGGCGCCTACGGCTTCTATCGTGCCCGGGATGCCGACCGCGATGATGTGTTCCTGTTCGCATTTCCGCCGGGCACCAGCTGCGCCGGTGTTTTCACCCGTTCCACCACCGCTTCGGCGGATGTCAAATGGTGCCGCGACGCCCTCAAAAGCGGCGGCGGCAGGGCCCGGGCGCTGATTGTCAATGCCGGAAACTCCAATGCCTTTACCGGGCATCAGGGGGGTCTGAAAAATGCTGCCACGCTGGCCGCCCTCGGCACCGCCTTTGGCGCCGGGACAGATCAGTACTTCCTGGCCGCAACCGGCGTCATTGGCGAACCTCTGCCCGATCCGAATGGTATTGGCGCGCTGGTTCCGGGCCTGAAGGACCAGCTGGCGTCTCCGGACTGGCTGGCCTGCGCCCGCGCATTCATGACCACCGACACATTTCCAAAAGGCGCCGGTGCCAGCACCGAGATCGGCACCATCCCCGTCCACCTGTCCGGCCTGGCCAAGGGGTCGGGCATGATCGCCCCGAATATGGCGACCATGCTGGCTTATATCTTTACCGACGCGGCAATTGCACCCGACGTGCTCGACACCCTGCTACGGCGGGCAACAGAGGCCAGCTTCAATGCCATCACTGTCGATGGCGACACGTCGACGTCCGACAGCTTCATGGTTTTCGCCACTGGCGCGTCAGGGGCCCCGATGATCGACCATGCCGATGATCCCAGGCTGGAAAAGTTTGCAGCGGCGCTGACTGCCGTCAGCCTTGACCTCGCCCAGCAAGTGGTGCGGGACGGAGAAGGAGCCACCAAATTTGTGACCCTCCATGTGCGTGGCGCGCCATCAGACAGGTCGGCGCGGCTTATCGCGGGCAGCATTGCCAACTCGCCTTTGGTTAAAACGGCACTGGCCGCCAATGATGCCAATTGGGGCCGCATCGTCATGGCCGTCGGGAAATCCGGCGAGCCGGTCGACGTCGACCTGCTGGGCATCTGGTTCGATTCGGTCGAGGTGGCCCGCAATGGTCAGAGATCCGAGCAGTATTGCGAGCAGGCCGCCACCGATGCCGTGGCGAAGCCCAGCCTCCAGATCACGGTGGAGGTGGGACATGGCCCGGGCCGGGCGACCGTCTATACATGTGATTTGACGCACGGCTATGTCGACATCAACGGCGCCTACCGCACATGACCGCGACGCTGTACGTCGCCGCCGTCGCCATGTTCAACCCGGCGGGCGAAGTGCTCCTGGCCCGGCGCCCCCCCGGAAAGGCCATGGCCGGCCTGTGGGAGTTTCCCGGCGGCAAGATCGAGCCGGGCGAACAGCCGAATGTGGCCCTGGCCAGGGAACTGGCGGAAGAGCTGGGCATAAGGGTTAACATTGCCTGTCTCAAACCTCTGACATTTGCGAGCCATGATTATCCACAGTTTCACCTGTTCATGCCATTGTTCGGGCTGACCAATTGGGTCGGGACACCGGAACCAAGAGAAGGTCAGACACTGGCGTGGGTGGGGATCGAGAATCTTTTCGACTATCCCTGTCCTGAAGCAGATCTGCCCTTGTTTGAATTTCTCAGCGTCCGGTGAAAGAGAAAAAAAGGGTGGGCCCATGCAACAATTTATCCGGCTGCTGACATGCAAACGAGGCGCGACAGCCATTGAATACGGCCTGATCGCCGCCACGATTACCGTCGTCATGCTGGGCGCCCTGACCTCAGCCGGCAGCCAGACCGGTGAGACCTTTGACGGCATCGCCAGCCAGATGAGTGATGCGACGCCGGGCTAACGGGGCTTGACCTCGGACGGAATGCCTTCACTCTCGGCCCATGGGTCAATGAGGGACACGTCGTGGTCAATGTCACACCGTTCAGGATTGATATTCCTGACTCCAAAATCGACGATATTCACCAACGGGTGACGCGCTGGGCCCCCTTCCCGGCGCCGGACACACCTGCGCCCTGGCAATATGGTTTATCTCAACCCAGCTTCGGGCGGCTGGTGGCCTATTGGCGGGACCAGTATTCCTGGCGCGATGCCGAACGGGAGCTGAATGCGTATCCGCATTTTGTTGCCGATCTTGACGGAACACACATCCATTTCATGCACATTCAGGGCGAAGCCGGGGGCAGGCGCCCGCTTCTCCTGACCCATGGCTGGCCAGGCTCATTCTATGAATTCTGGCAGGTCATCGGCCCACTGGCCTGGCCCTCGAAATTTGGCGGAACGCCGGACGACGCTTTCGACCTCATCATTCCGTCACTGCCGGGATACGGCTTTTCCGGCAAACCTCCGCGCCCGCTGGGGCAACGCGCCACGGCGCACCTGTGGGACCGGCTGATGCGGGAGGGGCTGGGCTATACATCCTATCTCGCCCAGGGCGGCGATTGGGGCAGCCTGGTCACCGGCTGGCTCGGGGTCGACTGGGGGCACGCGCAGGACAAGGGCGGGTGCAGAGCAATTCATCTGAACATGGCGGGCCTGCGCCCGACCCCCCTGGTGCCGCAAACAGAGGCAGAACTGACATGGCTTCAGACCATGCAGGCCGCCCAGCAGGCAGAGGGGGCCTATTTCGCCATTCAGGCCACCAAGCCCCAGACCCTTGCCACGGCCCTGATGGACAGCCCGGTCGGCACCGCAGCCTGGATCTTCGAAAAGTTCCACGCCTGGTCTGACCTTCGCAGGGGCGATGTCTTCAGCGTTTATTCAGAGCAGCAATTGATCACCAACATCATGATCTATCTGGTCAATGACGCCATCGCGACATCGATCTGGTACTATGCGGCGCTGTTCGAGGAAGGCGGCGGCTCGCTGCCCGAAGGCCGGCGCTGCGAAACCCCGACGGGCTTCGCCAATTTTCCGGGAGAAAAGGTCTACAGTCCGCCGCCCCGGAGCCTGTGGGACCGCACCTATAATATGACCTACTGGCGCGACATGGCCGAAGGCGGGCACTTCGCTGCGATGGAAAAGCCTGACCTGTTTGTCGATACCGTGCGCGACTGGGCTAGAGCAGCAGGCTGAACAGCCCGATCAGGACCTGGATAATCACGGCGAGGGCCGCAAGGCCGATAATTGCCGCGATCCATGCGCCGCCAAATCCGAGCCCCAGCCCGATCGCAATACCGGCCCCGGCGCTCAGCGTCAGGGCGACCAGCCAATTCATGCCGACCGACAGGGTAAAGGTTGCGTAGGCCAGACCAATCATCGTGATAATCGCGCCCCATGCACCGGCACGCATGAAGCCGTCATACATGCTGCGCTGAGCCTCGACACTCATTTCACCACGGGTGTAATCGTCTGATGCCATGACAAACTCCAAAGAATTTTTGTGTCCTACTTAGCCCTGTCTCCGGGGTCAAGAAGATCACGGATCTGGCGCCCTGCGACCGAGTGACCCTCCCGACCAAATTCAGGGTTGGACAAAGCCAATTGGTTCCATGATGATCGCATCAGACGCCGGGGGGACAAGACAACATGGCCGATAACGCACTCAGCCTGCAGGCAGACCTCAACCCGGCGCCGGAAACCGGCCGTGCCTTTGGCCTCAAGGGATTTGCCTGGGGCATCTTCGAATGGGCCCGTAATCCCTATTACAATGTCATCGTCATCTATGTCTTCGCCCCTTACTTTGCTGAGGCCGTTGTTGGCGGCGGGGCCGACGGCCAGGCCGTCGTGGCAGACACCATCAAGATTGCCGGCCTCATCATGGCCCTTCTCGCGCCGATTCTCGGCCTTCTGGTGGATAAGGGTGGCGGCAAAAAAGGGCCGATCTTTGTGGTTCTTGCCGGCCTGGCCATTTGCGCGATCCTGCTCGGCGGGGTCCATCCTGGCGCGCCCGCCGCGGTGCCGATGGGCATGACGCTCCTGATTGTGGGCTATTGCTGTTACACCGTCTCGGAACTGCTGCACAATTCCATCCTTCCTGCGGCCGGCGAAGCCCGCGCGCTTCCCATGATCTCAGGCCTCGGCCTGGCCATGGGCAATACGGCCGGTGTTCTGATGCTGGTCGCCCTTTTGCTGACCGGCCTGTTCACCTCGTGGGCCGATCCGATTCCCGGCGGCATTGCGGCCCTGTCGGGACCCGTGGTCGGGATCTGGCTGATTGTCTTTATTATTCCCTTCTTTGTGCTGATGCCCGACCGGAGGGGCAGCCTGGGAAGCTGGAGCGCGGCAACCGTCCAGACCTTCACACCGCCCAATTTCAAAATCCGGGGCGAGATCCCGGTCGTGTCATTCCTCGCCTCTCTGGTCATCAACCCGGCCGTGTTCATCTATCAGAAATTCGTTGAATTTCCGAACGTGATGCGCTTCCTGCTGGCCCGCATGATTTATGCCGATGGCCTTGCTGTGCTGCTCACGCTTGGCGGCGTCTATGTTGCCGGCGTCCTGGGCTGGACCGCCTATGAAGTCATCATTTATGGTATTACCGGATCTTTGATTGGGGCTCTGGGGGGCTTTGTCGGCGGCGCTCTGGATGGCCGGCTGGGCCCGAAAAAGGCCCTGATGGTGGAATTGTCAGCCATCATCCTCATCCTGTTTATCCAGCTGTCGGTCACCCGGGACGCCCTGTTTTTCGGGCTGGTCCCCGCCGGGCAGGACATCTGGTCAGGGTTCGGCACCGGCCTGTTCACCAGCCTGGCAGACGTGTTCTATTACTTGATGATCGTGCCCGCAGCGATCGCCATTGTCGCCTGCATCACCTCAAGCCGGTACATGCTGGTGCATATTTCACCCCCGGATCGAATTGGCGAGTTTTTCGGCTTCTACGCCATGGCCGGCTCCGTGACCGTGTGGATGGGGCCGCTGATTGTCGAGCAGATGACGCGGGCCTTTGACGATCAGCGCCTTGGGTTTTCCGGCATCGCCTTTCTGTTTGCCGGGGGACTGGCCATCCTGGCAACGGTGAAATCGGACGAGATTGACGATCCTGAGAAGGCCGGGACCCGGACACGGGCAGACGGGCCAATTCCGGAATCGCAAACCAAGTAAAGGGTTTACCCCGCCGGAGATCGGCATCAGATTGCCTCTGTGAGGAGAAGGAAGCAGCTTGTGACACACAATCCGATCCGCCCCTGGCGCAATATTGAGCGCCGGAAATCCCGACAGATCATGGTCGGGTCCGTTGCCGTTGGCGGCGATGCCCCGATCAGCGTGCAGACCATGACCAACACGCCGACACCCGATGTCGCTGCGACCGTTGCCCAGATCCAGCGCGCGGCCGAGGCCGGCGCCGATATCGTCCGGGTTTCCTGTCCCGATCAGGCCTCAACGCAGGCAATGAAGGCGATCGTTCAGCAATCGCCGGTGCCGCTGGTCGCGGACATCCACTTCCATTACCGACGTGGCATTGAAGCGGCAGATGCAGGCGCTGCCTGCCTGCGGATCAATCCCGGGAATATCGGCGCCCCCGAACGGGTGCGGGAAGTGGTGCATGCCGCCCGCGCCAATCACTGCTCCATCCGGATCGGCGTGAATGGCGGGTCGCTGGAAAAACACCTGCTGGAAAAATATGGTGAACCCTGCCCCGATGCAATGGTCGAGAGCGCGCTGGAGCATACCCGTATCCTCGATGATCTCGGTTTTCATGATTATAAGATCAGCGTGAAGGCCTCCGATATGTTCCTGGGTGTGGCCGCTTATCAGCAGCTGGCTGAGGCCACCGACGCCCCCCTGCATCTCGGCATAACGGAAGCGGGCGGCCAACGAATTGGTACCGTGAAGTCCTCGATCGGCATGGGCAGCCTGCTCTGGGCCGGAATTGGCGACACGATACGGGTCTCCCTGTCCGACGAGCCGGAAGAAGAAGTCCGGGTCGGATTCGATATGCTGAAATCGCTGGGTCTGCGCACCCGCGGGGTCAATATCGTGTCCTGCCCCTCCTGCTCGCGGCAGGGGTTCGATGTCATCTCGACGGTGAAGACGCTTGAAGAACGCCTGGCGCATATCTCTGAACCGATCACCCTGTCCATCATCGGGTGCGTGGTGAATGGCCCGGGCGAGGCTGCGATGACCGATCTCGGTTTCACCGGTGGCGGCCGTGAGAGTGGCATGATGTATGTCAGCGGCAAACCGGACCACAAGCTGTCAAATGCCGATATGGTCGAGCAAATTGTGAAACAGGTGGAAGCCAAGGCGGCCCGCCTCCGGACCCAGAGCGAGACCGACGATGCGGCGCTTGCACCCGCTGAGTAAGCACCGGCCGGTCCAACCGGTCCTTATTGCCGGCGGCACCGCGGCGCAGGAACGGGCGATCCGGTTCCGCACAGCCTGTGCAGGGGCCGACTGACATGTCGACGGCGTTGCGCCGTTTGCTGTCCGGACTTCGTGGACTGTGTCTGGCCGGCGCCGTGGCCGGGTGTACCCCGCTGGGACTCAACTATGCCAGCCTCGAGATCGACAACAAGCCCGCCGTCACGCCAGAACTCGGGACCGATTTTAACCCGCAGGATGCCCGGGATCAGCTTGCCCGGGCCCTGTATGGTCCCTGGCCAGAGGCGCTCAGCATCGCCTCGACACCGCCGCGCCTGATTGATCCGGACTTCATGTCCGGGCGCGGCACGCTTGAGGAAATCCAGGTCACGATTGGAACCGGTGCCGGACAGCGCACCTTCCCGGTGGTCCTGGCCCTTCCGAACCGGGGGAAGGAGGACGGTGTCGCGCTGATTCTGAGCCAGACCTTTGTCGACAATTGCGCCGTCTTTCCCGAAAGCCCGGTCACAGGCCCCGACGGCGCGCCCTGCCAAGGCTCAAGCCTGACGGGCCTTGTCGGATTTGCCGCGACCCGGATCTTTGGCCGCTACATTGCGGAGGCCCCGCTGGAGCGTTATCTCGACGCCGGGCTGGCCTATGCCAGCTTCTCCGGTGCGGGCTTCATCCCGGACCGCAATGGTCCCGCACAGGCCACAATGGCCGCGCTTGAGGCGGGACCGCCGCCGACCAGCGCCTTGATGGGCTGGGCCTTTGCCTATCATGCCGTTGCCCAGGAACTGAGCCTTGATCCACGGATCGACGCCCGGGCGGTGGCGGCGATGGGACACTCCCGATATGGCAAATCCGCCCTGATTGCGGCGGCATGGTCAGACCAGGTTGATGCGGCCATTGCCCATCAATCGGGATTTGCCGGGGCCGCTTCGGTTCAGTCTGAAACCGGCGAAACCCTGCGCCGCATGGCCCGGTCCTACCCCCACTGGGTCCGCCCTGGCCTGCTGGCCGACCTCGAGGCCGGCCGCATGCCACAGGTCGATCAGCATATGCTCATGGCCGCCGCGGCGCCCAAGCCCCTGTTTCTGGGCAACGCCAGACGGGATGTCTGGTCAGATCCGAATTCAACCTATCGGATGGCCCGGGCCGCAGGGGAGGTGTACGCGCAGTCCGGCCTGAACGGGCTCATCGGGCGGGGGCTGCTGGATTTCCATCCCGAGGCGGAGATCAGTTACTGGCTGCGAGGGGGCGGGCACAGCGTGGTGTCCCGCGATATCGACGCCTTTATCGACTTCATGCGGGCCCACTTTGAATCAGATCAGGCTTCACGGGCCGGCAAATTCCGTTAGCCTCTGTGGCAAAAGCATTTTGGAGGAAAAAAACATGACACACCAACCCTTTCTGACGCCTGTCCTGATCCTGATCTGCTGGACTCTGATTATGTGGATGTGGATGTATCTGACCCGTATTCCAGCCATGCAGGCCGCCGAGATCCATCCGGATGAGGCCCGCCATCCCCATACCTATGGCGACCGGCTGCCCTCGAATGTCCGGGCGGTGGCAGACAATTACAATCACCTGCATGAGCAGCCCACCGTGTTCTATGCCCTGATGCTGTTTGCAGCGTCCACCGGAGGGGCCAGTGCGCTCCTGCTCAACCTTGCTTATGTCTATGTCGGCCTGCGGGTGGTCCACTCCCTGGTTCAGGTTCTGGTCCGTCAGGTGATGCCGCGATTCCTGATTTTTGCGGTCAGCTCACTGGTCCTCATCAGCATGGCAGCCAGTCAGGCGGTTCGGGTCTTCCTGTAGCCGGCAATTAGGGCTACAGCCCGACCATGTCGAACATACCGCAAACCCGGCTCGAGCAAGTCGTTGACCGCTTTGAAGAGGTCGAGGCCCGTATGGGCGCGACAACCGACAGCGACGAAATCGTCGCACTGTCGCGTGAGCATGCTGAACTGAGGCCAATCGCCGAAGGGGCCAGAGCCCTGCTGGTCATGCGTGCCGGGATTGCGGAGGCCGAAGCCCTGTTGACCGCGGGCGATCCCGACATGGCCGAACTGGCGCAGGACGAGCTCCAGGTTCTGCGCAGCCAGCTGCCGGCGGCCGAGAAGGCCATGCAGCTCCTGCTGATCCCGCGCGACACCGATGACAAGGCCAGTATCGTGCTGGAAGTCCGGGCCGGGACAGGGGGGGACGAAGCGGCTCTGTTCGCTGGCGACCTGTTTCGGATGTACACCCGCTATGCCCAGTTACAGGGCTGGAAAGTTGATCTGGTGAGTGCCTCAGAGGGCGATGTTGGCGGCTATAAGGAGATCATTGCCAATGTCGAAGGCGACGGTGCCTTTGGGCGCCTGAAATGGGAAAGCGGCGTCCACCGCGTGCAGCGGGTCCCCGCCACCGAAACCCAGGGACGGATCCACACATCGGCCGCCTCGGTCGCGGTCCTGCCGGCGCCGGAAGACGTTGAAATTGACATCCGGCCAGAGGATATACGGATCGATACGATGCGCGCCTCCGGCTCCGGCGGCCAGCATGTCAACACCACAGATTCTGCCGTGCGCATCACCCACCTGCCGACCGGTCTGGTGGCGACCAGCTCTGAAAAGTCGCAGCACGTCAATCGCGACAAGGCGATGCAGCAGCTCAAAATTCGCCTGTACGAGCAGGAAAAGGCCGCCCGCGATTCTGAACGCGCTGATGCCCGGGCCGAGCAGATCGGATCCGGGGACCGCAGCCAGAAAGTCCGGACCTATAATTATCCGGAAAACCGGCTCACCGACCATCGGATTGGTCTGACCCTGTATGCCCTCGACAAGATCATTACCGGCGACCGGCTGGACGAGGTGGTCACGGCCCTGATGGCGGAGGATCAGGCGCGCCGTCTGGCTGCAATGGAACGGGACGCTTGAGCGCTGCGCAAGAGACCTATGCGACCCTATTACAGCAGGCCGCGAGGCGCCTGAAGGCGGCCGGCCTGGACCGCCCTGCCAGCGACGCCCGGCGCCTGCTGCGCACCGCGACGGGCCTGTCTGGCCTGGACCTGATCCGGATCGAACCGACTCCGGTCGACCCGCACCATGCAGTGCAGTTTGAGACCCTCATGGCCCGCCGCCTGCACCATGAGCCGCTGGCCCACATTACCGGCCGGACCGACTTTTATGGCCTCAACCTGTGCTGTGATGGCCGCGCCCTCATTCCCCGGAGCGACAGCGAGTGCGTGATTGATCTGGCCCTGTCGGTTTTACCCGCGCAGGGCGCGCCGCGGATCCTCGATCTCGGAACCGGATCGGGCTGCCTGCTGCTGGCCCTGCTCGATCAGCGCCCCGACGCCACCGGAACCGGCATTGATCTCAGCCCGCAGGCAATTTCGCTCGCCCGCGACAATGCCCGCAGAACCGGGCTGTCTGAACGGGCCAGCTTCCAGCCGCGGGGCTGGGCAGCCCTCGACGACTGGTCGGACGCGGACCTGATCCTCAGCAATCCGCCCTATATCGTGCGCAGCCTGCTCCCGGCGCTCGCCCCGGAGGTCCGGATATACGACCCCACTCTGGCCCTCGATGGCGGCCCGGATGGCCTGGTGGCCTATCGCGACATTATCGCGCTTGCGCGCCGCCGGATGTCGCCCACGGCCCGCCTGGTGTTCGAAATCGGCTATGATCAGGACAGGGCGGTTTCAGCCCTGCTTGAGGCCGCGGGTTTTGACATCATCGGCCGGCGGCAGGACCTTGGCGGACACGATCGCGCCATCGCCGCCCGGCGGTCCTGAGATAAAACACTTGGCGAATCCGGTTCGGCGAGCTAGGTAAGCAGCAAAGGCGTCGATTTGGGGTTTCGTGTCGCGCCTTCAGCTTGCGCAACCGCATAGATATACTGGACAGCAACCGCGCAGAATCCGTCCGGCTCGACCGGGCTTAAACAATTGAAAGATCAGCTGATGGCCATGCAGCGTAAGCGTCGCCGCCGCCCAGGCGGGAACACTAACACTCAAAACAACAATCCGAACCGGCACTATGAAAGCAATGGCCCGGATGTTCGGATCCGCGGCTCTGCGCAGCAGATTCTGGAAAAATACCTTCAATACGCCCGCGACGCGCACACGTCCGGTGATCGGATCAAGGCCGAGGGTCTGTTCCAGCACGCCGAGCATTATGCCCGCATCGTCGCGTCCTTTGAGAAGCAGAAAGAAGAAGAACGCAGGGATCGCGAGGAAAGAGACGCCAGACGGGCCGAGGAACAGGCGCTCCGCCAGCCCCCGGAGGAGGACGAGATGTCGCGCGAGTCCGCGCCTGCCGAGGACGCCACCCCGGAGGAGGCTCAGGCCCCTGACGAGGCGCCAAGGCGGCGCGGCCGGCGGCCCCGCGCTGCGGCGCCCGAAGTGGATCAGGGCGACATGTCCCGCCGGGACCCGGACGGAACGTCAGAAGAGACCGCAGACGACGCCCGGGCCGACACCGTCTCCTCAGACGAGAAACCGCGCCGGAGACGCCGGACCTACACGCCCAGAGAGGCTGCGGCCGCAGAGGATGACGGCGTGCTGAAAACCCTGTCGCGCGGCGCTGACGAGGCGGACGGCCTGGGCCAAACCGAGGACGCCTCCTAAATCATCGCATCATCGGTTTCGAGACCGAACAAAAGGCGGCCGGTCAGTTCCCAGGTCGCCGGCGCCGTGACGATGTGCTGGGTGATGGCATGCGCGTCCCGGAACCGTCTTTGCAGGCTGTTGGAGCGGTAGAGCGCCACACCGCCGCCCATGTCATACATCGACCGACAAATATCTGCCGCGGTCCGGACCATATGGGTACAGGCCATGCGCAGCGCAGCACGCCGCGCGGTCGGGATCTCCCCCGTGTGTGTGGCCATGTCCCAGGTCATCTCGACCTCATCAAGCAGATACCCCCGTGCGGCCCTGAAATCCGCCGTCTGCCGGGCATATTCAACCTGAACAATGTTGCGCTGGGCCAGAGTGCGGGACGATCCCTGCGGCTTCTTCGCCGCCGCCAGCTCGGCAAAATCATTCAGGGCCCCGGACGCGTTGCCGAGGGCCACGGCCGAGACTCCCAAAGCCAGAAGACCAAAGGGGGGGAATGAAAATAAAGGCCCGTCCTGCACCGGCGCATCACTGACAAGAGAGACGCTGCGGCGGCGCGGCACGCGGATGGCCTCGACCTCGAAATCCCCGGACCCGGTTCCTTCAAGGCCCATAACACTCCAGGTGTCGAGCAGCTTGGCCTCTGCCGCGGGGAATATCATCATGCGGGCATCCGGTCTGCCGGACGGCAGCGTCTTCATGGCGCCCTGCTCAAAAATCAGCGCACCGCCACACAACCAGGAACAATTGGCCGAACCCGATCCCCATTGCCAGCGACCTGAGACAATATAGTCGTCTCCATCCAGCTCCGCCCGCCCCATCGGCGCAAAAACGCCGCCAGTGATGGCGGTGGCATCGCCATAGATCTCGGCAGCGGTTTCCGGCGACAGATACGCCGCATTCATGGCCGTCGTGCCGGCAATCATGGCACACCAGGCCGCGCTGGCATTTGCCTCTGCAAGGACTTCAAGAAGCTCGACAATCTGTCTGGGCGTACATTCAAATCCGCCATATGCCGCCGGCGTGACCATGCGGAACACACCGGCCTGAGCCATTTTCTGCGCCAGGTCGAAGGGAAGGCGTCGAGCCGCTTCCATCTCCTCACACCTTGTTTGCAGTTCCGGGACCAGGCTATGAGCCGCCTGGATCAGCGGATGAGAGTCTTGGCGCGCCATGCTGCGTCCTCCTGCGTGCAGTCTGGGGCGCCCGTGCCCTTCTGTCCAGCAGCCCCTTCATTTGTCCCCATAACGTCGTATGTCAGCCAGACACATTCAGGAGGTGCTCATGACCTATACCCTTATTCACCACACGGGCTGCGGAACATCACGCAAGGGGCTGGCCCTGCTGGAAGCCCGCGGCATCGCCGTCGAGGTCCGCAAATATATGACGGCCAGCGGCCGTCTGAGCGTTGAGGATCTTCAGGACATCGCCCTTAAAATGGGATCTGTGTCGCCGCGGGCCTTTCTGAGGGAGAAAGATGCACAACAGGCCGGACTTTCTGCCGACTTGAGTGATGCCGACCTGTTTCAGGCCATGGCCGATAATCCGAAACTGATCCAGCGCCCGATTGGCCTGCAGGGCGGACGGGCCGTCCTCGGGCGCCCGATGGAAAAGCTTCTGGATATTCTTTAGCCCAGTTTGCCAGAGAAACGCATTCCGACGCCCGGATAGATGAAATTTCATGGTTTTCGGAGACCCGTTTGAAACCCTGATCAGTCATGACAGGGGTTCAGGATGAACGGGGTTTGAGATGTTTGTGTTCCAGGTGTTAGCAACCGTGCTTTTGATCTTTTCAGCCGCCTGCTTTTTCGGGCCGCAGCTGGTCATTTACGGGCCCCGCGCCTTTTTTGCGTTGTCCAGGCGCCGTGAAGCCCGCTTCGTTGCCGGCTTTCTTGTCACCGTGATGGGCTTCATCGCCCTGGCGCCAACCGCCTCTGATGCCCTGGTTTCGGGGGGTGAAACCCTCCTTGCCATGGCCCTGGAAACAGCAACATTGTCTTTTGGATTGATTTAGCGCCTTTCCCTCTTGACCGCACCCGCGATGATCGGTCATTGGCGCCATGATCAAGTCATCCCCAGGGAATTTCCTCGAAGACTTTCATGTCGGAATGGAACTGCGCCACGCCACGCCGCTGACCCTCAGCGACGGCGATGTCAGCCTGTATCGGGGCCTGACCGGCACCCGCCACGCCCTTTACTGTGCCGAGACCGTTGCAACTGCAAACGGCTTTGAGCGTCTGGCGGTGGATCCGCTTCTCGCCTTCCACGTGGTTTTCGGAAAAACCGTGCCCGACCTGTCTCTGAATGCCGTCGCCAATCTGGGCTATGCCGATGGCCGGTTCCTGCGCCCGGTCTATCCCGGCGACACGCTGCGCGCCGAATCACAGGTGCTGGGTCTCAAAGAGAACTCGAATGGCAAAACCGGTGTCGTCTATATACGCACCCGCGGGCTGAATCAGAGGGATGAAGAGGTGCTGTCCTACATTCGCTGGGTCATGGTGCATAAGCGCGACCGGTCTTCAAAACGACTGGATGCCCGGATACCCGACCTGCCAAAAGCCGTGGACCCGGCGACCCTGCAGCCAACGGGATGCTATGACCACTGGGATGACGCGCTGTCGGGCTCGGGCCATCGATATGAAGACTATGCGATTGGTGAGCAGATCGACCATGTCGACGGCATGACCGTCGAAGATGCGGAACACCAGGTCGCGACCCGCCTGTACCAGAATACGGCGCGCGTTCATTTCAATGCATTTGCCCAGGCCAAAGAACGCTTCGGCAAGCGCCTCATCTATGGCGGCGTTGTGATTTCTCTGGCCAGGGCGCTCTCCTTTAACGGCCTGGGGAATGCCGCAGAGCTTCTCGCCATCAATGCCGGCACGCATGCGGGACCCTTTTTTGCCGGTGAAACGCTCTTTGCCTGGAGCGAAATCCTCGACAAGGCAGAGCTGTCTGACACGACCGGCGCCCTTCGCCTTCGACTGGTCGCGGTGAAAGATCAGGACCCCGGCCAGTTTGTCCGCCTCGGCGCGGACGGAACATATGCCAAGGGCGTCTGCCTCGACTTTGATTACTGGGCTGCGATTCCCCGCCGTTAGATCACCGGCTGGACCCCGCTCTGGCCTGCGCCGGACAGACCGCCTATACCCTGCGCATGTTATCTGGCATTTCCCTTATGGCCATCGCAATTTCGGTCATGTTGTCGGCGGTGATCCGCCTGCTTCAGATCATGCAGCTGCACCAGAGAGTCGCGGCCGGGCTGACCGGCATTCGTGAACTTGCCGAACTGTCCGGCATCACCGAACCCCGCGATCTGCAGGATGTGTTCGGTCCCCCCGGCCTCAATCGGGTCTGGTCCCATCTGACCCTGATCGCGATCGCACGGAAACGCCGCATGGCAGGTTATTTTATGACAGATCACCGGCTGCACTGGGCCTGCCTGGGGGTGGCGCCTGTTGCCATCCTCATCCCGCACTGGATCACCGAACTGTTTCTGATCATGGCGGCCCTGATCCAGGCGGGGGCGTGGCTGAGCGCCAGCCGCCTGCCCAAGTAGCGCCTTCCATTTCGGGCGCATCCGGCCTATTTGCAGGGTCTCTGACAGGGAGAGGCAGATGCGGCTGTGGAAAATGAATGGCGCGGGAAACGCCTTCGCGATCATCGACGGCCGCACGCAACCCTTCCGGCCGGATGCCGACACATTGCGCGAGATTGCAACGGCTTTCGCCGCAGATCAGGTCATGGCGATCGAGCCTGATCCGCACGCGGACGTCTTTCTCAGGATCTGGAATGCTGATGGCAGCGAGGTCAGCGCCTGTGGCAATGGCACGCGCGCGGTTGCTGACGTGCTGCTGACGGAAAGTGGACAACAGAAAGTCCGCATACGGACCGCGGCAGATACGCTGACGGGCACGCGAACCGGCGACCGGCTCGTCACCGTGGATATGGGTCGTCCACGCCTGGGGTGGCAGGACATTCCCCTGTCTGAAAAGATGGATGTGCGCGGCATAGATGTCCGCATCGGGCCCCTCGACAATCCTTACCTTTCCCGGCCGGCCGTCGTGTCGATGGGCAATCCCCATGCGGTTTTCCTCGTCGACGATGTCGACCGGTACGATATCCCGGCCATCGGGCCCCTGGTCGAATGGCATCCCGCCTTTCCGGAGGGCACAAATGTTGGCTTTGCCCAGATTCTCGACCGACGCACCATACGCCTCCGGGTCTGGGAACGGGGCGCGGGCTTGACGCGGGCCTGCGGCACCGGGGCCTGCGCCGCGCTTGTCTGTGCCGCCAGAGCCGGCAAAACGGACCGCACAGCCCGTCTGATCCTGGATGGTGGAGAGCTGACCATTCACTGGGACGCGGAGACCGATCATGTCCTGATGACAGGGCCCGTCGAGCTTGAGCAGGTGGTCGACCTGTGACCCTTGCCGCAAGTGCGTCCGGTCATGGACGATCGGCCCCGGGACCGGCATCTCCCGCCCGCATGCGGCTTTTGCTTGATTTTCCACGCCATTCGGCCGATCTCAGCGGCCATCATGGTCGATCCCAAGCCTCTTCCATCGCCCAGCGAGATCATCACACTGGGATGTCGCCTCAACACCTATGAATCCGAGGTGATGCGTGACCATGCCAAGGCGTCCGGCCTGACCGGTGCCATTATCATCAACACCTGCGCCGTGACCCGCGAAGCCGTCCGGCAGGCCCGCCAGACGATCAGGCGGGCGGCCCGGGACCATCCCGGCGCGCCGCTGATCGTGACCGGGTGCGCCGCCCAGATCGATCCGCAGGCCTTCTCCGCCATGCCCGAGGTCAGCCGGGTGATTGGCAATCATGAAAAAATGCAGCGGGAGACCTGGGATCCGCACCGCCTGCTGGATGATCCGGAAAAAGTCCGCGTCAACGATATTCTGGCGGTCAAGGAGACCGCGGCGCACCTGATTGACGGTATGGACGGGCGCGCCCGCGCCTATATTCAGGTCCAGAACGGGTGCGACCATCGCTGCACGTTCTGTATCATTCCCTTCGGACGCGGAAATGCCCGGTCGGTGCCGGCCGGAGACGTTATACAGATGGTCCGGCGACTGGTCGATCGGGGACATTATGAAGTCGTGCTGACGGGGGTCGACCTGACCAGCTGGGGCTGCGACCTGCCGGGTCAGCCACCGCTGGGAAATCTGGTCCAGCGGATCCTGAAGCTGGTGCCGGACCTGCCTCAGCTGCGCATATCCTCAATCGATGCCATTGAAATCGATGACGCGCTGGTCGAGGCCCTTTCGGACCCGCGTCTGGCGCCGTTTATGCACCTGTCCCTTCAGCATGGCGACAATCTGATCCTCAAGCGGATGAAACGCCGGCATAGCCGGGAACAGGCCATTTCGCTGTCGCAGCGGCTGCGGGCCGCGCGGCCTGGTCTGGCGCTTGGCGCGGATATCATTGCCGGGTTTCCGACCGAGACAGATGCCGCCTTTGAGCGCTGTATCGACCTGATCGAGGACTGCCAGCTGTCCTTTCTGCACGTCTTCCCCTACAGCCCGCGGCCCGGCACACCCGCGGCCCGCATGCCGCAACTGCCACGCGACCTCGTCAAGACGCGGTCCGCGCGTCTTCGGGCCGCCGGCGCGCAGGCGCTGCAGCGCCATTTCGATCACCATGTCGGCACCCAGGCCGCCATGCTGGTCGAACAACCCTCGACCGGCCGGCTGCCGGACTTTTCGCCCGTGCGGCTGGCCACACCGTTTGCCGGCCAGACTGGACGCCCGATCCCGGTGCGGATAACCGGGCATGACGGCAAGACACTGATCGGGATGCCCACATGATCCTCTGGTTTGGAAAGAAAAAGAAGAAGCAGGAGCTGCTCGAGGCAGGTGCCGCAATGGCTGAGCCCGAGCGCCTGGCCGAAGCCGCGCAGGACGCCCCTTCGCAGGCTGACCCCCTGCCGGAAGCGGATGCCGGTTCGGACACTCTGCGGCCAGGCGACCGCGGTCCGGCAGAGCACGCCGTTGAGTCCGCCCGCGACCCGTCTGCCCCCCGCGAGGCGCCCGCGCCGGTTCCGGCACAGACCCGCCTGGAGGCCGCGCCGGTTCCGGCACAGACCCGCTTGGAGGCCGCGCCGGTTCCGCCCCCGGCCGCACTGGAACCGGATATGCCGCGGGCGACGGAGACCCCGGCGGAACTCTCGGATCCCGTGGCCGGCGCCCAGCCCCCGGGATTTTTCAGTAAACTCTCACAGGGGCTGTCAAAGTCATCGTCCCGCATGGGCGAACGCCTCACCGGTCTGTTTTCGCGCCGAAAGCTTGATGACGACGCCCTGGAAGACCTCGAAGACCTTCTGCTGACTGCGGATATGGGGGGCAAAGTCGCCCGCCGGATCACCGAATCACTGGCACGGTCACGATACGAAAAAGACGTCACTCAGGACGAGCTGAAGCAGGCCCTGGCCGACGAAATCGAAGCGATCATGGCGCCGCGCGAACAGATCGTTGATTTTTCGACCGGACCGCGGCCGCGCATCGTTCTGTTCGTTGGCGTCAACGGATCCGGCAAAACGACGACCATCGGCAAGGTCGCCTCCAAGCTCAAACTGCAGGGCGCCCGCGCCATACTCGTTGCCGGTGACACGTTCCGGGCGGCGGCCATTGAACAGCTCAAGGTCTGGGGTGACCGCGCCGGCATTCCCGTCATGTCAAAATCGACCGGTGCGGATGCCGCAGGTCTGGTTTATGAGGCCGTCGAGCACGCCCGCAGAGAAGACCTCGACCTGGTTCTGGTGGACACGGCGGGCCGACTGCAGAACAAAACCGAACTGATGTCGGAATTGGCCAAGATTGTGCGGGTCACACGCAAACTCGACCCTGACGCCCCACACGATGTCATCCTGGTCCTGGATGCAACCGTTGGGCAAAATGCGATGAGCCAGGTCGAGGCGTTCCGCCACACGGCCGATGTCTCCGGCATCGTGATGACCAAGCTCGATGGTACCGCCAAAGGCGGCGTTCTGGTCGCGATCGCCGACGCACACGCCTTGCCGATCCATTTTGTCGGGGTCGGGGAAACCGCCGACGACCTTCAGCCCTTTTCGGCAAGAGCCTATGCCCGTGCCCTGGTGGGGCTGTCAGATGGTATCGAGCTGAAAAAATGACTTCGCCTGACAAAGCCATGCTCAGAACCAGGCTCATACGCCGTCGAGCTACGCTGGCAGATGCCGATCCAAATGCCGGCCAGAGGCTTGCGGACCGGTTCCCGGTGAAACTGTTTGAACGGTTCGGCCCGATTGTTTCAGCATATCTGCCAATTGGCTCGGAAATCGACCCCACGCCCCTGATCATGAAGCTGGCCGGCCATGGCGCGCAGCTTGCCCTGCCCCGGCTCAATGAGTCGGGCGAGATGGCATTCCACAGCTGGGCACCGGGAGCCCCTCTCCAAAAGGGCCCTTTTGGTCTGCAACAACCCCTTGCGGAGACACCAAGGGTCCGTCCTGGACTTGTCCTTGCCCCCCTGCTCGGCTTTGACGCACGCGGCACGCGTCTGGGCTATGGAAAGGGATTCTATGACCGCACACTCAGCAAACTCCGGGACTCCGGACGGGTCTTTATTTGCGGCCTGGCCTTTGCCGATCAGGAATGTGTCGTCCTTCCTGCTGAATCCCACGATGTCGCACTGGACTGGGTCATCACAGAAACAGGCTCGCTGCCCCTTTTTCTCGGACGTGCGGCGCAATGACCTTTCTGACCGACAAGATCGAATTGCCAAGGCTTTTGGTTTGAGCGAAGAAGTTTTCACGAAAGGTAGGTTTTATGTCACTGAACAGACGCCCTCGTGCAATCACAATTGATGATGTCGCAGAAAAAGCGGGCGTTTCAGCCAAAACCGTGTCGCGGGTCCTGAACAACGAACCGAATGTCAGGGCCGCGAAACGAAAAATCGTCATGGAGGCCAGCCAGGCCCTTGGCTATCGGCCGAACCCGGCGGCCCGCAGCCTCGCCGGCGCAAAATCTTTCCTGCTTGCCCATCTTCACGACAACCCGGTTCCGGAATATGTGGCGTCCGCGAATGAGGGCATTTATGCGGCCTGTCGCGCCTATGGCTATTTCCTGCTGCCACAAAGGGTCGAACTCGATGCCGCGGACGGACTCGCCCGGCTCGACGCCTTTTTGCTGACGGCCCGTCCGGATGCGGTCATCCTGACCCCGCCCCTGTGCGATGATGTCAGGGTGACCGATACGCTGACCCGGGCCGGGATACCACATGCCAGCCTTTCGGCGGCACAAAACACCACCGCCGAACACGTCCTTCGCCATGATGAACACCGAGCAGCACGGGAACTCGTCGAATACCTTCTTCATCTCGGCCATACTGACATTGCGATGATCACCGGGCCAGAGGGGCACAAGGCCGCCAGCACGCGCTATGACGGATATGTTGATGCCCTTCGGGGCAGTGGCCTCGAAGTCGCCTCCCCCCTCGTAGAACATGGTGACTACACGATGCGGTCCGGACTTGAAGCCGCTCAAAGATTGCTGGTCAAGACCCGAAAACCGACAGCGATCTTCGCTGCGAACGACGATATGGCCGTTGGTGCCCTGACCGCTGCGCTTGCCCTTGGACTGAGAATTCCAGAGGATATTTCCATTGCCGGTTATGATGACACGCGTCTGGCCTCGGCGGTTTGGCCCCCCCTCACAACCATTCGCCAGCCAGTTTCGGAGATGGCGCGGCGGGCCGCAGAACGTCTGATACAGCCCGATGACTCTCAACCCCGCGAGGAAATTCTGGACTTCGAGCTTGTCGTGCGGGCGTCGACCGGACCGGTCACAAGGGAGCAAATATGATAGACACCGGCCCTTCTGCATGCCTTAACTCGCAAATGGACAACAGCATCACAATTCTCCCCATAGCTGGAGCCCTCGGCGCAGAAATTTCGGGCATCGACCTATCTCAGCCCCTTTCAAATGCAGGCTTCGACAAAGTCCACCAGGCCCTTTTGGATCACCAGGTCATCTTCCTGCGTGATCAGCCCGGCCTCACCCCGGAAAAACAAAAAGCCTTTGCGCAAAGTTTCGGGACATTGAATGTCCACCCCTACGTGACCGGAATGTCCGGGCACCCGGAATTGCTGGACATTATCAAGGAGCCGGACGACCTAACCAATTTCGGTGGCGGATGGCATTCGGATATGTCCTTTCAGGAAAAGCCTGCACTCGGATCGGTGCTGTATGCCCTTGATGTCCCCCCCTATGGCGGCGACACGCTGTTTGCCAGCCAGATCGCCGCCTATGAGGCTTTGTCCGATGGAATGAAGACCATGCTGGCCGGCCTCAGGGCCGTTCATTCGGCCAGCCAGGAATACAGTGCGCGCGGCACGTCAGCACAAGCCCGCCAATCAATGTCATCGACCACCGCAGAGGCCGCACCCGAATATGAGCATCCGGTGGTCCGGACACATCCGGAAACGGGCCGCAAAGGCCTGTACATCAATCCCGCTTTCACACTGCGTTTTGCCGGCATGACCCGCAAGGAAAGCCGGCCGCTCCTGTCCTTTCTCTTCGAGCACTCGCGCGAAGAGCGATTTACATGCCGATTCCGATGGAGCCGCCACGCTGTCGCCTTCTGGGACAATCGCTGTTGCTGGCATTATGCGTTGAATGACTATCCGGGCTATCGCCGCCACATGCGCCGAGCGACCATCAATGGGGACCAGCCTTTCTGAACCCAGCCCGACACACCAGAAAGATCCGGACCCGTAAAAGGATTGCAGGGATATAGGATGATGAAGCGATTACTGTTTGGCGTGGGCGGCATTGTGGCGGTCCTCATAGCCTTTATCCTGATCCGGGCCTTCAATTATGGCGGGCAAGCCCCCGGTATACAGGTCATCGAGCTTAGTCCGCCTCCGGCCATTGATATTGACCGTGCCGCATACAATCTCGGCGAAGCCATTCGCTACCAGACGGTGACCGTTGCACGCGGCGACCCCCGCCCGGGCCAGGAAGGACCCTGGCTCGAGTTGCAGGCCTGGATGAAGACCACTTATCCCGATTTCCATCGCGTCGCGACACGAGAAACCGTGCCAGGTGGCCTGACCCTGCTTTATACTTGGGCCGGCACCGATAAGGACATGGCGCCCCTCCTGCTGATGGCACACCAGGACGTTGTTCCGGTCAATATCGGCACCGAAAGTGACTGGGACGCGCCGCCCTTTGCGGGCGAAATCAAGGATGGCTATGTCTATGGACGCGGCGCCCTTGATGATAAGGGCTCGATGGTGGGTCTGTTCGAAGCTCTGAACGCCCTTGCGCTGGATGGTTTTCGGCCGCGGCGAACCATTCTTTTGATGCTCGGGCATGACGAGGAGGTTTCAGGATCTGGCGCGGCAGCGGGCGTCGACCTTTTGGCAAGCCGCCAGATCGTGCCGGAAATGGTTCTGGATGAGGGCTTCATGGCGGTCAATCCGAGCCCCTTAACCGGCAAACCCATGGCCTTTATCGGCGTTGCCGAGAAAGGTTATCTGAGCCTGAACCTGACCGTAAAGGCTGCCGGCGGGCATAGTTCAACGCCGCCTCGCGACAGTGCCACTGTGCGCATTGCGCGGGCTCTGGTGGCGCTGGATGACAACCAAATGCCGTCCAATCTCTCCGAGCCGCCGGTCTCCACCCTGTTTCGTGCCGCAGCTCCAGACCTACCCTTCCTGACCCGGCTGGCCCTGGCCAATCAATGGCTGTTTGGTGGCCTCGTAGAGTCCAGTATTTCCTCCGGGCCGGCCGGAAATGCCTTAATTCGAACCACTACAGCGCCCACCATGCTGACGGGATCCGCGAAAGAGAATGTCCTTGCTCAACGGGCCACAGCCATCGTCAATTTCCGCATCCATCCGAATGATACCGAGGAGGATGTCCTCGACCATGCCCGGCGTTTGACGAACAACATCGAAGGGCTTGAGATCACTGTTGCAAATTCAGGCATCCGCGGCGCCGGGGCCTCTCCGGTCAGTCCGCTCGACAATCTGGCTTATGGTGTCCTGTCATCTGTCGCGCATGAATTGACTGACGGCGCGCCCGTTGTTCCCGGTCTCGTGCTCGGGGCAACGGACAGCCGCTATGCAAATGCGCTGACCGACAATGTCTATCGCTTTATGCCGGCGCTGATGGAGGCCGAGGATCTGCGTGGATTCCATGGCACGAATGAACGCCTGACCGTCGAAAATGTCGGCCGTCTGGCCCGCGGCTACGCCCAGATTATTCTCGCAATGGATTCTGCTGATTAAGCCGCTCAGAGACAGTCCAGGATCGCATCCGTCACAGCGACAGTTCCCAGATCACCACCCAAATCATGGGTGCGAGCCCCACCCTCCAGAGCCCGGCCGACCGCAGCAAAGAGCCTGTCGGCCAAATCGGGTCGCCGCATTGACCACCGCAATGCCATCTCAAGCGACAGAATGGCGGCACAGGGATTGGCAATGCCTTGACCCGCAATATCCGGAGCCGACCCGTGCACAGGCTCATACAGACCGGGCGCCCCCTCAACGCTGAGACTCGCTGACGGCAACATACCGATTGATCCCGTCAGCATGGCCGCCGCATCTGACAACAGATCGCCAAAAAGATTACCGGCAAGAATGACGTCAAACTGCTTGGGTTCGCGCACCAACTCCATGGCACAGGCATCCGCCAGAATGTGGTGCAGCTCGACGCCCTCTCCCTCGGCTTGATGCAGGGCCGTGACGGTCTCGCGCCAGAACAGGCCTGACTCCATCACGTTGGACTTCTCAGTTGAGCTGACCTTGCCGCGCCGACCGCGGGCAATTTCAAATGCAATACGGGCCACGCGCTTGACCTCGCCTGCTGTGTAGCGGGACGTCTCAAAACCGAAGCTCTTATCGCCGAGGCCGCGTTCGATCCCCCTGGGCTCTCCGAAATAAACCCCCGATGTCAGCTCCCTGACGATCATAATATCGAGCCCGTCAATGCGGTCACGTTTCAGCGAAGACGCGTCCACCAAAGCAGGAAAACAATAGGCCGGCCTCAAATTGGCGAAAACATCCATACCCTTGCGGATCTGAAGCAGGCCCATTTCAGGTCTCAGATTGCGCTCAACATTCGCCCATGCAGGGCCGCCAACAGCCCCCAGCAAAACAGCATCGCTTTGCTTCGCACGTACCAGCGTATCGACGCTCAACGGCACGCCGTCCGCGTCAAGCGACGCCCCGCCGATCAAGCCGGTCTCGAAGGCCAGTTCCGGCCACAGGTGTTCGGCAACCCTCCGGGCCTGCTCAATAACTTCCGGGCCGATACCGTCACCGGGCAAAAGAAGAAGGGTTGGCGTCATAGGAAGTCCTTGCGTAAGATTGGTCCATCCAGCTTTTTGTGCGGACCATCAATTTCATAAGCCCGAGGCGGTTTAAACGGCTGACCCGGCACCCGTCACTTCGGTGTCAGCCAAGGGCGCTGCTGTTGGTGGATTTGTTCATAGGCAGAGATATCCGCCTCTGAAATCAGGCTCATCGCGATATCGTCCATGCCGGTCAGAAGCTTGTCGCGAAGCCCCGGATCGATTTCGAAGGGGTGCGCCACGCCGTCGGGACCAATGACGCATTGCGTCTCGAGATCGATTTCAAACACCATATTGCCGCCGCCGGCCTGATCCGCCAGGGCGTCACAGACGGCCTGCGGCAGGGCAATTGGGAGAAGACCGTTCTTGCCGCAATTATTGTAAAAAATATCGGCATAGCTGGGCGCAATAATGCAGCTTATGCCCTGGTCAAGAAGGGCCCAGGGGGCATGCTCACGTGACGAGCCACATCCGAAATTGTCACCCGCGATAAGAATGCCGGCCTGCTGATAGGCCGGCCTGTTCAGAACAAAATCGGGATCAGCGGACCCATCCGGTCGCGTCTTGAGGTCATAAAACAGGCCTTCCGACAGGCCGTCCCGTTCGGTCGTCTTCAGAAATTGCTTGGGTATGATCATGTCGGTATCGACATTGGCCATCAGCTTGCCCTGGTCGATCAGGGCCGCGGCCGTGGCACGGAGTTGGGTGAAGCATTTCATCGTCTCTGTCCTAGCTCGCCCCCTGCTGAATGAACAGGGTCGGGACGCCCAGATTACCGTCCCGCAAGGTGAAAATTCTCGTTCCGGGCTTCCGTCCATCCCGCACCGGACTGAGGTCGGCTCCAGAGTATTGCAGCCGATGATGGCACACCTCTATATCGTCGGTCCCCCATGTCAGGCCCCAGAGATGGTCGGACTCGGCCGGCGATGCCGTCTCGCCCAGCCGCTGCACAATTTCCAGAGATAAACCGCCGAGCCGGAAAAAGAGGAAACGGGTGTCCCAGCGCGGCTCACTCCGGTCGAGTGCCAGGCGCAGACCCAGCCGTCCGCCATAATTGGCCACAGCCCTGTCGGGATTGGGCGTCTGGATCACAAGATGATCAAGTTCTTTAACGGAACCCTTATCTCGAGCGGGCGCCTCAGCCGGGTCACTCGGTTCTAAAACGAAACTTTTTACGCCTGCCATCGAGTCATCACCGAGGCGGAAGCGGGTCCAGTCCCGAACCTGTCCCGAAACCAGATCCTTGCTGTGATGATGCTCCAGCGGCCCCGGCACAAGGCCGCGACGCCCGAGCACGCGGTGAGCCTCGCGGGCCTGCGGTGTGCGGTAAACCAGCGAGGCCAGGCGTACCCCCTCGCCCAGCAGATCACGAATGCGCTGGGCATCGGCACCCGTTCCGCTTGGTGCAACCAGCTCCACGGCTGTATTTTGGGTCTGAAACAGGGCCGTCTTCCGCCCGTCTGCTTCTGTCGACCAGCTCGGACCAAACCCCATCAGGCGCGTATAGCAGTCGACACCCTGATCATAATCCGCACACAGCAGCACGAAATGATCCAGCGCCGTGATCAGCGAGGTCGGGACCATACCGGTCATCCGATGACCCCGGTCAGGGCAGCACGGGCCGCCAGTTCCGGGCTCATCAGATGGGTCCTGCCGCCCCGGCCCTGGCGTCCTTCAAAATTTCGATTTGAAGTTGAGGCACAGCGTTCACCTGGCGCGAGAATATCCGGGTTCATGCCGAGACACATGGAGCAACCGGGCTCCCGCCACTCAAAGCCTGCCGCCCGGAAGATCTGGTCCAGCCCCTCGCCTTCGGCCTGTGCACGCACAAGCCCCGACCCCGGAACAATCATGGCCCGAACCGAGTCCACGACTTTCTGGCCCGAGACAAGGCGGGCTACGGCCCGCAAATCTTCAATCCGGGAATTTGTGCAGGAGCCAATAAAAACCCGCTGTACCGGCGTTCCGGCAATCGCCTGCCCTGATTCCAGCCCCATATAATGCAGCGCACGCTCAGTTGCCGCCCTTTTGTTGGGATCGGTCATCTCTTCGAGACGTGGCACCCGACCGGACACAGGAATCGCTTGTTCGGGGCTCGTGCCCCAACTCACCGTCGGCTCAACTTCGGCGGCATCAATGTCCACGACCCGGTCCCAGTGCGCATCCTCATCCGAGTACAGGCTGCGCCAATAAGCCTCCGCAGCGGGCCAGGCCTGCGCATCCGGCGCCGAGGGGCGGCCCTTCATATAAGAGAACGTTGTTGCGTCTGGTGCAATCAGCCCGGCCCGGGCACCGCCCTCAATCGACAGATTGCACAAGGTCATACGCCCTTCCATGGACAGGGCTTCGATGGCCGCTCCCCGGAACTCCATGACCGCACCCGTGCCACCGGCCGTCCCGATTACAGAGATCAGATGCAAGGCAAGATCCTTGGCCGAGACGCCGGGCCGAAGGCGGCCGGAAAAATTGATCGCCATATTCTGCATTTTGCGGGCCCGGAGCGTCTGGGTCGCCAGCACATGTTCAACTTCACTGGTACCAATACCATGAGCCAGCGCACCAAAAGCGCCGTGTGTCGACGTATGGCTGTCGCCACAGACAATGGTCATGCCGGGCTGGCTTCTGCCCTGCTCCGGACCCACAACGTGGACGATGCCGTTTCGAGGGTCACCCATAGGAAAGAAAGTTATGCCGTGTTCCGCAACATTTTGAGTCAGGGCCGCAAGCTGGTTTCGCGCTGCCTCATCGGCAACACCTGCCAGGCCAAGCGCCTGATTCTCGGTCGGCGTATTGTGATCTGCGACGGCCAGAGTCAGGTCCGGGCGGCGGACCTTTCGGCCGGCTGCACGCAATCCGGCAAAGGCCTGCGGCGTCGTGACCTCATGGATGAGATGGAGATCGATATAAAGCAGCGACTCCCCGGTCCGCGCATCGCTGCTGACAACGTGCTGGTCCCAGATCTTATCGTACAATGTCCGTCCGGCCATGACCTTCTTCCAATCTGTCTGTTCCCGGTTCCACCACCCTGATCCGGCGGTATCCACCTATGAAAAACCCCGCACTGTCGGACAGGGCGGGGCAATTTTCAAGCCGAAGGCGACGTGCGCTAGGCTTCGTCGCCGCCCTCATTTGCGGCGGCGTCCGCTTCAGCGGCTGCAGCGGCAGCTTCAGCAGCGGCCGCAGCTGCGGCTGCTTTCGCGGCCTCTTCACGATCGACGGCCGCCTGCTCGCGACGGGCCACTTTCGCGGCGTCACGCTGGCGACGCAGTTCGGTTTTGGATGTGGTGACAACCGAGGTCTCGATCCCGTGTCCGGTGGTCCGCTCGGCGATACGCGCCGACTTACCCCGGCGGTCGCGCAGATAGTACAGCTTGGCGCGACGCACCCTGCCCTTGCGCTTGACCTCAATGCTTTCGATCATCGGCGACACAACCGGAAAAATCCGCTCAACGCCCTCACCGAAGGAAATCTTCCGAACGGTGAAGTTTTCGTTCAGGCCCCGACCTGCTCGTGCGATGCAAACGCCCTCGAAGCGCTGTACGCGCTCACGGTCGCCTTCACGAATACGGACGTTGACCGTCAGCGTGTCGCCGGGCGAGAATTCCGGGATTTCTTTGCCCGCTGTGACGCGGGCGGTTTCTTCAGCTTCAAGCTGCTCAATTATGTTCATCGTCCGTCTCCGACGCTCGCGATTCCAGGCCATTGTGGAAAGCGCCCCATAAATCGGGGCGGCGGGATTTTGTCAATGCCTCACTCTGCTGTTTCCGCCACGCCTCAACCCGCTTGTGATCCCCCGACAACAGCACCTCCGGCGTCGGCCTCTCCTCCCAGGTCCGTGGCAGGGTATACTGGGGATATTCCAGCAAGCCCGCAGAGAAACTTTCATCTTCAACCGACCTCTGGTTTCCGGCCACACCGGGGATCAGGCGCAACGTCGCCTCCAGCATGGCCATGGCGGCCACCTCGCCCCCGGCGAGGACAAAATCGCCCAGTGAAACCTCGATCATGTCACGGCCCGAAATGACCCGTTCATCCAGCCCCTCAAACCGTCCACACAGCAAAATCAGGCCGTTTCCACCGGCCCAGTCCTGAGCCAGCGCCTGATCAAAGGGCACCCCCCGAGGGCTTGGATAGATCAGTGGGCGACCCGCCGGCTCAACGGCATCAATGGCCGCCGCAGCAACATCGGGACGCATCACAAGGCCAGCCCCACCGCCCGCCGGCTTGTCATCGACCTGGCGGTGCTTGCCAAGACCAAACCGGCGCAGGTCGACCACATCCAGCGACCACAAACCGTCCTGCCGGGCTCGCTCTAAAATTGAGACGCCCAGCGGGCCGGGAAAAGCCTCCGGATACAGCGTGATGATGGATGCTGAAAAACTCATCACCACAGTCTAGTTTGCCTGAGCCAAGCTGCCCAGCCGTGCTTGTGCGTTCAGACCCCAAAAGATCAGCCGGTGGTGACCGTCTCGGGCGCACAGATACCCGCGCGATAATTTCCGACGGTCCGGATCACCGCCTCACCGGACGGCTCCACACGCTGCCCGGTAACCAGGGTCTCAAGCACCCGTCCGACAAGCCCGTCAAGGCGCGTGACGACATAACACGCCACCGTCGGCTCGGCATGCGCCCGTCCAACACCGCTATCGTCGGTTAGAAAGAGATAACGCCCGGCGGTCAGCTGTGACAGACCCCGCAGGATGAATTCAGCCGTTTCGTCCACCCCGCTGGCGGCCAGAGAGACGATATGGATGCCGCGCGAACGCGAGATCTGTCCCACAGCCCAGCTCGCATCAATCCGATCATCATGTGGCGGCGCATCCGCCACCAGAAGGTTGACTTTGACGGCGTCGTCGCGCCAGTCAAATTTCAATCCGGCCTCAAGCGCCACGTGCATGGCCTCCGGCATATCGCCACCACCTTGTGCCGCCTGCTCGGCCAGGGCAGCCTTGAAGGCGTCAAGATCCTGCGTAAACGGGACATCCCTCAGCACGTACGCATCACCCTTATCTCTGTAGACGATGAAACCGACCCGGATATCCAGCGCCGGCAGACGGGCGCGCAGACGGTCGAGGATGGCGACGAGTTCGGCCTGCAGATAAGTCATTTCATCTGCCATTGACCCCGTTGCATCGAGAGTCAGAAGCAGGTCCAGCTGGGTGACGGATGAGGCGTCCTGACCCATGTCGATGGTCAGAGTGCCACCTGACGCCAGCAGCTCCGGGGACAGGATACGCTTTATGGTCCGCGCCCCCGGGTTCGAAACCAGTACGGTCGCACCTTCGCTCAGGCGATCATAATCGGGATAGAGATAGGCGCGGCCATCGGCCCCCGTTCTCAGAGGGAAAAGCGGACCACCCTGCGAATCCGTCACCGCAATTCGGGCGAGGGGCATTGGCTTGCCCAAGCGGTCCAAAACGGCAATCTGGACCCTGCGATGGGCATCGACATAGGGCAGGGATTTCTTGCCCAGATCCCCCTGCAGAGCGCCGTCGACATAGGATTTGTACAGCGCGGGATTGAGGACATCATCATAATCGCCGGCGGTCAGAAGTCCCGCCTGCGGCGGCGGCTCGGGCGATGGCGGCATCGGCTTAATCGAAGCCGGGACAGACCTGACCCCGGCATCCTTGGCCACAGGTGGGGCGATAGGTTCGCGCGACGAGGCCCGACTGACCGCCGCCGCCTCTGGCGGGGCAGGCCGTAATACCGGCGCTTCAACCCGCGGCACTGCGTCACCGTTACTCCCCCCGTTCGAGGCTGCCGGCGAGCCCTGCGTCGTGCAGCCAACCAGCACACCCAAACCCAACAGGGCCGCAAAGCCGGTTCCTACCTGTCTGCGCATCTCATGCCTCCATATCGGTTGGCATAAGGGACCGCACCATTACGGCGCAATCATGACACTGCCGGGATCAGGGTGTTTCCGTCTCACCAAGATCCTCAGGAACGGGGGCGATCTTCAGGCCGGTAATCTGGTTTCGGGTTTTTCGGACAATGTCGAACCGGTGCCCATGAAACGCAAAACGCTGCCCCGGTTCAGGGATGGTCTGGGCCTCGTGAATAACCAGGCCCGCCACCGTTACCGCCTCTTCATCCGGCAAGGCCCAGCCCGTTGCGCGATTCAGATCCCGAATGGTCACCCAGCCCTCGGCATATACAGCGCCATCTGCCTGTGGCCGGACCCCCTGGACCACAACATCATGTTCGTCACGAATGTCGCCGACGATTTCCTCAAGGATATCCTCCAGCGTAACCAGCCCCTGAAGGGCTCCATATTCGTCGACCACGAGCGCAAAGTGACTGCGTTGTTTAAGAAACAGGTCGAGCTGGTCTTCCACACGTGTCGTCTCCGGTATGAACCAGGGGTCCCGGCACAGGTCCAGAACATTGATCGCGTCAATCTTCCCGCCATGGCCCACCACCGCCCGCAGAAGGTCCTTGACGTGCAGGATGCCGATGATTTCCTCCTGGTCTCCACGATAAAGGGGAAGACGCGTGTGCGGACTGGCGAGGGCCTGACGAACAATGCTGTCTGATGGCTGGTCGGCATCAATCATGGTGATGTTCTTTCGGTGGATCATCACTTCCTCCACCTTCATATCCTTCAGGTCCAGCGCACCAACCAACCTGTGTCGATCCTTAGCATCGAGGCCTTCCTCAGAATGATGCAGGTCGATGGTGCCGCGAATGTCCTCTTCCGGCGTGACTTCATCGGTTGGGGGGCGAACACCGATCAGACGGAGCGTAATGTTCACGATGGCCTGAATACTGACCACCACCCAGCTGACGCTGCCAACCAACCAACTGACCGGCCGGGCCACCGACATTGCCATATTATCGGCACGGGTGATCGCATAGGTCTTGGGCAGAACCTCGGCGAAAATTAGGACGAGTGCGGTCATCACGGCCGTCGCAATCGCGACCCCGGACTGACCGAAAAGCGAGATAAACAGGCTGGTGGCAATCGCCGACGCCAGAATATTGACCAGATTATTTCCGAGAAGAATCGCCCCGATCAGCCTTTCCCGATTAGCGCTCAACTGGTTAACCAGCCCAGCGCGCGCATCACCGTCGCGCTCAAGCCTGTACATCCGAGCTCGGCTGGCAGCCGTCAGGGCTGTCTCAGAGCCCGAAAAGAAGGCCGACATACCGATCAGAACCAGGATGGCGAAAAGAGTGCCGATAATCATCAGCGGGTCTGTAACTCCTCAGACAGGAAGGCGGCAACATCATTTAAGTCGGCATCCTGATATATAAAAGCCTTGCCCAGCCCAGATGCAAGAATCAGGGGCAAACGACCCGCCCGAACTTTCTTGTCCTGACGCATCGCGTCAACCAGATCCGCGGCCCGGTAGGGCCCACCTGCCAGCCGGGACAGGTCGGTCTGCAGGCCCGCCGCCCCGATCAGCGCCGTCCCGCGCCGCGCCTCGGCTTCGGGCATCAGGCCAAGACGCACAGAATACCGCAAGGCCAGCGCCATACCGGTTCCGACCGCCTCACCATGCAGCAAGGCCGGGCCATACTGATTGGCGGCCTCAAGCGTGTGCCCGAAAGTATGACCCAGATTGAGCAAAGCCCGGACCCCGCCCTCCCGCTCGTCCGCGGCGACAATCCTTGCCTTGGCCCGGCAGGAGACAGCTACCGCCTCAGCCACAGCGTCCGGGTCCAAAGCCAGCACTGCCGGGCCCTGGCTTTCCAGCCATCCAAGGAAATCGACATCATCGATCAGCCCGTATTTGATGATCTCGGCATATCCTGCCCGGCGCTCGCGCTCCGGCAGGCTGGCCAGAAGGGCGGTATCGGCCAGAACCAGGTCCGGCTGGTAAAACGCGCCAATCAAGTTTTTGCCCTGTCGCGTATTGACAGCGGTCTTGCCACCGACCGAGCTGTCAACCTGCGCGAGAAGGGTCGTGGGCACCTGGACCAGCGTCATGCCCCGTTTCAGCAGGGCGGCCGCCAGACCGGAAAGGTCGCCAACAACTCCGCCGCCAAAAGCGACGATGACATCGTCGCGGCCGGCGCCATGGTGCAGCAGGTGATCCAGCGTTCGGCCGAGCATGTCCCAGCTCTTACTGTTTTCCCCCGGCGGGACGAGCCAGGGGATGCTGTGCAGACCATCGGCGGCGAGGCCCGCCGTCAGGGCGGCGCCATGCAGCGACCAGACCGTCTCATCCGAAATGACGAAGGCCCGTCCAGTTCCGGACAGGGTTCGCAGATGCCTGGCAAGCGCCCCAAGAACACCCGCACCGATCAGGATGTCATAGGATCGCTCACCCAGCGCAACCGGCACGCAGAGAGGCTGGCTCGGATCAGTCATGATGTTCGTCGCGCCACTGTTTCAGAGCATCAAGAATGGCCGAAACGGTTTTTCCGTGCGGTCCCTCAATGCTGTTGACCTTGATATCGGCGAGGTCGTAGATCGGCTTGCGCGACTCGAAAAGGTCGGAAAGCACCTGCCTGGGATTGTCCGTTCTGAGAAGCGGACGATGAGACCGCTTCGAGACACGCTTCCACAGCGTGTCGAGATCCGCCGCCAACCAGACTGTCACAGCCTGCTGGCGCAGCAGGGCACGGGTCTCCGGATTGAGATATGCCCCGCCGCCTGTGGCCAGAACGTGCGGCGGCCCGGACAGCAGGCGTGCCAGAACCTTCTGTTCGCCGCGCCGGAACTCGGCCTCGCCATGGAGGGCGAAGATCTCGGAAATCGGCAGCCCGGCCGCTTTTTCAATTTCATCGTCACTGTCGTAAAAGTCTCGCCCCATGGCCTGTGCAAGGCGCCGACCCACTGTCGACTTCCCCGCTCCCATGAGCCCGACCAGCGTCACCGTCCGGTCTGGCCAGTCCGCCTCATTTCTGTCAGGTTTCAGCGTAGAACTCTCTTCGTAAGCCATGGTCTTTTCGACGTCATGAATACTGTCCTATACAGGCGGCGCGGATCGGGCAATCACTGGTGATGACACAACGACGCAAACGAGGATGCAAATATGCGGAAATGGCTGATCCTGATCCTGATCCTGGGTGTCGCGGGCCTTGGCACCCTGTGGTGGCTCGGCCAAACCTATGACAAACAGCGCCCTGCCGACTCCGAAACGCGCCTGGAGATCGATCATGTTTTCTAGACAGCCCAGGGGACTAGCCGCGGCCGTCTGCGGCGCCTGGCTCGGACTGGTCAGCCTGTCCGGGGCTCAGGCCCAGATCGCCAGCGAGGGCATGGACGAGATTTCCGCCTGGGGCGAGCGCTATCTGTCCTCGAGCGAACCGGATTTTCCGTCCAATCTCTGGAGCAATTCCGATCCCGACATCCTGCTGTCGCTGCTTCTCAGCATGGACACCAAGGATCTTAGCCCGACCGAACGCCGCCTGTTGCGCCGGGTGGTGCTGAGCCCGGCACAGCCTCTGAGCGGAGCCGATGCCGATCTTCTGCTGACCGAGCGGGCGCGTCTTATGCTCGAACTGGGCGAACCCATGGCGGCTGCCGCACTGGCACCCCGTCTTGAGCAGGCCGCTCTGGGTCTGGAAGCCGAGGCGCTGGCGGTTGATCTCGACCTTGCGCGCGGTCGGAATGCCTCGGCGTGTGGTCGGCTGACCCGGCCGGTTTCAGACCAGTTATACTGGCTGCAACTGCGCGCCGTCTGCGCCATTCTTCGGGATAATTTTTCCGGCGCGGAGCTGGCCATCGAAGTCGCTTCCGCCCGCGGTCTCGATGATGACTGGTTTATTGAAGCCGTTTTTGCGGCGGCCGGTGATGTGCCCAATCCGCCCCCGGCACGTTATTTGTCCGGGGTCGGCATCGCCCTGTCCCTGCGGGCCGGGCTGGACACCGGCCAACTGGACCCCGGGGCCGTGCGCACCGACCTCGCTGCCGCTCTGGCCCAGCGGCCAGATATAGACCCGTCTCTTCGCCTGCGTTTTGCGGAGATTGCACATGATGCAGCCCTGCTCGAGCCTGAGGCCTTGCGCACACTGATCGACCAGCAATTCGACGACCCGGACTTTCAGCCGACAACACGCCGCGACCAGATGTTCGCCCTCCTGCGCGACCCGCTGGCTGACGACGCCGATAAAGCGAGGCGCCTGTCAGACTATCTGGTCGAGAATGGACAGGATGGCCTGAACCGTTTTGTTCGCGCGGCCGGCCTGGTGGCGCCCGACCTCGCGGCGCTTTCACGCAATCAGGCAAGCCGGCCCTTTGTTCCGGTTTTCGCCCGCACGGCCCTGGCGCTGGGCAATGCGCCGGACGCAAAAGCCTGGCTCGACCTGGCCTATGGGCCGCCCGAGTCGGCCGCTGCCCCAGACGCCGACCTGCCGGACCAGGATGGCGAGTCAGAACCAGCCCGAGATGGGACCGCCGCGGACGATGCCGCGACACCTGCCGCAATCTCAGAAGCCGCCATCCCGCCAGAGCCTGTGACCGACGCAGCGGAGCCGTCTCAGACGCCTGCGGCGATGCCGGACACCACACCCGAGGCAGGCATGCTCTCGGCGCGCGAGACCCTCAGCCCAACCGATCTGATGCTGGCGGCCGCCCTCGAGGCAGATGCCACAAAACGTCAAATGCTTCCTGCACCGAGCGTTGAAATCGGCTTTCCGGGCCTGATGGGAGACTTCGCCCGCCTCGACGACATCCTGGCCCCACCACCGCCGCCCGACCCCTTTATCCTTGCGCTGATTGACACGCTGTCGCTGCTCGCAAGGCCAGATCTGGACCCGGCCGATCATCCCGACCTTACCGCGCGCCTGATCACGACCGCAGCCAGCGATACCGAGATTGAGCAAGCTACAGTCCTGCTCAATCTTATGCCGGCTTTCGGTTTTCGCCTTGATGCCGAGGCCCGGGATTTTCTGATCAGCCAGCCCGTACTGGGCGCTCCCATAGATGAGCACATCGCGCTCGCCATTTCCTCGGCTGCCGATGACCTGGCCTTTGCCGAGGCCGGCCTGATGATGCTGACCCAGACGCGGGGCGATCCGTCCTGGCTGTCTCCGCGGGACCTGAACAGCTTCGTGCGGGCCCTGCGCCGGATGCAGGCCGACGACATTGCGGCGGGCCTGGTGCTGGAAGCCAGCCGGTTCTGGATCGTGCCCGAGGGCGCCATCGCCGCCCTCCTGCCAGACGAACTTCAGGGCGAAGACGCGGACGACCCCAACCTGCCAGGTTCAGACGTCTTGCCCTGAGCCCCGATTCGGGGCGGCGCGGCTCAGCGCTTTGTAAAGGCGCTTATCCGGGCCTGCATGTCCGGTCCGACACCCTCGGTCTCCATGACCTCCCATTGCAGGCCCGCATCCAGCGGTCCGGCATCGGTGGCTTCGAGCAGCCGTTTATTCGCGGCATGAGAGAAAGAGGAATTAGCCAGCATCTGGCGGGCGAACGTGTCGACCCGGTCCCCAAACTCATCGGCCTCAAATATCAGTTCTGCAAGACCGATGCGGAGGGCTTCCTCCGCCGGGACCGTTTCGGCGGTGAACATCAACCGTTTCGCGGTGGCAGATCCGACCCGCCGAGGCAAACGCTGACTCATGCCCCAGATCGGAGTCAGCGCCCATTTCGCATGGGTATCCCCGAATTTCGCATCCGACGACGCGACAATCATATCGGCCGCCAGCGCCACTTCCAGAGCACCTGTATAACAATGGCCATGCACGGCGGCGATCACCGGCTTGGGTAATTTCTCCATCAACCGCAGGGTCTCGGAATGCCAGCCACGCGACGGCACCTTCTCTCCCTCCGCAATGTCGGCGAGGTCATGCCCGGCAGAAAAACATCGCCCGGCGCCCCGCAGGATCACAATGCGCGCCGTCTCATCCTTGTAGAGGTCGCTGACATGGCCGCGCAGGGCGCGAAACATGTCGACCGTCAGCGCATTTAGCTTGTCAGGACGGTTAAGGGTCAGCCAGCATAGGCCGTCCTCGTCCCGGCGGGTCACCAGATCAGTCATGCTTGTCTCCCTGTAACGGGTCGCGGGAAATGGCCCTGCCATCCAGCACCACGCCCCAAACCCCGATGGTTGGCCAGTCTTCCGGATCCACGTCAAAGGGGTCTGCATCAAGGATCGTGAAATCAGCCCGTTTGCCCGCAGCCAGAGACCCGATCTCATCTTGCAGGCCAAGAATCCGGGCCGCATCGAGGGTGATGGCCTCAAGCGCCTGATAGCGGCTCAGCGCCTCCCCGGGCATATAGGTCCCGCCGAGACGGGTGGCGCGGGTGACATGCGCACCGGCAGCGCGCAACGGAATTGGAGGCGCCAGCGGGGCATCGGAATGCAGCGCCACTGGCACACCCGCCTGGGTCAGGCTGTTGACGGGGGAAATCCAATTGGCCCGCGCAGGGCCCAGAGGGTCGGCATAATTTGGCGCCATGTAGAAGACATAATGGCTGGCAACCGAAACCTTGCTCCCAAGGTCGGCCGCGCGGACGACCTGCTCAGGCGAAAACAGGCCACCATGCTCAATCACAAAATCGCCGTCGAAGCCCTGCTGCCGCAGTGCCGACAGCGTGTCCAGTGTCGCCGTCTGCGCGGCATCACCATTGGAATGGATGTGGACGGCGAACCCGGCATCGACAAAGGGCGTCAGCAGCGCCAGCCGTTCCTCCGGCGGCATCACCCACAGGCCGGTTTGGCCGACTGACTGACCTGCCAGATAGCCGGGAGACGACACACGCATGGTCTGTGAATAGAAGGCCCCGTCGGTGAAAAATTTCACCCGGGGCAGAACCGGCGCGGGGACATCGGTCTCACCGGCGACCATGGCGCCCACCGCCTCGGCTGCGCCGGGGCCAAAATCCCGGCCAAGCGCCCGGTATTCAGGAACCAGATAGAGCCGGAAACCGGCCTGTTCAGGCGACGACCAATGGGTACGTATGGCGGCATCTTCATACGGACGACCGAAAATCCCATAGCCCAGCTCAGCGGTGGTTGTCACACCTGCCGCGCGCAGAATGTCAAAATAACGCCCGAGCCCTGCCGAAAGCGCATCAGGTGACATCAGAATATCTGCCAGCTTTGAAAAAACAGACAGAGCCGCATCCTCATAGATCCGACCATTTAATGCGCCCGCCTCCGTCAGGCCAATGCCGTGAAAGCGGTCCGCCCAGGCCGGCTCAGCCCCAACCAGGTCGAGGGCGGCCGAATTGAGGTAGAAGTCATGACCGGAATAGTGCCAGACGATCAGAGGCCGGTCGCTGACAATGGCATCAAGATCGACCCGGGTCAGATCACCCTGGATAAGATTATGATATCCGTACACGATGACCGGTGACCCATCCGCCGGCGCGGCTGCGACCAGGTCTGCAAGACGACGGAGAAAGGCTTCCCGTGTCGGATAGCCCGGCAGAACGCCCTCAGGCTGGGCCATGGGCCAGGGCGCGGCAAAGGGCAGTCCATACATCATCGCCCCCAACAACACATGCATATGAGGGTCGATCAGCCCGGGCAGGATGACCTTGTCGTCAAAACGCGTATCGACCACCGCGCCGGGAAAGGCGCTGACCAGCTCCTCCGGTGTTCCCAGCCCGAGGATATGTCCGTCGCGCACGGCAATTGCCCCGGCCCGGATGGTCTCACCGGTCATCGGCAGGACCCGCTCCGCGGTATAGATGATCCCGCCGGCAAAATCAGCGGTCCGCGGGGACGTTGGTTCTGACGGCCCCGAACAGGCGGCCAAGAGCAGTGTTACAGCACTGATCCATCGTCCCGGCATATAGCTCTCCCCGCTTTGCTCTCACCTGCAGGCTGAGGGCTTTTTAATAACAAAGCAAGCGCTAAGGGCTAATCGCCATCCATACGCAGCGCGGCAACAAAGGCCTCCTGCGGGATCTCCACTTTTCCGAACTGCCGCATGCGCTGCTTGCCGGCTTTCTGCTTCTCCAGAAGCTTTTTCTTCCGGGTCGCATCGCCGCCATAGCATTTGGCCGTCACATCCTTGCGCAGAGCCGATACGGTTTCGCGGGCAATCACCCGCCCGCCAATGGCTGCCTGAATCGGGATCTTGAACATCTGGCGCGGGATCAGGTCCTTGAGGCGCTCGCACATCTGGCGCCCCCGGCTCTCGGCCCGGTCACGATGCACCAGCATAGCAAGGGCATCGACCGGCTCCTCATTGACCAGAATATTCATTTTGACCAGATTCTCAGCCCTGTGCCCAATCAGCTCATAGTCAAAGCTGGCATAGCCGCGGGAAATCGATTTCAGCCGGTCATAGAAGTCGAACACCACCTCGTTGAGCGGCAATTCATACTGCACAAGGGCCCGACCGCCGACATAGGACAATTCGGTCTGGATTCCCCGCCGGTCCTGGCAAAGTTTCAGAATAGAGCCCAGATACTCATCCGGCGTGTAAATTGTTGCTTTGATCCACGGCTCACGGATCTCTGTGATCTTGACCACGTCCGGCATGTCCGCTGGATTGTGCAGGTCGACTTCTGACCCGTCCGTCATGGTCATTTCATACACAACGCTGGGGGCCGTGGCGATCAGGTCCAGATCGAACTCGCGGCTCAGCCTTTCCTGGATAATTTCCAAATGCAGCAGACCCAGAAACCCGCAGCGGAATCCCATGCCCAGCGCGGCTGATGTTTCCATTTCCCAGGTGAAACTGGCATCATTCAGGCGCAGCTTGCCCATGGCAGCGCGCAATTCGTCAAAATCCCCGGCATCCATTGGAAACAAGCCACAGAAGACCACGGGCTGAACTTCTTTATAGCCGGGGAGCGCCTTGGCAGTTGGCCGTTTTTCGTCCGTGATCGTGTCCCCGATGGCACAATCAGCCACTTCCTTGATCGAGGCGACCAGGAAACCGACCTCTCCGGGACCGAGCGCATCGGCATCCGTCGGCTTCGGCTTGAACACGCCGACCTTGTCGATTTCATAGGTCGCGCCCGTCTTCATCATCTTGATCTTCTGCTTCTTCTTCAGAACACCATCGAAGACACGGACAATCACAACGACCCCGAGATACGGGTCATAATAGGCATCAACCAGTGACGCCTTGAGCGGCGCATCGACTTCCCCTTCGCTGGGCGGCGGCAAGCGATGCACAATGGCTTCCAGAACATCCTCTATGCCGAAGCCGGTCTTGGCAGAGATCTGAACCGCATCGGAGGCATCCAGGCCAATCACATCTTCGATCTGGGCCGCGACCGCCTCAACATCGGCGGCCGGCAGATCGATCTTGTTCAGGATCGGGATGATCTCATGATCCTGATCGATCGCCTGATAAACATTGGCCAGCGTCTGGGCCTCGACCCCCTGACTGGCATCCACCACCAGAAGCGACCCTTCGCATGCCGCCAGACACCGTGACACTTCATAGGAAAAGTCGACGTGCCCGGGCGTGTCCATGAGGTTAAGGGCATAGGTTTCGCCGTTCTGAGCCGTATAATCTATGCGGACCGTCTGCGCCTTGATGGTGATGCCGCGCTCGCGTTCAATGTCCATGGAGTCGAGCACCTGCTCGGACATTTCCCGATCGCTGAGCGTCCCGGTCGACTGGATCAACCGGTCAGCCAGGGTCGACTTGCCATGGTCGATATGGGCAACGATGGAGAAATTACGGATGTGATCGCGTGGTGTCATCCGCGGGATATAGCCTTCCGCGCCGGTCACGCAAAGCACGGATGTCGGCGCGCGCAAGGAATTCCTGCGTCCGGTCCTGCAGGCGTGGCTTTTGCCAGGCCCGCGGCTGCGCTATGACACCCTCATGACGACGTCTGAGACTGAAAATACCGAAGGGCGGAAGGTCGGGCTGACCGACGAAGGCTGGCTGACCGACAGCTGGTATTTCGTGACCCCTTCCGCTGCGCTCAAGTCCGGCCAGCAGGTCCGGCATATCCTTCTGGGGCAGCCGGTCGTGGTCGGCCGCACCGCCGGCGGCGAGGTCTTTGCCCTGCGCGACGTCTGTCCCCACCGGCTGGTGCCGCTCAGCGCCGGCCAGCAGGTTGAGACCGCTGGCGAGGCCACGCTGCAATGCCCTTATCATGGCTGGCGCTTTGGCACAGACGGGGTTTGCCGCCTGATGCCCAGCCTGACCGAGGACAGCCCCTATGATCCCGCCCGCATCCGCGTGCGGCGTTATCCTGCGCATGAAGCGAATGGGGCAATCTACCTCTTCGTCGCCGACAATCCGCGCTTTGACGGCACCCCGGATGTGCCGCCGCCGGATTTCGGCCCGCTGCCTGACCGCCCGAAATTCATCATAGAAGACCTGTTTAATGCCCACATGGACGATGCCGTGGTCGGGCTGATGGATCCCGCCCATGTGCCCTTCGTGCACAATCAATGGTGGTGGCGCCCGCCTTCTGTCGGACTGAAGCTGAAGCAAAAGCCGTTTAGTCCGGCCGACCGTGGCTGGGCGATTGACCGCCACCGCCCCAGCGCCAACTCGCTCCTGTATAAATGGCTGTTCGGCGCCGAGGTCGAAACAGAGATCCGGTTCCAGTTGCCCGGCTTCCGCTGGGAAATCATTTCAAATGACACCGCACGCCTGCTGACCCTGACCTGCCTGACGCCCGAAGGACCGAAGCGGACGCGGATCACCCAGCTGACCTGGTGGACCGGTGCCCCTCTGCTCAATCTTGGGATCCCCTTCGCCCGGCCCATGGCGCGAAAGTTCCTGCGCCAGGACGGCGACATGGTCGACCTGCAAAATCTTGGCATGGCGTATCAGAAAGCCATGCTGTGGATCGATGACATTGATGTCCAGGCCAAATGGTACCAGCAACTGAAGCGGGAATGGGTCGCCGCGCGCGACCAGGCCCGTCCGTTTGACAATCCGATCACGCCGGTCACGCTGCGCTGGATGAGCTAGCGCCGCCCTAGCGGGACGGGACCGGCGTATCGCCGCGATAATCGTAAAAGCCCCGGCCAGCCTTGCGGCCGACCCAGCCGGCTTCAACGTATTTCACCAGCAGCGGGCAGGGCCGGTATTTGGTGTCGGCCAGCCCGTCATGCAGCACCTGCATAATCGACAGGCAGGTATCGAGCCCGATAAAATCGGCAAGGGTCAATGGACCCATCGGGTGGTTGGCCCCCAAACGCATTGCCGTATCAATGCTCTCCACCGTGCCAACGCCCTCATACAGGGCATAGATCGCCTCATTGATCATCGGGATCAGGACCCGGTTGACGATAAAGGCGGGGTAGTCCTCGGCATTTGTCGTGGTCTTGCCGAGCGAGTCAGCGAAGGCAATGGCCGCATCATAGGTCGCCTGATCGGTGGCCAGACCGCGTATGATCTCCATCAGCTTCATCAGCGGCACCGGATTCATGAAGTGCAGGCCGATGAATTTTTCCGGCCGGTCGGTGGTTGAGGCCAGGCGGGTCACTGAAATAGACGAGGTGTTGGTCGCCAGAATGGTGTGGTCCGGGACGACAGCGCAGAGCTGGGAAAAGATCTGTTCCTTGGTCTCCCGGCGTTCCGTGGCCGCTTCAATCGCCAGGTCGACATTGGCGAAAGCCGCCAGATCGGTCGTCAGGCTGATCCGGGCACGTGTTTGTTCAATATCGCTCAACTGGATCAGTTCCCGCGCCAGCTGGCGGGCGAGATTGGTCTCGATTTCTCCCAAGGCCTGGTCCAGCCTGTCCTGGGAAACGTCACTCAGCACCACATCATAGCCGGAAAGGGCGCAGATGTGTGCAATGCCATTGCCCATCTGACCCGCACCGACAATGCCCACCTTCTTGATATTCACGACCCGGTTCTCCTTGAGACAAGACGAGGGATAAACCTCGCTTGTGCCGCGCAACATGGCAACCGGTGTTTTGACAAAATTCGCCTGAAATATTGCGCTGTCACCTGGTGGCCACAAAACGTCCGGTCTGACGCCGGACCAAAATCAGCACTCGTCGTCTGGCCCGGTATCGGCCTCCCTCAGCGCGGCAGATGCAGCCGCCCGGATGGCATTCAGAAGCGATTTTCTCACGCCAGAGTCCGCAATCGCCTGATAGGCCTGGATCAGCTCGATCGCGTCCGTTTCGATCACCGGCAAGTTGGGCGGTTCTGGACTGTTCGCCTCCTGAACGGCCTGCGACGGCAGCCCGATCAGATCGGCCGCCCCGTCAAAAAAGTAGGATATATCGACGCCGAGCTCGGCTGAAATCTCATACAGGCGCCCGGCGGCAATCCGGTTGATGCCCTTCTCATATTTCTGCACCTGCTGAAAGGTCAGGCCGAGCCGCTCGCCAAGCTGTTCCTGTGTTAACCGCAGCTCACGGCGACGCCACCGCAGCCTCTGACCAACCACTCTGTCAACACCGTTTGGAGCCTTGCTAATCATCTATGAGTCGTACTTCTATTGACGCGTGGTGTCTACCGACGCCACGTCAGGAACGCGCCACCCGCCACGATTACGAGGCTTAACCAGAACAGTGTCGGTCCGAATCTTTGAAACGGCGTCGATGACAACGGCGCCGGCAACGGCACCCTCACCACAGAGGAGCGCCAGCCCTCCGGGTCCCCGGGAACCGGCTGGCCACGTCCGACTTGCCGTCCCAGTCCATCGACCATGGCGCTCACCCCACGGCTGGCCACACGCGCCATGGGCAGACCGCTTTCAATCGCGCGGTAGCGATTCTGGGCGTAATGCTGGGCCGGCCCGAGTCCGGCGCCGAACCAGCTGTCATTCGAGATCACAATGATCCACTTGGCCTGGTCGCGCTGGGGCAAAGCCTTGCGGACCATGTCCGGAAACAGTCCCTCATAGCAAATCAGCGGGATGAAGGGGGGAACATCTCCCTGTGGCAGCAACACCGTTGGTTGCGGCCCGGGTGTGAATCCGGACCGGGCATTGATCTGTAATGCCTCCGGCAAAAGTCCCGACATATAATCCCCGAACGGCACGATCCGGCTCGCCGCCAATTCCCCAAAGGGAACCAGCCGATGCTTGTCATAAAGCCCGACCAGTTCAGCAGCTGACGTCCCCCGGCGCAGGATGGCCAGGCTGTTAAACCACTGCGTTTCAGTCTCAACCCGACTGAAGCGCGAGGTTCCCGCAATCAGGACCCGGCCGTCGAGAAATTCCGGGATCAGATCGATTGACTGGGTGTCGTTCAGCATCGGTTTTCCCAATGCCCCTTCAGGCCAGATCATAATGTCATCCGGCGCACTGGGCACGGTGCGCATCAGCTCGATGTAGCGGCTCAGGATCTCCTCCTGGCCGGCCACGGTGGACTTCTCGGTCTGGGGAACGCCGACATCCATCAGCAGAACCGTCTGATCCGTCGAAACCGTTTCATCGGCCAGGCGCTGAACGCCCCAGGCCCAGCCGAACCCAAACAGGGCCACGGCCAGCACGGCCGGCAGGCTGCGGCCCAGAACACCGCGCTGCTGGCGGGTATCGACCAGCGCAGCCGGGGCCACCATGACAAACAGGGTCATCAGGGTCAGCCAGTAAACTCCGCCGACGGAGGCGAGCTGGGAAATCGCCCCGCCCGGCATCCAGCTTGTGCCGGCAATGTTCCACGGAAACCCGCCAAACAGCACCCCTCGCAGGGCCTCTGCACCCCCCATGGCGGTGGCAAACACAAAAATACGCGAGGGCGAACTCGACCAGAAGGCACCGCCAGCCGCCAGAGCCAGTCCCCAGATCGCACCCAGCCCACCGGGCAGAGCGACCAGGGGCATCCACAGGAAAACGGCATGGCGCTCCGGCTCTACAAGGAAGGGCAATGCCGTCCAGTACATGGAGACCAGAAAAAAACCGACCCCAAAGGCCCACCCCCGGAGAAACATAGCCCGCGCCCATTTCTTGCGCCCGCGCGCGCCGTCCAGCATCCAGACCAGCCCGGTCAGGGATACAGCCAGTGCCGGCGCCAGATGAAAAGGCGCAAAAGCGAGTGCCGAAAAGATACCGAGGAGGGCGGCAAACCCCAGGGCGGCCGGTCCTTCCAGCCGCGCAAGGGCTTCGTGAAGCGCCGTAAAGGCCCTCAATCCATGGCTATGGCCAGCCGCCGTCATGCGCCCGGCTCTGACGACACGCTCTGGCGCAGAATCAGGCGCTGGATGCGGCGGGCATCCGCCTCGAGGATCTCGATATCGATCCCGGCGGGATGCCGCAACACTTCGCCCCGCAGGGGCACACGCCCGGCAAGGGCAAAGGCGATCCCGCCCAGCGTATCGACCTCGTGATCGTCCAGCGCGATGTGAAGACCGGTTTCCTGTTCAAAATCTTCGGTCTCCATGCGGGCATCGACTTCCCAGGCCCTGCGCCCCCGGCGAATGAGCATGGCAACATCCTCATCATGCTCGTCTTCAATCTCACCGACGATTTCTTCAACCAGATCCTCGAGGCTGACGAGCCCGTCGGTCCCGCCATATTCGTCAACCACCAGAGCCAGGTGAATCCGGCTGGTCTGCATTTTGACCATCAGGTCCGGCAACCGCATGCTGGCCGGCACGAACAGGATGTCCCGGCGCAGCCTTTCAAGCGGCGGATCGCTGTCATTCTCCGCCTCGGCACCCCGGGCGATCTCGCTGACAACATCCTTGATGTGAACCAGGCCGACCGGATCATCCAGGGTCTCGCGGTAGATCGGCAGGCGGGAATGGGTTTCCTCTGCGAAAATCCGGATCAGGTCCGGCAGCGATGTGGACAGCTCGACGGTGATCATTTCGGCCCGGGGGATCATGACATCGACGACCCGCGCCGTCTCAAATTCCGCGATGCGCAGACGCATTTCTTTCTGCGCCGGGGATGGGGCCGCCGACGGCGTCGCCGCTCCGGGGTCCGTCTGATGGCGGTTGAAAAAGCCCAAAAGGCGGCGCTTACGCTCTGGCATTATCGTCTTCGGATCCCGCTCATGCCGTTCGAATCGGCTTTACCTATATGGATCAGGCCACCCCAGAGACGCAAGCGCTTCAATCTCCAGGGCTTCCATTTCCACCGCATCCGCATCCTCAATATGGTCATAGCCGGCAAGATGCAGCAGGCCATGGATCAGCAAGTGCGACACATGCTGTTTCAGCTCGAGGCCGCGCGTCTCCGCATCCCGCCAGCTCACGCCAAACGACACCGCAATATCTCCAAGGAAAGGACGATCCTGCGGTGCGGCCGGAAATGACAGCACGTCCGTGGGCGTGTTCTTGCCCCGCCAGGTCTGGTTGAGCTGCTGACTGGTCGCATCATCGCACAGCAAAAGGCTGACCTCACCGTCGAGCCCGGCCATGTGCGCGCCCGCATCAAGCGCCACGCGACAGGCCGCTTCCAGACCGTCGACCCGCGCCCAGTCCGGTGCGTCAATGCGCAGATCCAGCGCGATCATGACTTGTCGCGGCCGGCATCAGCGTCATACGCCCGGATGATCCGCGACACGAGGGCGTGCCGGCGGACATCATCTGCGGTGAAAACGGTTTTACCTATGCCGGCGACCCCATCGAGAATCCGCAGCGCATGGGCCAGCCCGGAGGGCTGCCCGGCCGGCAGGTCGACCTGCCCCGGATCGCCGGTGACGACCATGCGGCTGTCCCGTCCGAGACGGGTCAGAACCATTTTCATCTGCGCCACGGTCGCATTCTGGGCCTCATCCATGATGACAAAAGCCTGTTTGAGCGTCCGTCCGCGCATAAAGGCCAGTGGCGCCACCTCGATGATCTGTTTTTCGCGCAGCCGCAGGGCCTGGTCAGCGCCCAGTGTCTCGTTCAACGCATCCCAGATCGGGCGCAGATACGGCTCGACCTTTTCTTCCAGGTCACCGGGCAAAAAGCCGAGATTCTCTCCGGCTTCAACCGCCGGGCGGGTAATGACCAGGCGCGAAACTTCCTTGTTGCGCAGTGCTGCCGCACCGGCGGCGACGGCCAGGAATGTTTTCCCGGTTCCGGCAGGACCGACTCCGAAGACGAGATCATGTCGCTGCTCGGTCAGGAGGTTGAGATAATTGGCCTGCCGGGGAGTCTGGGGCCGGATCGGCACCTTCAGCCCTGTCAGAGTGACAAAGTGCTGGGCTGGGGCACGGGCCTGTTCAATCGCGCCCTCGAGGGCGCCAACACCGGCTTCGACATTGTGGGCCAGAGCGGATTCAAAGGCGCTGAGCGCCACCTGTGCCAGGGACACCGCCTCAGCCGACCCGGACAGGCTGATGCCACCGCCCTGGCTTTCGGCCGACAATTGGCCAGCGCTCAGAGCCTCCTCAAGCAGCAGGAGATGCATGTGATTGGGACCACAGACATAGGCAAGAAGGCTGGGATCATTCGGCTGCCAGAGGCGGGTCAAGCCGCAGTCTCCCGTGCCTCGGGAAGCTGGCCGGTCAGGGAGTTGAGGCTGGCGCCGATAATGTCGACGTCGATGATCTGGCCCAGCAGGGACGGAGCCGCGTCAAAGTGAACCGCCTGCATCCAGGGTGACCGGCCATGCATCTGGCCGTCCTGGCGTCCGGTGCCCGTGACCAGGACCGGGACACGCTGTCCGATCTTGGAGGCATTGAACTCAGTCTGTTGCTGACGCAGCAGGGCCTGCAGCGCATGCAGGCGTTCCGTCTTCACCGGTTCCGGCACTTGGCCGAACATGTCGGCCGCGGGCGTTCCCGGGCGTTCGGAATATTTGAAACTGTAGGCAATCGCGTAATTGACCTCCCGCACGAGATCCAGCGTATCCTCAAAATCCCGGTCGCGTTCGCCGGGAAAGCCGACAATGAAATCACTGGCCAGCGCCATGTCCGGACGCGCCGCGCGCATGCGCCGCATGATGTCGAGATAGTGATCCCGCGTGTGGCCGCGATTCATCGCCTTGAGGATGGCATCAGATCCCGACTGAACCGGAAGGTGCAGGAAGGGCATCAAGGACTCGACATCGCCATGGGCCGCAATCAGATCATCATCCACGTCTCGCGGATGACTGGTCGTATAGCGCAGGCGGTCAACGCCCCCGATCCGACCGAGATGCCGCAGCAGGCGCGCCAGAGACCAATCGCCGCCACCTTCAATCGCCGGCCCGGCCCCGTGATAGGCATTGACGTTCTGTCCCAGAAGGGAAATGTCCCGGACACCCTGCGCGGCCAGGCTGCGGGCTTCCAGCACGACGTCATCTACCGGGCGCGACAGTTCCGCTCCGCGGGTATAGGGCACCACGCAGAAGGTACAGAATTTGTCGCATCCTTCCTGCACGGACAGGAAGGCCATCGGGCCATCTGCCTGCCGCGCCTTGGGCAGAGCATCGAATTTTTCCAGCGTCTCAAAATCCGTTTCCAGCACTTCGCCCGTCTGGCGATGCACCCGGGCAATCATTTCCGGCAGCTTGTGATAGGCCTGCGGTCCCAGGACCATATCGACGGCCGGTTGGCGGCGCATGATTTCCGCCCCTTCGGCCTGGGCCACGCAGCCCGCCACGGCGATGGTCATGCGATCGCCCGACCGCTGCTTGAGCTTTTTCATCTGGCCCAGCTCGGAATAGACTTTTTCCGTCGCCTTTTCCCGGATGTGGCAGGTGTTGAGAACGACCAGATCGGCCTCATCGGGCGCGTCCACAGCGCGGTAGCCAAGCGGACGCAGAACATCCTTCATGCGCTCGCTGTCATACACGTTCATCTGGCAGCCATAGGTCTTGATATAGACCCGTTTGCTGCCGGGTTTGGGCACCGTCTCCGTCATGCCGGCGCTTATGGCCGAAAAAGCTGGAAATGGCTATGCTTTCGGCTGATCAAATCCATCCAGAACTGAGATCAGCTGGTCGATGTCGCCAGAGTCGAGATACCGCTGGGCGATCGCAGCCAGACGCAGGCGCTTGGCCTGAAGCGCAAGGCGGACATGCGCCATCCGGGCGCGACGGTCGTCACTCTGGCTCTGGACCTCGTCAGCCTGGGCAAGCAGCTTCTGAATTTCCGCCACCGTCTTTTGATTGCGGATGCGGACCGTTTTCAGCCGGGCGCGGATATGGGCAACGGTCTCATTGGCGATGTCGCCCACTTCCTGTTCGATCCGGGCGCCCACCTCCTCAGTCGACAGCGCGTCAATGATCCGGCCGAACAGGTCCCCCATCCGGGCAGACAGGTCCAGGTCTTCACCCAGCGCGATCAGTGCAGGAGGCGTGGCCGCGGGCGTGTGCTCAACCGCCCGCTCGCCATCCAGAGTCCGTCTGGCCAGGCCCTGGCGGACCTTGACGAAAACATCGACAATCCGGCGCGTCGCCGCGGCGGCTTCATCGGTGCTGAGCACGGTGCCCGCCATGACGACGCCGTGCTCGCTGAACACAAAGGGCGGGTACTGGCTTTTGCCCCAGACCCGCCCGGCCTCGGAGAATTCCTGCTTGAGACGTCGGAATTCGCCCTTGGACAGGCGCCAGACAAAGCGCTCAAATCGGCTGTCATTGCGGGTAACCTGCTGGTTGAGCGTCCGGGTCGAGGTTCCGAACAGCTGCGCCACGTCGCGGTCAATCATCACCAGATGATCCCGGATGGTGTATAGGGGCACATCCATGGGCTGGACCCTTCTGACTCTGCCACGTGACCCCGGCCTGTGGCCACGCATCCTGATCCCACCCCCGTCGGCGTTATCACAAAATGTGATCACAGGCCATAAAACGGTCTTGAATCAATACACTACACGAAAGTGTGGCTGGCAGGACTGTCGCCGCCCCTTCACCCCGAAGCCGGGCCGGTCTACGCCTGACCAGATGACCCGCGTGCTGCTGTTCAACAAACCCTTCAACGTGCTGTCGCAATTCACCGACAGCGGATCTGCCGCGTCCGACCGTCAGACCCTGTCGGACTACATCTCCGTCCCGGGGGTTTATCCGGCCGGGCGCCTCGACCGCGACAGCGAGGGGCTGCTGGTCCTGACCGACAATGGGCGCCTGCAGCAGCATTTGTCGGATCCGCAATTCAAGACGGAGAAAATCTATTGGGCCCAGGTCGAGGGCATCCCGGCGCAGGCCGATCTCGTCGCGCTGCAGCGAGGCCTCGTCCTGAAGGATGGTCCGACCCTGCCGGCCGGCGCCCGGCGCATCGACGAACCCGCCCTGCTGTGGCCCCGCACGCCGCCCATACGGGTCCGGAAATCGGTTCCCGACAGCTGGATTGAACTGCGCCTGACCGAAGGCCGCAACCGACAGGTCCGACGCATGACCGCAGCGATCGGGTTCCCCACGCTGCGCCTGATCCGGGCCGGGATCGGCGCCTGGACACTTGAGGGGCTCGAAAGCGGCGCCTGGCGGGAAACCTGATCCTCCGTCGCAGTCGGGGTACCCCAAATGGCTTGTCGGCTGTCCCGATCCATGCTGCTTATCGGGTCCTGATAACATAGGGTTGCGGAGAAAAAGCATGGGTGTTCTGGACGGCAAGGTGGTCCTGGTAACAGGCGGCGGTAATGGCATTGGTCGGGAGTGTGCGCTGCTGGCCGCACAGAATGGGGCAAAAGTCCTCGTCAATGATCTGGGCGGCGGGCTCTCCGATGCGGGCAGCGATGCCGGGGATGCCGGGCCAGCGGCCAAAGTGGCCGAGGAAATCCAGACGGCCGGCGGAGAAGCCGTGTTCAACACCGAAAGCGTCACCGAAATGCGCGCCGTTCAGTCCATGGTGGAGCAGGCCATGGATTGCTTTGGTGGCCTGCATGCCGTGATCAATCCGGCCGGGATTCTGCGCGACACCATGTTTCATAAAATGTCGGAGGCCGACTGGAAGGCCGTGATCGACGTCCACCTGCATGGCAGCTTCAATGTCGCCCGGGCCACGATCGAGCATTTCCGCGACCAGGAAGACGGCGCCCTGGTGCTGTTCACCTCGACCTCCGGCCTCATCGGCAATATCGGGCAGGCCAATTATGCCGCGGCCAAAATGGGCATTGCCGGCCTGTCCCGGATCGTCGCCATGGAAGGGGCCCGGAAAAATGTCCGGTCGAATATCATTGCGCCCTTTGCCTGGACCCGGATGATCGCGTCGATCCCGGTCAAGGACGAAGCCGGGCGCGAACGGGTCGAGCGGATGCGGACCGGCATGCGCGCCGATCAGGTCGCCCAGCTCGCCGTCACCCTGTGTGCCGACGGCGCCAAGGATGTGAACGGCCAGATCTTCTCGGTCCGCGGCAATGAAGTGGTGCTGTTCAGCCAGCCCCGGCCGGTCAAATCGGTCTCCCGCCTTGAGGGCTGGACACCGGAAAGTCTCATCGAACATGGCTTCTCGGCCATGCAGGGCAGCTTTACCGACCTCGGGGCAACGACCAGCGTCTTCCCCTATCCGCCGGTTTAAGGGCGGCAGGGCGGCGCCCGGTCCGCCGGCGCCGGACCTGTCCGAAACGTCATAAAATTTCTGTTGACGACATTTGTAGTCGATCCTAAAGACCACATCTGTAGTCAACAGGAAACCGTCCATGTCCGTTCAGATCACGCCTGCCGAACTGGAGATCATGAAAATTATCTGGGCCCGGCCGGGCCTGGGCGCCAGCGAGATTGCCGAGGCCCTTACGGATCAGCAGGACTGGACCATCAAGACCATCAAGACCCTGCTGACACGACTGGTGGAGAAAGGCGCCCTGGCGACCACGTCAGAAGGTCGGCGTTTTCTCTACACGCCGAAAATTGCCCGCAAGACCTATCAGAAAACCGCCGCCAGCCAGCTGGTCGATCGTCTGTTCAATGGCCGTGCGGCCCCCCTCGTCGCCCAGCTCGCCGATGCGCGGGGCCTCAGCGAGGAAGACATTGCCGAGCTTGAGGCGCTTCTGGGAAGATTGAAATCATGAGCTGGACCGGTCTCTCGCCTGTGATTCAGGACAGTGTGCTGACCTCGCTGGCCGTTGCCGCCCTGATCGGACTGATCCTGCTGATCCGGAAACCCTTCGCCCGCCGGTTCGGACCCCGGGCCGCCTATGCGCTGTGGCTCCTGCCACTGGTGCGCTTCGTCCTGCCGCCCCTGCCCGCCAGCTTTTCGCTGACCGGCTGGCTGGGCCTTAGCTCCCGCGCCGGACAGAGCCTGCAGACCCCCGACCCCACCCGTCCCGCGACAGGCCTGGCCCTGCCGGAGCCCCTGCCGCGCCTGCCGGTCCCGCAGGGCTGGGTCACACCTGACCACCTGCCGGCACCAGAGCCAAGCCTCTGGGCCAGCCTGCCCGACTCGCTCGTCCCAGCCCTTCTGGTCGCCTGGATCGGCGGCACGCTGATCTGGCTCGGACGGTCCTGGCATCATCAGTCCGGGTTCCGCCGCCTTGTGGATACCGATTCGGAACCCGCGAGCCCGGCCATTCAGGCCGAGGCCCGCCGGCTGGCCCGCGAGATTGGCCTCCGCCAGGTCCCCTCCATCCGCCAGAGCCTGCTCTGTGCCGGCCCGCTGGTCACCGGGCTGACCCGGCCAGTGATCCTGCTGCCCCGGTGGTTCGAGGAGGCGTACAGTGCGCGCGAACAGCGTCACGCGCTGGCCCATGAACTCACCCACATCAAGCGCGGGGACCTGTGGGCGTTTCAGCTCGCCCGACTTGTCGCCGCGACCCAGTGGTTCAGTCCCCTGACCTATCTGGCCCTGTATGCCTTCCGCATCGACCAGGAAGCGGCCTGTGATTCCGACGTGCTGCGAGGGGGACACGTTTCCCCGGCCGCTTATGGCCGCACGCTGGTCAAGGCCGCACGCCTGGCCGCCCCTGCCGACCGTCGCCTGGCGACGGCCAGCCTGACACTCGCCCACCCGATAAAAGAAAGGCTCATTATGCTGCAGACCCCTGAACCGACATTTCGCCAGAAACTCACCGGAACCGCCCTGGCCGGCGCCCTGGGCACACTGACCCTGTTTGCAACCGCCTCCTGCATGGCCGCCCAGGCCGATGACAGCGGCTCTGAGGGGCAGGTGAACTTTCAAGCCATCAGCCCGTCCGACACCGGCCCTTCGACCATCCTGCTTGGGGACCCGCTGAACACCGACATGTCGGATCTCGGCACCCTGCACGAACTTGCGACGCAGATCGACATCGCTCTTGAAACCGAAATCGAGGGCGACCTTGCCGAGCTGGACGCGCTTCTGGGCGAACTGGACGGGCCGCAGACAGCTTTCGCTGAGATCAAGCGCCTGCATCCGGATACGGGCGGGGAGAAGCACGTCTTCATCATGAAGTCCGCAGAGGGGGCCGACGACTTCGAGGCCCGCATCGAAGCCTGGGCCGCGGATCATGACACAAAGGCGGTGAACCTCGAGCGCGAAGGCGAGGCGCTGGAACGCGACATCGAGGTCATTGCCCTGCATATTGAGCGCAAGACCGCGGCGCTTGAAGCCGATGCAGAGGCCCGGGCAGCCCGGATCGAAACCGCCCTGGAGCCGGATTTTGAAACCCGGATGGAGGCCGCCGCCGCGCAGATTCAGTCCCTTCACAACCAGTGTGCCGCCCGCGCCAGTGACGACCCGGCCCCGGAAATCGTTTCCGCCACCAATGGGCAGACCGGCGAAACGCTGCGGGCCGTCTGTGTGAATGGCGGCCGGGATGACGCCATGTCAGACCGTCTGGCCGCCTGGGTCGACAGCCAGGAAGACCTCACCGACGCTGAGAAACTGGCCTTCCTCGACCGGCGGGGACAGACCATGCACTTTGCGTTCTGGCATCACAAGGACGAGGCCGGGACAGACGAGGGCGAGAAACGCATCATCATCAAGCGCCGGCACCGGATCGTCCCGGATGCTGCCGGGGAGACCAGCCAGGACTAGGGTCTGACCGTGGCGCTGCACCGATCCCCTGCCCCCGGATAGGATATGGCGGTCGCATCTGCCCTTCTGATTCTGGTCACCACCCTGCTGACCGCCTTCATCTCCGGCATTTTCGGTATGGCGGGGGGGCTGATCCTGATGGCGGTCCTGACCGCCCTTGTCAGCGTCGCCATGGCCATGGTTATCCATGGCAGCCTGCAAATGGTGGCGAACGGGTATCGGACCTTCCTGCTGCGTGACGCCATCGTCTGGCCAGTAATCCGGCTCTATCTGATCGGTGCCGCCATCGGGGTCATGGCCCTCGGGCTGGTCAGCTGGACACCCGACAGACGGGCGGTTTATGCCCTTCTGGGACTGACCGCCCTGCTGGTCTGGGTTCCCCGCCAGCGACTGGGTCTTGACATCCAGAAGCCGGGTCAGGCGGTTTTAGCCGGCACCATGGTTCAGGCCCTGAACACGCTGGCCGGGGTCGCCGGACCCCTTCTGGACATGTTTTTTGTCCATACCCGGATGACCCGTCAGCAGATTGTGGCGACCAAGGCGCTGAGCCAGACATTCAGTCACCTGATCAAAATCGGCTTCTGGACATGGCCCCTGATCGGGGCGACCGGCTGGTCGGCGTTCCCGCCACTCTGGCTGTTCGCGCTGGCCATCCCGCTCTCCCTGACCGGCACCTGGCTGGGCGGACAGGTTCTTGTGCGCATGAGCGATCGCGGCTTCCGACGGGGAATGAAGGGTCTGATCACGATGATCGGGCTCCTCCTGTTGCTGCGGGCCGCCGGCATCTTCTAACCAACGAGGCTGGCCGCCATCGTTTCGATGAACCCCCGCCGCATGGCCAGCTTGTTACCGCGATAGGCTGCGCGCGGCAAAGCCCCCAGCCGGTCCGCATCGGCCTGGGCTTCAGCCCGCACATCCTGCGGGGCCGCAAGTCGGTCGAGGAAACCGACCTCGACCGCCGCGTCCGGGGCATAAAGCTGTCCCATGACGATCGCTTCGGTCAGGCGCTCGGGACGCAGTCGCGCTTTGGCCAGCTCCTGGCCGAACACCGGCAGGGTCATGCCAATCGCCGTTTCATTTGCTCCGATCTTAAAAGGCCCCGGCACGCCGATTCGCAGATCGCTCGACAGCAGAAGGAAACACCCCATGGCAATGGCGTGCCCCGTGCAGGCGGCGACAATGGGCAGCGGGGATTGGAACAGGCGCAGCCCCAGCGCACCCCCGAGATTGACAAGCCGGGCCGCGTCTTCGGGCTGGCCCTGGCCCAGGACGCTGAGGTCAAATCCGGCTGAAAACTTGCCGTCACGCCCGACAAGGACGATCGCCCGAGCCTTGGCCTCCGCCTCATCAAGAGCGGCGTTCAGCCCCGCAATCAGGTCAAACCCCACCGCATTGGCCTTGCCATCATCCATGCAGAGGGTGGCCACACCCTCCTCAATCTCAATCTGTACGCTCATCCGGATCTCCCCTGTTCACACCCGTCTAACATGCTGTCGCAGGGGCAGTCCAAGCCCCTGCAGCGCCGGATCAGCGCCGGGCGCGGAAAAATGCCCTGAGCAGGTCGCCGGCCGCGTGCGCAGCGGCAGGCTCCTGCGCGATTTCGGGACGCCAGTGGCAGGTCGGCTGCTCGAACAGTCGGGGTCCGTGCAGGACCCCGCCGCCCTTCGCGTCGGTGGCGGCAAAGACCAGCCGGGAGATCCGCGCAAAGCTGATGGCGCCGGCACACATGGCACAGGGTTCCAGCGTGACATAGAGATGCAGCCCCGGCAGGCGGTAATTGTCCCGGGCCCGGGCCGCGGCCCGAATGGCCAGGATTTCGGCATGCGCGGTGGGATCATGGCCGGCGACCGGGGCATTGGCCCCTTCGCCGACAATCTGGCCCGTCGCCGGATCCACAACCACCGCACCGACCGGCACTTCGCCGACCGAGGCGGCCAGTTCGGCAAGCACCAAAGCGCGCTGCATGGGCAGGCTGATCTCGTTCATGGCTTTTCCTTCGCCCTGACGCGCTCTAAAGGCAAGTCATGCGTATTGTTTCTGGCCTTCATCGCGGACGGGTCCTGGTCGCCCCGGACACCCGCAAGACCCGTCCAACCAGCGACAAGGCGCGCGAGACCCTGTTCAACATGCTCACCCATGCACCTTGGGCCCCGCCGCTGGAAGGGGCCCGGGTGCTGGACCTGTTTGCCGGCTCGGGTGCCCTCGGCCTTGAGGCGCTGTCGCGCGGGGCGGACTCGGCGCTGCTGATTGATATGGCCGGGGCCGCACGCCAGGCGATCCGGCAGAATATCGAGACCCTGGGGGTCGCCGATCAGGCCCGCTGGCACCGGCGCGATGCGACGCGCATGGGGACCCTGCCGGACGAATTTGCTCCGGCCTTCGACGTGATTTTTCTCGACCCCCCTTATCAGAAGGGACTGGTCACGCCCTGTCTGCGCGGCCTGCGCGCCGGCGGCTGGGCCTCGCCCGGTGCCCTTGTCATCATTGAGACCCAGGTCGACGAGGCGCTCGAGCTGAAGGGATGGACACTGTTGGACAGCCGGGCCAGCGGGGCGGCCCGCCTGTGGTTCGCCGCACCCGAAGCCGGACCGGCCTGACCACAATTTTGCCATGCCAGCCTGACAGGGGCTGCAAATTCAGATACCACACCGCAAAACAGAGGTTTAGTTTGCGCCATGCTGATTGCCCGTCTCTGGTCCTTTCTGATCACCGCCGCGCAGACGGATGACGGCACCCTGCCGGGGACAGCCGCTGGCGCGCCGGACGCATCAGACCTCCCGCCCGGCGAAACCCTGGCGGGCGCCCCTGACCCACTGATGATCCCCGTGGATGCCCCGGTCCAGATCCGGGCCCCGGCCAAGACCGTCGATCCGATCGAGGCCCTGTCAGACACGGCCGAGACGGCAACCGAGGCGGCCAGTGATTTTCTCAGCTGGCTCGGCTCGGGGCAAAGCGAAGCCCTTGTCGCCACCGTGCTGGTGGTCGCGATCACAGCATTGCTGCGCGTCGCCCGCTGGGGGGCTCTCAAGACCATGGAGCGGTGGCCAAGCAAGGATGATTATTCCATCTCTGCCCTGTTCCGGCGGGTGGTCCGGCGCTTCCATCTTTACTTCATGTTTGCCATCGCCCTCAGCCTGACAGAGGCGGTCATGCCGCTGCCCGGCTCGGTCTCGGGATTTGTCAGGATCTTTTTTGTCCTGACCGCCGTGCTGCAGACCGCCGAATGGGTGCAGGAATTTTCCGTGTCGGCCATTCGGCGCAATCTGCACCGCAGTGCTGGGGATGCCCGTGCCCTGGCATCGGCCTTCAACATCATCAAATGGTTTATCGGATTCGCCATCTGGTCGGTGGCGCTTTTGCTCATCCTCGACAATGTCGGGGCCGACGTCACCGCGCTGCTGGCGGGTCTGGGTATTGGTGGTATCGCGATCGGTATAGCGGCCCAGGGCGTGTTCCGCGACCTGTTTTCCTCATTGTCCATCGTCATCGACAAGCCCTTTCAGGTCGGCGACACGGTCCGGTATGGCGACAGCTGGGGTGCGATTGAAGATATCGGCCTGAAATCCACCCGCGTCCGGGCCCGGTCCGGCGAGCAGCTGATTATCTCCAACACCAATTTGCTGAACTATGAGATCCACAATATGGCGCGCATGGTGCGCCGGCGGATCGAGACGGATTTCGGCGTCATTTACCAGACCGATCCGGAGCTCGCCGAGCAGATCCCCGATATCGTCCAGGGCCTTGTCAGGAAGATTGCCGGCGTCGAGTTCGAGCGCTGCGGCATGTCGGCCTTCGGGGCCAGCTCGCTGGACTACAAGCTGATCTTCTTCTCGCTGCACCCGGACTATAACCGCTCCATGGCGGCGTTGTCGCGCGTTCTGCTGGCCCTCAACCGCGGCTTTCGTGAGCACGGAATCGAATTCGCTTATCCGACCCAGACCCTGTATATTCAGGGCGCGGACGGCGCCGTTGAGACACAGATCATGCGATCGGCCCCCGACAGCGCCTAGGCCTATTCGACGGTCCAGCCGCGCGGCGTGCGCTTGGCATTCAGGGTCAGACCCTGCGCTGAGGAGGGGACATCCGGCGGCGTCTGCCCGGCCTGATGTCTGGCGAACAGCCGCAACAGAATGGCGCCCAGGGCCAGCGCCAGGCCGGCAAAGGCCGTCGCCACAGCCAGCATGCCGGCGAGCAGGATGATGGCCAGCGCCAGCGCGCCCCGCAGCAGCCAGCGGAAGACATGGCGCAGGACAGCCAGCTGGGCATGCGGGAAACCAAAAGGGGCGGCGTGTGTTGCGGTCATGGTCATCCTCTCTGTCCTGTAGAGATGGCGTCGCCCCCGGTCCGCGTCAATGTCTCAGCGTGGGATGCGGTCAGTTTACCGCAATCAGGCCGCGTTCTGCCCGAATCCGGGCATAAGCGCCGGTGATCGCCGCAGCCTTGTCATGCGCAGTGACCTCGAATTCCCGCGGCGCCCCATTATGGACCACGCGGTCAGGATGATTGGCGGCCATCAGGCGCCGGTAAGCGCGGCGTATGGCCTCGAATTCCGCATCCGGGGCGACGCCGAGTATGTCATAGGGATCGTCCCGGTCGGCGGCAAAATGGCTGGCCCGAATTCGGCGAAAGTCTGCAGCATCAAATCCGAAGGCCTCCGACACGGTCTGCAGATAGACCATCTCCTCCTCAGTGATGACGCCATCGGCGGCAGCAATCATGAACAGACCGTCGAGGACACCTTCCAGAAGGCACGGCCGGTCGCGGTATTTGCGGGCAATCTTGCGGGCATAGGATTCATATCCCCGCACCGTCTGCTGAGCCAGGCGAAACACCCGGCGCACTGTCGCGGCATCCTCCGGCGCGGTTCGGAAGACGCGGGAAAAAACCATGACCTCTTCATCGCAGACATGCCCGTCCGCCTTGGCCATCTTGGCGCCAAGCCCGATCACCGCGGCGGTAAAACCGACATCACGCGGGTCGGGCGCACAGGCCCGGCTGAGGGCGCGCGTCTCAGCGGCACTCTCGCTGTCGAACAGGCGCTTGCCGCCCTCCATCAGGTTTTGCCACAGGCTCATCTGCACACTCATAGCGTGTTCAGCGGGATTTGTCTTTGCCAAATACCGACAGCGGCGGGGTCAGGCCGCGGTCAGCCGGACATCGACACCGAGAATGCGGGTCATCCCGTCCCGGCTGTCCCAGCCCTGACGTGCGGCCCGTGCCCGGGCCGTCTCGGGATCCCGCACAAGCAGGTGAAACCCGCTCAGCCTGTCGCGGTCCCCCGGCAGGATCTCAATATGTCCCTCAGCCAGAGGCAGGCGCACGCCCTGCGCCGCCGGCTCAATGTCGGTACCCAATATGCTGGCCCAGCGCGCGCCCAGCTGGTCGGGCGCTTTGGCTCTGAGTGTAGCGCCGGCAAGTCCGCCGGGCACGGCGCGCTGTTTCCAGCCCATGCCGCCCCACAGCCAGCTTTCCGGCGGCACCGGCGTGTCGACCGACACAATCGCCCCGCCGATATCGGCGGGGTGCAGGTGGCTGGCCGCGATTTCCGGCAGGTCGATGTTCCAGACACGCCGAAGGCCCGCAGCATCGGCGCGCTGACGCACCGCCGCGATATCCGGGCTCTGGAAGATGGCCATATAGCCACCCGCCTCGGGCTCACGGTCGAGGAAGCGGCCCGCAGCCGTGTCTTCCCGTGCCGGCACAACGACCTCCAGGAACTGGTCACCAAGGGCGAACACCCCATTGACCAGGCCAAACGCCCCAACCCCCGGATCGACGAAGGGATCACCGAGATCCAGGACCTCCTGCAGGCGATCAATATCCTCCCGGTGATATGAGGCAAAAACCAGCTGACGCAGACGAAGTTCGGACATAAGCCCCCCCAATTCGGTTAGTCCGGCATAGCATAGACGGCTACAGGACTGACGCCATCTAAATCTTTTGCCGCTCATTGACAGCCCGGCCGGAAACCGGGAGAGACGCTCGCACGATGATAACACTGGCTTTGATCCTGGGCGGATTCGTCTGCCTGCTGCTTGGCGGCGAGAGCCTGGTCCGGGGCGCGGTCAGCCTTGCCCGGCGTTTCGGGGTCTCCGAGCTCATCATTGGGCTGACTCTGATCGGGTTCGGCACGAGCCTGCCGGAGCTGGTCACCAGCCTGCAGGCCCTGAGCGAGGGCGCGGTCGGCCTGTCAATCGGGAATGTTGTCGGGTCAAATATTGCCAATATCATGCTGGTCCTCGGGGCAGCGGCCTTCTTCACGCCCATCATGGCCTCGGCCAAGACGCTGCGCCGGGACGGCCTGATCATGGCGGGGGTCACGCTGGTGCTGGTCGGCCTGTTCTGGTTTGACGGCTTTACCCGCCTGACCGGCAGCGTTCTGACCGGCATTCTGGTCATCTACCTGATTGGCTCGGTCTGGCTTGATCGGCGCGGCAAATCCGCGACCGGACAGCTGCACGTGGACGAGGCCGAGCTGTTCGAGGAAACCGATCCGCTTCCTGTCGCCCTGATGCTGACCCTGGGCGGCATACTGGGCGTGGTGTTCGGCGCCCGCTTCCTGGTCGCGGGGGGCACGGACGCAGCCCGCATGCTGGGCGTTTCAGAAACGGTGATCGGCATCTCCGTCCTCGCCATCGGCACCAGCCTGCCAGAACTGATGACCTCGATCATCGCCGCCCGGCGGGGCAAGGCCGATGTGGCACTGGGCAATGTCCTCGGGTCCAATATTTTCAACATATTGGGCATATTGGGCATCACCGCAATCGCCTATCCCTTTACCATTCACCAGCCCGTGATCCAGCCCTCAGGCCTGGTCGAGATGAGCACGACGATTGCCAACAGCGTGGTGTCCTGGACCGATATTGCCGCGATGGGACTGTCGGTGCTGCTGCTGTTCTGCTTCGCGGCAACCGGGCGACAAATCGGCCGCGGCGAAGGCGCGACGCTTCTGGCGTGCTATGCCGCCTATATCGCCCTCCGCTTCAACCTTCTCGCCCCGTTTGGAGTGACGCTATGACGGACAAGAATATTTATGCCGGCCTCGACCAGCTCGGACAACAGACCGACCCGCCGACCCGCCCGGAAGAGGCGCGGCTCGAAACCGTGCCCAATCCGCATCCGGACACGCTGTACCTGGCCCGCTTTGTCTGTCCTGAATTCACGTCGCTGTGCCCGGTTACCGGCCAGCCGGACTTTGCCCACCTGGTGATCGACTATGCCCCGGCGGCACGCCTGGTCGAAAGCAAGAGCCTGAAACTCTACCTGACAAGTTACCGCAATCACGGCGCGTTCCACGAGGACTGCACCGTGCGGATCGGAAAGGAGCTTGCCGGGCTTCTGTCGCCGCGCTGGCTGCGCATATCGGGCTATTGGTACCCCCGCGGTGGGATCCCCATTGATGTGTTCTGGCAAACCGCCCACGTGCCCGAGGGAGTGTATGTCCCCGACACCGGCGTGGCGCCCTATCGCGGCCGGGGCTGAACCGGGCCGGTGCGGCGGGCTCGGACCGCGGCCTGCCTCTGCCCTGCGCCTGTGAAAAGAAATACAGAGGCTGCGTCAAAACATACCTGCGCTTAACCCTGAACTGATATATGTCTCCAACATGATTGATGGTGATCTCGACCCCAAAGACCCGATCTGCGGCAATGCCGAGGCCGGTGCCCTGGCCCATCTCTACCGGGCCGAGGTGTTCCGATCGACGGTCTGGCGCCAGCGTCTCGACATGACGACCAACTGGTCAGTGGTGACAACGGGCATTGCCCTGTCAGTCAGTTTTGCCTCTGAAAATGCCTCGCCCCTGCCCATCGTGCTGGCCGGCCTTCTGACCATCATGTTTCTGATCCTGGAAGCCCGGCGCTATCGCTATTTCTCGGTCTGGAAATTCCGCGCCCGGATGCTGGAACTCGCGGTCTATGTCCCGATACTGCGCGGCCGCGGCATGTCGATTCCGCAGGACCGGGGCCACCCTTTGTCGGATGACTATCTTCATCCCCAGCACCGGATCTCTGCCCTGCGGTCGGTGGGCCGCCGGCTGCGCCGCAATTACGGAGCCCTGTTTGGCATTCAGGCGCTGGCTTATTTCGCCAAGATTTCCATCCACCCGACCGATGTCAGCTCGTGGTCGGAATTCCTGTTCCGGGCGCATATAGGCCAGCTTCCCGGCTGGGTCTGCATCCTTGGCGGTCTTGTGTTCCATATTGTCTGGATATCCATCGCCGTGGTCACCTGGCAGCAGGATCGGGCCGATAAGAGCACCATGGCCGACTATCTGGTTTCCGACTTCGACTGACCACCTGACTCGCGGTCTTGCGGAATGCCCGCCAATCGGATAAGCCCCTTTTTTTCCGGCGATCCTGCCCGCTCCAGACAGGGCCGGTATCGCGTTCAAATGAGGCAGTAAGATGAAAGCCGAAGGCCATCCAGACTATCACTTCATCACCGTGGTGATGACCGACGGGACCGAATATCAGACCCGGTCGACCTATGGCAAAGAGGGCGATCGCCTGGTTCTGGACATTGATTCCAGTTCGCACCCCGCCTGGACCGGCAACAGCAGCAGCGGTCTGGACCGCGGCGGCCGCGTGTCGCGCTTCAAGGACAAGTTCAAGGGCTTTATCTGATCAGATCTGCCCTTTGCGCAGGCTCAAGCCCTGGCTCCGGCCGGGGCTTTTTCATGCCCGCCCGGACCCCGCCCAGCCTAGATGATGTCGCGGGGCCGCACATCATGATCGGGCTGCGGCCAGGCCATGTCGAGACCCTCCAGTGCGCCGCGCACAATCCGGGCAATCATCGCATTGCGTCGAGACCGGCTGTCGGCCGGCACGACATACCAGGGCGCCGTATCGGTCGAGCAGCGCCGGACCATGTCCTCATAGGCCTGCATGAAAGACGCCCACTGCGCCCGGTCTTCGAGGTCTGTGGGGGCAAACTTCCAGCGTTTGTGCGCTTCGCTTAGGCGTTCCCTGAGCCGCGCCCCCTGCTCCTCAAATCCAAGATGCAGCATGAACTTCAGGACCACGACATCATTCTCGGTCAGGTGTTGCTCAAAGGCATTGATCTGGCCATAGCGCCGGGCAACCGTCTCGGCGGGCGCAAGGCCCCGCACCCGGGCAACGAGAACATCCTCATAGTGCGAGCGATCGAACAGGCCTATCCAGCCCCGGCGGGGAACGGCCTGATGAATACGCCACAAATAGTCATGCCCCCGCTCCAGCTCTGTCGGCGCCTTGAACGCCTCAACCTGCAGGCCCAGCGGGCTGGTATAGGCAAACACGTTGCGAATCACACCGCTCTTGCCCGCCGTGTCCATGCCCTGGAGTATGATCAGAAGCGCTTTGCGCCGGGTCGCATAGAGCAGCTCCTGTAACTCATCAATGACCGCGGCATCCTTGCGCAGGGACACGCGCGCAGCTTTTTTGTCCGGGAACAGCGACCGGTCCGCCGTGTCTCGATCGGCCAGCGCGAACGCCTCACCGGGAGACGCAATCAGATGCGCCTTCACAGCCACGATATCCGGTTGTGTCATGCTGCCCGCCTTACAGACCAGAATAAAAAAGCCGCGCCAGATGGGCGCGGCTTTTGATCCTTGGCAAGGTCTGCGGACGCACAGAGGCGGCCGCCAGAGTCCTTAGGACGAATAATATTCCACGACCTGGGCCGGTTCCATCTGGACCGGATAGGGCACGTCGCTGAGCTCCGGCATCCGGATAAAGGTGGCCGTCATCGATTTGGGCTCGACTTCGATATAGTCCGGGATGTCGCGCTCGGGCGATCCCAGTGCTTCCAGGACCAGCGCCATGTTGCGGGACTTTTCGCGGATCTGGACCGTGTCACCCGGCTGCAGGCGGTAAGACCCGATATTGGTCTTGACGCCGTTGACCAGGACATGCCCGTGATTGACGAACTGGCGGGCTGCAAAAATGGTCGGAACGAATTTCGAGCGGTAGACAAAGGCATCGAGACGGGCCTCGAGCAGGCCGATCAGAAGCTCGGCCGTGTTGCCCCGGCGCCGTGAGGCTTCGTCGAAGGTCCGGCGGAACTGCTTCTCGGTGATGTCACCATAGTAGAATTTCAGCTTCTGCTTGGCCATCAGCTGCAGGCCATAATCCGACACCTTGCCGCGCCGGTTTGGACCGTGCTGGCCGGGCTTGTTCGGACGCTTATTGAAGGGAGATTTGGGGCGACCCCAGATATTTTCACCGACCCTGCGGTCGATCTTGTACTTGGCTGAATGCCGACGTGACATGTGATGTTCCAATTTTCGACGTGGACTGGTGGACCAAGACATCTGGCCCACGATTGCAACGGCAGTTCCACACCAACCCGTTATGAAGACGCGCGTTTAAGAACCTTCTGGCCGCGCGGTCAAGTCTCAGGCTGCACCCCCGGGACGGCATGACCGCCCGGCCCGGAGGCAACGTCCGGCCAGACCCGGCGTGAGCCGGGCTCAGTTTCCGCCGGAAATGACCCGGCGTGCGATCACCATGGCCTGGACCTCACCGGCACCCTCGAAGATATTCAGGATGCGGGCATCCTGCAGCACCCGGCTGATGGGGTATTCAAGCGCGAAGCCATTGCCGCCATGGATCTGCAGCGCATTGTCGGCCGCTGCCCAGGCCGCACGGGCCGCCAGCAGCTTGGCCATGCCGGCCTCGACATCGCACCTTTTGTCCTGGTCTTTCTGACGCGCCGAGAAATAGGTCAGCTGGCGGATCCCGACCAGCTCGGCGGCCATCATGACCAGCTTGTTGGACACGCGCGGAAAGGCGAAGATGGGCTGTCCGAACTGCGACCGGTCAAGCGCATAGCGCAGGCCAAGCTCAAGCGCATTCTGCGCCACGCCGACCGCCCGTGCCGCGGTCTGGATCCGGGCGCTCTCAAATGTCGCCATCAGATGCTTGAAGCCGAGGCCCTCGGTTTCACCCAGCAGGTTGGCGGCGGGCACTTCGAAGTTATCGAAGCCGATTTCATATTCCTTCATGCCGCGATAGCCGAGCACTTCAATCTCGCCGCCCGTCATGCCATCGGCCGGGAAGGGATGGTCATCATCGCCGCGCGGCTTTTCCGCCAGCAACATCGACAGGCCGGAAAAATTGTCCGTCTGCGGGTCGGTGCGAGCCAGGACGGTCATCAGGTCCGCCCGGACCGGGTGGGTGATCCATGTCTTGTTGCCGGTAATCTTATAAGTCTCGCCGTCACGCACTGCGCGGGTGCGCAGAGCCCCCAGATCGGATCCGGTATTGGGCTCGGTGAACACTGCGGTGGGCAGAATTTCGCCACTGGCAATGCCGGGCAGGAATTTCTGCTTCTGGGCCTCGGTGCCGCCGATCAGGATCAGCTCGGCCGCGATCTCGGACCGGGTTCCCAGAGAGCCGGTTCCGATATAGCCCCGCGACAGTTCCTCGGAGACGACGCACATGGCCGTCTTTTCCATGCCCAGACCGCCATATTCCTCGGGAATGGTCAGGCCAAAGACACCCAGCTCGGCCATTTCATCGACCACATCCATGGGGATATAGTCGTTCTTGAGGTGCCATTCATGGGCGTGCGGCAGGATACGGTCCTCGGCATAGCGGTGAAACTGGTCACGGACCATATCGAGGGTCTCGTCGAGACCGGTATTCTCAACCGTGGCCCGCGCCAGGCTGTCCGGCAAATGGGTGGCTGCGGCAGCCAGAGAAGCCTGTGTCTTGCCCTCGCGGACAAAGCGGTCCACGGCCGGATGGGACAGCAGGCCGATCTCGTCCCCGGTCAGTCCCAGATCGGCCGGGCGAATGACCTCGGCCTGGTTCATCGGAATACCGCCCCGCATCTGGGCGCAATATTCGCCGAACAGGATCTGCGACAGCAGGGCCTCAATGTCCCCGAACTTACCATCGGCTTCGAGGCGCTGGGCCCAGTTGGCCGTCTCGCGCAGCGTCTCGACATAGGTCGTGATCCAGGCAAAGCCGTGCGCCATGTGCTGATGGGTATCCAGAGCCCGGCGGTCGATGCGGCCTTCCGGGGCCACGGTCTCGGTGATCCGGGCCTTGGCAATCGCCAGATAGGCATCGAGAGCAGACACGGCTGCCTGCATCGTCGCCGTCAGGTCATACATGATTGCGGTTGTTTTTACGTCTGACATGCCGTCCATGGTGAGCGCCTCCATCTTGTTTGCGACAAGGATATAGGATGAGAGGGCGACAAGTCACGCCATTTTGCTGCGGCGCAGCGAAGCAGGCCGGGCCACAGGCTAGGCGAGATCGTAGGCCTGCCGGGCCTGCCCGATCCCGTCGAGGAGCGTGTCCAGCGCCGACCAGTCATCCTCTGCGGCGATCCGGTCCCAGACCGCCTCGACCGCGTCATGCACCAGGGAGACCGGATGCGCGGCCTGGAAGTAGGCATGTGCCAGCCGCTCGGGCCGGACCGTTTGGCGCGCCTCGATTCCGGCCCGTACGGGCGCAAAATCGGCCGCGGCATACAGCCCCGCCTGCGGGCTGCGCGCGGCGCGGTCCGAGCTCGCTGCCCCGCCGAACCAGTCAAAGAAGGTCTGGGGCCAGTCCGCCCGGCTCTGCGTCATCCAGCCATACCAGACCTGCATGAACGCCAGATCCTCCTGCAGCGAACCGGACGATGCGAGGCCCAGAAGCGCCAGCGTGTGGCCGGCAAAGGCCGCCTGATAAGCCGGCGTGTACCCCGACAGCACCTGCGACAAGGCGTCCGCATCGGCCAGCAGGCTGAGGGCACCCCCGAGCTGCTGAAGCGCCCACAGGCCCTGGGTCGGCTGGCGCCCGAACCGGTACAGCCCCTGATGGTCAAAGTAAGCCGCGGTGAAATTGGGATCACTGCAGGCCAGAAACCGCCACGGGCCGAAATCAAAACTTTCGCCGGTAATGTTGAAATTGTCTGTATTCATGACGCCATGCACAAAGCCGGTCGCCATCCACTGCCCAATCATGGCCGCAGTTCGCGCCACCATGCGCTCGAACAGGGCCGGCACCGCGACCCCCAGATCCTCGTCGGCGCACTCAGGGTAATAATGCCGGATGACATGGCCGACCAGCGCCGACATGGCGGCGGGGTCGTCTTCATAGGCGGCACGCTGGAAGGTCCCGAAGCGCAAATGGCTGTGCGACAGGCGCACCAGGACAGCCGACCGGGTCGGCGAGGGCTCATCATTGCGCTGCAGGGCTTCCCCTGTCTCGATCAGGCTGAAGGGCTTGGAGGTGTTGACCCCCAGCGCCTCGAGATAAGACGCGGCCAGGACTTCCCGCACGCCCCCCTTCAGGGTTAACCGGCCATCGCCCTGGCGGGACCAGCGGGTCTGGCCAGAGCCCTTGGTGCCGAGGTCGAGCCAGCGGCCGCGGTCATCCTGAAGCTGGGCGAACAGGAAACCGCGGCCATCGCCGAGGTCCGGATTGTAGACATGAAACTGGTGACCGTGATAGCGCAGGGCCAGCGGACCGGCGAGATTGCCGGGCAAGGGCTCGAAGACGGCGAAATGCCGGCACCAGCCGGACGCGTCCAAATGCCCCAAACCGACTCGCTGGGCCCACCGTGTGTTGCGGTAACGCAACACATTGGCGGGAAAGCTGGCCGCAGATGCTGCATCTGCGAAATGGGCGGCAATGTCTGTAATCGGCTGGCTCATCGCCGTTTTTCCTTCGTCTGCGGGGGCCCGGGCATCGGGGCAGATGTCCGGCCCCGGAAAGCCGGCAAAATTTTGCCCCTCTGGCCGCCATGCCGGGGCCGGCATTGTGCGCCGCAATATAAATAGGGCCTTTGCAGTCCCGAATGTCTCCCTAAGCTGGCGACAGCTGGATAATCATAGACATAATTCATGCACCCCGGCTGGTAGAAATCTAGGAGGAAATACATGTCATTTGGCAAAATGTTGATCAGCAGCGTATCCTTTGCGGCCCTCGCCGCAACTGGCGTTGCGATGGCTCAGGATGGGGACGACGCCCTGCGCCAGGAAACGGTCACCGTGACCGGTTCCGCTATTGCCGGAACACCTGAAGACGCGGCCCTGCCGGTGGATGTGATCACGGCCCAGGACCTGCGGCTGGAAGGCAATCCAACCGTCACCGATCTGATCAAAAATCTCGGCCCATCTTCGGGCACGGATGGTCAAACCAATCAGTTTGCCTCGAACGGCCTGGAAGGGACCTCCAACATCAACCTGCGCGGTCTTGGGCCAGCCCGGACACTGGTCCTGATGAATGGCCGGCGCCAGGTTTTCTCGCCTTATGGCATCGGGGAACAAGCCCAGCTCTTCGTCAACACCAACAATATTCCCTCCGCTGCGATTGGGCGTATGGAAGTTCTGAAGGACGGCGCCGCGGCGATTTATGGCTCTGACGCCATTGCCGGTGTTGTCAACTTCATCACCCGTGACGATGTCGACGGCCTCGAGCTGGGTGCGGATTATTCCACTTTTGACGGCTCTGATGGCGAATATCGCGTGTCCGCCTCCTACGGACTTCAGGCCGATGACTTCAACTGGGTGACCACGGTCGAATATCAAAAGCGGTCAGAAGTGCCGCTGCTGGCAAAAGACTGGGCGATCAGCCCGATCACCGAGAACCCCGTCGGCGGTTTCTCGTCCCTGTCCAATCCGGGTCGTTATGTTGTGATTGGCGCAACGGGCGTGATTGGCGCAGAGGTCGATTCAGGCTGCCTCGATGCCGGTGGTATCATCAACCCCGCCAATGGCACCTGCGCTTTTCAGTTCACCCAGTTCGACAATCTGGTGGAAGAAGAAGAACAGCTCAAAATCTTCTCGGAATTCAACCGGAATGTGAACGGCGCCGACCTGCACGTCGAGCTTCTCTACTCCACAATTGACGTCCCAAGCTGGAAGACCTCTCCGTCTTACCCGCCGCAGGAGCTGGCAACGCAGTTCGTGCCGGCAAACAATCCAGGTTTCCAGCAATATATTGCTGATAACCCGACCGGGTCGCTGGCCAGCCCTGGTGCTGTCGGCGCCCTGTTCATTGGCCGGACCTTTGGCTGGGGCGGATTCCCGGGCACCGGTGGCGCCCAGGAAGGCTCACGTGAGTATGAAACGCTGTCCCTGTCCGGGTCCCTGAAGGGCGAGTATGAGAATGGCGTCAATTACGATGTCGCGCTCAGCTATGGCCGCACGGAAGGCTCCCGCGTCACCAATGATACCTACATTGCAGGTCTCACGGCGGCACTGAGCGGATATGGTATCTGTGCAGATCCGATTTCCGGGGCAATTCCGACCGGTGCTGTTGCCGGACAGGGGGGCTGTGAATATTACAACCCCTTCTCTAATGCCATTGCAGCCAGCGCCATTACCGGGCAAGCAAACCCAAACTTTGTCTCCGGACTTGCAAACAGCGTCGCCCTGGCCGAATGGATGACGGACGGTGTGGGCACCACGGTGACCACTGACCTTCTGGTCTTCGATGCGGTCTTCTCGGGTCAAAGCGGTGTTGAAGCTGCCGGGGGCGCCGTGTCCTGGGCTGCAGGTGCACAGGTTCGTCGCGAGAGCTATGAAGTGGTGCCGAATGAGGTGACCGACCTGACCCGGAATCCGGGACCGGCCGGCACAGGACCCTTCTCTTTCCTCGCCGGCACAACCCCTGCTGACGAAGACCAGACCATCTTCGCCGTGTTTGGCGAACTCCAGATTCCGCTTCAGGACAATCTCGATATGCAGATTGCCGCGCGGTACGAGGATTATGGTGGCCTGGTTGGCTCGACCTTCGACCCGAAAGTTGCGGCCAAGTACACCGTGAATGACAATCTGTCCTTCCGGGGTTCAGCCCAGACCTCCTTCCGCGGGCCAACGCTGAACCAGCTGTCCGGCGTGGTAACCACGTTGCAGTTTGTCGGACCGACCAGCGCCTTCAAGGCGGTGGACCAGTTCGGGAATCCGGCTCTGGCGCCTGAATCGGCCTTCAGCTACAATATCGGTGCACTGTACGACAACAATAATGGCTTCTCGGGATCGCTCGACTATTACAGCTTCGACTTCTCCGATCCGATTATCGTTGAAGAGCAGTCGAGCATTGTTGCCGCAGCACTGGGCGCCCTGGCCTCTGCATCGACCGATGATGACGCCATCCTTGGCCGGATCAAGTTCAACGATCTGGACAATAATGGTCTGCCTTCAGGCAATGAAATCGCCCGTATCACGACCAATGTCGTGAATGGTCCGGACATTGAAACCTCAGGTGTTGATCTGCGGCTGGAAAATGTCGCCGACATGGGTGAAGGTGAACTGACGCTCGGCCTCGATGCCACCTACATCCTGGATTATGTCGTCTCCGACTTCTCAGTCGAAGGTGTCTCCATTCCGGGCGGCGATCGGGTCGGCCAGTTCAACCGGTCGAACTTCTCGCGGTCGATGCCGCAGTGGAAGGCCAACGTCACGGCAAACTATGCCATGGGCGACCACAATTTCCGGGCCGTTATGCGCCACATCGACTCTTATGACGATGAGCGCGGCACGGGGATCGCGGACACGATCGACAGCCAGACCACATTTGACCTGTTCTACAACTGGTCTTCCGAAGCCCTGGGCATGGACCTCGGCCTCGGCGTGGTCAATGTGACGGACGAAGATCCGCCATTTGCGGCCTTCGACCTGAACTATGACCCGTACACGCACAACCCGTTTGGCCGGACCTTCAAGGTCAGCCTGTCCAAGCGGTTTGGTGGGTTCGGCAACTAGGCCAGGCCTATCATCCAACAGGGAAAGGGCGGTCTTCGGACCGCCCTTTTTTTGTGCCGGCAGCCGGGTCCGCCCCGCACCTGTCCCGACCGGATCCGGCTCCGACCGGGCCGGACGGCCCCGGAATTGCGCGGCCCAGCTCCACATCTGTCCGCGGCCTTGTCCACTGCCCCATACTGG
>CALKFG010000008.1 GCA_938084575.1 uncultured Hyphomonadaceae bacterium
GCTGCGGCCTTGATCTGCAGAGATGTCAGGCGGGACCCGTCATGGCTGTAGCCGGGCTGTCCAACCAAATAGAGCACGCGTTGCTTCAGCGTCCGGTCGGGGCCAAACACGTCTTTCAGGACCGCCCAGTACTCGTGAAACACAATCACCAGGGGGTTAAAGGTGTCGAGGTCCTTGACCAGACCATAATCCGGCTTGTCCTCGGGATGTTCGGCCACAAAGGTGCCAAACATGCGGTCCCAGATGATCAGTGTGCCAGCATAATTCGCATCAAGGTAGCGCGGATTCTTGCCATGATGGACGCGATGGTGCGACGGGGTGTTGAACACGGCCTCGAACCAGCGCGGCAGCTTGTCCACGGTCTCGGTGTGCAGGAAGAACTGGTAAATCGCGTTGAGGGCACCGCAGAAAATCACCAGCACCGGATCGAAGCCGACCAGAACCAGCGGGACCTTCAGCAGGGTCGTGCCGGTAAAATGCTTGGTCCATCCCTGACGCAGCGCCACGGCGAGATTGAAATTGGTGCTGGAATGATGCGTGACATGCATTGCCCAAGGCCAGCGGATCCGATGCGCCATGCGGTGATGGAGATAATAGCGCAGATCGTCGATCAGGAAGCAGGCTATGACCGATGCGAGGGTGATCGGGATGCTGGTCAGGCTGTAGGCTGCGGCCCAGAACAACAAACCGACCGTGAGAAAGGCAGTCGCGCCATTCGTCACCACGCTGGTCAGGCCCATAAAGATGCTGACCCCGTCATCCCGGGCATCCATCTTGCCTCGGGCTTTGAACACCCTGACCGCGACGGTCTCTATGAAGATGGCCGCGAAAAAGACCGGTATGGCGTAAAGCGTGATTTTCATCGCAATGATATGTTCGAGCATGTAAACTCCCCGCCCCCGACCTTGCTTTTTCCAGCTTAACAGTGGCCAAATTGCTGGTGCAATTGCTTTTTTCTATAATCTGTCATTTATGAAATACGCGGTACCACAAACGCAAAGATGAGCAAATCCCATGTCGGACCTGATGGATCTCCGCCTGCTAGAGCATTTTACGGTGGTTTATCGGCACGGCAGTTTTTCGCGGGCCGCTGAAGAGATTGGTTTGTCGCAGTCCTCGCTGACCAAACGGGTTCAGCTTCTCGAGAACGATCTGGGTGTTGCCCTGTTCTGGCGCTCGACGCGGAATGTCAGGCCGACGGAGGCGGGCAGCCGGCTTTACCTGCTCGCGCTCGACCTCCTGGCGCAGTCCAAAACTGCGCGCCAGAAGGTCATCGGGACTGACCGGAGACTGAAGATTATGGGCGGGCAGCCTGTGATCGAAACTCTTCTGATCCCGGCTATCGGCGCCTTCAGGGCAAAATGCCCGGACGTCCGGATGTCGGTTCTGGCAATACCTCCGGCCCTTGCCGCTGAGCAACTGATCCAGCGCCGGGCGCAAATCATCGTGTTCCATACCGAGGTGATAAAGCGCCTGCCCATCGGAGAGACAGCCGTCCGGCATGAGCTTACGCGGGAGCCCCTGCGGGTTGGCTGTCGCAAAGGACACCCGGCCCTGCAAACCGACAGGTCCCTGTCCGCTTTGATGGAATTTGACTGGGCCATCTGTGGCCGGCCCGATTTCATAGCGACTCTGGCCATGGGCGAAGCTTTGGGCGGTGAGACTGTGGCGTCTCTGACTGCTAATAAGTTTCCAAAATATTTCATCGACAGCACGTCGGGGCTTCTGGACCTGATCAGGCGTGGCGATGTTTTGACCATGGCCGGGGCGAGCATTTTCTCCGGGTTGACCGAGACCGACGCGTTGGAGGTTTTCGATGTCGACTGGCTGGGGGAGACCGGATCGAGCTTCAGTGCCGTCACCCTGCCGGAAACGATGGAAGATCCGGTTGTTTTGGCGTTTCTTGAGGCGCTGCAGGCCGGGCCGGGTGCGTGCTGATGGGCTCCGGTGTGATCGTCTGAACGAAAAGGAGCGGCGGAATGGCAGATGCGCGAAAAGGTCGGCTGGATTTATCTGATCCGTGGTCTTTACCGCTGGAGACGCTGGACGTGTCGCGTTCGGAATTGTTCCAGGCAAATATACATGGCGCGTATTTTCGCCGCCTGAGACAGGAAGATCCGGTCCATTTTTGTCCCGACAGTGCGTTTGGGCCGTACTGGTCAATTACCAAATTCAACGATATCGTGGCCGTCGACTCCAATCACCGGGTGTTTTCTTCTGACCGCGACATTGTGATCGGCGATGCGCCGGAGTCCTTTGCGCCCCCGATGTTTATTGCCATGGATCAACCCCGCCATGACGTTCAGCGCAAGGCGGCGCAGCCTGCTGTTGCGCCGACGCGTCTGTCGGACCTTGAGGCGCTGATCCGGAAAAGGGCAGCGGCGATTCTTGACGGCCTGCCCGTTGGCGAACCCATCAACTGGGTCGAGCACGTCTCGAAAGAACTGACGGCGCAGATGCTGGCGACGCTGTTCGATGTCCCGTTCGAGGATCGCCATCTCCTGCCTTACTGGTCTGACATGACCACGGCGTCGGAAACCGTCGGGGTCCCGGATGCCGACATGGCGGCGCGTGAGCGCGTTCTGGGAGAATGTCTTGCCTATTTCTCCCGGCTCTGGGCAGAGAGAGCTGCTGCGCCCCCCAAATTCGATTTTATTTCCCTGCTGGCACACAATGCCGCGACACGAGATATGATCAAGACACCGATGGAACTTCTCGGCAATCTGATGCTGTTGATTGTCGGCGGCAATGACACCACGCGGAATTCGATTTCCGGCGGCGTCGTCTTTCTCAACGAAAACCCCGGCGAGTTCGCCAAGCTGAAAGCGGATCCGGGCCTGGTGCCCAATATGGTGTCGGAAATTATCCGTTATCAGACCCCGCTGGCGCACATGCGCCGCACCGCGCTGGAGGATGTTGAACTGGGGGGCAAGCTGATCCGAAAGGGCGACAAGGTCGTGATGTGGTACATCTCCGGGAACCGGGATGAAGAGGTGATCGATCAGCCTGACCGCTTCCTGATTGACCGGCCGCGGGCGCGCCACCATCTGTCGTTCGGCTTCGGGATCCACCGTTGCATGGGCAATCGAGTCGGCGAGATGCAGTTGCGTATTCTCTGGGAAGAGATTCTGAAACGGTTTGACCGGATTGAGCTTGTCGGAGAGCCGGTCCGGGTCGCGTCTAATTTCGTGCTTGGATACAGCGATGTCCCGGTCGTGGTGCACGCCCGCCAGGGGGCGGGCTTGATCGGCTGACGCGTTGCAGCCAGAATGCCGATGGGGGGCAGGTCATGGATGTGGATTTGAGTGCGGTCAGCCTTTGGCTGCAAGGCTTCTTTGAGGTTCCGGAAACGGCCAGTTTCTGGTCGCTGCTGAATTCGCCGATCTTGGTGTCGATCATTGCGGTTATTATTGGCTGGCAGCTCAACCAGCGCATCGATGCGGCCAATTCCAATGCCGAGGTCGCTGCCGGTCTGGCGGAATACCAGCTGGAGCAGGGGGGCTTGAATGAAGCGCCAGATGATGCGGCAGCGGAGTCCCTCTTGGCCGGGGAGGATTTCTCGGAACAGGTCCTCGGCATTGCCGATCAGGCCAAGGCCTTCATCCAGGCCAAGATTGACCAGGACCGGGACCGGCGTCACCAGCGGACCTATAAGAAATTTTCGGGCCACCATCCCGTCGCCCGTGCCGTGGCTCTGACCCAGCGCAAGCAGATTACGGCGGAGCAGGAGCGCGAACTGATCAACATCATTCGCATGGCCAATCGCTACAATAAGGGCAGGGCGGCGAACCGGCAGACCCCGGAATCTGCCTATGAGGCGGTCAGGGCCAGCTGGGACCGCGTGATGCGCGCCGATCGCTAGGCCGCTCCCCTCGAGAAAACATATTCTGACCGTGTGGGCGTCGAAATCCGCCTGGATTTGGCCGACCGTGCGACATGTGGGACGCACCCTGTCAGCCAGGGCCTTGGCGCTGAGGCGGGCGGCTGGACAGCAGGGTGATCTTTGGCCATTCAGATGACATTCTACTGGAAGTAGAACTTGCCTCATTTTGGGAATAGATTTATTCGCGGAATTAATCAAGCGTGTGCTGTGTGATTGTGGGGGCTGTGTGTTCGGTTTGTTTGGAACGAAATCCCGTCGCGGCCGGCATGTGCGTGTTGACATGCAACAGATGGGCAAATCGCCCAGAGCCGCGCTGAAAGCGTTGCCACGGACTCAGATCGTCACCGTAGCGGGTGATTTGCCAGAACGGATGGCCGGGCGGCTGGACCGCCGCCTGCGGGTTGCAGGGCTGTGCGATGTGGTCGATGTGCTTGTGGTGAGCAAGTCCGACGCCAGCATTGCCGAGCTGAAACAGGCTCTCGAATCGGATCTGGTGCAGGCGCAGAAGACCAGGCGGGGTCAGGGCGTCGATTTTGCCGTATTGTTTGCATGTGACCTGATCGCAGCAGGCTCTGGCAGATCGCTTCTGGTTGAAAAAACCTTTTATGACATTCGCCGCGGCGTCGAGTTCGGGCGCGACGGGTTCCGGATCGATCCCCAATCGGGGTATAGAAGCGATCAGGAGCTGGTCGACCGGGCGTCGCATCTGCTGCAGGATCTTTGCAAGACGGCGATGCTGGACGCCTCTCGCTGATATATGGACCCCGCCGACCTGTCAGCGGTCCGGCGGGCGGGCCCGCCACCTCGTCAGACCTTGCGGTCAGGGATGTCCCGCTAAGGGGGCTGCGGGCGGTCTTTTCGGTCTTGCAACTGTCCTGACATGGCGCCGTCTCGGGCAGATCAGGCGGGCGCAGCGGGTCAGAATTTGCCAGGCGGGGGCCGGCCGGGCCTCCTCGCCGGTGTTCGCTATCGCTTGCGACACTGACCCGGTCTGTCATCAGTCTCTTGGATCCATCTGAACACTCGTGGATCCATCTGACAGGAACGCCCTTCATCCCCCTCTCTTCACCCCACCTGCCATGCGGCGTGGTCCGGACTGGCCGAACCGGGTCATGCTGGCGCCCCTGACACGTCAGCACAGCCATGAGGACGGCGGGCTCAGCGAGGAGGACTATACCCTGGCTGACCCGGCGGGCCGAAGGCGGATTCGGCCTGACCATGACCTGTGCCAGCCTTGTGCGGGCCCGCGGTATTGGCGTCCCCCGACAGCTCGGCATCCGGAGTGACCATCACCTGGACGGGCAGGCCCGCCTTGCAGACGGCTTGAACCGGACCGGCATCCCTTTTTGTTGTCCGGCTTCATCATGCTGGCATGCGGACACCGCCGGCCCTGATTTCGGGCGCGCCGGAATGCCCGCCGGACAATGAGGAAACGGGCGCGGTGGCCCTGAGCGCGGAGGATGTCGAGCGGGTCAGGGATGATGTCGTGGCCGCCGCTGTGCGGGCAGAGCGGGCCGGGTTTCATGGCGTCGAGCTGCGCGGGGCCCATGGTTACGTGCTGTGTCAGGTCCTCAGTCCTGACATCAATCAGACGATCGATCACTATGGCGGTTCTCTGGACACCGGTCCCGCATCCGGCCTACGCGGCGCTCCGCCTGTGCGGGCGCCGCAGATCGGCTGCCAGCCCGGCCCCCATCAGGTCGATAAAATTCTCTGCGAAGAACCGGTTGGTGACCGGCTCGGCCAGGCCTGCGAGGCTGGCGTCAAACCGTTTCAGCGGATGGCGTCCGCCCTCAATGTGCGGGAAGTCAGACGAAAACATGCAGACCTCTTCACCGGCATGGCGAACGATCCAGCCCGAATCCTCATGGGGATAGGGGGCGACCCGGATCTGGCGGCGGACAAATTCCGACGGGGTCAGGCTGAGCTTTTGCAGGCGCGCCTCGTTGCGGACAAAGGCATGGGCAGCAGAGTCCATAGCGCGCATCCAGCCTGGGACCCAGGAGGCGCCGAGCTCAATCACGCCCCATTTCAGGGCTGGAAACGCCTCCAGCACGCCATCGAAGATGAGCGTTGCCAGCGTTTGCATGGCGGCGTGGGGAATGGGCATGTAGCTGACGGATGTGAAATTATCGTCGCCGCCATGAAAATCCGGAACAGGCGGCTGCCCATTCTCCTTATAGGTCGGGTTGAGGCGGTCCTCGCCCCCGACATGAAACAGGATGGGCAGGCCGGCCTCCTGTGCCATGGCCCAGATCGGAAACAGGCCGATATGGCTGGGGCCGTGCTGCCTCGGGCACCGTGACGGGATCATCAGGGCCCTGGCGCCAAGATCGATCGCTTCGCGGGCGCACCGGATGGCCTGTGCGATATCTTCAAGCGGGACATAGGCGGTCGCCAGCAGGCGCCGGTCGACGGCACAGAAATCGGTCATCATGCGATTGTGCGCCGATGCGGCGGCATAACACAGCTCGATATCGTCGGACTGGTCGAGGTCGAAATTGCCGAGGCAAAACGTGGTAAAGACCAGCTGGCTGGCAAAGCCCATCAGGTCGAGCGCATGCGGCCTGTCCTGTGGCAGGAAAGCACCATGCGCCTCATAATTCTTCCGAAGCATAATCGCCTCGTCTGCACCTGACCTGAAGGCGGGGTCGCCCTGTTGGGCGCGGGCCAGTTTGGCAAGGCTGTTGTCACCGATCTTGGCCCGGTAGGCCGGCAGATCGTGAAAGCGGCGAAGGAGCCTCTTGTCAAAATAAGGGTCGAGGCAATCGCCCAGTTCCATTAAATGGCTGTCCGCATCGTGGATCAGGCGTCCCGCACTGTAGGTCATGGTCTCATCCTCCCCTGACATGTGATCCATAATTCCGGGGGCATGGCAAGCCAGTCCGGCGCGGGTGTGGCGGATCCTACAGGGGCGAAAACCGAGCAGCAGCCCGTGATGAAAGGGTCTTTGCAGGCTGGCCGAACATCCTGTAGCACAGAAGCAAAACAGAACATCAGACACGCGGAGGCGATACCATGCACACTGAAACCCCGGACCTGTTCGATCTTGCCATGTCCGACCAGGCACGGCCGCTCATGGATGCCGTCCAGCAACATATCGAACGCCATATCGTGCCAATCACGGAGGAATTTTTCGCCCTCGACGCCGAAAAAGAGGATCGCTGGTCGTGGCATCCGCGTCAGCTCGAGCTTCTCGAGGGCGCCAAGGACAAGGCCAAGCAGTCGGGCCTGTGGAATTTCTTCCTGCCGGATTCCGAGACCGGGGAAGGCCTGACCAATCTGGATTATGCCTATATCGCGGCCGAGCTTGGCAAACATGCTCTCGCCTCGGAATCGCTGAATTGCAGTGCACCGGATACGGGCAATATGGAGGTTCTCGAGCGGGTCGGGACCCCGGCGCAGAAAGAGGAATGGCTGAAGCCGCTGCTCAATGGCGAGATCCGGTCGGCCTATGCCATGACCGAGCCCGCCCTGCCGAGCTCGGATGCCAAAAACATTTCCACCCGGGCCGTTCTTGAGAATGGCGAATGGGTGATCAATGGCGAGAAATTCTACATTTCCGGTGCGGGCGACCCCCGCTGCAAGATCATGATCGTCATGGTCAAGACCAATCCGGATGCTGCGCCACACCAGCAGCAGAGCCAGATCCTGGTGCCGCGGGACACGCCTGGGGTAAAGATCCTTGATGGCATGGAAGTGTTTGGTGAGGACCATGCGCCGCGCGGACATATGCACATCGTCTTCGACAATGTGCGGGTTCCTGAAGAGAACATGCTTCTGGGCGAAGGGCGCGGCTTCGAAATCTCCCAGCTGCGCCTTGGTCCGGGCCGGATCCATCATTGCATGCGCTCCATCGGCAAGGCCGAGCGGGCGCTGGAGCTGATGGTCAGGCGGGGGGCTTCGCGCGAGGCCTTTGGGCGTCCGCTGATCAAGCTGGGGGGGAACCTCGAGAAAGTGTCCCGCGCCCGGATTGAGATCAATGCCATGCGTCTGGCCGTTTTGCAGGCCGCCAAGGCGATGGATGTTCTCGGCAATAAGGAAGCGCGGGTCTATGTCAGCGCCGTGAAGGCCATGGTTCCGGAAAAAGTCTGTCAGATCATTGACGATGCGATCCAGATTCACGGTGCAGCCGGTGTGTCACAGTGGACCCCACTGGCCGGCCTGTACACCGATATGCGGCATTTGCGGTTCGCCGACGGGCCGGATGAGGTGCACCACATGGTCGTGGGCCGGGCCGAAGTCCAGCGCTATGGCCTGTGGTAACAGCTGCCCTGCCGGCCGGCGCGGCTTGCCCGGCAGGGCGGGGGTCACAGCCGGTTCAGGGCGTCCTGAGCCTGGGTCAGCGACCGGTCGATGCTGTGGCGCAGTGCCGGCAGGTCGACCCCGTCCGTGCTCTTCTTGCCTTCCATATAGCGGGCATAGACGCCATGCACGATGCAGGCGCTTTTCCAGCGATTGAAGCCAAGATAGTAGTCGAGGTGTGACAGGTCACGCCCGGTGCGCTGGCCATAGCGCCGGGCAAGATCGTGGCGCGACGGAAATCCCGGCGGCGAGGTCGGGCTGTGCGGCAGCGTGTCCTCCCCGGCGACCTGTTCCGGCCATTGGTTCAGGGCATAGGCGAGGTCTGCGAGGGGGTCTCCGAGCGTCGAGATTTCCCAGTCCACGACCGCGGCGACCGTCTGGTCCGGGCCGATCAGGCAATTGTGCAGGCCGTAATCGCCATGCACGATGCGTGCAGGGCCCTGGTCGGGAAGGTGGGCGAGGAGATAATCGCGCAGCTCATGCGCCCGTGGATCGTCCAGCTGGGCAGGACCGACGGAGGCGGTCCAGGATCGGTACCAGGTCTTGATCTGGCGGGCGATATAGCCCTCTTTCCGGCCCAGCTCCCCGAGCCCGACCTGGTCGGGGTCGAGCGCGTGGAGATCGGCCAGAACGTCGATAAAGGAGTGCGCCAGGCCCTGCCGCGTCGGCAGGGGTGCAAGGCGTTCGGTGTCGGCAGAGGTGTAGAGCGGTGCGCCATCAACATGTCCCATGACATAGAAGTGCGCACCGGTTACCGCCGGATCCGCGCAGAAGGCGATAGGCCGGGCAACCGGGACAGGCGACGCCTCAAGGGCCTGCAGCAGTGCCCATTCCCGCGCCATGTCGTGTGCCTTGGGCAGCAGCGTGCCAAGCGGCGGACGCCGGATGACGACGGTCTGCCCGGACTGATCGGTCAGCAGATAGGTGAGATTGGAATGGCCGCCCTCGAGGCGCGTCCAGGTAAAGGGCGGCGTGAGAAAGGCCGCGTGGTCGCTCAGCCAGGCCTGTACGGCGTCAACAGTGTAACCGGCGATATCTGACATCATTCTGGTCCCGTTCTACCGCCCGTGAAAGACCGGGCTGCGCTTCTCGACAAAGGCTTTTGTGGCATTGCGGTGATCTTCGGTCTGACCGCAATGAATGTGATGCGTGGCTTCCAAATCCATGCAGTCGCCGAGATCACCGGAGCTGATGGCGCGGTTCAGGTTTTCCTTCATGTAGCGATAGGCGACGCTCGGACCGCTGGCGATGCGCTGGGCAATCTCATGGGTACGGGTGCCGAGATCCTCCGGAGCACAGACCCAATTGGTCAGGCCGAGACCAAGGGCGTCATCCGCAGACACCCGGTCGGACAGGTAATACAGCTCCCGTGCCTTGGCGGTACCGACCAGCTGGGTAAGGAAGAAGGTGCCACCATAATCCCCGGAAAAGCCGACCCTGGCAAAAGCGGTGGTCAGGAACGCCGTCTGGCTCATGATCCGCATGTCGCAGGCCAGAGCGAGGGCGAGTCCGGCGCCGGCGGCGGCGCCGGGCAGGGCGGCCAGAGTTGGCTTCGGCAGGCTGTAGAGCCGTCCCGACGTGGCACGCTGGTTGAGGCGCTGGCGGTGAATGGCGGCATCAATCGTGGTCTCCCCGACGGTGCCGTCGCCGGCGGCCGCCATCCCTTTGACATCGCCCCCGGCACAGAACCCCCGGCCTGCACCGGTCAGGACGATGCAGCGAACCGCAGGATTGCGCTCGGCCTCGTCCAGCTGCACAGCCAGCGCGCTGGTCATCTCGCCGGACATCGCATTGCGGGCTTCCGGTCGGTTCAGGGTGAGGGTCAGTACCCCGTCTTCCAGCTCTGCCAGAAGGTGATCGGTCCCGGTATCGTGCTGTGCCTTTGCCATCTGTGTCTCCTTGTCTTGTTTAGGTCGCGGTCAGCCGTGCCACAGCCTCGTCGCGCAGCTGGCGTTTCAGGATCTTGCCGGAGGCGGTGCGCGGCAACGGGCCGTCGGCCACGTGAATGTGACGCGGCAGCATGAAGGCGGCGAGGCGCGGGCGCAGAAAGGCGGTCAGCGCATCAGGGTCGATGTCGCCCGTGACATAAAGCGTGGCGCCGACTTCCTCGCCAAGCCGTGTGTCCGGCACGCCGTACACGCTGGCCTCGACGATGTCGGGATGTTCCAGCAGGGCCGCTTCAACCGCGCCGCAGCCAATATTCTCGCCGCCCCGGATCACCAGGTCCTTGATCCGGTCGACGATAAACAAATAGCCTTCTTCATCGAGGTAAGCGACATCCCCGGTTTTCAGCCAGTCGCCGTCAAACGTGGCGGCATTCGCATCCGGCCGGTTCCAGTAGCCGCGTATGACCGAGGTGCCCCGCACCTGTAACTCCCCCCGCTGATGGACGCCCAGCGTCCGGCCGGCCTCATCCACCACGCGCAGGTCGAGGACGGCGGCCGCCTGTCCGGAGCTTTCAGGCCGGCCGAGATAATCTGATCCGGCAATCCCTGTCCCGATGGCATTGGTCTCGGTCATGCCCCACCCGGTATTGGGGCGCGCCTGTGAAAAGGCCTCGTCAATGCCGCGGACCTGCTCTGGCGCCCGGGCTGCGCCGCCCCCGCCGACAAGTTTCAGCGAGCTGAGGTCGAGATTCTGGCGGCGGGCCGCTTCGACAAGGTCGCCGGTGATGGCTGACGGGGCGGTAAATTGCGTGATCTGTTCCTCGGCGATGAGCCGGGCAGCCTGATCAACCGTCCATTTATACATGCAGACCAGGCGCCGCTGCGACCGGTACGAGGCCAGCATCACCGCATGCGATCCCGCGACATGGAAAAGCGGGATGCCGAGCAGCGCCGCCGGCTGCGCGGTGACATCCGGATCGGGAGGGTCAAAAACGCCCGTCATCACTGCGGCCTGGGCGTCCACTTCCCAGCACAGCAGAGCGCTGATGACATTGCGATGGCTGGATACCGCGCCCTTGGGGTGACCTGTCGATCCCGAGGTGTACAGCATGGTCGCATCATCATCCGGTCCCAGCGGCACATCCGGCAAGGTGTCGCAGCGTGGCCCGTCCAGAAGCGGCCCCCAGTGATACACACCTTTGCGGGTCGGATCCGCCAGGCGGGCCCCGATCAGGGCGAGGTCAGGGCGCGGAGAGATGGCATCGAACCGCTGCAGCCGCTCCTCGTCGAGGATCATAACTTTCGGCGCACTGTCGTTCAGAGCATAGGCCATTTCGTCCGGTTGCCACAGCGCATTCATGGCCACGGCAATGCCGCCGACAGAGGTGATTGCATTGAACGCGATGACCCATTCGGGATAGTTGCGCATGGAGATCGCCACCCGGTCACCCGGAACGACGCCGAAATCGCCAACCAGACGATGGGCCAGCTGGCAGGTCAGCTGCCAGACCTCCTCGAAGCTCAGCCGTTCTTCCTCATAAACGATAAAAGGCAGGTCGCTACGGGCCTCAAGATACAGGTCGCGCAGGGTCGAGGGGGCATGGGTGAAAACCCGGCAGCCCCGGCCAAACATCTCGCCATCGCGCAATTCATAGGGTTGCCCCGGTGCCGTGATCTGGGCAATTGCCTCTTTCCGCTTCAAGTTCAGTCCCCCCGGTCGCCTGCTTTATCCTTGTCTTGTTGTCGCAGATGATTGACTGAAAGCAAGCAGAAGACACCGGCGGCAGGCGATTGCAGGCCCGGCCCCCTGCTGCGGGCCTGACCGGCAGGTCCCCGCACCCGGGCAAAAGGCCGTTTGCCGGCAGGTTCCGGTTCGCCGGGCAGCGGCGGCGGCGTGAACTGCCTCGGGGGCAGATATTGAATGCTGCGGTTAAAGATACATCTTTGCTAAAGCTGGGCAGAGGGAGCGTCAGGAATGAGTTTGGTAAGCGATAACATTCTCGTTGATACCGGGGCCAAGACCCCGGTCTATCCCGCCGCCTACCCGATGCTGGAGACGGATTTCGAGCTCTGGAACCCCAATTCCTGGACCCGGGGCCATCCCTATGAGCTGTACAGGGCGATGCGGGAACAGGCCCCGGTCATGTGGTCGAAAATGGGCCGGACGGCGTCTGGATTCTGGTCCGTCTCGCGCTATGACGACATCAAGGCGGTTGAGCTGCAGCCGGAGATTTTTTCGTCCCAGCGGGGCGGCATCAATCTGGCGGTACCCGACCGTAAGCACTGGCGGCCGGAAGTCCTTGTCCGGGCCTCCATGGACAATCTGATCAGCCTCGACGAGCCGCGGCATATGAAGATGCGGATTCAGCAGAAAGATTTCTTCATCCCGGCCTATGTCGCCAGGCTGCGGGAAAAGGTCAGCCAGAAGGTCGAGGCGCTGCTCGACGATCTCGAGGCCAGGGGACCCGTGGTTGATTTCGTCAGGCTGTTTTCCAATGAGCTGCCCCTGTACACGCTGTGCGAAATGCTGGGCGTGGACGAGCAGGACCGCCACCGGGTGGTGCACTGGATGCATTATCTGGAGATGGCCAGCCAGTTCCTGACCCATCCGATGCGAACCTTTTTCAGCGAGCCGCTCTTTCCCTTCCGGTTTGGGACTGTGGTCGAAGAGATGTTCGACTATGGCAAGCAGGTCATGGCCGATCGCCGCCTCAATCCGCGTGAGGATCTGCTCAGCGTCATCGCCCATTCGCACATTGATGGCGACACGCTCTCGCAGGAATTCCTCGACGGCTCCTGGTTGCTGATCATTTTTGCCGGTAATGATACGACCCGGAATTCCCTGTCGGGCACGATCAAGCTGATGACGGAGTTTCCCGACCAGCGGGCCATGGTGCTGGATGACCCGTCACTGATCCCGCGCATGTCGGAAGAGGCCTTGCGGATGATCTCTCCGGTCAAGCATATGCGGCGCACGGCCCTGCAGGACACGGAGCTGAACGGCCAGCGGATCGCGAAGGATGAGAAAGTGGTGATGTGGTATGGCGCGGGCAACCGCGACCCGAACGTGTTTCCCAATCCGGATGTTTTTGACCTGACCCGTGACAATGTCAGCAAGCACATCGCGTTTGGGCATGGTGTTCATAAATGCCTCGGCGCGCGGGTCGCGCAGATGCAGCTTCGGGTGGCCTATGAGCAGATTTTTGACCGCTTTCCGAATATCGAATTTACCGGCGATATGAAGATCGCGCCAAATTCCCTTGTCCATGCCATTTCGAGGCTCAAGGTGAATGTCTATGGCCGGGGGAACAGCAGACCGCGCCGGGTGCAGGTGAAGACACCAAGCGCAGCCTAGGCCTCGGGGCCGGGCCGCCGATCGGACATCTGCCAGAGTCTGGCGGCGGACCGTTGCGCCGTCAGTGGGACTCTGGCGCACTGCGCCCGGGGGGCGGTGCGCAGTTTCCCGGGATCGCCGCACCGGAAAAGGCCCGGGCGATGAAGGGGCTGGACTCCGCCTGCGACCGGTTGAGCGTGCTGAGATGATCATAGCCGTCGTAAATATGGCGCTCGACCCGTGTCCCTGCGGCGCAGGCCTGCCGCACCAGCTCGGCCTGCATGCGCAGCGGTGTGTCCCGATCGCCTGATCCCATCCCGACAAAAACCGGGACGTTCAGGCTGAGAGTCGGAAACTGCATCTGTTCGAAGGCGGTTTCGAGCGGCCCGGACGGAGATTGGCGAAAACTGGCCTCATAGGTCAGGCCGGCCTCCTCGATCCGGGCGCGCATGTCCCGGTTGCAGATACTGGCAACGCCGCGCGCAAGGGGCAGTGCCTCGGCGGACACATAGTCCTCAAGCCGGAACTCGGGATCGATCAGCGCCAGCAAAGAGAGAGCCAGGAAATTATACCCCAGCATCGGATCAACCCGGTCCCGCGGCCTTGCTTCCTGCACGGCGATCAGCGCCTGCGGGGTAAAGAACGGGACCCCGGTTGCCACGACGCCCCGAAGGTCAAGGTCAGGGGCGTATGTCCTGGCATAGGCAGCTGTGGCAATCGCGGCCCCGGCGCCCTGGGACTGTCCGGCCAGGATGACGGCCTGGCTGACTGGAAACGCCGCGGCCTGGACGGCCCGGATCAGATCCAGATTGCTGTAGGCAGCGGGACGGGTCGCCAGATAGGGGTGGGTGCCGGGGGTTCCGAGCCCCTGATAATCCGACGCCGCTATGGCATAGCCCTGTGCCAGCCATTCGGTGAGGTGGGTGACATGAAACGGAACATATCCTGTCCAGCTGGGCGCGCAGATATCGGCAATACCGACGGTTCCATGTGACCAGACCAGAAGGGGCCAGCCGCTTTCCGGCGGCGCGCCCGAGGGCAGGTGCAATGTTCCTGACACGGTCAGGCCGGTTTTGCCGTCAAGACCATTGGTGGAGGTGTAGAGCAGGCGCAGACTTCGGGACGCTCCCGGCAGGGCCTGATGGGGTGACAGGGCCTCCTGGCGCAACAACAGACCGGGGGTTTGAGGGGACACACCGTCATACCGGTAGAAGGCCGAGACGCCGCCGTCGCCGAGCGTGTGCCGGTCATCGACAGAGGCGTGCGGCGTGAGAGGGTCCGCATGGCGTTCCCCGGTGCCGCAGGCGGCAAGTCCGACGGCGGCGACGCTGGCCAGTATCCGGCGCGTCAGCATCCACACGGCCGGGCTTGAACAGCGCGCCATGGTTGACCCACCCCTTGCCGATGGGGCGCGATACATGTCCTGCCCGCCGCCGGGGCCATAGGCGGGGCCCCTGCCAGTGCCTTCGGGTGTCGCCTGTTCCGGCTCAGAAAACACACCGTGATCGCGGCACCCATGGCCGCGGACCCCTTCCGTACACCTGTCAGGTCAGTCATGCTGCCCCCTTTGTGCCAAGGCCGCGGTGGTGGCCACATCTGCGCCGGCCGAGCTTGCAGCAGATCGATCTGTCTGCCAAGTGTGGAGGTCTGGACCAGCCGGGTCCGCCGGCCGCGTTGGCACGCCGGTCCCGGGTGCGGCGGGTGCAGGCGAGCGGGACCCCGATGGTCGGCGCTGGCATCTTGGCCAGACGGCCGGGTCTTCATCGGGGCCCCGGCTGTGCTGGGGGCTGCCTGCAGGGCGCGCCCAGCCGGATCGTGATGTCATAAGCGGGGCAGAGGGGCAAAACCTTTCGCCGGTCTGGCGAAGATGCGTCGGTCGGAAGATGGAAAAAGAGCAGGCGGCGCTCTGGAGCACATGAAGTGGGTGTGGGAGAGTGGGAGAGGAGCTCAGTCTGTGTCGCGTCCGCCTGCACCCGGAACTATTCAAGTTCCGTGCCAAAGAGTGCGGCTTGTGACCATAAATATGTCGGGCGGAGCCGGAAATAGCTTGTCTGAGGGCATGAGATAGGTCAAGGCCGCGCCCAGCGGGCGTTTGGCCATTGCTCGGAGGCCTGAGAGAACGGCTCATAAGGGGAATATTTACATGATCCAAAAGCTGACCACGTCGCTGGCGCTTGCAGGCCTCGGACTGATGACGATTTTTACCGCCCAGGCGGATCAGACCATTGAGATTGTTCAGGACCGGCCTGACATTGTGCATGTTGATATTGGCGCCGATGGCGGGCCACATGGTGACCTGCTTGCCTTTGAAGCACCCTTCCAGACATCTGAAGGGGAGGCCGGGATAATCAGCGGTATGGTTATGACGGTCGACCTCGATGTCGGTACTGGCGGAGTCTACCATGACCGGGTTGCGAATATCGTGCTGGATTTTGGCGCGGATGATACGCTGGTGGTCGGTGGACAGTCTCGCTATGGCGCGCAGGAGGCGGAACTCAGCGCTGACGTGCCGCAGCTGCGTGCGATTGTCGGCGGCACGGGTCGGTTTATCGGTGCCCGCGGGCAAATCCTGACCACCCGCAAGGATCAGGGCCACTATCAGCACGTGATTACCCTGCTCGACTAAGCGCGGCGGCCCGGTCTGGTCCGGGGCCCGGTGGTTCATTCGGCGATACAGGACCCGGCGAAAAGCGCGCTGCTGTCGGCCATCGCATCCGGTGCGTCATCGACAAAGGCATAGCCGCCCAGACTGCCGCGATAGAATTCGAACCGGCCTGTCTCAGGCGAGAACACAAGCTGCCATGGCATACGGCCTGGTCCGGGCTCAAAGCGCAGGCCGCAAATCACCAGGCCGGGCCAGATTTCCCCGGTGACCGGGCCGCAGGTCAGTTCATGGGCCGACACGGCATCACGATAGGCCAGCTGTGACGGTGTTTCCGCGCCGTCTGCGGTCCAGTCGCCCTGCAGGGTGAAGGTAATGTTGCTGAACCCGGTCGAGACCCATTGCTGTTGCCCGACATCTTTGCGGTGGCCTGCGGCCAGGTCAGAGCGACAGGAAAACCGCGTCTCCTGGCCTCGGGCTGCCGGACCGGCCAAGATCAGGATCAGGATCAGGGCAGCTGACAGGGGGCGGGGCATGGTGGTCCTCCTTGATGCCTGACGCTGGCTGTGTCCCCGGATCAGGGCCTGACCATGTGTCCGGTCAGGCCCTGCCACCAGGGTTAGTGGTCGCGACGGTGGTGTCTTTCCCAGGACTCATCCTCGTCCTCGTGGCCGTCTTCATGCTTGTGGGTGAAATGGAATTCATGGGCCCAGGTGTCGTCGGCGAAATGGGTCGAGATGGCCTCGCCCGTGGCACCGGCATGGTCGCCGGTTCCGCCAAGAACAGACCGCGCCAGAGAGCTGGCGGGCTTGAAGGTGCTGCCCGTCGTCGGGTAAAGGCCAACGCCTTCGATGATGATCTGGTTGATGTCGGCGCCCTCGAATGAGAAAATGCCGGTTGTGACCCGGGTTTCGATGCCGGCGTCCGGCGTGTTGGTCGCCGTTGTCAGCATGATCCATTCCATTTTGACCGGTGACCCGTCTTCCGTTGTCCCGTCAAAATGCCAAATGCGCTGGTCACCGACAGAGTGGCCTTCGACGCCATGGTCGATCAGGGTCGGAGCAGGGACGCTGCCATGATAGACTTTCAGGGCGTCTGCATGGGCCGACAGGCTGCCGGTCAGGGCAAATCCGGCGATCAGGGCTGTAAGGATGTTTTTCATCTCAGCGACTCCAGTGGATCGGGGTTAAAAAATTGGCCTGACAGAATGGGGATGAAGATGTCTGGCTCCGCGTGCACAGTCCGGGCGGCCGGGTGACCATTTGCGCGGAAATTCCCCACTCTGTTTGTTGGTAACCGTGCTAGGCGAATATATCACCCGGTGTCCAGACGTTTTGTGACGGGTCCTGACTCCGCCCCGCCGGAGGCCGCGCCGGGGGCGCTCCAAAGCCGTGGCAAATCCGCGTCAGCGTCGCCAGGAGTGTGCCCCCGACAGCCAGGTTCGGCTCACTCGTCGGGGGGTACCGCGCGCGGTTTCAGGGCCGGGGCTTCGCGGACATATTCCACCTGGTGGGGATAAGGAATCTCGATGCCTTCCCGATCGAAAACCTGTTTCACAGACTTGGTCAGGTCGGCACGGACCTGGACGAAATCCTTGGTGGGAACCCAGGCTCTTAATCGCAGCGTGATTGCCCAGTCGCCCAGCTCGTGGACCCCGACCCAGGTTTCTGATTTCAGGGCGACCAGGGGGTGATCATTTGCGAGGCGGGCCAGAACCTCGAGCGCATGATCGAGATCGGTGTCATAGTGAACGCCATAATACAGGTCGAGCCGCCTGCGGGCATGGCGGGTATAGTTCACGACGGGATTGCCCCAGACCTGATCATTGGAATAGAAAACCTGCTTGTTATCGACCTGCCTGATCGTGGTGTTAAAGGGCGTGATTTGGGACACCTCGCCCTCTTCATCATTGATCCGGATCCAGTCTCCGATCCGAAAAGGACGAAAGGCAGCAATCATGAACCCGGCCGCGACCGCTTTCAGCGCGTCCTGCAGAGCAAGGGCGATCGCCAGGCCAACCGCACCGACAATGGCAATCAGAGATCCCGGCGCAAAGCCGAACTGAATCATCGTCATGATGATGGCTATGCCTAGAATGGAGTAGCGGATGATCGATGCGGCAAAGCTGACCAGCGTGTCGTCCACCCGGGTTTTGCCATGCGCCCGCTCGGTAAAGGACCGCAGGGACTTATTGATCCACGTTGCCAGAAGCACTGCAGCCCCGACAATGATCAGACCTGCCAGAGCCTTGGGCCAATACCCGATAAGCTGGTCTGCAAAGGTAAATCCCAGGGCCTCTGAAATGGCGGTTAACGCCATCAGGAACACCAGCAGCTGGATCACCGGCGCGGCCAAATCCCAGCTCGACCCGATAAAGCGGTCCTCCGTGTCATAGCGTCTGCGGCCGACAGCTCTGACCAGGCGCTTGGACGCATATCCGACGCTATAAGAAATCAGGACGGCGGCAAAAACGATGAGCAGGAACCAGACCTGCGGCACCACTGACTGTATCCATGCCGGCCAGTCATGTGTTGGAAACGGTAATTGGGTGATCCTGTTCATCGGATCGGTGTACATCAGAATGACGCAATCGCAACGATTTGGTTCTGGCTTTGGCAGGGTGGAGCGGCAGATCGATCAACCCGGTTAGATGCGGCCAAAATAGCGGGCAGGATCCTTGTCCCTCGGTTGTGTCTCCGGGCCTCTTTCATCCTAAGGGGGCATGCCGCGCCGAAGGTTCAAAGGTCAGCCCATTACCAAGCCCAGCCCGGCGTTTGGCGTATGGCAGATCGCTGAGGCTATTACCCGGCCACATGCCTAGAGTTGAGTGGCGCTCGCCAAGATTGTGTTCGCTTGTTATTATTTCAACCGCGGCTAGAGACGGCGTGGGAATAGGCAAAATGTGAGAGCAGCCCTTCAGGCGTCGTGAGATGTCGTGGGGCTGCTGTTTTGGACCTTCCAGACCCGCCGCACACGACATCTATCCGGCTCAAGTGTGCCGCGCCGGATCTGTTTAAAAGGTCCAGCCCGATGATCATACCGGGCTGGACGAGATCGTCTGTCGGGTCTGCATCAGACCGACAGTGCGTCAATCACCTGGGCAAAGACGGACCGTGCCTTGTCCCGCATCTCCTCATCCGTGGCATCCTGAATGGGATGGTCGACGAGCACGAAACGGGCGTCATGCATGCCCAGCGCGTCGCGCTGGGTGACGGCGGCATTGTGAAATTCACTGGAGGCAATGGTGATGGCCGGGAGGCCCTGGATTTCAAACCAGACTGTGTCGTGCATACTGCACGTCGTACAAGACCCTCAGTCAGCCAGACCTTCAATGATATAGTTGCATTCCGCTTTTATCTGCGCCCGCAAAGGGTCCGGGCAGGGTTTGGTAAAGGTTGGCTTGGCATAACGCCGGACCTCAAGGTCCGGCATCCGCTCGCCAAACAGGCGTTCAAGCTCATCAAGCAGAATGTTGCCCCTCGGTTTTCGGATATCCATCAAGCCGATAATGCCGGAGAGGTTTCCCGTGCGCGGCGTAATTTGCCGAGCAACCGGGACCCGTTCATCTGTCGGGTCTAAGATTGTTTCCATGTCTCCTCCTGTTAAAAATGCTCGTCTATTTTTCTCGACACAGATTGTGACCCCATGGCACCGGTGACCCAGCCATGAAAGGCGCTGGAAAATTTACCGGCATCCGAGCCCGCAACGACGAGGTGAATGTATTCCGTTCCGGCAAATTTCGGAACATGGCGATCAAGCTGTTCCGGGCTCAACTGGGCAGCGGCCTGCCGGGTCATGCCCGCGCCCGAAATATTGTCGGCGACCATGGTCCTCAAGGGGCGCCGGGTGACATGCTGGATACGGTCGCGCAGCCGATCTTTGGAATAAGTGCCGTCGCGCATCAGCGTGTCGATATGTTCCGGGCAGACAACCAGCAAGCTGTCCACCGGCATCATATGGTATTTGGAGAGAAACATCGAATCGAGACCGAGCGCGAGGGACCCGGCAATCTCGTCCGGTGCGCGGGATTCCTGATCGACAATCTGCACCGGGCCTGAGGTCATTGCAAACGCCGTCACAACGGACTCATCCTGTTTAAAGCCGCGCTCGACATGCAGCGGCGCCCAGGGGGAGCGTTCCTCCCACTCGGCAAAGCACATGGTGAACTTCATGGGGCTGCCCAGAGTGGACCGGTCCGTGCCTCCCGGCTTGGAGCCGCCGACGTTCCGCACGACCAGTCGGACGGCCCGACCAATCGTGGCATTGGCCCGGTTGCCAGTGCCAAGGGCCATCAGGCCCATATTCATACCAATGCGATGACGGATCGGACCATTGACCAGCAGAACCGGCGACGCGCCCATGGTGGTTGCCATGACCCCGTGGATATTGAAAGCATCGGTGCACAGGGCTTCAATGGCGGCGATAATCACAGGCAGATACTCTGGCCTGCAGCCGGCCATGACGGCGTTGATCGCAATTTTTTCAATCGTTGCCTCGCCCATATTGGGCGGCATTTCCGCAATCACGTCCTGCGGATGGCGCTGAGTTCCGGCCAACATGCGCAGAACGCGCTCCGGCGTCGGCGGGACCAGGGGAAGACCATCTGAAAAGCCCTGATCGAACATGAATTCGGCGGTATCGTCAGCGGGCGCAATCTCGATCCGCCGCGCCCGGATAGGGCTGTCCTCGGCGGCCGCTTTCAACCGCTCATAAATGTCGGGATCGAGATGCCTGGACGCACAGCCGGGGCGCCAGTCGGGAAGGCTGGCCCAGTCGATCGGTGCCGGCGTAAGGTCGACTGCGTGCGCAAGGGCTTGCGACAGGCTTTGCCATTCCGCACGGACGAACCCTTCGACATGGGTCTCAACACCATCGCCCCCAGGACACCAATACAGGGCCGGAACGACCTCGAAGTCCCAAGCAAAAGAGGTGAGCAGCTTGCTATCATCCAGGATGGGCAGGGTCAGGCCGTGCCGGTCCTGGAGACGGAGATTGCCGTCCTTGGATTGTCCGATAATCCATATATTCGCAGCGTCGCCATAATGGTCGTGAAACGCCTGCAGCAGCGGGGCTGCGAGATTGCAGGTTGCGCAGTCTTCCTTGGCAAAGCAAAGGAACGTGGGCTTCGAGGACGGAAAGGTATGCGCCTCACCGGCGACTGAAATCAGCTTGAAGTCGGGTTTGCGCCCCATCGGTGTCCCTTTCCTGCCACCGACGAGTATGCCGCTATCTGTCCACTTGTCCATTCTTGCAAGGGACCTGCGACGAGCGACTGGCGGAGGCGGATGGGAATCGAACCCACCACACGCCGGTAACGGCGGGTCCATGGTTTTGAAGACCAGGGGAGCCACCAGACTCCAGTCGCCTCCGAAGAGGTCAACCTAACCTCTTGTGGCGGGAAGGGAAAGCGGGTGCAGGCATGATCAGCCCTGTGTTTCAATATTGAAATATCGGGCATTGCCCTGCCGGGTTGTGAGGCCCTTCCGGTCAAAATACTCCAGCAGGGGAACAACCAGCTTGCGATTGGTTCCCAGGGCGTGGCGGGCTTCGCTGGTTGTGAATTGGGTTGGTGCAGGGAATTTGTTTGCGAGGTCCGTCGCCGCATCCCTGGCAGTCTGGCAATGTACGACCAGCGACTGCCGAAGGGCATGATTGTACAGACGCAGGGCCCGTCCACTCCAGACCAGCAAGTCGATCAGATCTTCATCTGCAATGCGACGCGACGGTTCGTATTGTCCGGGCTGAAGCGCGGCGTCGAGCAGGTGCGCTTCGGTCCGGGTCAAGTTTTCCTGATCACCGGGGCTCATCAGGCGAAAGGGATCATGATCGCTACGGGCCAACCCATCGCCCCGCCTTTCTATATCACCGGATGCGATCAGGCTGGCTTCTGCGTGGGTCAGCAGGACTGCGGGGGTGTCCTGAATACGCGACCGGATCATGGTCAGGGCATGGGCCGGCCGCAGCGGCCAGATGGCATGCAAAGCGTCAAGCTGCTGCAAATAGGACGTCCGGGCAAGGTCGAGGGACGATCCGTCGAAGACATTCCCGGCATCATCCAAAACGAAGGTGGGCATAAGTGCCTGGCGGCAGGCCGGCCCGTCGAGGCCGGCAAGACGCACAACATCATCGAGCCGGGCATACCCGCCGTCGCGCTCGGTCAGCGCCTTGGCTATGCCTGAAACATCGCCGCTATGGGTGGCCTCAAGGACGGCGATTTGGCGAGCTTTCCGGCGTCCTTGATCCCGCGCGACAGGGTCCAGAATTTGTCCCCCAGCCAAACGACCTGTGTGGCCTTGCCGCAGCAGAATCACAGGCTGGCCAGCATAAGCAATTTGGGGTTTTTGAAAGAGAAGCTGGGCGTATTGCGGCAGGGTCGGATCGCTTGGGTGCAGATCATATAATTTCACCCTTGCGCTGCTGTTCTGGGTGCCATGAAGCGCCACGACGTGTTCCATGTGTTGCATTGGTGCGGGGGCTTCAGGTCCGGGCTTGATCCGGATATCAAATCGCTTGGAGGGGGCGAACGCTCCGACGGCGCAGAGAACCGAACCCCTCGACAGAGCCCCCGACGCGCTGTTTCTGAGGTTGACTGCAACTCGGGCGCCAGGGGCGACTTGGGCAACCTCCTCGCCATTGACCTGCAGCCTGCGCAAGGAGACCGGTATCGCCCCCGGTTCCACTTGGCAGGCCCGGCTTGGGCTGAGCGCGCCACCCAGCAGGGTTCCCGTGATGATGGTTCCAACGCCGCGTTGCGAAAAAACACGATCGATCGGTAGGTAGGGTTCGATCGGCCTTTCAGGTGGTTTCAGGTTGAAAACCAGATGGTCAAGGGCCGCCTTCAGCGTGTCGAGGCCATCGCCGCTAAGGGCGGAGCAGGCACAGACAGATGGACTTTCAAAACCGTAGCTGCGGAGCAGGCCGGAAGTCTCCTGTCTTAGCGTCTGACATTGATCGGGTTGCGCCCTGTCTGCCTTCGTAATCGCTACAACGGCGTGTTTTAGTCCCATAAAATGTGCAATTTCAATGTGTTGCTTCGTCTGTTCCTGGAGACCATCTATGGCCGACACAACCAGCAGAATGGCCTGAACGCCGCTCAGTCCGGCAATGGTCGTCTGCAGGAAGTCGACATGGCCGGGCGCATCAATCAGGTTCAGCCGACCCGATGGCAGATCGCACCTTGCAAATCCAAGCGACAGGGTCAGGCGCCGCCGTTTTTCTTCAGGCTGGGTATCGGTATCTGTCCCGGTGAGCGCTTTGACCAGGGACGTCTTGCCATGGTCAACATGACCCAGCACGGTGATGACGGCATGGCTCATGCGCGCATGGCGGAAAGCACCATTTGGGCGACCTGGCTAACCTCCGCATCGGCGACTGTCCGCGCGTCCAGAAGCAGCCTGTCTTGCGAGATGCGGCCAATGACCGGCATGCTGCCCGCTCTGAGGCGCCGCGACAGCTCCTGTGCCGAGCAGTCCGAACAGGTCAGCGCGACCGCAAAGCTCGGCAGGTCCTGCTGCGGCAGGGAGCCTGCACCGGCGCGTGCGACGGTGTGTACGAGCTGAGTGTCCAGTCCATCAAGCGCCCCGATCTGTGCCGCGAGGCGGCCCGCCCGCTTTTTCACTGTTTCGAGTGTTTCGGATAGGGCTTGCAGGACGGGGATGCGTTCGACCGGTCTGTTAGGGGCACGATACAGGTCAAGGGTCGCGCAAAGCGCTGACAGTGACAATTTATCGATCCGAACCGCCCGTGCGATTGGATGCTTGAGGATGCGCTCAATAAGGGCCCGTTTGCCTGCGATTATACCGGCCTGGGGTCCCCCCAGAAGTTTGTCGCCGGAAAAGGTAACAAGGTCGACCCCCGATGCCAGAACGTCGCTAATCACCGGTTCATCCGGCAGGCCATAGGAGGCAAGATCAATCAGGACGCCGCTGCCGAGGTCTTCGACCAGGGGCAGCCTGTGTCGGTTCGAGAGATCTGAAAGGTCGCGGCGGCCAGGCGAAGAGGTAAAGCCGACGATCTTGTAATTGCTGGTATGGCTTTTGAGCAGGAGCCCGGTGTCTTCGGTAATGGCCATTTCATAGTCACTCAGATGGGTCTTATTGGTGGTTCCGACCTCTTTGAGCTCGGCGCCACTCTGCAGGATGATATCTGGCATCCTGAAAGAGCCCCCGATCTCAACCAGCTCACCGCGCGATATCACGACCTGCTTTCCCGATGCGAGCGCTGTCAGGCTGGCCATAATCGCAGCGGCACCATTGTTGACGACCATGGCAGCTTCCGCACCGGTGAGCGCGCAAATTTGTGCCGCGACATGGTCCTGGCGGGAGCCGCGGTGACCAGTCTCGAGGTCCAATTCCAGAGTCGAGTAATTTTCGGCTACGTCTTGCACCGCTTTGATGGCCTCCGGCGCCAATCGGGCCCGACCGAGATTGGTATGGATAAGGATGCCGGTCGCATTAATGACCGACGTCAGCGTGATGTCCCGTTTTCCCGACAGCCGCACCGCAATGTCATGGAAGAAACCCGAATGCGGGTCGAGCCCCTCGGCTGCGTCATCGCCTGCAATGATGGCAGTGCGAATTTCCTGGAGCCGGTCGCGAATGGCCTGTGTCACGTCGTCATGACCGAATTCATGGATCAGCAGGACCGCGGGCGGGCTTTCCAGCAGCCGCTGGATCTGGGGCAGTTGTCTGAGGCGGTTTTGCATGTGTCATTGTTTCCCAAGACCATCCGCCGCGCAAGCGCCCGGCTTCGCCTGCAAGCGTGTGCGGGTGAGGGTTGGCTCGAGCTCCTGACGGCCGAAATTGCGGCGGACCTCAGTACCGGTTGAGCGTGCCATCTCTATAGGCCGCGATGCAATCGCTTGCATCCTTGCTGTGGTGGCTGTCGCTGGTGATGGCGGCGTCCTGCCGTGCCGAGCCAGAAAAGCGGCTGTCGTCGCAGACACCATCATTGGCCCATCGGCCTGAATCATCTCCGAAATCTAGGGAAAGTGAGACTTGGCCGCTGATAAAGGCCTGCCGGCAATCTGTGGCGTCCCGCAGAACATGCTCCCGCATGTAAGAGGAGTTGTCGCCTTCTTCGGAGAACCTTGCATCGTCACACTCCCCGTCATTAGAGAAGGTGCCGCTATCATCTCCCAAGGGCGGTGTCCCCTTGTTGGCTTTGTTCGGAGGAGCTGCGGCGACGGGCATAGACAGTTGGCCATTGTTCCAGGCCGTCCGGCAATCGCTTGCATCCTTGCTGTGGTGGCTGTCGCTGGTGATGGCGGCGTCCTGCCGTGCCGGGCCAGAAAAGCGGCTGTCGTCGCAGACACCATCATTGGCCCATCGGCCTGAATCATCGCCGAAATCCGGCAGGGCCGATGTGCTCAGAACGATCTGGCCGGTGTTCCAGGCTTGTCGACAATCGGTCGCATCAGCCTGCAGGTCGGCGTCAACCAGTGTAGAGGCCATTCCCGGCCCTTCAAAGCGGGGGTCATCACACTCGCCATCCTTGACCCAGCTACCGGTGTCATCCCCAAAATCGGGAAGATCTGAATGTTGTAGGGCAATCTGGCCATCATTGAAGGCCGCCTGACAATCGGTGGCGTCCGCCTTGCGATCGGACTCCACAAGGGTAGACGCCATGCCGGGGCCCGAAAAGCGTGGGTCGTCGCATTCGCCGTCACGAGCCCATGTGCTGCTGTCATTTCCAAAGTCTGGGGAAGCATGCATGCTTGCGGGAAAGATAGTGAAGGTCAGCACAGTCAGTAACCCAATAAAATGTTTCATGATTTCCCTTTCGCTGCTGGGAACTTAACACGGTGGCTGTTCTGACACAAACAACCAGCCGATGGCGCGCGTGCCCCTGGCTCAGACGCCGCACCTGGCGAAACGAACATTGCCCGTCACAACCGTCCGGTTGGAAAAAGGGCGCTACGCTTGTGTCCAGACAAGCAAGGTCATAGCCTTTTCCATCGGGGCGGGAATCTGCTTCTGAGAGTCCTTGGCCAAATTGTCTCGCCGGTCATTTGAGAGGTCCAAAGTCATGCCGCTATCAAACCCTGACCTGAAGGGTCCTTTAACGGACGTTCGTGTCCTGGATTTCTCGCGGGTCGTTGCAGGGCCCTATGCCACGCGACTGCTCTCCGATCTGGGTGCTGATGTGTTGAAAGTGGAACCGCCCGAAGGGGACCTCACCCGCTTGCTGGGCCTGCAGGGGGACGGTGAGAGCGGCTATTACCTGCAACAGAATATCGGGAAACGAAATATCTGCATTGATTTAAAGGTGGACGGTGCCCGTGAGCTCATCCTGAAATTGGCTGCCAAAGCCGATATGGTGGTCGAAAACTTTCGTCCTGGCATTATGGACAAGTTCGGGGTTGGCTGGAAAGACCTCAGCGCGGTCAATGGCAAGCTTGTGATGCTGTCGATTTCCGGGTTCGGCCAGAATGGTCCCGAACGTGGACGTGCGGCTTATGCCCCTATCATCCATGCTGAAGCGGGGGTGATTGCCCGGCAGGCGGAAATGTCCGGTGGACCGGCAATGGATTTGCAAGTCTCCATTGCGGACACTTACAGCTCCCTTCACGGGGTGATTGGCCTGCTTGCGGCCCTGCGGGTCGCCGAGCAGACGGGGATTGGTCAGCACATTGATGTGGCCATGATTGATGCGCTCCATTCGGCAGATGATTATGCCCACTGGGCGCTGGACGAGGCCTGGCCGAAGCCCCCGGAGAACCTTGTTTGGGACGCGCCAGAGGACTCTCGGATCTTGATTTCAGGTGACTTGAAATGGCTGTGGCATTTGCTGTCCACGCATGAAAATGTGGTTGCCCCGGTCTCAGAGGGGGCCGATTTAAAGACCAAAATTGCGGCCCGCGGACAGGCGGTCGCTGACTGGGTCAAAACGCGGGCGAGCTTTGACGCTTTGACGGACAGGCTGGACGAGCTGAACCTCGCCTGGGGGCGCCTGAGGGCATTTGGCGCGGACTCATTTGAGCAAACAAGCGTCGTCGCCAATGGTGTAATCGTCGACATTGAGGATAGCACAGGAGCGTCGCGGCGAACCGTTCAATCACCTTATCGCTTTTCGCGCTCTCAGAGCGGGATTTCTCCCGGGGCGAGGGCCCCGCGGCGTGGGGGTCATAATTTTGAAGCCCTGGAAGACTGGCTTGGGGAGAGTCATGAGGCCGTCGCTGCCTACAGAGCTGCCGGCATCTTGTGCGCAGAGTAACCCTGGCTGGCGACGGCTGACTTTCCTGAACCAAGCCTGCGCGTTGAGGGCCTATGTCGGTGCCGATGCCAACCTTGCCCTCAGGGCGGGGTGAGGCTCCAGCTGGTCGATCCTCGTCGCCAGGCCTTCGAACGCTTTTTCTGCGGCTCTGATCACCCGATTTATGTCGCTGCGAGTCAGCGCGTCGCACAGGAACATATTGTGCCAGGGGTGCACGTAAACACCCTGTTCAAGCATGTCTGACGACCAGGCAAAGCCGAGTCGATGGTCGGGATCCCCGTCAAACAGAAAAAGCGGCATCTGGACCGGGCCCGTCTGCCGGAAGGAAAACCCAGCCGTGTCTGCGGCCCGGGCTAAGCCCTCCCGCAACTGTGTGCCCAATGCACATATGTGCTCCAGATAAGAGCTGTTGCGGAGAATTTGGAGGGTCGCGATAGCGGCTGCCATGGGCACGGCTGAGAACCAGAAAGACCCCGTGACATAGATGGATCCAGCCGCCTTGCGGGCTTTCTCGGCGCCGAGAAGGGCGGAAAGGGGATGCCCATTCGCAATGCTCTTTCCCCAGGTGCTGAGATCGGGTCGAACCCCGATCAATTCCCAGCTGCAGTCCCGCGCCAGACGGAAGCCAGCCCTGACATCATCGACAATTAGCAGGGCCCCGGTCTGATCACAGACCCGCCGGGCATGGCGGGCATAGTGGACATCTGGCAGCGCCTGGTCGGTAAAGGCGTCATGTTTGAACGGCGTCGCGAAAATAGCAGCGAGATCGTCTCCGGCATCGGCGACGGCAGCGGCCAGACTTTCAGCATTATTGTACTCATATTTCCGTATAAAGGCGCGGTCCTCTTCGATCACACCGGCGGGTGCCGGCGTGCACCAGGGGGCAGCACCATGATAGGCGCCGTCTGCCACCAGGATGATCCGTTTCCCGGTCTGCGCCCGCGCGACCGTCTTGGCCATTGTTGTGGCGTCTGTGCCATTCTTGCAGAAAATCGCCCAGTCTGCATGGCTGACCATATCGACCATCAGTTCCGCAAGCTCGACCATGACCGCCGTTGGCCCGGTTAGTGTGTCGCCCTTGCGAAGCTGGTCGATGGCTGCATCGTCTATCCGGGGATCGGCATAACCGAGAAGGTTCGGCCCATAGGCGCACATCAGGTCGAGATATTTATTGCCATCCGCATCCCAGATATGGGCACCCTGACCGCGGGAGAAAAACTGCGGATAGGTTTCAGGCAGCAAGGCGGTCGCCTGATGTCCGTACATGCCATTTGGAAGCACGCTCTTTGCCCGGTGGCGCAATGCCAGATCCCTGGTCCGTTTCATATCCCCAGCTCCTCTATGTTCCCGGGCACTTGCCTGAAAGCCTCGCCGCGAGGGTTGCAGGCCTGTTTTCCATTATCTCCACCGCAAATTCCCGCGTGACAGCTCACTGAGTTTGGTGACGCCCATAAGCTTCATGTCCCGCTCGATTTCAGTTCGCATATTCAGCAGGGCCCGCTCTACGCCCTGCTGGCCGGCCGCCGCGAGGGCGAAGAGATAGAGCCGCCCGCCGGAAACGGCCTTGGCGCCGACGGACAAGGCTTTGAGGATATGAGTGCCCCTTTGGATGCCGCCTTCGCAAATGACATCCACCTGATCGCCAACGGCATCGCAGATCTCCGCAAGCTGGTCGAACGGCGCCCGCGCTCCGTCCAGTTGTCGCCCCCCATGATTGGAAACCATGATGCCCGTGCACCCGATATCGACGGCCTTTTTTGCGTCTTCAACACTCATAATGCCTTTCAGGGCAAATTCCCCGCCCCATTGAGCGCACAGCTTTTCTGCGTCCTTCCAGGTCATTGACTGGTCCAGCATAGTGGAAAAGTAATCCCCGACGGATGCGGGTAAATTGGTGCCGGTGCGGACATGTCCGGACAGGTGCGGCATGTCGAATTTCTCCCCGGTCAGAAAATTCCAAGCCCAGCCCGGATGGGCCGCAAAACTCAGGAGAGAGGATGGGGTCAGGCGTGGCGGCGTCGTAAACCCAGTGCGCAGGTCGCGCTCGCGATTTCCGCCCGTGATCGTGTCGACGGTGAGGGCCATGACGTTGAACGCCGCGGCCCGGGCGCGTTCCATAAGCGCGTCGTTCAGACCGCGATCCTTGTGGAAATAGAACTGGAACAGCTTGGGACCGGGCGCGAGGTCTGCAATCTCCTCGACCGTTACCGTTGCCAGGGACGAGACGCCAAACATGGTACCGAATTTGCTTGCGGCCCGCGCTACGGCGCGTTCACCCTGATGATGGAAAAGCCGTTGCAGGGCCGTTGGCGCGCAATATAGAGGCATGTCCAGCTTTTGCCCCATAACCTCAACCGACATGTCAACAGTTTCAACGCCCCGCAGGACATTTGGGACGAGGTCGACACTGTCATAAGCGGTCGTGTTTCTTCGATAGGTCACTTCATCATCAGCACCACCATCGATGTAGTGGAAGATTGGTCCCGGCAGGCGCTTTTTGGCGAGCCGGCGGAAATCCCCAAAATTGTGACAATCCCGCAATCGCATCGTTTTCATTTCCTGATTTTGCCACCGGTCGTCCTCCTTGGTAGCGGCTCAAGCCTGATTATCCAGCGGTTTCACGACAATCTGGCCGGGTGACTGGAAGAGCTCCGGTTCGATCGCCCGAGAATCCGGCTGATCAGGAGCGGAAGAATAAGGGTGACACCTGGCAAAGCCGGCCGGGTTTCCGGTGGGTCATTGTGACTCAGGCGCACGGGGCAAGGTGGCTCATCTGGCGGGCTGGCAAGTTTTTTCGCAAACCTGTCGAACGCCTGTTCAGCCTGGCGAACCCGTTTTCCAATTCATCCTCTAAGTTTGGTTATTTTGACGTCGCGGCGGGCGTCATTCCCCGATATCGATCCAGTGTGGTCGATGATATTGGTCGCCCGAGCCTGTCCCCGCGCCCGAAGGCAGCCGGTCAATCGCAGCGGCGATGATTGGCGCGGGGTCAGGTCAGGTCTAGAGACACTAGTGTGGTCATAAAGATATATATCGATGCAGATGCCTGCCCCGTGAAAGACGAGACCTATAAGGTTGCAGTCCGTCACGGTGTTGAGGTGGTGGTTGTTTCCAACAGCTTCATACGTGTGCCGCCCTCACCGCGCATCAAGCTCGTCATCGTCGATGCGGGTCCGGATGTCGCAGATGACTATATTGCCGAACGGGCCTGTTCACAGAGCGTGGTGATCACCGCTGATATTCTGCTGGCGGAGCGATGTCTGAAAACTAAGGCGACCGTCCTGTCGCCGACCGGGTCTCTGTTCAGCGAAGACACAATTGGATCCGCTGTGGCCACGCGGGCCTTGCTTGATCAGTTAAGAGGATCGGGAGCATGGACTGGGGGCGCAGCGCCCTTCAGCGCCAAAGACCGATCGAACTTTCTGCAAACCCTGCATGAGTCTGTCGTCCGCCTGAAGCCGTGAAACGGCCTGTGCCTATCCAGTCGATTTGAGAACAGGAAAAGAGCAGGCGGTGCCCGGGGAACACTTGAGGTTTATGTGGGAGGAGAGAGAAAGTGTCTGTCGCATCCGCCTGCCCCGGTTATTATTCAAGATCCGTGCCAGACCAGCTCAGCCGGGGTTTCGGCCATACAGTCCTGGTGCCGGCCATATTCCTGTCTCACGGATCGGCGCCATCAGACGGCGCTCAAGGTTCCCGTCCTCACTCCTGGCAATCACCCTTGGTGACGCCAGGAGCGCTGGCGTGGCTCTGATGCCGGTCGAGCCGGTTAGAAACGGTAAATCAGGGAGCTGGAAATCATGCCATATTCATTATCGCGGGTCGACCGACCGGGTTGATCGGTGATCTCATCGAACGAACTGTCATTTACATAAGCGAGTTCTAATCTGACGCCAATTCTCGGAGTGAAAAAGTGCTCGACACCAGAGCCGCTCGAAATCAGCATGCCATTAGCGGTTATCTCTGGAGTGGTGAGATATTCCGGCGCGCTGGTCTGAGACACGCCGCCACCAAACCGGATGAACAGGGCAGAATTATTCTTGCCGTAGGGCAGCCGTGCGACCCCTGAAATGGTTGCCCAAAGGTCAATCTCGTCATCCGAATCAATCAGCAGAATTCCCCCGCCATTGACAACAGCTTCGCCCCTGGCGGCTTCTGCCTCGATGCGGACATACCGGTTCAGGTTGTACCCATAGCGTGCATTGAGCAGGGCCGCTTTTCCGAAGCTGGCGCCGACGCCGATCTCATGCCGCGGCGCGGTTTTCTCGTCATCAGACTGGGCCTGGGCGCCAAAGGCCGCAAAGGCGAGAAGAGCCGCCGACAAAGTCGCGACATATGTGTTTATATTTGCCAAGGGGGGACTTCCTTTTCGGGCGATTTTAAGAGTTGCCATCACCACGCAACTGACCGGGTGAATATAGCCCCGTGTTCGGCATGATTTACTTGTGCGGCAACGCCGTCTGTGGATCTCGGGCGTGCGGCCAACGGGGCGTCGTTAAATCCATTTCGGACCAGCTTTGCATGACACCGTGCCTTAAAAGGGTTGCTCAAAGTCAGCTTCTATTATCTGCTGATGAACGGTCGGGCTTGCATATGTTGCATGCAGGCCAGCACCATAGGGATCGGGGCAAGGAGAAGACCACATGCAGGATTTCAGCGGAAAACTGGCGGTCATTACGGGGGGTGGAACCGGGATTGGCCGCGCGCTTGCCCAGCAATTGGCGGCAGAGGGCTGCAGCGTTGCCATGTGTGACATCTCCGAGGCGGACATGAAGGAAAGTTGTGGGCTGGCGATGCAGGGTGCCCCACAGGGCGTTCAGGTGACGGGCTTTCTTGCCGATGTGGCTATGGAGGCGCAGATCGAAGCCTTTCGGGATGACACGCTTGCCCGGCATCAGACAAACCACATTCACCTGCTTTTCAACAATGCAGGCATTGGCGGCGGTGGCAGCTTCATAAACGCACCCCGGAATGTCTGGGAACGGACCTTCGGCGTATGCTGGTATGGCGTCTATTACAGTTCGCGGGCCTTCCTGCCGGCTTTGATGCGGGCGGAGGAGGGGCATCTGGTCAATGTCAGCTCGGTGAATGGCTTCTGGGCCAGCCTCGGGCCCGACACGGCGCACACGGCCTATTCGGCTGCCAAATTCGCCGTCAAGGGCTTCACCGAGGCCCTGGTCAACGATTTCCGTCTCAACGCGCCGCATCTTAAGGCGAGTGTCGTGATGCCTGGCCATATCGGTACGAATATCGCGCTCAACACCATGCGGGAATTCGGTGACCTTTTAAGTCAGGATGTGCCCGGATCTGACGCCGAGGGTCAGGGTGATGCTACGGCAATGGGCGAATCCTTCCGCGACAATGGTCTTGATCCGGCTGTGGCCGCACAAATCATCCTGCAGGGTGTTCGGGATGAACGCTGGCGCATACTGGTGGGGCTGGACGCCCAGGGGCTGGATCAAGCCGTTCGCCAGGCGCCGGAAGAGGCATATGAGCGCGACTTCATGGACGCCCGGGTTGCGCCAATCATGCCGCAACTCATCTCTGAGTGACGGGGCGTTTCAGATCGACAGGACAGGTTTGTCAGGGGAGCGCATGCCGGATCTGCAGAAAGTGAATCTGGCCGAGGCCTTTGCCAGCTTTGCCGACACGTGGTCTCCGCGGGTGGGCGGCGATATCAATGATTTCCAGATCAAGCTGGTGAAGCTTGAAGGGGAATTCATATGGCACCTGCATGAGAAGGAAGACGAATTGTTCCTGGTTGTCTCGGGACGATTGCTCATGAAGCTCCGAGATCAGGACATCCTTCTCGACCCGGGCGAATATATCATTGTTCCCAAAGGTGTTGAGCACTGCCCGGTTGCGCTGCCGTCTTGTAATGTCATTCTTCTGGAGCCGCGTGCGACACTTAACACTGGGAACATCCGGAATGACAGGACCGTTTCAACGCTGAAGCCGGTATGACATGCCGCCCGTTTGCCGCAAAGGCAACCTCGGCCTGGTCTCCCGGAACTTGGTGTTCTTTTTGGTTTTGTCCTAAGCGTTGTGTCTGTTCAGCCTGACCGGAGCGAGCCAATGGACATGACCGATGCTTATAAGATTTTGACGGTGGCCGAGTGGCAGGCCGCCCGTGAGCTGGGAACGGTTTGCACGGGTCTTGACCGCGCGGATGGGTATGTCCATCTGTCGTCGTCTCGCCAGCTTGCCGGAACCCTGCAGCGCTACTTTCCGACGGATGACAGGCTTGTGATATTACAGGTCGATGTGGCGGCACTTGGCGACCGACTTGTCTGGGAGACCCCAATCCCGGAAAATGGTCGGCCAGGAATGTTCCCGCATTTCTATGGCGATCTTTTAATTCAGCATGTCGCCAAGGTCTGGCAGATTGAACGCGGTGCTTTTCTGCTGCCGCTCGATGTCTTGGATCAGACAGAACGAACAGACGCCTAATTCGGGATCCATCCATGTTACGGCCTGTGGCCCGGATCCGAAAGCCCAGCTTGTGCCACGGCTATGCCGGTCCACGGAGCGCAGTATATCAAAGGCGGCGCGGGGTGCTGAGGCCGGTGCTCTGTGCGATCGGCGCGCTGAGTCCTGTCCAGTCAAATCTCTCTCTTCGATGAAAGGTCCTTTCGGCTGCGTCGTGGTGCAAACAAAATCTTTTATTGTTAAGCTATTCGGGGTAATGCTTATCCAATGGGAGGACGCGGATGAGACAGATACTTGCTTCTTTTATCGCCTTAGGTGTTCTGGCCTTGGCGCCATCGGCTCAGGCGGAAATCGCCGGAACAGTTGAATCCATGACGGGTGAAAATGGCAGCGTACTGGTCGTGCGCGACGGCGAAATTTACTCTCTGAGCCAGGGCGATATGCTGCTGGTGGGAGATATTGTCGCCACCCGCACCGCCGCCTCCGTTCTGCTCTCCTTGACCGGGTGTAGCATCAACCTTGCGGGTACAGAGCAGATCGCGATTGGTCCGAATTCCTGCGTTCCCGGCGCTGTATCCAGTGTCTCTGTCGCAGGTGTCGCGACGTCCACGACTGTGGCGGCGACGGGGCCTCTCCTTCTCGGTGCGGCGAGCCTGACCACGCTGAGCGCGCTTGCCGCTGCGGCCGACGATGAGGGTGACGACCTGCCGGTAAGCCCGTAAACCCGGGTCGAGGGCCGCCAGCTGTCATGTGAATGTTTCCGGGACGGGCTCGTCGGGGGCGTCTCCCTTGGGGTCCGAGCGAGTCTTTCTGGCCGGGTTGATTGTGAGGTGAATAATCATGGGCGGGGGCAAGGCTGAATGTTTGTGTTCTATGACACTGAGACGACGGGCCTGAACAAGACATTCGACCAGATCTTACAATTTGCCGCGATCCTCACAGACGAAAATTTCAACCCAATTGACGAAATCAACGTCCGCTGCCGGATCCTGCCCTGGGTGATCCCGGCACCGGCGGCATTGAGGGTAACCGGCGTGTCGGCGGCGAAACTTGCTTCGCCTGCTCTGCCGAGCTTTTACCAGATGATGGGCGCGGTGAGGGCGAAATTCGATGCCTGGTCGCCCGCCATATTCCTCGGATACAATTCGATCGGCTTCGATGAGAATTTCCTTCATCAGGCTTTCTGGCAAACGCTTCATCCGCCCTATCAGACAGTTACCAACGGGAATGCCCGCATGGATGTCTTGCCCCTGGTTCGGGCGGCAGCGGCGCTGGCGCCGGGCGCATTTGAGGTGCCAGAAAACGAGCGGGGACAGCTGGTTTTCAAGCTGGAGACGCTGGCGCCTGCGACGGGCTATGTCCATGACAATGCGCATGACGCGCTGGAGGATGTCCGGGCCACCATCCATGTCGCAAAGCGGGTCGCGGACCGGGTTCCGGACCTGTGGCGCCATAGCGTCCGCTGCGCTACCAAGGCGCGCACCTCCGAAGCGCTCTCAATGGAAGCGCCGGTTCTGATGGTCGACTATTTCAAACAGCCAAATCTCTGGTGGGGACAACGGCTTGATGCTGACGGCCAGCGCGCCCGTTTTGCCAGGGTGGTTGATCTTGGTGCCGACTGGAGCAGGCTTGATGAACTGGGCGACGACGATCTGTCAGACTGGGCTCTGGGCCCCCCGCGCGCCCTCCGGAATATCGCCCTGAACAAGGCACCGATTGTCTTTCCGGCTGCGGCCGCAGAGCGGTATTGGGGACAGCGCCCAGACCCGGATCAGCTGCGCAACAGCGCCCGCCTGAGCGTGGACAGGGAGCTCAGGCCGCGCCTGCTCAAGGCGCTTGAGGCCCATGACCGAGAGTGGCCGCAGCCGGAGCAGCTGGAGGACATGATCTATCAGGGTTTTCCCTCGCGGGCGGATGAGGCCCTGATGGCACGGTTTCATAGCTCCGGCTGGCGCGACCGAGCGGAGCTTGTCCACCAGTTTGCCGATCAGCGGTACCGCCGCCTCGCGCAGCGGCTTGTCTACCTTGATGCGCCGGACATGCTGAGTGATGCGGAACGGCAGCGAATCGAAAGCGGGATTGCCCGGCGGTGCACCGCGGATCCCGGCGGTAAAGGCCTCTGGCGGACCCTGTCGGCGGCGCGCGCTGAGCTGGACGGATGGGGGGGCGAGGACCAGGCGCTGGCCGAAGAGATCACCCAATATCTGGACGCCATTGCGCACAGATATCCGCCAGCCTGACCGGTCAGGCGGCCGCCAGGTGACATTGAGGGGGACTCTGCAGGGCAGTCCGGTGGGATTCAGCCCGGCACCGCGGCGGCATTGCGGGGGCATGCCGGGCGACCACGCCATGAGGCTGGCCGGGCCGGTCGTGCGGGAACAGCCGAGCCGAGCTTGCCTGCGCCGGCGGCCTCGGCTCTAACCGAAGCAGAGGCTATAAATGGAGTGGGCTATGCGGTTCTTTCTTGCGGTGATGATCCTGTTTGGCGTGCAGGGGCTTCCGGCCCGGGCCGAGACACCCGCGGCCGTCGATGCCCTGATCGCCAGCCTTGAACATAAGCCGGGCTTTATTGATCTTTATGTCGATCAGGAGGCAGGGAGGATATATGCCGCACTGCCAGCGCCGGATGCAGAGGGGATCTCGGTTCGGTTTATTTATACCACGGGCCTGACCGGCGGATTGGGATCCAATCCGATCGGCCTGGACCGCGGCAATGCCAGTCAGGCGGCGATTGTCCGGTTTCGCAAAATCGGCGGCCAGATGGTGGCCGAACAGGAGAACTGGCGGTTTCGGGCGAGCGCCGACAATCCGCGCGAAAAGCTGGCTGTTGCACAATCCTTTGCCAGCTCCTTTCTGTGGTCGCAGCCGATCCATGCCATCGATGCCACGGGCCGGATCCTGATCGATTTGTCGGGCTTCCTGACCCGCGACCAGTTCGGCATCGCAGATCGCCTGAAGCACGGGGCCCAGGGCGGCGCTTACAGCCTTGTTCCGAACCGCTCCTTTGCCGACGCCGGCAGTGTTCTGGCCTTTCCTGACAATGTTGAGCTGGATGCCTTCCTGACCTTTTCGAGCCCGGCACCGAATGCCGAGACCCGTGCCACGGCGCCCGACGCCCGGTCCGTCACCCTGATCCAGCACCACTCCCTCGTCCGGCTGCCGGATGACGGCTACCAGACCCGGACCTTTGATCCGCGCACCGCCAATATCGGTCTCGGCTTCTATGACTATTCCAGTGATCTGGCCGACCCGATCGTGCAGAGACTGTCCCGCCGGTTCCGGCTGCAGCGCGCCGATCCGACCACACCGACTGGCCCGGCCAGGAAGCCCATTGTCTTTTATGTCGACCCGGGCGCACCGGAACAGATTCGCACAGCCCTGATCGAGGGGGCGTCGTGGTGGGCGGAAGGCTTCGCGGCGGCAGGCTTTGAGGATGCCTACCGGGTCGAGGTTCTGCCCCCGGAGGCCCACCCGCTGGATGTGCGCTATAATGTTATTAACTGGGTGCACCGTGAGACGCGGGGCTGGTCCTATGGCGGACATGTTGCCGATCCGCGCACGGGCGAAATCCTCAAGGCAAATGTCATTCTCGGGTCGCAGCGGGTCCGGCAGGACCGGATGATCTTTGAAGGCCTCGCCGGTGTTGGCGACACCGGCACTGGCGCCGCCAATGACCCGGTTGAGCTGTCGCTTGCCCGGATCCGGCAGCTGGCGGCACATGAGGTCGGCCATACGCTTGGATTCGCGCATAATTTCGCGGGAAGTTCAAACAACCGGGCCTCGGTGATGGATTATCCCGCGCCATATATCCGGCCGCGCGAGGGCGGCCTGGACTTCTCCGAGGCCTATGGTGTCGGCCTGGGCGCCTGGGACGTGTTCACGGTCAAATGGCTGTATACGGAGTTCTCCGATCCGGCAGAGGCAGAGCCGGCTCTGGATGCCATGGTGTCAGAGGTTGTCGCGGCCGGGCTTCGGTTCACCGCCGATCCGCATGGCCGCCCCGTCGGTGCCGCGCATCCTTATGGCTCGGTCTGGGATAATGGTGGGGATGCGATTGCAGCCCTGCTGGAGACCCTTGAAGTTCGCCGGATCGCCCTGGCCGATTTCGGCCTTGACCGGCTGGCACCCGGCCGCCCGACCTCCGACCTGAATGCCGTCATCGTGCCGATCTATTTGTATCATCGCTATCAGGTCGCGGCCGCAGCGAAATTCATCGGTGGATTGGAGTTCAGCTATAGCGTCAATGGGAAGGCCCCGCTGGCCGCCACCCCGGTTGACGTGAAGGACCAGCAGCGCGCGATCGATGCCGTGCTGCGAACCCTTGACCCGGTACAGCTGGACCTCCCCGACGCCCTTCTGAACCTGCTGACGCCGGGCGATGTAGGGTTTGCCGGCGGCGGCGAGGCGCTGGAGGTTTTCCCGTCCCGCACGGGGGCTGTGTTTGACCTGCCCTCGGCCGCGACGCTGGCGGCAGATCTCAGCCTCGGGGCTCTGCTCGCGCCAGCACGGCTCGAGCGCATTATCGCCTATGAGCAGCGGTCCCCGTCGGCCCTGAAGCTGTCAGACCTGTTGAACCAGATTGAAAAGGCGGCGTTCCAGCGTCCGGTTGACAGACGGCATGAGCTTTTGGCGCGTATCGTTCAGGCCCGCTATGTCGAGGCGCTGACGGGGGCCGCGTCGCATCCGGACGCCTCGCTGGAGGTGGCTGCCGGCGTCAATGCAAAACTGCGGGACGTCCGGGCGCGTCTGACCCGTCGGCGGGCCGCCCGCAACGACCAGGAGGCGCGCCATTTTGCGGCCCTTGCGGCGCGCATTCAGCGCCATCTGGAGGGGGCGCCGCCGCCCCAGCGCACCCTGCTGCAAACCCCGCCAGGCAGCCCGATCGGATCCGGTCTGGCCGAGGAGGTGTGCTGGCATTGCGCCCCCTAGACGTGGCCGAGTGTGACCGCGGGCTTTGCCCGCATGCCGCATAAGAGAGAGGGGGCGGCGACAGGAGCCCGGCTGCGGCGGCGGTATCGGGCAGCGGTGCCGCCGGTCGCTTTCGGAACGACCGAAAGCAGCGCTTTGTGTTGGGTGGACTTCATGATAGGTCACGACCCGTTAACCAGTTCCATGAAAGATTCGGCCCATGAAGCTTAAATCCTTTTTCGTCTCATCGCTTTTCATGGGCGCTCTTATTCCATCGGCATCAGCCCAGCTTGCCGGGACGGTGGCGGCTGTGTCGGGCGAGGTCGGCAGTGTCATTGTCCTGCGTGACGGCGAGATCTACGCCCTGAACCCGGGCGATTTTCTGATTGTCGGGGACGTTGTGACGACGCGCCGGAACGCCTCTGTCGAGCTGTCCCTAACAGGATGCAGTCTGAAACTGGGGGGCCGGGAGCAGATTGAGATTGACACCAATGCCTGCCCGACCGGCAGGGTCCGGGCCGAGTCGTCAGGTGGTGAAACCGTTACCGCTGCAGAAACCACGGTGTCGAGCGGCGGATCGGCGCTTGGCGGTACATTAGGTGGACTAAGCACCAGCACTGTCCTGCTGGGTGTTGCCGGGGCCGCAACGGTTGCCGCTCTTGCTGCGGGCGGCGGCGGCGATGACGACCGGCCGGTCAGCCCGTAACCGCGTTTGCCGGCTGCTTTGAAACCCCGCTGGCCTATGTATCCAGCCTGTTCCATACATTCGGCGCCCGCGGGGAAACCCGGGCGGCGGTCCCCTGATCTGCTCAGCTCCGCCATGGGGTCGGTCTGTGGGTGAGGGGGTTGGGGACGACCGTATGATGCAGATGTTGAGGTGTTTGGGGCTTTGCACCCTCATGGTGGCCGGGTTGCCCGGGGCGTATGGCGTGGCTCAGGATATGTCGCTTCTGGACCTGCACCCGTCGCAATATGCCGACCATCCGGTCATGGAGACCCTGCCGTCTGACCTCGCCCTGCAATATTTCATGGCCTGGGTCCTGTTTGCCAGCGCCACGTCACCGGGTGACGGGACGGCCGAAAATCCGCTTGTCCCGAGCTGGATGAGCTGGCCCACTGACCTGGACACGTTTCCGAAATCGGGTGATCCTGACTTTACGTTCGGAAAACCCGTCAAGGCCGGACTGGATGCGGTTGTCGCCAAGGAGACCCTCGCCGCACTGGAGGTGGGTGACGCCTGCGCGGCCGAGGTTGAGGTCGTGGCGCGCAACCGGATCAGCTATGATTATCTGGTCAGCAACAGGCTTTATACCCAGTCAGGTGTCGCCGCCTATCTGGCTGACAACGACATCGAGATGCCGAATGGTGCCTATGAGATCAAGGGTGTGTTTGTGCCCCTGACCGCCTATACCGACCTTCAGGGCGAGACGTGTCCACCGGTTGAGGATGTGGCCCGCTACGACGATGCCTTTCACTATGTCGCCGGGGATGGGGCCAGATTTGCATGGGCGGGCATGCACATCATGGTCAAGCTGCAGCCGACCCCGGAGGATCTTCTGAATTCCGAAGCGGTGAGCTGGTTCTGGACGACATTCGAATACGCCGCCAATCCGGGTCTCGCCAATATCCGCAAGCTGAACAACACGCGCGACACGACGCCGCCGGGCCTGATCGGGGCGGTTCAGGCGCATTTCGGTCTGAGCGGCACACCGCTTGAAAATTATTCTCCCAATGGCGTCCAGGTCAGCTTCACGCGGGATGAAAGCGCCGTCATTCTGGGTCATTCCATGCTGGAGGATTTTGCGGGCGGCACGGTTCACATGCTGAACAAGGCTGCCGCCGAGTCGGACGTCCGGGTTGAACCGGAAGATTTCACCTTCTTTGCGAGCTCCTGTCATAGCTGCCACGCTGTGGCATCGGTTAATCCGGAAAACGCAAATCAGGAGGGGTTTGCTTTCCCCATGCCTCTGGTCATCGGGCCGGTTGCGCAGGCGGTGCAGGACGACCTGGCGCAGGCCTATCGTCAGGTCGATTTCATGTGGCCGATTCCGTTTCAGGCGCGCGCCGAATAAGCCTGTTGCTGGCGGTGGCCCGTCCTAGGCGGACGCGGCAGGCGCCTTGGTCGCGGGTTTATAGTCTTCTGAATCGCTTTCGAATTTCGCCCGGCCATAGCCCTTGAGCAGCCGAGTCAGTTTCCGGATGAGGTGTCTGTCGACGAGGCCGGAGACCCCGGGAATCCTCATGGCGAGCCGGTAGGCATAAAGCCGGCCAAACATCACCATTGCGGTCAGGGAGCCGATGATTTTGTCCCCGGTCGAGATCTCCACGCCCATGTCGCGGGCGATTGAATAATCACCCCCGCAATGGTTCTTCACCAGCAACAGCTTTGACAGGCTGAGCTCCATTCGCCTGCGCAGCGGTCCCCCGAGCAGGTGTTCATTCGCGACGACGGCCGATACGGTTGAGCGCACCAGCTCCCCGCAGGTCTGATTGTCCCAGGCCTTGCGCAAAGTGGCCTGGCGCGTCAGCATCAGGTCGACAATTTCCTGCGGGTCATCTGCGAGCAGGTCGGCCGGCAGGCCCAGCAGGAAGCAGCGATACCGGGCAAGTTCGACTTTTGCGCGTTCCTCCCGGTTAAAGGCAGTGCGCCCCTGCTTGAGCAATTTGGCAGACACGAAAAACATGCCGACCATGCCGGCCGGCATCTGGTCGACCTGCGGGATCGGCGTGCCATAGACACGAACATCCCATCTTTGGGTCCGCATGATGTTGAACCGGACCATGGAGTGCATCAGGCGCACCTTGGCGGCGGCCTTGAATCCGGCCCCGTGGCGTTCAAGCGCGCCCGGCATCACCGTGGTTGTAAAAAAGTTGGCGGTTTCCTTGACCCGGCCGGCCGAGGATGCGTTTGACAGGGTTCCGGTCATGGCCATCGGCAAGGCCGCATAGGCGTTCATGAAGGTGGCCAGAAAAGTGCCGCGAATGGCGTAGGGCACGAAATTGGCGAATTCATTGCGCTCTCTGCGGGCACCGTCTTCAACCAGCGCCATGTCCAGCCAGTCGGGTGTGCGCTCCATGGCGGCGATCAGGCGCCGGAGTTCCGGCGGCGGGTTGTCGACCGCCGCCAGTCCGGCGTCACATGCGGTTTCCAGCATGGAGACGAGGGTCCGAAAGCCATATTGCGGGATCAGCGCGGCATAGGCATCCGCGGTGCTGTCGCCCATCATGGTGTAGGTCCGGATCTTGGCCATCCGGTCCTCATTCTCAAGCAGGCGGGCCCGAATGTCCGGGTTCAGGCCGACGAATTCTGCCTCATCCTCCGGCGCGCCGGCATACCGCTCAGGCGTGATCGAAAAATCCACCTGGCCATAGATCGACGGCACGTCGATTTTCTGTTGTGTCAACTGTTCGGGGGGCGTGTACATCTTTATGGCCTCAAGCTGGATCCCTACCGATAACAACTCTGCCGCGGCGCGTCGAGCAATCCTGTCCGACAGATATTCTGAGCCATGCGAGGCAGAGGACGGGTCTGCCGCATCCCCGGCCCCTGCCGCCAGCTGATCCAAATGGTTCAGGCCGGACGTGGCCTGCCCCCCTGTCCGCTGTCAACCGCTCAGCCGGCAGCGGGATCCTTTCCATGGCGGCACGTCAGTCCTCGCCCAGAAGGGCCTCGGCGCGACGTCGGTTGAGCGTCTCATCGAGATAGTCCTCAAAGTCGCGGACCGTAAGCTTCCAGTCATAGACGTCGGACAGATCGAACACGTCTTCTGGGTGAAAATCACGGCGGACTTTGACACAGATGACGCTGCCAATCCCGATAATCGCATCGCTGTACAGCGTCCCGCGCCCGTCGATCTCGCCATTGTAGCGATCAATAATGTCCAGGGCCTCGGTCCGGCTGAGGTCGGAAATCGATTTGCAGGTGCTGAAAGAGGTCGACCGGCAATCCAGGCCCAGCGTGTCCCGGTCACATGATCCAAGCCGGAGCTTGAAGCCCTGGCCGTCAAATTCGCCCATAATCACCGGATCGCCGTACAGGAGCGCGCCGTCGACGGCATTGGCGCCGCGATCGCGTAATTCCTGCATGGCCTGCTGCAGGTTGAGCGTCTCCGCACCAGCTGTTTGAGCCAGCAGGATGAGCCCCAGCGCGGAAAGCATCTGCCTCATGTCGATATCCTGTTTTCTGAACGCCCCGACCAGATTCGGGAGAGGATGGGTTACCGGTTCGTGCGCGACAGGCAACGTCTCGTGTGCAGACCGGCTGGTCTGTTCCCGCACCGGCAACCGCGCGACCCGTGCGGTCTGTCCGCCGGCATCTGCGCCCGAAGCCAGACCCGAACCGGGCGTATCGCTAATCCTCTGTCTCGAGGCGGGCGGCCCGAAGCGCGCTGCGCCGGGTCTTGCCGGCATCGTCGCGCAGGGGGGCGGTGACGACTTCCAGCGATTTCGGGATCTTGTAGGTGACAAGCCGCTCGCGCAGGTGCGCCGTCAGCGCCGGTTCGTCCAGGACGCCCCCGGGCACATCGACAATTGCGTGCAGGCGCGCGCCCATGTCTTCGTCCGGCAAGCCGATGACGGCGGAGCTGCGCACCCCCGGAAAAGCGTCGAGCGCGGCCTCGATCTCGGCGGGATAGATGTTCGCGCCGCCGACAATGACCATGTCCGACTTGCGGTCGGTGAGATAGAGGTAGCCGTCCGGGTCCATCCACCCCATGTCGCCGAGGCTTTCCCACCCCCCGTCGATCGCCCGGGGTTCGGCGCCGAGATAGTAATAACTCGTTCCCGCGCCGGCGAGCGGCCGGATAAAGACTTCGCCGACCTCGCCTGGCGGCAGGGTTTCGCCTGTATCGCCGACAATCTTCATTTCGCACGTGTCGACGGCCCGCCCGACCGAGCCGCGATGGGTCAGCCATTCGGTCCCCTGTATCGTGGTCGATCCCTGTCCCTCCGTGCCGCCATACAGTTCCCAGATCACCTCCGGACCGAGCCAGTCTATGAACGCCTGCTTGAGCCAGGGAGGACAGGGGGCCGCCAGATGCCAGAGTGCGCTGAGGCTGGACAGGTCATAGGAGTCCCGCACCTCCGGCGGCAGGGCCCAGATCCGGCGCATCATGGTCGGCACCATATAAGCCGTTTCGAGCTTGAGGCGGTCGATCAGCTGCAGCGTTGTCTCAGCATCGAACCGGGTCGTCACCGCGACGCTGGCACCCTTGAACAGCGCAACCATCGCCCAGAGGAAGGGGCCGTTATGATACAGCGGACCGGGAATCAGCATTGAGCCGCGGGTGCGGATCTCCAGATAATCCTGCGCGGTGTCCCATGCCGCCGGCGCTTTCGAGACAATCAGCTTTGGACGTCCGGTCGATCCGCCGGACGTCATTGCCTTGAGGGATGTGGATGTCTGCTCCGGCAGGGCGGTGTCGGACAGGCCCGGATCAGGCATGAATCCGGCCGGCACAGACGGCGTTGGCGCATAGGTGCCGTCGTCAACGCCGACCACGAGGGCCGGCTTGGCCAGGTCAATAATCTGGTCGCGTTCAAGCCGGGGCAGGCGGGATGAGACCGGTTGCGGTGTCGCGCCGAGCTTCCAGGTGGCAAAGCAGGCCTCGAAAAAAGCGATGCCATTGGGCAGCGCGATGGTAACAAAATCATCGGCTTTGACGCCGCGCGCGGCATAGGCCCGCGCCAGCCTGTTGGTCCGGCGTTCAAGCGCCCGCCAGCTGATCTGGTCGCCCTCATGATCGATGGCGAACCGGTCCGGCTGCTGGTCGGCCCAGAAGGCCAGAATGCGCGACAGCGAAATGATTGGCATAAGCCCGTCCCCCCATGGATGGTGTCAGCAAGACGCCAAGCTTGGTGCAGGACGGCCGGAATAACAAGCAGGCTGTGGGGCTGCCGGGTGTCAGCTGAGCCCCCTGGGCGGGGCGGCCATATCTGACCCCGTCTTCTGACGCCGACCGCGTCCATGATCCGGTGACTTCGGCTCTTGCCGCTTTGTGCAAAACCTGCTTTCTTGCCGTTTAACGATAAATCTAAGGTCTGGGAGACCACTGGTCATGCGACGAAATCTGATACTGCTCACCGCCCTGGCGACCGTGCTGACACTGGCATCCTGCGATATTGTGCGGGCACCAAACGCGGCGCAATCAGAGGCCGCAGCCGGCGGGGTCGAAATCGCGGCAGCCCCGGGCGCGGACGAGATTGCGGCTGAAACAGCCCGGCTGAATGCCTGGTTTGAAGACAAGTATGAGGCGGAAGTCCTGCAAAGCCCGATCCAGCTGACCTTTCTGGGGCGCGATGAACGTCAGGGCGAGATCGATGACTTTTCTGAATCGGCCCTTGATGCCCAGCTTGAACGGTCGCGTGCGAATCTGGCGGAGCTGCGGGCCGCGATCGATTATGACAAGCTGACGCCGGCGGCGAGGATCTCTTACGACCTCTGGGTGTATCAGGCCGAACGCGGCGAGGCGGCGGATCAGTTCCGGTATAATGACTATGTTTTCAACCAGATGCAGGCTGTTCACAGTTTCTTCCCGCAACTGCTGATCGCGTTTCATAAAGTCGTCGATGGCGCGGATATGGACAATTACCTGCGGCGCATCTCGGGCAGCGCGCGTGCGCTGGACCAGCTGATCGAGGGCTCGAAGAAGGTCGCCGGCCAGGGTGTCCGGCCCCCTTATTTTGCCTTTGATGCGGTGATCGAGGAAGCGCAGAAGATCATCACGGGCGCGCCCTTCGACGACAGCGGTGCAGACAGTGATATCTGGGCCGACGCCCAGGCCAAGATTGCCAGCCTGGTCAGCCAGGGCGCGATTGACCAGGCCAAAGCCGACCAGCTGACGGCGGATATTCGCACCGCTCTGGTCGAGGAATGGCAACCCGCTTATCAGCGCCTGATCGCCTGGCAGGAGGAAGACAAAGCCAATGCCGCACCCGAGGCCGCAGGTGTCAGCGCGCTGCCCAATGGGATCGCTTATTATAATGAACGCCTTGCCAACCACACCACCACGACCCTGACCGCAGACGAGATCCACGACATCGGCCTGGCCGAGGTCGCGCGGCTGCGCACGGAGATGGAAGCCATCCAGGCCGATTTTGGTTTTGAGGGGTCGCTTCAGGACTTCTTTGTCTTCCTGCGGGACACCAAGGATGATGACCGGCTGTACTATCCCGACACGGATGAAGGGCGCCAGGGCTATATTGAGGATGCGACCGCAGCGATTGAGCGCATCAAGACGGCGCTGCCGGACTATTTCGGCATTCTGCCAAAAGCCGACATGGTGGTGAAGCGGGTCGAACCCTTCCGCGAACAGGCTGGCGCCGCCCAGCATTATTTCCCGTCAACGCCAGATGGATCGCGACCCGGCGTGTACTATGCGCATCTGTCTGACATGACGGCGATGCCAAAGCGCGAGCTGGAGGTGATTGCCTATCATGAGGGCCTGCCCGGCCACCATATGCAGATTGCGATCCAGCAGGAGCTGGACGCGGTGCCGACCTTCCGCACCCAGGCCGGCGTCACCGCTTACAGCGAAGGCTGGGGGCTGTATTCAGAGTGGCTGGCGATTGAGATGCCGGGCACCTATCAGGACCCGCTGTCGCGCTTTGGGCGTGCGGGGTCGGAAATCTGGCGGGCCATTCGCCTCGTCGTGGATACCGGCCTGCATGCCAAAGGCTGGAGCGAAGATGAGGCGGTCCGGTATTTCATGGCCAACTCGGCCATTACCGGAGCTCAGGCCCGCTCGGAAGTGCGCCGCTATCTGGTGATGCCGGGGCAGGCGACGAGTTACAAAGTCGGTATGCTGAAAATCCAGCAATTGCGTCGCAAGGCGGAAGCCGAGCTTGGCGAGGCGTTCGATATCCGGGCCTTCCATGACACCATTCTTGGCGGCGGTGCCTTGCCTCTCGCGATCCTTGAACGCCGGGTCGATGAGTGGATTGCGCAGGTTCAGGCGGGCTGAGCGGCCCTATCCGCTGCAGGCATAACCGAACCGGATGTCAGCCGCCAGCTGGCGTCCGGTTTCTCTCTCCGGGTCCGTCATTTGCCGTCTGTCCAGGAAGGGACCTGATGGCCACCGGATATCAGACACCCGGTGCCAGACAGGGCAGGCGCCATCACAGCAGGACCCGTCGCCATGGCCTGACCGCCTGATGGTGCAGGGTCTGGTGGGTGCGATCTTGCCTCTCTCAGCTACGGTTTTGATCCAGCGTGATCCGACCGGCGCCTTCTTCGGCGAGCTGCCTCAATTTCGAGATCGTAAGCGTGTGCTTATTGTCTCTTTTTGAGTAGCGGGCATGCTTCAGAACGTCCGAAAAATCGCCATAGTAAATTTCTTCCCACTCGCCTTCGGCATCGACCTTAATCACCAACATCAGGTCAGCTGTGCCTCTAAAGCCGATCATGTTTGCCGCATGATTTGCTTTTATTTGGACGGATTTGCCAGCAGGGGTAACGGCATCATACCCATTTGCGCCAGCGGGAGCTTTTGTGAGGCCGTAATGTTCTATGCAAACAAATTCACCATGGTCGCCAAGCAGGTTTCCAAGTCCTGCACACTTGAATCCAGGCGCTAACGCCCGAAGCGCATTTTGAGCTGAAAAGAGTGTTGATAAAACATGTTTGATCGCGTCCGAGCGTTGCGTGCTGTCCAAGCTTAATCCCCCCAATCTTGTATGAAGAGGCTCGCAAACGCATGTCTGTTGCGGTTTGTTCAGCTTTTTTGAGGTCTTCCCCATTGCCCGGCTGATTTTCTGGATGTCTTGGCGAAAAACCAGGAGGTGCCCATCAGCTGAATGGCCTGACTATTGGCACGCCCTCAGCGTCATCATCTGGCATGGGGGAACAAACGTCTTGCCGCTTTCGCCGTCTGTGCCATGTCTTGTCTGGTCGAACCTTTAATCTCAAGAGAGGCCCGCCATGTGTGACGACACCACCGACCGCGAATTGGAGGCCGATCTCAAGCACAGGGCCATGACCCGGCGCAGCTTTACGGTCAGCGCGTCGGCCGCTCTGGCGGCAACCGCTTTGCGGCCCTCTGCCCAGGCGGCGCCTGTCGCTGGGGCCCATGACATCACGGAAACGGATGTTCTTATCCCGACGCCGGACGGCCAGATGGATGCCCTGTTTCTCCATCCGACAGAGGGGGCGCATGCCGCTGTGATCATGTGGCCGGACATTCACGGTGTGCGTCCTGCCTTTTTTGATATGGCACGGCGACTGGCCGGGGCCGGCTACAGCGTTGTCGCGGTCAATCCGTATTACCGTTCACATACAGGCCGCCTGTTCGAGGACGGCATGAGCTCTGGGGACCCCGGCGGGCGGGCCCGGCTTGGTCCGCATTATCAGTTGCTGTCGCCATCGACCGTGGGCCCCGACGCCGTCGCGCTTGTGGCCTGGCTGGATGATCAGGCCGCTGTTGATCGCAGGCGCGGGATTGGTGCCGTCGGGTTCTGCATGACGGGGTCATGGACGCTGCGCGCGGCGGCAGCGGTTCCGGGCCGGATCACGGCCCCGGTCTCGTTCCATGGTGGGGGTCTGGTCAGCGAGGCGGACGACAGCCCGCACCGCCTGGCGGATCAGATCAGGGGCGGCGTTCTGATTGCCATCGCCGGGAATGATCACAACCGCGATCCGGGCGCACGGGCGGCCTTGGTCTCGGCCTTCGATGCGGCCGGGGTGCCTGCCGAGATCGACGTCTATGCTGACGCGATGCATGGCTGGGTGCCGACCGACTCCCGTGCGCATCATCCGGAACAGGCCGACCGCGCCTGGGCGCGCATGCTGGCCCTGTTCCAGAGGGAGCTCTCTTCCTAGCCCCACCGCCCGGGCCGGTGTCAACTGACACATGGCGCATGGAAGGCGGTCGCCGCGACCTCGCATAGCTGGGGTGAGGGCCCCCGCCGGCGGCGCTGGCGGTGCACACCCCCCGCTCAGGCGCGTTCTGACGTGACGGCCCGCAGACTACCTTCTTTTCGAATTATAGGGGATCTGGCGGGTAGCAGGTCTGGCACCAGCCACTGGGCATCAACGGGCGTGCCTTTCCCGCCCATTGTACCCAATGTTTACCCAAGGGGGGCTTTGGCGGGTTGATGTGGTCTGACGCCAAATTTGACCGCCTTCCGAAGAAGTCTATCCCCGCAGCAACTTGCAATCTGTGCAGTGTCCTGATCGGCCAGTTTTGAAAGGTCGAGGGAAGGTGCAGCGACTTGTTAGGGCTGCTTTCCTATGAGCTACCAGAAAGAAGGAGTTCGATTCTTGCATGCCTTTGCTCAGCCGTCTCTAACTTAAAGCGATGGATAAGGGGGATTATATGAACACACGTCTATTTATGGCCGTTTCGGCGGCCTGCCTGATGGCGACCGGCTGCGCCACAGTTACCAGAGGGTCTAATGAAGTATTTGTTGTGGAGAGTGATCCGCCGGGGGCGGCGGTTCAGCTCTCTAACGGCATGAGATGCACGGCAACGCCTTGCTCTTTCAAGGTGCCTAGAAAAGAGAATCTTCAGGTTACGGTCAGCATGGATGGTTATGAGACTTCCCGGCATAATGTTCAGACGCAAGTTTCCGGAGGGGGCGGCGCCGCGATGGCCGGTAATGTTATCCTCGGAGGGCTGATCGGGGCCGGCGTCGACGCTGCAACAGGAGCCATGCTTGAGCACAAGCCCAATCCCTTGGTCGTTACATTGCGTCCAGTGGCGAAAGAAGAAGAGATCGAGACGGAGCCCTCTGACGCGATTAGCTAGGCGTTGGCGAGTGAATGCGAAAGCTGGCTCATCCGCACTGTCGGGTGAGCCTTTTTGGAACTGTCCCGGTTTGATTCCGGCCTTGATAGACGATTATCTATTATCAAGGAGATAGGACTATGGGTCATAGACGCGGCGAAGACTTCCAGCGTGAGGCCGTCCGGCTTGCGCTGAGCAGCGGACTTTCACGTAAGCAGGTTGCGGCAGATTTGGGCATCGGGCTTTCGACACTGGGCAAGTGGATTGCGACGCACCGAACCGAGGAGCGGTCAGATCTGCCATCGGCGGACCTTTTGAAGGAAGTCGAGCAACTGCGCCGAGAGAACCGCGTTCTGAAGGAGGAGCGGGATATCCTAAAAAAAGCGACGGCCTTCTTCGCAAGTCAGAAGTGAAGCGGTTCGCCTTCATTGATGCTTGGAAGAAGGTCTGGTCGATTGAACAGATGTGCCGTGTGTTGAAGGTGACATCGCGGGGCTTTCGCGCCTGGCGGTCGCGTCCGATGGGCACGCGCCAGCGCAAGGACCTTGAGATCCTGGCGCATATCCGTGAGCAGCACAGTCTTGCGCTCGGCAGTTATGGCCGCCCGCGTATGACTGAAGAGCTAAAAGAACTTGGTCTTGCCGTCGGGCATCGGCGCGTTGGTCGGCTCATGAGGCAGAACGACATTCGTGTTGTGCGCACACGCAAGTTCAAGGCAACGACTGATAGTAATCATCGGTTCAACATAGCGCCCAACCTGCTTGATCGAGATTTCTCTGCAAGCGCACCAAACCAGAAATGGGCCGGTGATATCTCGTTCGACGGGAAAATGATTCACTGGATCATTTTCTTTACCCGTCTCACTCTGGACCCGCGAGGGATGGCTCTATCTGGCCGTCATTCTCGATCTATATTCGAGGCGCTTAATCGGCTGGGCGGTCAGCAACCGGATGAAGAAAGACCTTGCTATTCGTGCACTGGATATGGCGATCAATCTGCGTCAGCCGCCACCAGGATGTATTCACCATACCGACCGCGGCAGCCAATATTGCAGCCATGATTATCAAAAGCGCCTGTGCCAGCAGGGCTTTCAAGTCTCGATGAGCAGCAAGGGAAATTGCTACGATAACGCAGCCGTAGAGACTTTTTTCAAATCTCTGAAAGCCGAACTGATCTGGCGGCACACATGGACGACGCGGAGAGAAACTGAAGCCGCACTCTTTCAGTATATCAATGGGTTCTACAATCCACGCCGACGACATTCAGCACTTGGATGGAAAAGCCCCTTGGCATTCGAACGAAAGGCAGCTTAACTGAAACTCAAGGTCGGAACGAAAGCGTGACAGGTCCATTCTTGAGCCGCGGTTTTCCCAAGCGAACTTAGGAGAATGATAAAGACCATAATGAGAGTACGCATTATGCCTAAGTCCCTTTCCGGCCTGTTATAGAGAGTTCTACGGCCTACTCATGTCAAGATTTATCAAGGAGGTTCCGTGAGTGCCCCCAACTTGTCCATTTGGCACCATCTTCTTAAGAGGCCTGGCTTCATCCCTGCCATTTTAGCATTTTTGTGTTTCGGCTGTGTCTCGCCTCCAGCGTCGGATGAGACATGGGAAAAGATGCTTGGTTCTCCGGACGTTAAATTTGGGGGCGTCAAGCCGGACTTCTATCATGCCTATGATGAAAGCGCGCATTTTGAGAGCTCCTGCGAAGTGATTTCGCCGGACCGGGACCAGCTGCGGGCGGGGACACCGCTACAATGTGTAATTGACCGTGATCGCTAGTGTATCTGGGCTGGCAAACTGTCTGGCGACGACCAGCCAAATAAACCCGTTGCAAACCAGATGGAAATGATGAAACAGACCCAGCGGCTCCCTATGAACAAACGCCTAGAAGGGCTCGATCTGGCGCGCTTCCTAGCTTTTGTCGGCATGGTCATCGTGAACTTCAAGGTCGTTATGGGGGCTGAAGGGGGGAGCGGTGTTATCAACCTGCTAACCAGTGCCCTCGAGGGGCGTGCAGCTGCCACTTTTGTTGTTCTTGCCGGCATAGGGCTTGGACTGGCGGGGCTGAAAGGGCTGGATCAGACGGTCTCTGTTACCATCAAACGTGCTGCATTCCTGTTGATGATCGGCCTTTTGAATATGACGATCTTTGAGGCTGACATCCTGCATTACTATGGGTTCTACTTTCTGTTTGGCGTCTTTCTGTTACCCTTGGGCGTGCGGGCGCTGTTCGGGGTTCTTTTGGGTCTCAACATCGCTTTTATGGTCATGATCCTGACGTTGAACTATGATGCAGGCTGGAACTGGGATGACTTAACCTACACCGGTTTCTGGACGCCTACAGGCTTCATTCGCAACCTGTTCTTCAACGGCTGGCATCCCGTTATCCCGTGGCTTGGGTTCCTGGTGTTCGGCATCATTCTCAGCCGTGTGTCTCTTTCCGAACGCGCGACCCAATGGAGACTCGTTCTTGGTGGTGTGATTGCCGTTGTCGTTGCTGAGGGCGTGAGCGCGTGGCTTGTCGCGAGTCTCGGACCGATTGACCCGGAACTCGTACTACTGGCATCCACGGTCCCCGTGCCGCCGATGCCGCTCTATACTCTTGCGGGTCTTGGCGCTGCCTGCGTTGTCGTGGGGGGCTGCCTGCTGTTCTCAGATAGTCTGAAGGCCGTGGGGGTTTTGCATCTACTGACCCCTGCAGGGCGGCAAACTCTGACGCTTTACATAGCCCATATTCTGGTTGGCATGGGGACGCTCGAAGCCCTGGGCATGCTTGGAGCGCAAACCGTCGCACAGGCGCTTGGAGCATCCCTACTGTTCTGTTTCGCGGCAACGGTCTTCGCGCTGATCTGGGCGCGCTGGTTCAATCGTGGACCGATCGAAGCAATAATGCGAAAGGTGGCAGGCTAGCGCCCAGCGCCGCCCAAAAGGCGGGACAATGGCCTCGCAAGGGCGCTCTAGCGCTAGTATCCGCCACTGAACATTATCAGGTGAGCTTGTGGCCTGCCGACAGGGATTCCGGTTGTGCGTCGTAAGACCCAGGCGCTTCTTCACGCAAAGATATCTCGCGCCATTATTATATACAATATACAATAATTTAGAGATACGATTTGACTTAGGCGTCATTTTTGCCCCAACTTAATAATTGGGGGGAAGTATGAAGTATTCTTTTCTGTTGTTGGCTGTATTTCTGTTGCAGGCTTGCTCTTCCGTAGGGGGTGGCAATAGTATCGACTTTGAATCCAAGACCACCAATACCTCGCCGGATAGCTTGATATCACTCAGCCCTGAGGCGCAGTGGGCAATTGTTTCGTCTCCGGACGATAGCAGGGTTTTCTGTTTTCTGCCGCCGCCCGAGGGCCTGAGAACCGGTGGTTCTTCCATCGTTGTGAGTGGTATTTCCGCGGGAGGGGTCGCTCCCGGAGCGGGCATGTCCTCAGGGGCGGACGTCATAGGCGGTGTTAATCCGAACGTCCACATCGTCCGTGAGATGTTCTTCCGGACCTGTGAAATGATCGTGAACTACAATCTCCCAAAAGATGAGGCCCTCGACCTCTTCAAGGCTACGTTGGCCAGAATACCAGTGACGGTCTCACTTGGGACAGGTGCTTCTACGGCGGAACAAAACATTCCACCGATAAATGAATAAATGAATTAGAGTTTTGCAATCAATATTGGCTATTTAAAAGGGACATTTAAGTAATGAAATATTTTACCAGTTTGATGCTCGCTGCATCGGTTTTTGGTTCAGGATTTGCTGTTGCAGAGGATAGCTACGCTCTAGTCAACAAAAGCACGCAATTTGTATACTATGAATATTATAATTGTAATGACAATGTATATGATAATAAATGGAGGCAAACCTTTGTTCCGGCGTGCTCGACCGTGTACGATGCGAACAATCCGGAATTAAGTCCGACATGTAAGGCGCATATTATTGTAGTGCCGGCTACTATGGTAAAGGAGGACGGTTCCACGACGGAGAGCGTATCTGCCACGGTCAACGCATCCAAGGAAGTCGATGGGGTTGAGGTGGATGGAACAGTCCAGGCCGGTGTGACAAACACCACTAATTGGGCCGCAAGTGCCAACTGGGAAAATAGGGCTGGAGCTGCTAATCGGCTCGAAACCATTTATGCTAACCCAGAGAGAGCATACAACTATAATGGTGCCAGCCAAAATATGACCCCATATTTTTATGGGAATTCATGTAACTAGTAATTCAAACGTGGGTGGGGGCAGTTGCTCCCGCCCATATTTCTTAATTCTCCTGAAGTTGATCCGTTAGCGTCCGAGAAGAATATCGATGACATGTCAATTGATTTCAGAAGACGTGAAATGGAAACGAAGAGGGGACATTATGATGAAGATTTTTCCCGGCATAATAGGGGGGGTGGCTTTGGCTGCCTGCAGTCAGGTTTCACCTGAGAACCCGTCTGCTGTTGAGGTTTCTGCTGCGCCAGAAATCGCTGAGACAACCAGTGGTGGGCCAGAAGACATTTCCCATTTGTCCGCCGAGTGGCAGATCGAGGCCTACTCAACCGCGGGGCCATCTTTTATTGGAGAGAACGCTACGATCCTCTCAGTTGACGGAACGGTTCTGCGTGAGGGGACCAATGGCTGGACCTGTATGCCGGGAAATCCGCGTCCGGTTCCCGAAGGGGGCTGGGGTTCGGCTCATGAAGCCATGCCGGTTTGCGGTGATAGCGAGGCGTTCAAATGGATGATGGCTTACATGAACAATACCGAGCACGATATGCTTCATGATGGCTACATGTGGATGCTGCATGGAGACATGGGTGAAGACAATACCAAGGCCGGTGTGCTGAATAAGGCCGACGCAGAAGATCCTGCGAACTGGATTGAATCCGGGGCCCATCTCATGCGGATGCCAAAGGACCCCTCTTCACTGGACGGCATGACCACAGACTTCAGGTCTGGCGCGCCTTATGTGATGTTTTCCGGAACACCCTGGGCTCATTTGATGATCCCGGTCGAGGGGTACTATGATTATTCGGAATGAGATCCACCCGGGATCTGTTCGATCATAGCTAAAGCCCAATTATCACGCTCACCCGGATTTTCTAAATCCGGGTGATTTTTTGCGGCTCGTCCTGTTATCATATGAGGTCGAAATAGCAAACTCGCGTCACAATTTAGCTAAACCAGACAAGATCATTTAGTGGGCTAATTTCTGAAATCGCCATTTCAGAGAAACCGGTATCGTCGTCACTAAGCCTGTGTCATCACTATCTCATCCCGGGAGGCCGCCTGCGGCGCTTTTCCTCCTCCCCTATGTCTGTGTCAGTTTTGGCGCCCCCGGGGAATCGCACAGCTCTGAGTTTTAGGTGTTTTTAGCGGTCGATGTTTTTAGCACGACAACGGACATTATCGGGCGTGCCTCTCCCGACAATTCTACCCCATGTTTACCCAAAGGATTTCTTCCCTGGGGCTCAATGATTGGACGCCAGAAAGACACACGAAAACAAAGGCTTGAGGGGATTTTCGGATTGGTTTATCTGGTTCCGACGAAAGTGAATGGGAAGGGCATGCCGAGCAGGTGACGAGGGTGACGTCATGCGTTGGGTTTTTCGGTCAGGAAGCCCTGTCGAAGCCACCCTGACACTGCTATGGTCCCGCCAGACAAGGAGGAGGCCGAAAATGGATTTATATGCGCCGATCTACACCGCCTATCTGGGTGCTTTCCTGATCACGCTGCAGACCTTGCTGGCCGCATCTGTGGGCGGCTACCGCTTCCGCAGCCGAAATGGTGTCGGCCACGAGGGCGACATGACGCTTGAACGCCGCGTTCGCCGACATGGCAATATCACCGAGTATGCGCCGATCTTCCTCATCGTGCTTGCGCTTTTTGAGTTGATTGCCGGACAGACAGGAAGCGTCTTCTGGCTTGCCGTCCTGTTTGCTTTTGCGAGGGTCGCCCACGCATTCGGCTTCTCCTCGTCGGCGGGGTCTCATCTCGTCAACCCGAAAGGGGGGCCTGTTTTCCCGATCGCCAGGATGATTGGGGCGATGTTCACCCTCGCACTATCCCTCGCCCTTCCTGTCATGCTTGTCTGGCATCTGACGGCTGCGGGATCATAGCAAAGGGGCGTCTTTCTCTCTGACACCTGAAACCGGCTTGGTCAGTGTTCCCCAGTGCCTGGTGTTTTGAATTCACGGTCCTCGCAGTGGGGTCCCTCAAAGGCATGACGTGGGGGTTTGAGTTCGCCGTT
>CALKFG010000009.1 GCA_938084575.1 uncultured Hyphomonadaceae bacterium
GAGCCTTGCAGGCCCGCCATCATCACGACAGCCGGTGGATTATCCACGCGAAGGCCGGTTTCAGCATCTTCGCCACCAAGCAGGCCCACCAGACCGTCATGAACGATTTTGACAACTTGCTGACCAGGCTTCACCGAGCGAATGACGTCTTCGCCGACCGCCTTGTCTTTGATTGAAGCGATGAAGTCTTTGACCACCGGAAGCGCGACGTCGGCTTCCAGAAGCGCGACCCGGATTTCGCGCAGCGCAGCCGTAACGTCTTTCTCTGACAGCGCGCCGCGCCCGAGTAGTCCGTCAAATACACCGCCAAGGCGGTCTGTTAGCGCGTCAAACATCGCGTCACTCCTTTTGCCAATCTCTGCCTAGGCAAGAGATAAGCGCTCTCACGCTTCAACACAAAGCAGTAGCGCCCCACTGAGCGAAGCTTCGCCGAGTGGGGGACATCGCCGGGCTCCAGTCCCGGTCAACGAGCGCGTTTGTTTTGTCGCGGTTTCACCGGCGCTAAAGCACGCCTGACCGAAATGATCAAGTCTTTAGGGGGTGTTTCACGCCGCGGTGGCGAGAAAGCCCGATGTCGAATTGATCCCTTGGCCGTCTGGCATAGATCTGGCCTATGATTCTCCCGACCCTCAGACAGCTGGAATTTCTGTGCGCCCTGGCCGCAGAGGGCAGCTTTTCCCGCGCGGCCGACGCCTGTCGGGTCACGCAGCCCACCCTGTCCTCTGCGATCAAGGAATTGGAGGGCCTTTTGGGCGTCCAGCTGGTGGAGCGGGAGTCGCGTGGTGCGTCCCTGACCCATGCCGGTCAGGAAGCCGCTGACCGCGCGCGGGTCTTGTTGTCCGGAGCTGCCGATCTGGTGGCGGCCGCGCGCCACGCCGGTGAACCGCTTACCGGGCCGTTCCGGCTGGGCGCCATACCGACGATTGCGCCTTTCCTGCTGCCAATGACTCTGCGCCTGCTGCGGGATGCTCACCCCGAGTTGCAGCTCTATTTGCGGGAGGATCAGACCGACCGCCTGCTCGACGATCTGCGTGGCCGCAAGCTGGATGCCGCGCTGATTGCGCTGCCCTGGGAGGCGTCGGGCATCCAGACAGAGGCTCTGACATCGGATGAATTTCTGCTGGTCGCGCCGCAATCCCACGATCTGCTTACGGCACCGGCGCTTCAGCCCGATGACCTGCTCGACGAAGATGTTCTCCTGCTTGAAGATGGACACTGTTTGCGGGAACATGCGCTGTCGGTGTGCCAGCTGCCTGGTCGACGGGCCGGTGAGAATATCACCGCAACGAGCCTGCAGACCCTGGTTCATATGGTGGCCGGTGGTCTTGGCGTGTCGCTTTTGCCACGCCTCGCGGTCGAGGGGGGCCTGACCAGCGGCATCAATGTATCGGTTCGGCCGTTTGACCAGCCGATGATGGGGCGTCAGGTCGGCATTGCCTGGCGGGCCCGGTCGTCCAGAGCTGCCGAGGCGCGCATGATCGGTGCTGTCGTCAAGACTGCCCTCGGCGTCTAGACCCGGTCGGGTGCGCGGAAGACCTCCTCGTCAAGCTCGTCTTCCCATTTTGCCACGGCGGTCGCCACCGCCGCGTCACCTGTCACATTGGTCAGCGTCCGCATCATGTCGAGCAGGCGATCAAAAGGCAGAATAAATCCGATGATCAACAGCGCCTGTGCTTCATTTATGCCGACCTGTTCAAGCGCAATTGCAGACAGAAGCAGGCCCGCACTTGGGATCGCCGCGGCTCCAATCGAGACAAGCGTCGCCGTCAGGGCCACCAGGACATACATGCCGAAGCTGACCTCAAGCCCCAGGGCCTGAGCGCCAAACAGGGAGACAATACCGACATAGATGGCGGTGCCATCCATATTGATGGTGGCCCCCAGGGGCAGGACCGACCCGGCTACTGATTTATCGATCCCCAGATTCTCTTCTGCACAGGTGATGGTGACCGGCAAGGTGGCAGAGGAGCTGGCGGTCGAGAAGGCCACGGCCTGAGCATCGGTGACCCCACGCAGGAAAGGCAGCATGGGCAGCCGCAGCAGGCCCTTGATAATCCCGGTATAGGTCACACCGATATGGATAACACAGCTCAGATACAGAGCGATTGCCAGCAGGCCGAGATTTTGCAGGACACCCAGTCCCTGGCTCGCCATGACCCAGCTCATCAGGGCAAAGACCCCGAACGGGGCGGTTTCCATGACAATCATCGTCACTTTGACCATCGCCTCAGAGGCGCCTTCGAACCAGTTGCCAACGCCCCGCGCGACTTCGCCCGCCATCAGGATGCCGACGCCAAACAGAATGGCAAAAAAGATAATGGGCAACACGTCCCCGCTGGCGAGGGCCGCGATCGGATTGGTTGGTACGATGCCGATCAGGCGTTCGCCAAGCCCGCCAGCGGCTTCCGCTGCGGACCGCTTGGCCTCCACGCTGCTGATGTCGGCGCCGGCAAATGTGTCGGCGCTGAGACCCCGGCCCGGTTTGAATATGGTGCCCATAATCAGACCGATGGAGACGGCGATGGCGGTTGTCGCAAAATAAAGCCCGATGGTCAGGGCACCGAGTGAGCCCAGTTTCTTGGGGTCCCCCAGCGCGATCACGCCGGCGACCAGCGTGGTAAAGATCAAGGGGACGATCAGCATGCGAATCAGCCGCAGAAACAGGTCACCCCAGGGTTTGATCCAGGTCGTGGCCAGCCTGTCGGCTTCCGCCGGGCCGAGACCCGATCTCAGCGCAAAGCCAACCAGAATGCCAAGGGCCAGAGCGAGAATGACCCGCTTCCATAAATCTATTGCGAACCACCATCCCATAGGATTCCCCTGTCAGACTTGCTAGGCATCGAAGGCTAAGGGGCGTATGTCTCGCCGTCCATACCTGAGTTGGCTTGAAAGGGGTGCTGTCTTGGCGCTGCTTGATCGTTTGTCGTCCGGCTGGAAAGCCTGGGCTATCCTGTTCTCCCTGACGTTTCTGGCGGCAGCTCCGGGCGTTTTCAATCTTCCGGCGCTCGACCGTGATGAGAGCCGATTTGCCCAGTCCTCAAAGCAGTATCTCGAGACGGGCGATTACATCGTCTTGCGCTATCAGGACGAATACCGGAACAAAAAGCCGGCCGGCATTCACTGGTTGCAGGCCGGCGCAACGGCGCTGCTTGGCGACGGCGACCGGCTGGAAATCTGGACCTATCGCGTGCCGAGCTGGTTTGGCGCTGCCCTGTCCAGTCTGGCGGTATTCTGGGCGGGCCTGGTTCTGGTCGGCCGGCGTGCCAGTTTTCTGGGTGCGGCCCTGTTCGGGACCACCCTCCTGCTGACCAGCGAGGCCCATATATCAAAGACCGATGGCGTTCTGGTGTTCCTCACGGCCTGGGGTCTGGGCGCCCTTGCCCGCCTGTATATGCGCGATGACCGGTCCAAATCGATGGCGCTGCTCTTCTGGTTCATCATGGGGGCCAGCTTTCTCATCAAAGGGCCGGTTACACTGATGGTTGCGGCCTATGCAGGATTGGGGGTTTGGGTCTGGGGCCGGGTTTCGGAAGGAGAGGGGGGCACCTGGTGGCGCCCGCTGGCCTGGTGGCCGGGGCCTCTGATCTTTCTCGCCATGGTGATGCCCTGGTTCATCTGGATCCAGCTCGCGACCGATGGCCAGTACATCCAGGGTGCGGTCGGCAAGGATCTCAAGGATAAATTTGCCGGGGCGTCTGAGGGTCATGCCGGCTGGCCGTTTTACCACCTCACGCACCTTCCAGCCTGGTTTTTTCCCGCCACCCTCCTTCTGGTTCCAGGCGTGGTCGCCAGCTGGTCAGCCTTGAGAGGAGACACCCGACCGGGCCCCGTCTGGAAACATCCCGCGCTGCGGCTTGGTCTTGCACTGGCGGCCATGACCGCCGTGTTGAGCTCGATCCTGCCGGGTGAGCTGGGCAACGGGATCCCGTCTGCATATCCGGCCCTGCTCCTGCTGGTGTGCGGGATTTTTGCCACGTGGCTGAGGACGCCCTCCCGGCCGGATGTCCGCGATCACCCGGCAGGGGATCCGCAGCGGGCCCTGCGCTTCATCGTGGCATGGGCAGTTCTGACCACGCTTTTCTTTGAGCTGATGCCAACCCGGCTGAGCCATTATATCCTGCCGGCTTATCCGGCTTATGCGCTCCTGTGTGGCTGGGTTGCCGTGGAGATGATGCGGGGGCGAAGACTTGCTGTATCCGGGGCGGTGTCGCTGGCCTTATTTCTTCTCGGTGGCGGGGCCCTGATGCTGGCCAGCGGGCCACTGGCGATTGATCTGGTCCAGCACGACGCTGCTGGCGACTTCCGCACCACCACCGCGGCGTCGGTCCTGCAGCAATGGGGCCAGGCGCCCGGGGTTCCCCTGTGGCTGTGGGGGCTCGGCGGCGCAAGTCTGGTTGCTGCTGCGGCCTGTTTCCTGACCGGCCGGGTCCTGCCCGCAATCCTTGGGGGCATTTTGGCCAGCCTGTTTCTGGGCTGGCATGTGCGGACATATTTCCTGCCAACACAGCTTTGGATCCAGCCGACAGAAAGTGCCCGGCTGGCCTTACAGCAGGTCTGCGGCCTGCCCGGTGTGCCCTGTCCGGACGGTCGCCAGCCGCCAGCCCGTATTCTGGCGATCGGCTATGCTGAGCCCAGTTATGTCATGACGCTGGGCACTCAGAATCTGCATCCTCCCGAAACCCCGCTGTCGCTTCCGCCGGCCGCCACGGAGGTCATTGTCTATCTCGTCAACCTGGAAGACCCGGCCGCGACGGCCACGCGCGATACATTGCTCGCGGACGCGGACCAGTTCGGCTATTGCGTATCGCAGTCGGGCCCGGTCTTCGCCCTGAATTATTCGAATGGAGATCCGGTTCATTTCCGGGCGCTGAGATTCGACCCGGCAGCGTGTGCCCCCCGGCTCAGCCCAGGGTGACGCAAGGGCGCATCTTGATTTCCGATCCCGGATCGCGTCGCCTGTCGAAAAGCGACAGGGAGATTCCAGATGACAGACCTCAATGGCAAGGTGGCCGTGATCACAGGCGCGGCGAGCGGTATCGGGCGGGCCGGTGTTGAGACCTTCATTGCGGCGGGCGCGCGGGTTGTGGCCGGTGACCTGCAGGATGAAAAAGGGGCCGCCCTTGAAGCCCAGTATGGATCGGACCGCGTGGTCTATCAGCGCTGCGATGTCACCGACGGTGCCGCCCTTAAGGCGCTCATGGACCGCGCGGTGGAGGCCTATGGCGGGCTCGACCTGTTATGGAACAATGCGGGCAGCGGCGGCACGCCGGGCGGCGTCGAGGCGTTTGACCCGGACGGCTATGACCAGACCATGGACCTGTTGCTGAAATCGGTCTTCGCCGGCAGCCACTATGCCGTCGAACACATGAAGGCGCGCGGCGGCGGCAGCATTATCAACACGTCTTCGATTTCGGCCCTTGGCGCCGGCTATGCGCCCCTGACCTATTCGGTCGCAAAAAAGGCCGTCGCTCACTTTTCCAAAGTCGCCGCAGCCGAGCTGGCCAAGTACAAGATCCGTGTAAATGCGATTTTGCCCGGCTTTATCGCGACGTCTATTTTCGGCTCTTCCCTCGGCCTTCCGCCGGCTCAGGCCGACCAGATGGCAGAGATGGTCGCCCAGAATGCCGGGCGCATGCAGCCGATTGGGCGGATCGGGCACGGTCAGGACATTGCTGAAATGGCGGCCTTCCTGTGTTCCGATGCGGCCGGATTTATCACCGGCGGGGAGTTTCTGGTCGATGGCGGCATCACAGTCGGGCCGCCCCATGCCTGGGATGAGGCTGCTGTCGGTCCCCTGCTGGAGGCTTTGGGCATCACCCGCGAACAGGCCGACGCCATGGCCGCAGCCCAGGCGGCTCAAAAACCCTGATCAGGCAGGCCGGGTATCGCGTCCACCACGGCAGGCAGGTCGCTGAGGGCGGCTCCCGATGCGATTTCCCGGTCCTGGTCGTCGAACAGGGTGAACCCCGACGGGGTCTTCTTCAACGGAAAGCGACGCCAGTGGGCGCGCGTTCGGTACAATGTCACCTGGTCGGGCGCTTCGCCATTGGCGGACCATCCAGTCCAGACATGATCGGGCGGGACAGACCGCCAGATCTGGTCTATCGCGTCGAGATCCTGGGGAGAAAAAACAGACATGCACAAGGACCGACCGGGATCCGGTTACTCAAAGGTTAAAGCGGGCCGGCTGTCCGGGAATTTCCAGGGCGCGGTCCTGATGGTTCTGTCAGGCCTGGGCTTCACGCTCTACCTCATGGCCAATAAGATCCTGTCCAGCGAGGTCCATCCGATCGTCCTGGCTTTTGCCCGGGCGGGTTTCGGCCTGTTTCTGGCCTTGCCCTTTGTCATTCGGCTCGGCTGGGGCGCGCTGGTCACCCGGCGTCCCGGGATGCTGGTGGCACGGTCGCTGTGTGGCACGCTGGGCTTTACCCTCGCCATTATTGCGGTCTCGGACCTGTTCACCATGTCGCTGGCTCAATTCAATGCGATCAGCTTTACAAGACCGCTTTTCGTCACTCTGCTTGCGGCACTGGTGCTGAAGGAAACCGTCGGTCTGCCGCGCTGGGCGGCCGTCGGGCTTGGCTTTCTGGGTGTGTTGATCATGGTGGTGCCGGGCATGCTTCTGTTCTGGCGTCCGGCGGCGCTGTCGACGCTGGACCTCGGCCTGTCCAGCCTGCTGGCGCTTGGCAGCGCCTTCTTCCTCGCGGCGGCGATCATCATGGTGAAATTTCTCACCGGTGAGCTGCGTCCGGTCGTCCTGTTATTCTATGCCAATCTTTATTCCACCGTCCTGCTGGGCCCGATCGTTTTGTTCTACTGGTCTGATCTGTCCTGGCAGATCTGGGGGCAGATCTTCCTCATGAGCGGGTTCGGATTTGTCAGCCAGTTTTGTTTTATTTCCGCGATGAGCGTGGGTGATGCGTCCTTCCTGTCGCCCCTGGATTATCTTCGATTGCCGATGTCGACGGTCGCGGATTTTACCGCTTTCCGGCTCGTGCCGGGGCTGAATGTATGGTTCGGGGCTGCAATCATCATCGTGTCGACGCTGTACATTGGCTGGCGAGAGCGCCGCAGGACGGCACGGCAGGCGCGATCGCGCTGAGGGCAAGGTTTGCTTCCGGCTGTTTTCTGGCTAAAGCGGGCGCATGACCCTGCGATTGTTCGACAGCCTGACCCGGGAGAAGCGGGTTTTCACACCGACCGACCCACGGCGTGTGACCCTCTATGTCTGTGGCCCTACCGTGTATAACCGGGCGCATATCGGAAATTTCAGGCCGGTGATCGTGTTCGACACGCTGTTTCGCCTGTTGCGCCATACCTATGGCGTGGACTCGGTCGTTTATGCCCGGAACTATACAGATATCGAGGATAAGATCATCGCTGCGGCCCGTGACAGCGGCCAGAGCATTGCCGCGCTGACGCGCAGATATGCCGGGATCTACGCCGACGATGCGGCGGCCGTGAATGCCCTGCCGCCAAGCCTGACCCCGTGGGCGACTGAGCATGTCGGCGACATGATTGCGATGATCGGCCAGCTGGTCCGGCGCGGTCATGCCTATGTCAGCTCTGGTGGGGTCTATTTTCACGTCCCCGGCATGCCGGATTATGGCCAGCTGTCAGGCCGTCGGCCCGGCGATAACGAGGCCGGCGCGCGCGTGGCGATTGACGCTGAGAAGCGGGACCCGGCAGATTTTGCCTTGTGGAAATTCGCCAAGCCGGATGAGCCCGAAGAGGCGATCTGGGACAGTCCCTGGGGGCGCGGCCGACCCGGCTGGCACATAGAGTGTTCGGCCATGGCGGCGCGCCATCTCGGCCAGACCATTGATATTCATGGCGGCGGGATTGATTTGCAATTTCCCCATCATGAAAACGAGATCGCGCAGTCGGAATGTGCCCATGGGGCCCAGATGGCACGGTTTTGGATGCATAATGGCTTTCTCGATGTGCAGGGCGAGAAGATGTCCAAATCCCTTGGCAATGTCGTGCTGTTGGCTGACCTGCTGCGGGACTGGGACGGTGAAGTGATCCGGTTCGCCATGTTGTCGGGTCATTACCGGGCACCTTTGGACTGGACCGAATCTTTGCTCGAGCAGGCCCGTACGACGCTGAGCCGGATTTATGGCGCCCTGCGCCGGGTGTGGTCGGCCCAGGGCGCCCAGCCGGCGGACCGGGCCGTGCTGGCGGCGCTTCAGGATGACCTCAATACGCCAATGGCTCTGGCGGAAGTGTCGCGTCTGGCCAGCGATGCCAATGCCGCTGCCGATCGTGGTGACGAGGCGGCGATGGCACAGGCGCGCGCCGACTTGCTCGCCGCAGGCGCTCTTTTGGGGGTTTTGACCCGGACGCCCGAGGCCTGGGAGCAGGGGGGCGATGCCGACGAGAAGGCCCGTATTGACGGGCTGGTCCAGGCCCGGCTGGATGCCCGCATGGCGAAGGACTGGGCCGCGGCCGACCGGATCCGGGACCAGTTACGCGACGAGGGGATCGAAATCATGGACAGCGCCGGGGGGTCGACCTGGCGGCGAAGCTGACCCGACCTGTTTGGGACCGGGCTGTTGCCCCCGGTGTGTGGTATGACCGAGGCCTATAATCTGGAAACTCTGCTCAACCGTCTGTGCGACAGCACGGACGGGGAAACGGTCAGCGTCAGGGACCTGCTGCAGGCCGTCGGCCAGCGCGCATATGGCCCCGTCCTGACCGTTCTCGGTTTTGTCTCGATCAGCCCGCTGACCCTGATCCCCGGCGCCAACTGGCTGGTGTCCGGCGTGATCCTCGTCTTCGCGCTGCAAATGGCGGTCGGCCGGGCCTATCCCTGGATTCCCGGGCGGGCTCTGAGCGTGACCTTTCCGCGCGCCTATCTGGTCACAGGCGTGAGTAATTTCAGCGCCTTTGCGATCTGGGTGGATCGAATCATCCAGCCCCGGCTGCCGTGGCTGACCCGGCCCCCCTTTTTGCAGCTTGCAGCGCTGATTTGCGTCGTCGCGGCGCTGGTATCTCTGCCCCTGGGATTCATTCCGTTCGGACCGGTGCTGCCCGGGATCACGGTGCTGCTGTTCGGGCTGGCCCTAACCGCGCGCGATGGCCTGCTGCTCGTGGCGGCGAGTGGCGCGCTTCTTGGTTCCGCCGGTCTTCTGCTGCATGTCTGGTCGTTACTTCCGCTCTCCTCCCTTGATTTTTGGCCCTGGTAGCGCGACATCAGGGGCATGCCGGATCTGTATCACAATCGCGTTCTCGAGCTTGCCGCCGAGATTCCCAATCTTGGCACTCTGCCGGCGCCGGACGGGTCGGCCGAGAAGGTCTCCCGCGTGTGCGGGTCAACGGTTCGGGTCGATGTTTGTCTGTCTGAGGATGGCGACATGCTGACAGCGATCGCGGTTGATCCCAAGGCCTGCGCTCTGGGGCAGGCCGTCACCTCGATCCTGTCGGAACACGCTATTGGTGCCCGCGTCGACGAGATTCAGGCTGCCCGGGACGGGCTGGAGGCGATGTTAAAAGCCGGTGCCGAGCCCCCAAGGGGACGGTTTTACGAGCTGCGGCACCTTGAAGGGGTGCGCGACTACCCGCCACGCCATGCGTCAACCCTGCTGGCTTTTGACGCTGCCCTAGCTGCGATCGCGGCGGCGCGGGCCGGCCGGGTGGCGGCCTGGGCGCGGTGTGATCGCGACCCGGTTCGAGGCGTCTAGGCATCTGCCGGCGGGTGGCGGTGCAGCGCGGAGCCCTTGCCCCGGTGTCTCGCCTCGCCCTAGAAGGAAGATCGAAACTATTCTTGGGGATATACGAGGTCATGACCGCCTGGCGCACCTTTCTCGCCCGCAGCCTGCTGCTGGCCTATAAGATGACCCTGTCGCCGGTCCTCGCCCTGTTTGGCGCCCGCTGCCGCTACGCGCCCACCTGCAGTGAATATGCCGCCGGCTGTGTCGCCCGGCACGGCATCTGGCCGGGCGTCTGGATGACGCTGGCCCGTCTCAGCCGCTGCCGGCCCGGCGGATCAGCCGGTCACGATCCGGTTCCCATGCAGAAACGCGATATTCCTTTTTGGACCCCCTGGCGCTATGGCGATTGGTCTTTGACAGACCGGCCGTTTCCTGATCAGGGACCCGCAGCAGATTGAAAAGAGGCTGGCCATGATTCACGTCACGCTCCCAGATGGATCCGTCCGCGATTTTGATGCCGGGGCGACCCCGCTTGATGTTGCCCTGAGCATATCCGGGTCGCTTGCCAAAAAGGCCCTGGCCGCCCGGGTCAACGGCGAATTGCGCGATCTGACGCGGCCTCTGGAAGGTGACTCCGCAGTTGAGATTGTCACCGCCCGGGACGCCGATGGCCTGGAGCTGATCCGCCATGATGCAGCGCATGTCCTCGCCCAGGCGGTGCAGGATCTGTATCCCGACACGCAGGTCACCATCGGCCCGGTGATCGAGGATGGCTTCTATTATGATTTTGCCCGGGAGACGCCTTTCTCATCGGAGGATTTCGAGCGCATTGAGCAGCGAATGTGCGACATTGTCGACGCGGATTACCCGATCGTCAGAGAAGTCTGGGACAAGCAGTCCGCGATCACGACCTTCAGGCAGATCGGGGAAGACTACAAGGCGCAGATCATCGACGATATTATCCCGCCCGGCGAGGATATTACCATCTATCGCCAGGGGGACTGGTTCGATCTCTGTCGGGGCCCGCACCTGCCCTCGACGGGCAAGCTGCCCAAGGCGTTTAAGCTGATGAAGCTGGCGGGGGCGTACTGGCGCGGCGACAGCCGCAACGAAATGTTACAGCGCATGTACGGCACCGCATGGGGCAATGACAAGGATCTCAAGGCGCATCTGACCCGGCTGGAAGAGGCGGAAAAGCGCGATCATCGCAAGCTCGCCAATCAGCTGGACCTGTTCCATCTCGACAGCCTGGCGATGGGGTCGGTGTTCTGGCATCCCAAGGGCTACCAGATCTGGCTGCAGGTTGAGGCCTATATCCGCCGCCAGCTTGAGCTTGAGGGGTATAAGGAAGTCAAGACGCCTCAGCTGATGGATAGCGCGCAGTGGGAAAAGTCCGGTCACTGGGGCAAGTTCCGTGAGAACATGTTCGTCGTGCCGGACTTTGTTCCGGAGGGCGAAGGCGATGTGACTGTGCCCCAGGATGCGCGGCTCATGGCGATTAAGCCAATGAACTGCCCGGCGCATGTCGAGGTTTTCAAATCGTCCCAGAAATCCTATCGCGACCTGCCCCTGCGGCTGGCCGAGTATGGCTGCTGTCACCGGAATGAACCGCATGGCGCCCTGCATGGCATCATGCGGGTCCGCCAGTTTACACAGGATGACGGCCACATTTTCTGCCGTGAGGACCAGATTGTCTCCGAGACGCAGAGATTCTGCCGACTTCTGCAAACCGTCTATGATGATTTTGGCTTCAGCGAGGTCGCTGTCAAATTGTCGACCCGTCCTGAGGTGCGCGCCGGGGACGATGCCACCTGGGACCGGGCTGAGGCCGCCCTGGAGGCGGCTGTGCAGGCTTCCGGCCTGCCCTATGACATCATGCCGGGTGAGGGCGCGTTTTATGGACCGAAGCTGGAATTCCAGCTGACCGACGCAATTGGCCGGGTCTGGCAGTGCGGGACCCTGCAGCTCGATTATGTCGTGCCGGGCCGGCTCGGGGCGACCTATGTCGGCGAAGACGGTGCCAAACATGTTCCGGTCATGCTGCATCGCGCCATTCTGGGATCGATGGAACGGTTTATCGGCATCCTGATCGAGGAATTTTCCGGGGCGTTCCCGCTCTGGCTTGCGCCGGTTCAGGTCGTTGTCGCGACCATTACCTCAGAGGCGGATGGCTATGCTGCCGAGGTTGCCGACCGGCTGCGCGCGGCGGGGCTGCGGGTCGAGCTCGATGCGCGCAATGAAAAGATCAATTACAAAGTGCGGGAACACTCTGTGCAGAAGGTCCCTGTGATTGCTGTGGTGGGTGCACGGGAAGCCGAAGAGGGCACGCTGGCCCTGCGCCGTTTCGGGTCCAAGGCTCAGACCCTGATCAGCCTCGATGACGGGGTTGACCAGTTGCGGCTTGAGGCCCGCGCACCCGACCAGAGCCGCGCCGCGGCAGACTGATCAGTCCGCGGCCTCGCGGGCGACGAGATCGGAAATCCGGGGAGTAAAGTCCTGAAAATCCAGCCCGGTCACGCGGAAGGCCCAGCCCTCGCTGCGTGCATTTATGGCCGCGGCCCGGCGCGCACCGTCTCCGGCCTCGACCGCACGCAGCGTGATCCAGTAGCCGCCTGGCTCATCATAGGCTTCAAGGTCCAGTTCGAGATCATCAAAGGTTTCGCTGACATGGCGGGCGACCCGCCGGGTTGTCAGGGTGTCTGCCGGCCGGACATCCTGTGGCGCCAGGCGTGAAATGGCTGTCGCCGTCGTCGAAATGGCCCGCGGGTCACGGGCCCGGTCACTGGCATGCGGTGGCGCCGGGATGAAGCGGTCGGGCCCGTCGCCCGCCTGGCGCCGAAAATACGCTGTTTGGCCGGCTGCATCATACAGGCGGACCGCGCGCAGGGCTTCAGGCGCAACACTGAGAATGTCGACATCCAGCCAGACCTGCCGGGTGTAGAAGGCGGGCAGGTCTCCGGTCAGCCGGTAGGTCTGGTCGAGGTCCGGGCGCCGCATATACAGCGCCTCCTGGCGTCGCCCAAGGATCAGGCGGGTCTCGGTCGCGCCGTCCGGACCGATCAGGTCGATGCGCACGCCATTGCCGCCCTGTGCCGGATCGGCCACGCCAAGCAGGGCGTGCTTGTCGGCATCGGCTGTACGCGGCGCGCCAATCTCCAGGCCGGCCAGGCCGACCATCAGCTCTGTCAGGCGCTCTGGATCGACCGGATAGCCCCCGGCTTCCGGCATGACCCATCCTGAGCGGTGTCGCCGCAGCGTGAACTGCTCATCGGCCAGCGTGAAGCGGATTTCGGAGAGCTGGCTGCGGCGGCGTTCAAACTCCGGTATGACGGGTGTCCCGACCAGCGCACCCGCGGGTGTCGATCGTATCGCGCCCGACATCAGCGGCAGGGCCAGAATGCCCCAGACCAGAAGGGCAAGGAGCCAGACCCGGACAAGGGCCCGGGTCCGGTAGCGGTGCGGGCTCGCGCTCATGCGCCGCGTCTCCGCCGCCAGTAGAGCAGGCCGGCCAGCGCCAGCATCAGAACCGGCCCCGTGGCCACCGTGAACAGGCGCAGCAGGGCCTCAAGCCGGTCAATATCCGTCCGGTAGCGGCGTTCAATATCCCGGAGCGCGCGGCGCGTCTCGACGATGTCCCGGCGCAGCTGGTCCAGTTCGACGCGCTCGGCCGGGCTCAGCTCAGTGTCGCCGGCTCCGGGCCGGACGTCGCTGGCCGTGTTGAGGGCCTGCAGTTCGCCCAGCCGGGCTTCTCTGCTTTGCAGCCGGGCTTGCAGCCCGGCCTGCTCCAGGCGGACGGCTTGGCGCGCTGTGTCCCGCAGGCGGTCGAGCCGGACCATGGGGCGCCGCCCGGGCGCCCGGGCCCTGAGGGCCATCAGCTCAGAGCCGCCGGACAGGCTGTCCAGGGCGTTCAGAAGGAAGGCACCATTGTCGGCGAATTCCGCGCGGTCTGCGGGGACGCGGTACAGGCTGTCCTCGACCATATCCGCATCGGCAACCAGGATCACCCCGATCGGCTGGGGGCTGCGCGACAGGCCCTGCCCGGCGTCCGCCTGCGCGGCGCGGAGCCATTCCGCAGCGACGGGGTCGTCTGGCAGCGACAGCGGCGGCGGGCCATTTGGGAAGATGCTGTCGAACAGGCCGGTCACGTGGACGGCGAGGATGGCCGGCCCCGCACCTGACTCATACAGGTCGAGCGTTGTTTCAGCCGACAGATCAAGCGCGGCCTGTCCCGGATCGATGGCCGCGGGGGCGGGGCCGCTGCGCATCAGGATCTCGCGCCGGCCAGGGGCCGCCGGGTCGAGCCGAAAGCTGCCCGGGGCGGCGAGATTGACCCCCCGCTTCAGACCGGCCGTGATCAGGCTATCCTGTGACATCAGCTCTGGCGGAATGGCGAGGAAAAGCGGGTGACGAACGACCTCTGTTCGCCCGGCATCGGTTTCCACTTCGATCGCCAGCGCGGTCAGCGAATCGGCCCTCGCCGCGCGCTCCAGCGTCACGCCCCACGCGCTGGTCAGCGGGTCAAGATCCGACCGGATCTGGCGGTTGGTCAGGCCAAACGGGCCAGTTCCCGGCGCGGTCTTCGCGGCCGGGTCGAGCAGGATCAGAGCCCGGCCACCGGCCAGGATAAACTGCTCCACCTGCCAAAGCTGCCAGGCGCTGAGTGGCGGTGGGTGAACCATGAACAAGACATCGGTATCGTCCGGCAGGCGGGCAAAATCGGGCGCAACCGGGTCGATGGTGAAGCTGGCTTCCAGATCCTGCAGCAAGGCGTAGCCCGCCTCGAGGGTGACGGCATCAATACCGGGCAGGCTGGAGAGCAGGGCGATCCGGGGCGCCGCCGGCTGGTCCAGACGCTGCAGGATTCGGGTCAGCTCATATTCCAGCCCGGTTTCCCGCTCCGGCGAAAGAAAGGGGATGATCCGGGTCTGGTCGACACTGTTGCTGGCGATCAGGCCAAAATAAAGCGGGTCGCCGCCGCCGGTATCGATCGCGGTCAGGCCCTTGGCCAGTGCCTCATCCTCCGCCTCGGAAAAAGGCTGGGGGTCGAGCAGGGTCAGCCGGACCTTGCCCCGTGACAGGGTCTCATAGGTTTCAAGCACTTCGCGAACCCGCAGGGCATAGCCCTGAATCGCGGGCAGGGCGCGCCCCGGCGTGCGGGTATAGACCAGGGTCAGCTGCACCGGTTCGGACAGGCCCTGCAGCGTGGCGCGGGTCCCGTCAGACAGTGAGTAGAGCCGGTTCTCGGTGAAATCCAGGCGCTGTCCCGACAGCCAGGCCTGGCCGAGCAGGCTGATGCCGATAAACAGGACCAGCATGCCGCCGCCCATGGCGGCCAGATATTGCCGCCCGGTCATTGCCCGCTCCGCCGGCGGTATTGGATCAGAAGGATATTCAGGCTGACCATCAGCACGCTCAGCGACAGAAAATAAAACAGGCTCGACAGATCCAGTATGCCGCGCTGTGCGGTCTCAAAATGGGTGAGCAGGGAGAAGGCGGCAAGAGTGTCGGCCGCAGCCGGGCCCAGCAGGCCGCGGATCGAGGTGCTCACCACCGGCCAGCCGGCCGCTGTCAGCAGGAAGGCCGAGACGACGCCCACCACAAAGGCAATCACGGCGCTGGTGGTCAGGGCCGAGACCATGGCGCCGAGGCTGAGATAGGCGCCGGCCATGATCCAGCTCATCGCATAGGATAAAGCGATCGCTGTATTGTCCGCCGGGCCGAGATAATTCACGCTGATCCACCATGGGAAGGTCAGGATCAGCGCGATCGCAGCCACCGTCCAGGCCGCAAGCAGTTTTCCGATCACCAGGCCGGTCAGGCTGACCGGCAGGGACAGCAGCAATTCGCGGGTCCCCGACTGGCTTTCCTCCGACCACAGCCGCATAGCAAGGGCCGGCATGAACAGCAGGTAGAGCCAGGGGTGCCAGCTGAAGAAGGGGGCGAGGTCTGCGGCCCCGCTGTCGAAGAAGCCGGAGACGTCCCAGGTGAAAATGCTGAGCGTGAACAGGAAGATCGCGAGGAAGAGATAGGCCAGCGGGGTCGCAAAATAAGCGCGTATCTCGCGTTGCCAGCCGGCTTTCACCCCGATCAGGACCCGCTGCAGGGACCGCTTCATGACGGCCTCCGGCGGGCTGAAACCAGCTCTACAAAGGCCGCTTCAAGACCGAGCTCATGCTGCCGGGCGAGTGCCTCCGGCGCCAGGTCGGCCACGATCCGTCCGTGATCGAGGATAATGGCCCGGCTGCACATCGTGGCGACCTCATCCAGCGTGTGAGTCGAGATCAGGATGGCCTTGTCGCCGGCCATGCGCGCGATCAGGGCTCGCATGGCCTGCTTCTGGACGGGGTCGAGCCCGTCCATCGGTTCGTCAAGAAGAAGCACCGGCGGGTCTGTCAGCAGGGCGCCGGCCAGGGCGACGCGGCGACGATACCCTTTTGACAGGCCGGCAATGCGGCGCCGCGCGACATCGCCAATCCGGGCATCCGCGATGACGCGGTCGGTTGCCGCGCGGAGCGTGGCCCGGCCCAGGCCATGACAGGCGCCGAGAAAATGCAGGAATTCGACCGGGGTCATGTCATGATAGAGCGGCGCGCCTTCAGGCAGGTAACCGATCAGGCGCTGGGCTTCGAGCCGGTCTGTCAGGATGGATCGGCCCTGCAGCTGCGCGTCGCCCGCATCAGGATCAAGTACGCCGCAAATCATCCGCATCGTGGTCGATTTTCCGGCCCCGTTCTGGCCAAGGAAGCCCACCACTTCGCCCTGCCCAAGGGTAAAACTGACCGAGTCGACAGCTGCGCCGGCGCCGAAGGATTTTGTCAACGATTCGACATTCAGCATCGGCAAAGACATCCTGACCCACCCGATGAAATAACTAGCCGGCTTTGCTGGCATTGACCAGTTACACCGAGGCAAGGCGGCCGACCGGCATGCGCCGGGCTGGAGCCAAAAAGCAGGGAGGGTGTCGGACGGCGGAGGCAGTCGCCCCGGGGGGCTGGGGGGGCTGATGGGTCCAGGATGACTGTGGACTTCACCGCCCGACCTATGCAGAGTGATCGGAATTGGTGTTCGCCGCAAGGCGCGGATGAGGCAAATTTGCCTTAATCTGTATTAATATTGCGTCATGAGGGCTGCATGGGAACTGTCACGCGACTTTCGAAAAACACAGAGGCGGTCAAGATCGCTTTCCAGCGTTCGGAAATGTCATCCATTCTGGATGTTTATGGCCGTTTGGTCATGGCAGGTGAAGCGCGAGACTATGCCATTGGGATGTATCGGGATCAGGCCGTTTTTGCGATTTTCAAGCACCATGCCGAGCGGCCGACCTGGCGGGTTGTGAAGACTCCCGGCCTGGCCCAGGCGCAGGGGGCGTTTGCGGTGCATGGCAGTCAGGACCAGGTTCTCAAGCGCGGGCGGGACCTGGGTCAGGTTCTGAAGGTTTTCGCCGCCCGCAGGTTTTCTGTCGTTGGCTAGACGGCATCCGGTTTCGCCGCACCACAGCTCTGGCTTAACGCCCCAGCATTTTCTGGACGAGGCCAAACACGCCCTTGAATTCCAGCCCGGCATCGCGAACAGTCAGGGCAAAACACGGGCCATCGGGATCCGCCGTCGGCTGGTGTGTGTCGTTCGGGCCTCTGACCGACAGTGCGCCGGCGTCGAAATGCGCGATGCCGTCGTCAAACCCACCTGAGACCACCAGGGTGAATTCAGCGCCCCTGTGGGAATGCAGAGGGACCGTGCGGCCAGGCTCAATCCTGTAGAGTTCGACGTCTGTTGCGCTTTCAGTCGGCAGGCTCAGACGCGACACGCCCGGCGCCAGCTTTTTCCATTTTGATTCCAGGCTGGCCTCGAGCACGCGATCGCGGAGCGGCTGCGGCAGCTGCAGCACTTCGTCGAGGACACCGCCGGCTTGCCTGGCGGCGTGGGCCGGCGTTTCGGTTTCTGCTGTTTCCAGCGCATCGATGCGCAACAGCAGCTCGTCGAGGGCGGTATCCGACATGTCGGCGGGCGTCTCGGATTCCAGGAAGATGCCGGATATGGTTTCGGCCTGGGCGACGGCTTGACGGACCTCAGGGCGCAGCGCGGCCTGTGTTTCGACCAGCAGCTGGAAAGCCGGATCGAGACAGCCGGCCGCATAGGCGCTGTATATTTCACCAAATTCAGCCGGTTTGCGCACAAACATGGTCCGGGTAGTCCTCTGAACAACATCGCTCATTCCGATATTAATTCAAAAACAGTTCCGTCAAGTGCATGCAAGCAAGGATTGTGAAGCCGGGGTTATTGATCGCTTTGAAGGCTGCCCCGGAGGCGCTGAAAAGCGAGCCGGATCCGCGACTTTACCGTGCCGAGGGGAAGGTCGAAGCGGCGGGCAATCTCGGAGTGCGAGAGCCCGTCATAGAAGGCGGCCTCCAAAAGTGTCAGCTGCTCATCCGGCAGGGATCCCAGTTCCCGCCGCACGACGATTTCAATCTGCTGACGGTTGACCAGAACGTCGGGCGTCTCGGTATCGGGCGGGCGCAGCATCGGGTCCTCGGCATCGAGTTCCGGTTTTGACATGCGCCGCAGAGAGTCGATCCTGCGATTGCGGGCGATCCGGAAAAGCCAGGTCGATACCGATGCCTGTCCGGGATCATACTGGCCCGCCTTACGCCAGACGTTCAGCATCACCTCCTGAACGAGCTCTTCTGCTGCCAGAGGATCGCTGCCGAGCCGGATCAAATAGCTTTTCAGGCGGGGCGCGAAATGCTCAAACAGCTCTGCGAACGATGCGCGACACCGGTCGTGCGCAACGCGCCGTATGCAGTCTGCGAAATGCGAGCGTTCGCTTTCGGCCAAAATCCCTTGTTGGAGGGCCAAATATTATCCCCTAGAAGTGCTTCCTACACGCATAAAGCGCTCTTTATCTATACAATGCAACCGGGGCGAGAAAATAATTCCGATGGTCAGCCAGGTGGGCTGGTCTTATTTCGGCCTTAACCCTCATCAATGACAACAGATCTGTCAGGAAGTTGTATTCGGGAGAACAAATATGGTGACGCGGTTGGCAATGGTTCTGGTTGTCGCGCTCCTTCTCGACCAGGGGGCAGAGGCCGCGCCGAGCGCCCTTGGTCAATACAGGGACTGGACAGTATTCAAAGACACGATTGATGGCGAAACCCTGTGTTTTGCGGCAACTCCGGCGACGGACAAGGCCCCGCGTGCGGCCGATCATGGCGATGTCTGGTTCTATGTGTCGAGCTGGCGGTCGGGGCGCGCCCGCAATCAGCCGAGCCTGAAAGTTGGCTTTGATCTGCGCGCGGACCTGCCGGGTAAGGCGCAGATCGGGCGGCAGAACTGGACGCTTTACGGCGTCGGCCCGGAAGCCTTTGCGCAGGATGATGATGATCCCCGGCTGGTTCGGGCCTTGAAAAGGGGCCGGGAGCTGAGGGTCGAGGCGACGTCCTGGCGGAACACGCGCGTGACCTATCATTTTTCATTGTCTGGCTCGTCATCGGCCATTGATCGGGCGGCTGCGGCCTGCAGCTGAGCCGTTTCGCCCCCGTCCGGTCTGCCGACCGGCGGCTCATCCCCCTGTAATTGCTACGCTGGTACAAGCCGCGCGCCACATGCCCCGCCAGAGTACGGGCGCCAGCCGCTGGCCAGCGTCAAATTTTGATGTTGAGAAACAAATAATGAGCTATAGAATACTTCAAACAGGCAATATAGAAAAAATAGTTATGGTCAGAAAATCGAAATAGAGGTATCGTTCTATATCAACAAATCCAATTATATTGGAGGTGGATCTGTGGTCTTATTCAAGTTGAACCAAACACGTGTTTTAGCTGTGTCACTCCTGGCTCTCGGCTTATGGCCGTCCGGCGCGCTGGCCGACCAGATCGTCGCCAGCCAGACCGTCGATGTGGTGGAGCTGGTGGATATTGGCGGCGGGATGACGGATGTCGCTTTTGTTCCCGCCAATACCGTCCCGCCGGGGTCGGAATTGCGCTATGCCGTCCAGTTCCAGAATGTCGATACCGAGCCGGCCGCGGATGTCACCCTGGTGATGCCCGTCCCGCAGCCGATCATTCCGATATCCGGCTCGGCCGAGACGCCGGGCGTGGCGGTCTCCTACTCGATTGACCAGGGCCAGACCTATGACCTTTTCGGCGCCCTGTCGGTCACTGACAACGGTGTGTCACGGCCAGCCACCTGGCGCGATGTCACCCATATTCGCTGGACGCTGACCGCCCCGCTCGCGGCAGGTGCCGAAGGTGAAGTCAGTTATCGCGGTGTTCTTGAATGACAGGCTGAGCGCCCAAAACATCACGGGTGGGGACCCAAGTGTATACAGACTGAGAGCCCCCATGGTCCCGTTTTTCCTCCCAAGATTTCGCAAGAGCCACGCCGCACTTCTGGCCTGTGCCGTTTTTCTCCCCGCTGGGCTGGCCCACGCCCAGGTGACTCTCCCGACACCGCCGGGGACGGTGGTGTCGGGATCTTTTTCAATCGATTACACGATTGAGGGCGTTACTTTTAACAATGTGACGCCAGCTTCCAGCATTGATTTTGTCGTCGACCGCAAGGTTGATTTCAGCCTCGACCTGACGACACCGCTCACCGACGCTATTCCCGGCCAGACGGTCACGGCCGACTTCCAGATTCTCAATTGGGGCAATGACAATCAGGCGTTTTCCGTCGATGTGATTGACACCGATCCGGGCTTCTCCAATTCGCTCACCGGACTGGTCACTCTGGCTTACATGGTCGATGCCGATGGCAATGGCCTGTTCGACGACGCCTGGATCCCGCTCGGCGAGGTCGCGGCCACCGAGGCGGTCGCCACCGGCGCGGCGGGGACGCTGACATCGGATATCGCGCCCGGCGCAGCGGTGCGGCTGCGCGCGCAGATCAGTGTGCCGCCAACGGCCACCGTACCGTCAGACTACCGGTTCGCCGTCCAGCTCCTGGCCCGTCAGCCCCGCGCCTGGCGTCTTGAGGCCGGCGCGGCCGAAGGGGCGCTGATGAGCCCGGACAATGATGGCCAGAACACTCTGCTGGGGGCCGCAGAGAACCTGTTCGCCGATGGTGCGCTGCCGACCGCGCCGGCGACCGGTCTGCTGGATGGTGAGCATGATGCCATTCTGGCCAGTGTGCAGGCCCTGCCCGTGGTGTCGGATGGCGTGGTCTTGACCAAGACCGTGTCGGTTATCGCGTCGGCGGTGTCGGCCAATTGTGCCACCACAACCGGGTGGCAAGGGGCGCTGGCCGTGAACGGCGCCTGTATCGAATATCTCATCTCCGTCAGCAATCAGAATGCCAGCGCCTTTGCCGACAGCATTGTCGTGCGCGACGTCCTGCCGGCCGGCCTGATCTTCGAGGGGGCCACCTCGACCGGCTTTTCGCCCTCTACCAGCGTCAACGCCCCGGTTCTCGACCAGCCCGCCGCCACGACGGTCTGTGACGGCACGCCCGCGACCTGCGTGATTGAGCTCAGCGGCGCCGGTCTGCCCGTGGGCGGCAATGGCGACGTGCGCATCCGCGCCCGGATCCAGTGAGGGCGCTGAGATGATCCATTCTCCTCCTCTGCAGTCGGCCGCCGCCCCGATGGACACGTCACCCAGACGTGCCCCGTGCCCGGCCGCGGAGGAGGACCGGCCACGCCCTGCCCCCTGGGGAAGACGGGCGTGGCCGACAGGTTTCGCGCGCTAAAGCGCGGCGCGGCCCCCGTGGGGCCTGATAAGCGCAGATCCGGACCGGGACAGTCCGGGTTTGCAGGGTTCCGCGGCTCCGCAAGGGGTCGGGCCACTGCGCCGGGCACAGTGCATCCAGAGGGTGGGGACATGAGAAGCAGGAGATTCTGCTATGCAATATCTGACCAAGACCCTGGGTGCCTTCGCGGTCAGCACCACGCTGGGGTTCGTCTTCCTCCCCGGCACGGCCAGCGCCAAGACCACAGCAGGGACCGTGCTGACCAGTCCGTTCACCCTCGACTATACGGTGGGGGGCTATGCCGGGCCCACGGTGTCGGGATCCAGTGCGCCGGTCGTGGTGTCGCGCGTGGTCGATCTGGACGTGGTCTCGATTACGACCGCGGCCACTGTCCAGCTGGGCGGGTCGGAGTCGGTGCATGTGTTCCGGGTCACCAATGATGGCAATGATGCCTCCGCCTATCATTTCGAGATTACAGACGAGACCACGGCGTTCAGCAACTGGTCGATGAGCTATGCCGTCTATGATGAGACCGATAGCCTGATCGCCGCCGGTCAGGCCGTGACGCCCTCCACCATGGGGGCCGACATCACTGGCGACGCCAGCCGCGGCACCGTCGATATCGCGCCCGGCCACAGCGTTGAGCTGATCGCGACGGGGACGGTGCCGGCCGGGATTGTCGACGGGTCCAGCGGGAGCCTCGCCCTGCGCGCGGAGGCGCTCAATCCGACCAGCTGGCTGCTCGACAGCGCGACGCCGATTGCCCTCGCCAAGACAGTGAATGTGGCGGCGGCGACCGCCGATGAGGTGGCGACGGTGCTGGCCGATGGCAGTTCCGGCCTGACCGGCGATGCCGTCGAGGACGGGATGTTCGCGACGGTCCAGGCCTATGATGTCGACCTCATCAAGCTGGAGATCAGCTATAAGGAAATCTTCGTCCGCCCCCCGTCCGCGCCCTGCGATGACAGCTGGAATCCCGCCACAGAGGACCCAACCGCCAAGATGATTCCATCTGCCTGTATCGGCTATTTGCTGGGCGTCACCAATATTGGCGGATCGCTGGTGGATGGTGTGTCCATCTCCCTGCAATTGCCGATGGAACTGAGGCTGGAAACCGCCGCCTTCAATGCGCTGAGCCATGTCAATGTGCCGGGCATTGGGGCAGGGCTGAGCGCGGCCAGCACCAATCCCGGTGGGCCGGTTCTGACCACCAGAGATGATGGGACGGGTCTTGCCTGTGACAACAATACATATACCGAGTCGACCTGCACAATCACCATCTCTGATGGGGCGCTCGATGCCGGGGCGTCGACGCTGATCCTGCTGACCGGCACTCTGTGAGGATTGTGATCATGTCGATGTTCAAACGCCTCCTCCTCCTCTTCCCCGGGCGAAAAGGCCTGCTGGTCCTGGCGCTGCTGGGCCTCACGCCCTCCGCCGCGCCCCAGATCGCCCTGTGGGGCCCGCTCTATCCTCCCGCTGGGACGTCGGTTCCGGCCCTGTCCATTGAGATTGTCTCCACCGATGATGGTCCCTTGTCGGACAGTTTCTCCGCTTTCCTGGTCGACCGGTACCTCTGGTATGATTTCTATGTCGAAAATCAGAGTGCCAATGGGCTGGTCCCCGGCGCGGAGGTCACCCAGAGAGCGATTTTCGATCTGTTCGGGGCGAATGACCGGATCAGTCTTCGGCTCGACCTGACCGACGAAACTTTGCCCTTTGAAAACCGGTCTTACACCTATGATGAATACACTTTCTCCGGTCCGATCGGTGATGTGGTGCCGGGCGGCCCCCTTGCGATCGCGCCGTCGGCGATTGGCACTGACATTTCCGGCAATTCGACCGGCAAGGTGACGCTCGACCTGCCCCCGGAGCGCGCCCTTCAGGTCTTGATGACCGGGACGGTTCCGGCCACGGCCAACATCGGGGATACAGGCAGTTTCAATTTCTGGTTTGAACCCCTTGTGCCGCAGACGAGCCTGGCGGGCACTTCCAATGCCGATGCCCACAGCCTGGTTCAAACCGGTCATAATACGCTGATGGGGGTCGAGACCGAGGTCTTTCCAGGTTACACGACTTACAGCGCGCTCCGCCCGGAATCAGGCGCGGCGGCCTATCCGCTCGATTTCACCCTCGCGGTTCCCGATATTGAGCTGATAAGAACCATCGTAATGGTGTCGGAGATCACCGATGCTGCAAGCTGTGTGGTCGAGCCGGCTTTATATCCAGCCTTTCGGGCTCCACCGGAGTTTCCGGCCCTGCCCGGGCGCTGCCTCTCCAAATATATGATTTTCAAAAATCGTGGGCTCGTCGCCACCGACAATTTCCCACTCATCATACAGGTGCC
>CALKFG010000010.1 GCA_938084575.1 uncultured Hyphomonadaceae bacterium
ATACGGACGAAAGTGGCGGACCGTGTTCGGCCACTTCGCTTAACTGCCAGGTCACCATCGAAGATGCCAGCCTGCCCCCGCAGGCGCAAGTCACCGTTCAGCTGAAGGGCCTGATCCGCTAGCCGGCCCATCTCCCCCCCCCCCGAAATTGTGCAGGAGAAAATTATGACCAGAGCCTTTTTTCCCATTCGCAGGGCCGCGCAGTGGCCGAAGGGCGGCGGGACGGGGATTGCCCTCGCCCTGATCAGCGCCATGGCCACGCCACTGGCCTCAGCCGGGCCCTATGGTCACAATGCCGGGACCAACATACCCGGCCTGCCGGTTGGGGTTGGCGTCGCCAAGGCCGGACAGGACGTGACCCTGCTCAGCGACTCCTTTGCGGCCTTCGTCGTGGATCGTGTGCTGCGCTATTATATCGACATGTATCAAGGGGATGTGACGGGCATTCTCCCGGGCCAGTCGGTCACGTTTCGGGCCCTTATCAATGCCGGTGAAAGCAATGACCGGCTGAGCTTCCGGATTGGGCTGACCGGCGACAATCTGCCCTTCGAAAACTGGCTTGTCACCTATGACTCCGTTTTGGGGTCGGTCGTTCCGGGGCCGACACCCATCGCGTTTTCCGATATCGGGACCGATATTTCTGCCAGTCCGCAGGGCCTTGTCACCGTCGACCTGGAGCCAGACGACCAGATTGCGCTGGATATGACCGCCGAGGTGCCCGCCGCAACGCCGCTCGGCACGGCGGGCACGTTCAGGTTCTGGACAGAGCCACTGGTGCCCCAGACCAGCCTCGCCGGAACGCCCAATCCGGATGCTTACAGCCTGATGCAGGACGGGTCTGCCCAGAATACACTGTCCGGGGTCGAGACCCATGCCGAAGCTATTTTTGAGTATCATGACAGCTGGATCCCGGACACGGGCGCCTTCGCAATGCTTCAGGCTTTCGCCATTTCCGTGCCGGAAATCACCTTTACCACGGAGCCGGTCCGGGTTTCGACCATCACTGATCCGGCAATCTGTGCAGGCGCCCCGAACAATTTTCAAACCTTCAGCGCGTGGCGGCCGGGCCTGCCCGGCGCTTGCGTACTGAGTGCGATTCGTTTCAAAAATGAGGGCGCCACGGCCACAGATGATTTCCCGCTGGTGCTGCAGGTCCCGCCCGGGCTGACCTATGTGGGCCTGATTCTGGATACGGGCCTGGTTGACGGGCCGGCCGCCGGCGTCGGGCCGGTGATTATCGATGCGGACGAAAGTGGCGGACCGTGTTCGGCTACTTCGCTTAACTGCGAGGTCCGGATCGAGGATGCCAGCCTGCCAGCGGGGCGGTATGTCCACATCGACATGCGCGGTCTTATCCGTTGAGTGCATGGCGGGTCCTCGGTGCCCGCCTGCTCGGCCTGGCTCTGCTGGCCGTGGCCGGGATCTCTGCGCCCCCTCCCTTCGCCATGCCGGGGGACACGCTGGTCAATATCGCCGAAATCGAGGCGGTCATTCAGGGTCAGACCATTCGGCGGGTGTCCGACCCTGCCCAGCTGATCCTTGTGGCGCCGCACCCGACCCGGCTTGGGCTGTACCGACTCTCCCCTCATGCGCCGGATGGTGAACACCTTGCGCTGCCGGGTCCGCCGGGATCGCCGTCGCAGCCAGCGACGATCACGCCCATGGCGCAGCTGATGCCGGGGGAACGGATCGTGGTTCATGTGCAGGATCCGGGCCGCAACCTTGATCCGGCGGCGATTGACGTGGCGGAGGTTCAGCTCACGACGGATGCGGGCCAGATCGAAACGGTGATGGTTTATGAGGCGGTCCCGGATGGTGGGGACTTCTATGGCGTCAGGGCCACAGCGGAGCATTCTGACGCCGGGCCGGATGGCCTCCTGGCCCTGACGGGCGCTACCCAGGTCGAGGCCAGCTATCAGCCGGCCCAGGGGTCAAGCCTGCCGGCACCCGTCATCGTGCCGGTGGTTCGTGCCGGACTTGTTTTCGATGGCCTGTCCGGGGCCCCGGTTTCGGGGGCCCTGATCCGCCTCAGCGAGGCCGGGACGGGGGCGCCGGCGCGGGTTTATGATCTTGATGGGGCAACGCCGTATCCCGCCGAGCTGGTCAGCGGGGCACCGCCACCGGGTGCTGGGTCAGGCGGCGCGCCGGGCGAGGCCGGCACGTTCCGGTTTCCCAACCTTCCGGCAGGGCGCTATCAGCTGTCCATTGTGCCGCCGCTCGGCCATGTTTTTCCGTCTGGCCGGACGCTGGCCGAGCTGGCCCCGCTGGGCCGGAATGTTGAGCCGGATATGTCCTTTGGCGTCGTGTTTACCCAGGCCGTGACAGGCCCGCTTCTGGTCGACGTCCCGCTGGATGCGGTGGAGGATGCAGTGGTGCTTGACAAACAGGCCCTCGACCCCGTCGCTTCCGTCGGCGATATTGTGCGCTATGAGGTGACGCTGTCTTCTGGCGCGACCGACCTCTCTGCCTATAGCCTGCGCGATACGCTGCCAGCCGGCTTTCGTTATCTTGACGGGTCTGCGCGCAGCGAGATCCATGGAGCCGTGGCGCCCCGCATCTCCGGAGATGGGCAGGTCCTGACCTTCGATGTTGGATCGGCCACGGCGCGGCGCAGCGACCGGCTGAGCTATGCTGCGATTGTCGGGGCCGGGGCCCGGCCCGGCCGGGCTGTGAATCGCGTCGTTGCGGTCAATGCCGCGGGTGTCGCGGTGTCGCGCCCCGCCGAGGCCGAAACGCGGATCAGAGAGGAGTTGTTGTCCAGCCACGCCGTGATCGCCGGACAGGTCAGCCATGCCCCCTGTGCCGGCCTGGGCTGGCCGGGACCTCCGCAGCGTGGGGCCGACGGGCCGGATCCGGCCGCGGCGACGGGCGTGGCCGGGGTGCGCCTGTTCCTGGAGACCGGGGCGTATGTTCTGACCGATGGCGATGGTCTGTTCCACTTCGAGAACGTGGCGCCGGGCACCCATGTCGTGCAGGTCGACGCCACGACCCTGCCCGAGGGATACCGGCTGGTCGCCTGCCGCGATGATACCCGCCGGGCCGGATCCGCCCGGTCGCAATTTGTCGATGTCCAGGGGGGCTCGATCTGGAGGGCCAATTTCCGCATTGTGCGGCAGGGTGATCTGCCGCCGGCTGCTCCGCGTCCGGAGGGTCTGGCCGGCCTGTCGCCGGCGGGTGTGTCCCCGGCCGCGGATGACGGATCCGCCCCGGCGCCGTCTCCGGCCCGCTTTGATGACGCCTGGATGTCCGCTCAGACGTATTCTGAGTCCGCTTTCATTCTGCCCCAGCCGGGCCAGACGCCCCGCGGAAAATCGATCGCTGTCGCCGTGATGCATGCGGCAGGCGATACGGTGGAGCTGCGGGTCAATGATGTGCCCGTCTCTGCGCTCAATCTGCGCGACGGGGCCGGGTCCGCCGACGGATCCGCGGGTCTGTCACGATGGGATGGCCTGGATCTGCAGCGCGGCGAAAACCGGCTGGAAGCCCGTGTCCGGAACCCGGCGGGGGTGGAGACCGCCCGTCTGACCCGGACCGTCTGGTTCGCCGATGAGGTCCACCGCGCCGAGTTCCTGGCCGCAGAATCGGCTTTGGTGGCGGATGGGACATCGTCGCCGAAACTGGCTTTCCGTTTCCTCGACAAGGCCCGGAAACCGGTCTTCCAGGGACGGTTGGTCGAGGTCAGCGTGGCCGCACCCTATGTGCTCAGACGCCTTGATGAGCGGACACGCGCCGCAGCCCTGACCGCGGCTTATGATGCCATCGAGGCCATCCGGATTGGACCTGAAGGGGTGGGATACATTGCCCTTGAACCGACCCTGAAATCCGGCCGGGTTCAGGTCACAGTTCGCTTTGATGACGGGACGTCTGAGGATTTCGAGGCCTGGCTTGCGCCAGCCAAGCGGGACTGGATCCTTGTTGGCCTGGCTGAGGCTGAAGCCCTTTGGCAAGACCCCGATGCCGGGCCGGATGAGGCGGTCAGAAACCTCACCCAGGATGGACGCGTGGCGTTTTATGCCAAGGGTGTGGTTCGCGGCGACTGGCTTTTAACGATTGCCGCAGACACCGAGAAAAGACGCCAATCCCATGCCGATACGCTGTTCGATGAAATCGACCCAAATGCCTATTATACGATTTATGGCGATGAGACCTGGCAGGAAAGCGATGCTCAGAGCCAGTACCCCGTCTACCTTAAGCTCGAGAACAATCGCTTTCAGGCGGTGTTTGGTGACTATGCGACCGGGTTGGAGGAAACCGAGCTGTCTCGGTATTCGAGGCGGTTTTCCGGACTGAGGGCGGATTATAATTCCGAGGTGCTATCCGCAACCGCTTTTGCGGCGGAGACGCGTAACCGCTTTATACGGGACGAGTTGGCGGCGGATGGGACCTCCGGACCTTTCCGGCTCAGCCAGGCCCCTCTGATCCGAGGGTCAGAACGGATTCTGATAGAAACGCGGGATCGGCAGCGCAATGACCGCGTGGTTGGAACCCGGGCGCTGCTTCGTGACCTCGATTATGAACTCGACGTCGATACAGGTCTGGTCTTCTTCAGGCTGCCGATACCGGTGGCCGATCAGGCGTTTAATCCGAACGTGATCGTAGCGGAATATGAGGCTTTGGGCCAGGGAGAGATGGGTGTGACTGCGGGTGGCCGTCTCAAGGCCCGGTTGCTTGACGGACGTCTGGAGGCTGGGGCCAGTGCTGTCCGCGAATCTGACAGCAGGCCCGGTGAGCCCGTCGCAACAACGCTGGTTGGCGCCGACTTTACCTATCAGCCAACGCCACAAACCGAAGCGCAGTTTGAAGTGGCCATGACCCGGCGCGAGGACGAGGGGGGGCCGGTTGAAGCCAGCGCAACGCTTGCGCGAATCGAGCATCGTGGTGAGCGGCTTACGCTGACGACCGAGTTCAGGGAGGAGGAGGCTGGATTTGGTTTGGGCCAGCAATCTTCGGCGACGTCTGGGCGACGTCGTTACGGTGCTTCACTGGGCCTCGATGTTGGGAACGTTTTGCAACAGAATGCAGCGACCAGTCGGGCGGGTCGGATAGAGGCGGAGGTGTACCGCGAGGTCGCTCTGGGTGATGCCGGGGCCAGTCGGGATGTCGGGCTGATAAGTGCCACGCATACGGCGGCCACTTTGGATGCCAGTCTGGGCTTGAAGGCGGTTCGGGAAACTTACAACGATGTCGACAGGGATCGGGAGTCGCTGCTCTTAACCACGGCGCTGGATAAGCGTTTTGCCGCGCTCGGACTGCGGCTGGGGGTCGTGAGTGATCTTCCGATTCGGTCGGGTGGCGGCGGAAATGAGGTGAGTGATTTCAGCGCCCGTACCGCGTTTACCCTGGACCAGAAGCTGTGGAAAGCCGCGTCGCTTCAGGTGACGCATGAGATCACGGATGGTGACAACTCTTCGGGTGACAATACCAATATTCAGCTTCTCTGGGAGCCATTCGCCGGTACCCAGCTGCGGGCGGGTGGAGATGTCATAACACAGGATAGCGCGCGCCGGATCGGGGCGACTATTGGGCTCGATCAGGTCTGGCAAATCAGCAAAGCATGGGATCTCAGCCTCGGTCTCAGCCGGCGTGCAAATGTTGACGGTGGAGATGACCCCCGGACCCCGGTACCCGACCAGCCTGTCAGCCCGTTTGAAGATGGCCTGCGAAGTCGACTGGTCGGGGATGACGCTTATATGTCGGCCTATCTCGGCCTCGGCTACCGGACTGATGCGATGGCTTTATCTGGTCGGGTCGAGACACGCGATTCGGCTGCGGGGAACCGGTGGACGGCCAGCCTGTCGGGGGTGCGCGAAGTGTCGGAGGCGCTCTCTTTCGCTTCGGATGCCCGGTATCAAAGCGAAAGCTTCGAAAATGGCCGGGAAACAGAAGCCCTTGAGATCCGCATCGGTGCGGCGTGGCGGCCACGGTATGACGGCCTGATAATTCTCAGTCGGCTGGATCTTGGTTTCGAGTCCCAGCCGGGTCGCTCAGTTCGAAACAAGCTGGTTCATAATCTGGCCTTGAACGGCCAGATGACGGAGCGAGCCCAGTGGGCCCTCTATCATGGAATGAAATATATTGAACAAGAGCTGGAAGAGCTCCGCTATAACGGGCTGGTACACCAGCTTGGTGGCGAAGTGAGGTTCGATTTGACTGAGAATTATGACATCGGACTGCAGCTCAGCTGGGTGTCTGAGTCCTTGAGCCAGACGTCACAATGGTCTTTTGGTCCGAGCCTTGGCATATCGCCTCGAGACGATATCTGGGTCAGTTTCGGGTGGAACTTTATCGGCTATGATGATGAGGATTTCCGCTTTGCGAGCTATGCCCGCCAGGGCCCCTTTATCAGGTTCAGGTTCAAATTCGATCAAGGCATGTTGACCAGCTTGATGGGCGGCCTCGGTGGCTGGCGCTGAGCCTTGACTTGACAAGCGCTGGCCGAGCCCGCACCTGCCACGAATGACGGGTGTAAAGATTTGCGGTTTAAAAGATTCTGCCCATGTGAGGGCCGCTGCCGAATGTGGTGCAGACTGGGTCGGCTTCGTTCTCTACGAGCCCAGTCCGCGCAATATTCTCGGGCGGGGCGCTGGGGCATTGGATCCGCTTCTTGATATGGCTGAATTCGCACAGGAGCTTGGTGTTGCCTGCGTTGCATTGCTCGTGGATCCAGACCCGGAATTTGTCGATGCGGTGGCGTCGACGGCGCTGGTTGATGCCATACAGTTGCATGGCCGCGAAACACCTGATCAGGTCGGGCACCTGGCGAGAATGGCGGGTGCGCGCTGTGAGATCTGGAAGGCGCTGCGTATTTCGAGCGAACAGGATCTGGACGATATTGAGCAATGGCCGGTCGACAGGTTGCTCTTAGATGCGGCGCCGCCTTCTGGCTCTGAGGTGCCCGGAGGAAATGGCGACTGTTTTGACTGGTCATTGCTAGAGGGCCTGTTGATCCCCGGGCCGTGGCTGCTGGCGGGTGGGCTGACCAGCGATAATGTCGGTGCCGCGGTGGCTGCGACAGGTGCGCCCGCGGTGGATGTCTCCTCTGGTGTCGAGATCCGTCGCGGCATAAAAGATGAGACTATGATCCGCGCCTTCATTGATGCGGTAAAGATCGCTTGAGGAAGAATTGATGGATAAGCGCAATGCATGGGACCAATGGCCCGATCACAATGGGCGGTTTGGCAGTTTCGGCGGTCGTTATGTCGCTGAGACCCTTATGCCACTCATTCTCGACCTCGAGAAAGAGTATAAGATCGCAAAGACGGACCCTGCTTTTGAAGCGCAAATGGCCGATTTGTGGACGCACTATGTTGGCCGCCCGTCTCCGCTCTATTTTGCTGAACGGTTAACCGAGCATTTTGGTGGCGCAAAGATTTACTTAAAACGCGACGAGCTCAATCATACCGGCGCGCACAAGATCAATAATTGTCTTGGGCAGGTCCTCTTGGCCCGACGCATGGGCAAAAAACGCATCATTGCCGAAACCGGGGCGGGTCAGCATGGCGTAGCCACAGCAACCATATGCGCCCGGTTTGGATTGCAATGTGTTGTTTTTATGGGGGAAACGGATGTTGAGCGACAGAAGCCCAACGTATTTCGCATGAAGTTACTGGGGGCTGAAATTGTCCCAGTCTCCAGTGGTACCGGAACCCTTAAAGATGCCATGAACGAAGCCTTACGGGATTGGGTCACTCATGTGGACGACACATTTTACTGCATCGGGACAGCGGCAGGCCCTCATCCTTACCCTGAACTGGTTCGCGATTTCCAAAGTGTGATCGGGCGAGAGGCTCGCGCCCAGATTCAGGAACGAGAAGGACGCTTGCCGGATGTGCTTATGGCGTGCATCGGCGGCGGGTCCAATGCGATTGGCCTATTTCACCCCTTTCTTGAGGATGAAGGTGTTCGCCTGATTGGCGTGGAAGCATCTGGTCACGGACTGGATTCAGGACAGCACGCGGCGGCTTTGAATGGTGGCGCCCCCGGAATATTGCATGGCAATAAGACGTACCTCCTGCAAACCGATGACGGCCAAATCGTCGACGCGCACTCGATCAGTGCGGGGCTCGATTATCCGGGAATTGGACCAGAGCATGCGTTTCTGCACGATACTGGGCGTGCAGAGTATCTGACATGCACGGACGAGGAGGCGCTTGAAGCGTTTCAACTTTGCAGCCGTCTGGAAGGCATCATACCGGCGCTTGAGCCCAGCCACGCCTTGGCGCGCGTTGGGTCGGTTGCAGACGCTCTCGGTAAGGACGGGCTGATCATTCTGAACATGTGTGGACGGGGTGACAAGGATGTCTTCTCGGTCGCCGATGCTCTGGGTGTTACGATTTAATGCGGCAGCCGATATTAAACCGCTATCTGGGCCTGCCTGGTGCGAACGGCATTGGGGATAAATCATGACCGAGATCCAGATGATCAGGGTATGCTGCCCTTCGCAGAGTCTGGCCAGCGAGATTGCCGATCGCGCCGTCGAAGCTCGCCTGGCCGCATGCGCCAACATTGAAGGCCCGGTCATGTCGACCTATCGCTGGCGTGGCGTCATTGAACAGGCCTGGGAATTCCTGCTTTGGCTTAAGGCGCCGAGCAAGAATTTTACGGCAATTGAAGCGCTTGTGACTGAGATCCATCCTTATGATGTGCCGAGCATCCTTGCTCTGGATTGCCCTCAGGTGAGCCTGCCTTACGCCCTTTGGCTCAAAGAAAATACGGACAGTTGAATGACTACGGAACGGATCGAAGCACGCTTTGAAAAGGTTCGGCACGAAGGCCGCGCTGCGCTGGTGACCTATTTGATGGCTGGAGATCCGGATCTCGAGGCCAGTTTTAGTGCGCTGTGCGCTTTGCGTGACAATGGGGCAGATATCATCGAGCTGGGAGCGCCATTTACAGACCCGATGGCGGATGGGTCCGCGATCCAGAAGGCGGGTCTTCGCGCGCTTGCAAATAGGACCACTCTGACCGATGTGCTTGAGCTGGCCCGGCGATTTCGCGAGACGGATTCTGAAACCCCGCTGATCTTGATGGGCTATGCCAACCCGGTTCATAAGATGGGCTATGCTGCCTTCGCGGCCGCTGCGGCAGGAGCCGGTCTGGACGGTAGCATTATTGTTGATTTGCCGCCGGAGGAGGACATGCTGCTGCGTCAGGCATATCAGCCGCATAATTTGTCGGTCATTCGACTGGCCACGCCAACAACAAATGAAGCGCGTATGGCTGTCGTTGCGGATGGAGCAAGCGGTTTCCTTTATTATGTCGCTGTTGCAGGTGTGACAGGTGCTGGCGCGGCGGATCCTGAGGATATTCGTTCAGGGGTCGCAATGGCGCGGCGGGTATCGGGTCTTCCGGTCTGTGTCGGATTTGGTATCCGAACGGGTCAGCAGGCCGCCGCTATGGCCGGTATTGCAGATGGGGTTGTCGTAGGGTCCGCTTTAGTGGATTGTGCGAGGGTTGCCAGTGAGCGCGGTACACCGCATCTTGCTGGTGAAGAAATGGGCACCCTTGCGAGGGAGCTTAGCGTGGCGCTGAAAGGGACGGCGCCATTAGGAGATGGCCACTAGGGGATCGCAGCGCGATGAATTGGCTTACAAACTTTAGGACTCCAGGCCTTAAAGGCCTGTTGTCGGGTAATAAGAAAGACACGCCGGACAATTTGTGGGTGAAATGCCCCCTTTCGGGTGAGTTGGTTTATCGCTCAGACCTCGAAGAGAGCCATTATGTTACCCCGGCCGGTGCCCATTTGCGGATTTCGCCTCGGCGGCGCTTCCGGCTTCTGTTTGACCGGGAGCGCTGGGAACCGATTCCGCTGCCGCCGGTCGCCGCGGACCCGCTGAGGTTCAAGGACGACAAGCCTTACCCAGCCCGCATAAAGGCCGCTAAAGCGAAGATTTCCAAGCGCGATCGCGAAGAGGCTCCCGATAGCAGCGCATCGCCACCCATCGCTCAGGATGACTGTATGGCGGCGGCATTCGGGAAAATCGGCGACCGGCGCGCCGTCGTCCTGGTGCAGGATTTTGCTTTTATGGGCGGATCGCTTGGCATGGCCGCAGGTGAGGCTTTTATTGCCGCAGCCCAGATGGCCGTAGCGCGAAAGGCGGCCTTTATCGTCTGCACCTCTTCTGGGGGTGCGCGCATGCAGGAAGGCACGCTTTCGCTGATGCAGATGCCGCGGACGACTCTGGCTATTCAGGAGGTGAAAGAGGCCGGTCTGCCTTATCTCGTCATTCTGTGTGATCCCACGTCCGGTGGGGTGTCAGCGTCCTATGCCATGCTGGGCGATGTTCATCTGGCTGAGCCCGGTGCCATGATTGCCTTTTCAGGACCGCGGGTTATCGAACAGACGATCCGGGAAAAGCTGCCGGAGGGCTTTCAGAGGTCGGAGTTTTTGCGCGACAAGGGCCAGGTCGATATCGTCGTGGCCCGGCGCGACATGAAAGCGGTGCTGTCGAATTTGCTCAAGCACCTGATGTCAGGTGAGCCGATCAGGACCGCATATGACCTTGAAACACCCGTGTCACCGCCATCAGCAGATGCCCCGACCCGGAAGTCCCGCGGAAAACCGGCTTGATCAGGCAGTCACCCGCGGTCTCCGCGGCCCTTAAGTCCTTCGAGGGTCTTTACCCCGAACAGATTGAATTGTCCTTGGGCCGTATCGATGCGGCGTTGGAGAGGCTGGGCCGCCCGCAGGACCGGTTGCCGGCCACCATTCATGTCGCCGGAACCAATGGCAAAGGGTCAACATGTGCCTATCTGCGTGCCATGGCGGAGGTGGCCGGGTTAAAAGTACATGTGTTCACGTCACCTCATCTGGTCCGCTTTAATGAACGGATTCGTCTGGCGGGTGACTTGGTCGAAGACCGTCAGTTGGTCCGTTGGCTCAAGCGAACACGGGACGCGATTGGTGACCAACCGATTACCCCATTTGAAGCCACCACGGCCGCTGCGTTGCTTGCCTTTAGCGAAGTGCCTGCCGACATCCTTATTCTCGAGGTTGGGCTTGGCGGACGGTTTGATGCCACCAATGTTATCACACAGCCGGCAATCAGCGTGATTACACCTGTAGATTACGACCATAAGCAATTTCTGGGGACCAGGCTGGAGCAGATCGCGGCGGAAAAGGCCGGAATCATAAAAAGAGGGTGCCCTGTGGTGAGCGCATTTCAGGCCGCGTCGGTTGCCAAAGTGATCTCCGAAACCGCCGCTGCCCAGAGCGCGCCGCTTACCGTGATGGGACGGGACGATTTGGATGGCGTTCCTGAAATTGTCGCTTTGCCTGGCGCCCACCAGAGGTCAAATGCGGGTCTCGCAGGTCTGGCCCTGAGGACATTGGGGCATCCGGCCATTTCCCGGCAATCGATTTGGGAAGGGGCAAAAACCGCGACCTGGCCTGCGCGTATGCAGCAACTTGCACCGGGCCCGCTGACAAAGGGCACCGGTGCTGCGAATGTCTGGCTCGATGGCGGGCACAATCCGCATGCGGCCCATGCAGTTGCCGACGTTCTGCGTCAGATGGGCGGTGGAACAGCGCTCGTAACGGCTATGATGGCCTCAAAAGACCATGGAGGCTTTTTCAAGGCCTTTCAGGGACCTGTTGACGCAGTCTACACGGTGCCCAACGCGCCGGGACATGACGGTGCCAGCCCAGAGGATCTGGCCCGTGCTGCGGCGCTGTTTCTGCCAAATGTCCATGCGCATACAAGCTTTGAGGCCGGTCTCAAGGCAGCTGCTGCCAGCGGAATACCGCGAATCCTGATTTGCGGCTCGCTCTACCTCGCCGGCGAGGTCCTGGCCTTAAACGACCAGGGACCGGTTTAAGCATTCTTGATGCTCATACCCCCGTCAACCGGAATGATCGCGCCATTAAGATAGGAGGCGGCAGGAAGGCATAGTGACAGGGTGATATTGGCGACTTCTTCCGGCAGGCCGTAGCGACGCAAAGGTACCCGTCTTTTAGCATAGATTTCTTTGTGCTCATCCGGAATCCCACTGGTAATGCCCGTCAGGATCGGGCCGGGGCAGATACAATTGCAGGTGATTCCGTCCCGCCCCAGATCGACCGCCATGGCACGGGTTAACCCGATCACCCCATGTTTCGCCGCGACATAAGGCCCATTACCCGGGGTTGCCCCAAGGCCTTCCGTCGAGGCGATGTTAACGACGCGACCGCCTTCCGGCGAGGCCATCAGATGCGGCAGAGCCGCCCGGATCAGTCTCTGATGTGCTGTGAGCATAATGTTCAGGCTGTCTTCCCAGATTTCGTCATACTTTGCTTCACTGGGGTGTGTTGAACGTGCGAAACCGGCATTGTTTATGACAATGTCGAGCGCTCCAAAGCGCGCAACCGTTTTGTCGACCGTGGCTTTTAAGTCATCCGCATCCGCGACATCCAACGCCATGCTGCCGACCGTGGTATGACCAGAGGCGCGCATTTCTTCTTCCACAGCCCGAACACCCTCGACATTGACATCTGTGGCCATGACTTTGGCCCCTTCAGATGCAAATAGATGTGCCGTTGCCCGGCCCATGCCGCTTGCGGCGCCGGTGATCAGTACGGTTTTCCCGGAAACTGAGCGATTAAGGGGACGATAAGGATCCATAAGCTTTTCTCCTGCGATCCTGCACAATAGGTGCTTGCTTTGACAAAAAAAGCCCTGCCGGAGGGGCAGGGCTGAGACGGGAACGTTTCAAAGGCGCTCAGGCGTTTTCCTTGATCCATTCTGTAATTCGCTGCTTTGACATGGCGCCTGTTTGAGTCTGTATGATCTTGCCTTCTTTGAAGATCATCAGGGTCGGAAGCCCCCGAATGCCATATTTCGAAGCGGCCATTGGATTGTCATCGACATTAATTTTGGCGACCTTGATTTTTCCTTCAAACTCCTCGGCGACCGCATCGAGGTGGGGAGCCATCTGTTTGCATGGGCCACACCATTCCGCCCAGAAATCAACAACTGTCGGCGTGGAGCCCGCAATCGCGGTGTCAAAAGTGTCATCGGTGATGTGTTCTGCGGCCATGGTGACCTCCTTGTTCCTGTGTCCTCCTTGTAGATAGGAAGATTCTGTCCTGATCAAACCGTGGTGTTTAAACCCTTTAGGGATTCTGACATGTCATCTGGATCCAACACCAGTAACTTTGGACCGTCGGTGTACAAAAGTGCGCATTCGATTGCGTGGTCCGGATACAGCTGGGCAAGTATTTCGCTGTAGGCGCCCATCTGGATCTTATAGGATAGGTCGACAGCGCGCGCGTCCTCCGGTGCGGGCCTGTCGGTCTTATAATCAACGATGCGAATGCGGTCATTATGTATGATCAGGCGGTCAACCCGGCCATTAATGGCTGCACCTGTGCTTATCGTTCCCACAATTGCGACTTCCCTGCGACCTGGTCCAAAAAAAATATCGTTCACCTTATCATCTGCGAGTGTCGCCAGTGTTGTGTTCAGGATTTCGGTTCTCATGTCGACGGACAGGTCGGGATCTTGCGCGAGGAAGTCCTCCGCGGTGGCCTGCCACGCTTCGGATGCCAGTGTCGGGAGGCGTTCAAGCAGATCATGAATGATTTGCCCCCTGCGCAGGGCCCGGCGGCGGGCACCTCCGAGTATACCTGCTGCTGGCGTCCGGTCTTTGCGTCCAATATGACTTGGCGCTGCGAGTCTTATGCCCCGCTCAGGCTTGCTCACCGGCGCTCGGAGCCATTGCGGCAGGGGCGTATAATGGGTGGGCGGCGGGTCGGTTTGCGCCACGGAGCGGTTGGGTGCGCCGTAAACCATGATGTCGTCGGGCCCGCTTTCGGGTATCGACTCTCCTGTCAGGCGCCGCATTGCCATGATGCCCCATTTATACCAGGCGGACGTCGCGTAGCCTATTTTGGGTTGGGTGAGGGCGGCCCCGCAAATGATCAGGCGGTCCTGAGCCCGAGTGAGCGCGACATAGAGGAGGCGACGGCTCTCTTTCTCCTGGGTGCTGTTTTTAATGTCCCTCAGTTCTTTGGTAACGGGACAGTCAGTTTTGGACCGGGGTGCGTACAGCGGTACGCCCTCTTGGGTTACAAAAATCGTATCCCGCGTGGCCCGTGTCCCGGCACAGGTGTCAGGCAGAATGACAATTGGGGCCTGAAGGCCTTTTGCGCCATGCACCGTCATCACCCTGACGGCATTTCCAGATTCACCCAGCTCTCGCTTGAGGTCGCTCTGATCAGCCTCGACTTCAGCCAGGAAGTTTTGCAGGCTCGCCGCTTCTGCAAGGTCATGACCAAGAGCTTTTGAGATCAACGCCCTAATCGGGTCCCGCACAGGCTCTCCCAATCGGCGCGCCAGCTTGTCCCAGCCGGACATGCCGGATTTATCTCGCGCATTGAGGTGATGTGTCAGAAAATCAAAAGCCGACGAGCCGCGGGTGTGGATCAGGCCATGGCAGAAAGTCCTGGCTGCAGCGAAATGACTTTGGTCTGTTGTTCGCAGTCGGTCCCAGAGCGTTTCGTCCGGTGCCCGATTATAGGCCAAAGGGAATAAGTCCTGATCGTCATTTACCAGATTGCAAAAGGGGCCCCTGAGAATTTCGGCCAGACACAGATCGTCGCGGGGTTGCAACGCAAAGCGGACTAAATTCAAGCAGTCCTGAACGCCAATATTCTCGGTTAGTTTTAGTCGGTCCGCGCCTGCTACGGCGACCTGCCGCCGCTTGAGTTCGGAAATGATTGCATGGAATAGCGTGCTTCGTCGCCTGACCAGGATCAGAATGTCACCGGCTGTTGCGGGCATCTGGCGCCAGCCACCCTTGCTGTCCTCACGCCAGATTGCGTCACCTTCATCAAGGATCGCACGGACGGCATCGGCGATACCGGAGGCAAGCTGTCGTGCCGGTGCTGATTCAGGGATATGATCGGTGGGCGCCTGCCAGCTGTCGTCCCTGTCCTCAATCGGAGGACGGAATAGAGGCCATAATTCGACCCGTCCCGGCTGGTTGCTGCGTCTGGCGACATGCGCCCGCATGCTATGCTCTGTGGGAGGCTCCGGGTCCAGGTTTGCGCTGTCGAGGGGAACTGTCCGCCGAATGGCGTCGACAAATTCCAGAATTTCCGGAGAGGACCGAAAAGACATGGTCATTTCTGGCAGATTGGCCTCGCCATATAACGAGACCTGCTGCTGGGAAAACGCCTTCTGTTCTGCTTTGAACCGTTCCTGATCGGCACCCTGAAACGAATAGATAGACTGTTTCGGATCACCCACGACGAACTGGGTTCTGGGGTCGCCGCGTTTGTCCCGACCGACGCCGGCATGGAACTCTGCCACCAGTGCATTCATAAGCAGCCACTGTTCCGGGCTGGTATCCTGAGCTTCGTCGAGCAGGATGTGGCTGAGGCCGCCATCAAGCTTATACAAGACCCACTGGGCTGCACTGCTGTCCGAGAGAAGACGTCTTGTGTGTTCTATCAGATCGTCGAAATCAAGCAGGGCTCTGTTTTCTTTCAGGCTCTGATATTGGCGAATGATTGGAAGGCCAAGGCGCAGCATGGCCAGGCTTCGTTCTGCCGTATTGGCGGTTCGAACAGCGAGGTCTGCCTCTTTCATTCGTGTGATTTCGCGTCCCTCTGGATCTCCCTTTGTCGTGTTACGACGGAAAAGATCTGCGATATGTCCATATTTGAAGGCGTCCCCAGCATAGGGGTTGGTCCCTGAGGGCCAGTCGCCGTTCTTGCCCGCGAGAGCGGTCATGTAGATGGCAAACGCGTCCTCTGAATTATCCGCGCACAACAGCTCCGTGAGATGTTGTGCCAGCGCCTTGCTTGCGGCCGTGTTTCTCGATTTCTCGTCCCCGCCCGTTGTCAGGTCTAGGATCGCCTGTGATATGTCGTCTCTGGGAAGGCCCTCAATCATATGCCTGTTGAAGATTTCGGTCCTGGTTTCCGGAATGCACCCCAGGGCGTTATGGATGATGTCGGTGAGCCTCCGGTCACTGTTGTCCACATGCCGCGCCAGTCGGATCAGGGCACCCCGATGGGGACGAATGGCATCCAAAGCGGCTTCCAGCCCAAGTCCGCCGGCCGCCTCGGAAACAAGGCGGATGGCATCCGGATCTGACAGTGCGGCGCTTTCGATCGTCTCATCAACAGTCTGCCGCCAAAGCAGCTCGGCCTGTTCGTCATCCATTTCCTCGAACCCGGGCGCAACCCCGGCTTCAAGGGGAAACCGTCGAAGAATGCGCGCACAAAAGGCATGGATGGTCTCGATTCGCAGACCGCCAGGCGTTTCCAGGGCCCGGGCAAACAGGGAACGGGCCTGATCGAGTGCGTCCCGGTCATATTCGGCTTCGGATCGTCCTTCGAGGCCGGCGAGTTGTCTGCGCAGTGCATCATCATCAGAGATTGACCATGAGCCGAGGCGCTCGAACAAGCGAGACAACATCTCATTTGCCGCCGCCTTGGTATAGGTGACGCATAATATGGTATCGGGATGTGCTCCCGGCCGGCCATCTGGGCGTCGCAAGAGAAGCCGGGCGACACGATCGATCAGTACTTTGGTTTTGCCGGACCCGGCATTGGCCTCAACCCAAGCCGAGCGCTCGGGGTCCGCCGCTTTGGATTGAGCCTGTATCGTTTCTCTGAAACCAGAGCTGTCGGGAGCCTGAAGGGTTTCAGTCATATGTCTCAAGTCCCTGCCACTCGTCCCGGCGGGACAGGCGATCATAATCTGAGGCGTGTTTTATACGCGCGGGGCGGGGTACGCTCAAATAAGGCTGCAGGGGGTCGTCAAAAGCTCTCAGAAGCGTGTGGAGGCCGGTTCTCGTCTGTGCGATCAGGTCTTCCGCAGAGTTCGATTGGCTTGCTGGTGTGACCTCAAAAGCGGTCCCAAAACGAATATAAGCCAGGTCTGATATGGCCCGGGGGGCGTCCAGCCCTGTGAAATGACCGTCTTTTGCGATCAGTCCCAGAAGCGGCATCTGGGGGGCAAGGCCGCTATCGACCTGTTTTTTGGAGGGAGGTATGCCGGATTTGAAATCATAGATCACAAGTGTTTGATCCGCACAGACATCAATCCTGTCCGCGGTTCCGGTCAATTTGAATGTTCCTGCGCCCAGCGATATATCTAACGATCCCTTGCTCTCAATCAAACTGTGTTTCGACAGCGCCGGCGCTCTTGCGGCATGCCAGGAGAGAAATTGGCGCACGACACGCTCGCGTGCGGTGCGAAGTGCGATCAGTTCAGCGAGGCTGATCCCCTGATCGGCCAATTCCTTTTCTAATCGGTTCACAAGTGCGTCTGCCGACCAGTGTGCGCCGTCCTTTTCGAAGGCTTCAAGTGCGGCATGAATTGCCGTGCCCTTGTGGCGTGCGTCCGGCATTCTGCATGGCTCATCCAGCTTGCGCAGTTTCAGCACGGCTTCACAATAGATCGCATACGGGTCGCGAATCAGGGCTTCAATGCGTGTGACGGAAAGCCTTTTTGGCCGGGCATGGACCGGCGGACGGGGTTCCGGACGAATTTTCAGATCAGGATCGGGTGGCGGTGTTTGTTCCAAGGCCTGAAGCCAGATACGTGGGTCTTCTCTGCAGCCTGGCGCCAGAAGGCGGTCCGATTCGGTTTGCTCAAGAGCGCTTCGGACCAGCATGCGCAGGCGCCAAATCCAGCGGCTTGCGACGGCGGGTTTGTCGTCGCGGCGCTTTGCATAAAGCAGCGTGACGCGGGGCGCGCATGCCAGCTGAGCAAAATCATGAGCCGATAATCCGACCCGCTCATCCGGATCGGACAGCCCGACAAGGGTCCGGAACCTTCTGGGCAGAAAAGCGTCTGCAGGGGGCTGCGACGGCCAAACGCTCTCGTTCAGGCCGGCCAGAATGATGTGGTCGGCGGATTGCAACCTCGCCTCCAGTGGGCTCCAGATTGCAACTCGCCCTTCGCCATCCTTGTCCCGGATCGTCTCCCGCGTCAGTTCCTGGGTCAGAAGATCGATGATGGAGCGTGTTGGGATCAGCCCCAGCGGTGCGCTCATGTCGAGCATGTTTGAGAAAAGCTTTGACAGTGCTGCGCCGTCCTCACCTGTCCAGGGCGTCGGTCCTGACCCGATCAGGGTCGAAGCCTGAGCGATCATGCTGAGGACATGTTCTGTGGTCTGGGAGCTTGATGCCGGTATCATCTCCGCGACGCTGAACAAAACTTGGCTCAAATCCTCTAGAAGTCTGTGCAGCTGGCTTCTTACGCCTTCACCCGGCCGATTGTGGGAGGGGTCGTTCAGGATGTTATCGGCATGGGCAAGGAAGGCATCGGGTGACTGCCAGAGACGGGGGCCACGCAATATATATCGGTCCAGAAGATTGACGGCGTCTGGGTCGAAGCGGCTGAGCTTGTGGCGCAGAACGGCCAAAAGCCGAACCGGGTGGGTCGGGTCACATATCCATGCGCCGATCAGGATGGCGAAACTTCCAGCGTCGGTTTGCGATAGCGGGCGTCCCGCGGAGGGCTGGCAGTCAATCCCATAACTCTTGAGTATCGCGCTGACGCGCCGCGTCAGACCGATATCCGGTGTTACCAGAGCGGCGGTTTGATGGGGTGTTTCAAAGGTCTGGCGCACCAAAAGGGCTGCCAAATGCGCCTCGTCTGTTTCGTCATTGGCAGCGATCAGGTCCAGCCCCTCTACCGCTCTTTTGACAAATGTCTCGATCGGCTCTGGTCCGGCAGCCGTTTTGAGGCGGCGGGTCCATGCGGCCGTTTCCTTAGCCGGTGCGAGCGCTTCCTGGATCAGGCGCCCCCTTGCTGTGTGTGCAGGCTCCGGATCTTGGCCGGGCCATTGGACCACAGTCCTTGTGCTGATGCCGAGCCTGTCGAGGGCCCGAAGCAGGGTAAATTGAGGGTGGCTTGGCGTCTGCCGCACCTCAGTGGCGCTTGCCGGGCTAATGTCTGGGTCGAGACCCGGCAGAATGATAAGCCCGTGAGGCACTTCCAGAACTGCGCGCATCAGCACTTGGCTGGCCGGCGTTGCTCCAGTTGAGCCGGCGATGATGACCGGTGATGTTGGTGGCGACTGGCGCCAGAATTCCGCCATCGCCTCTGCTGCGGCCAGCCGTCTGGCGAAAGGGTCCATCGCCCGGGCGCTTTTGAGCTGGTCGGGCCAGAGGCGTGTAATGATGTGAAGGAACTCAACAGATTCTTCCCAGTGCCGGGCAAGCGCCTGATCCTGAACAAGCTCATCGAGGCCGTTCCAGTCGACATCTCCCGACAACGCAGCCTGGTCCAGCAGGCTGGCCATCTCCCGGGCGCTGGATAAAGCGGTCGAAGCCGGGATCGCGGCTTTCTTTTCATTGAAATACGCCATAATCAGCCGGCTGAGCTCGCCAAGCCGTTTCCCCGGAGGATAAATAGGCGGCAGGTCGGCCAGCCGGTTCTCCGCGCTGGGGGGCGGCTCCGTCGATTCAAGGTCGCCGAGTGCGCGGATATCGGGCAGCATCAGTGCCTTCCCGCCATTGGCCTGGAAGAGGGCATAGGCCAGTGCTCGGGCAGACCGTCGGTTCGGAACATAAATGATGGCGTCCGCCAGCACACCGGGGTGCTGATTTGCCTGCAAGCTGTCGATCAGACCCCGTGCGACCCGTATCAGAAACGGGCTTCCGGCCGGCAAATTGAGGACGCGCGGGGCATCTGGTCCGAACAGGTTAGTCATCTCCCATGACACTGCATCCACATCTCGGCGTTCCGCAAGGCCTGCGGATCTCCGACATGCAGCCAGAATCGGTCCAGTGGCATCCCAGACAGGCGTTTGGCGGGCAGGAGACGGTCCCAGATGCGATTGGCCGAGAAGGGCTCTTTCCGTGAATCATCGTACAGCTGGGGTTTGAGGATCCGGGTTCCTGCATAGGCCCAAGGCGTGCATTCTGAACCGGTCCGCCTCGACAATTGGCCGTCATCGCCAAGATGAAAATCTCCCGCACCTCGATAGCCAAGACTGCGCCCTGTGTCCGCCAAGAGGAGACATTCATCCATTCTTTGTGGATCGAAGGCCCGGCTCAACCCGATCAGGGGAAGGGGATCTGCCGGCGCCCAAAATGCATCGGTATTTACGACGAAGATGGGGTCATCACCCAGGAGCGGACGCGCAGCGGCCAGTGCGCCTCCTGTTTCCAAAAGCTCATCACGCTCGTCCGACAGAACAATGTCGAGCCCATGGTCGACCGAAAGATAGCGCTCCAGCTTGTCGGCAAACCAGTGCACATTTACAACCGCACGCCGGACCCCCGCCGATGCCAGCGCAGAGAGCAAATAAGAGATCAGTGGCCGGTTCGCCACAGGCAGCAACGGCTTTGCTGTCGTGTCGGTAAGGGGCCGCATCCGGGTACCAATCCCGGCTGCCAGAAGCATGGCCGTGTGAGGCATTTTGCTCATGGCCTGACCTCAAAAATGAACGGCGCGCTTCTGGCCACAAATTCAGCCATGGCTTTCGTGGAGGGGTGCCGCAGATTTGTTGCCAGGTGCCATTGTTGGCGTGGCATAAAAGCCGCGTAGCGCAGTTTGCTGTCGCGCTCCTGAAGGCGGGCAAAAAGACCGGTTATGCGCAAGGCGTTGAGGGTTCCGATCACGGCAAGGCGTTCCCTGAAATCTGTCTCCGCGACGCCGGTCATGTTGAGAAAGCATTGGATCGCCGCCTGCCGGGCTTTGTCGCTGACATCACGCCGGGCATCCTGAACGAGCATGGCCATGTCCCAGGCATCCCAGCCGATAACGGCGTCCTGAAAATCCAACAAACCAATGTCCCCGTTCTCGAGCAATAAGAGATTTTCCGCATGGAAATCGCGGAGCGTGAGGCAGCGTGGAAAGCGGCTTGCGGTTTCGATCAGGGCGTCACGTGCGTCCTGCCACTGGGTCCAGGTCTGATCAGTCATGCTCATGCGTGGGTCATGCCTTGGCAACCACTCAACAAAGAGATCGGCATTCGTTTGCAGGGCAAGAGAGTCAAAAGTAAGAATCGGCCAGTGATCGGATCCGTTGGACAAATGTTTTGGTGGGGGCTCTGTGTGCAGGCGTGCGAGGAGCGCGGCCGCCTGCTCGTACAGGTCTATTTCGTTCGCCTCGCCTTTTTCAATCAGGCGCGCGAACTCCCGGTTGGGCCCAAAGTCCTCGATCAGAGCCAGGCCTGCATCCCCGTCATGTGCAAATATTCGGGGGGGGCTGAGGCCTCGCCCCCGCAAATGCTCGGCGATAAGGACAAAAGCGTCAACACGACTGGCCGCAAGTCGTGTTTGTGCATTCCAGCCGTTCATCTGCCGCTCGGTTGGAGACATTTCTGGTGTGCAGATCGGGTCCTCGACCCGGGGGGCATCCATGAGAATAGCGGTGAACCCTTGCCGGGTCGTCAGCCGGGCATAGCGCCGGGTTGATGCATCCTGATCAAGCCAGACCAGCGCACTGGCGTTCCAGCCCGCCTCTGCGAGGAATTGGTTAATAGTTTCAGATCTTAGAGCTCGGCCATTCATTTAGTCTCCTTTGCCATTCTTCGCCATGTCCGGCCAGATGGGCAACTCGGCTTTCTGTGGAGTGTTGCAATGTCAGGTCCAGCCGGTTCACGGGCAGGTGAAGACCGGCCCGGTCGGGCCATTCCACAACAACAAGACCATCAATCGTATCTTCCCAGCCAAGTTCAATCACTTCGTCGGGGTCGGTGAGCCGGTAAAGGTCAAAGTGCCAGATGGGAAAAACCGGGCCTTCATAGGTCTGGACCAGATTATAGGTTGGACTTGGGACCTCTGTCGGATGACCCATCAGCCTGATGATCAGTGCGCGTGCCAAAGTCGTTTTGCCAGCGCCCAGCCCACCTCTCAGTGCGATCACATCCCCTGGCGTGACCAACGCCGCAAGCCTTTCTGCAAGCACCTCGGTCGCGGTAAGACTTGGCAGGGGTTCAGAGCGCATCAAGGGCCTCCTGAATGGCATCAAGCAGGCGGTCTGTTGGTTCGCATCCGACCGAGAGTCTAACGGCACCCTCCGGAACCGCATCCCCCCAGCGGGCGCGCCGTTCGCCACTGGTGTGAACGCTGCCAAAGCTGGTCGCAGGATAAATCGATGGGCCATACGTCAGAAATTGGTCGGCCTGCTTTCTGGTCCCGAAGGTCAAGCCGACTAAAAATCCAAAATCTGCCATCTGGGTGCGGGCGATGCTATGACTCGGATCTCTGGCAAGGCCGGGATATCGCACGCTTTCCACAGCAGAATGCTCGGAGGCAAGACGGGCCACGGCCATTGCATTGGCGCACATTCGTTGCAAGCGGACCTCCAGCGTTTGTAGCCCCCGGTAGACTAAAAAGGATTCCCACGGGCCGGATATGCTGCCCGACAATTTCCGCCAGAGCCGGATGCGATCCATGAGGCTTCCATGTCGACTTGCGACGTGGCCAAACAAAGCATCACCATGCCCGGAAATGGCTTTGGTATCCGAGCTGACGCTGATGTCGGCGCCGAGATCAAGCACCGGCTGCAGAAACGGTGTTGCCGAAGTGTTGTCGGCAATCAGAAGGCTGTTGGCTTTTTTGGCCCGAACGGAAAGATCGCGTAGGTCGCAGATATCCAGACCGGGATTGGATGGCGTTTCTACCCACACCAGCTTGTAGCCATTAAGATCGTGTTCGTTAATGTCGCGCGTCGCGACATAGTCCGCTTGAACGCCGAGTGGTTCCAGGAATTCTTTAGTCAGAGACCGCACGGTAAAATAGCCATCAGAAGGCAGGAGGATTTGGTCACCGGGGCTGACAACAGACAAAAGCGTCGCCGTGATCGCTGCCATGCCAGAGGGAAACCCTATGACCGGCGCCGCTTCCAGGGCGCTCAGTGCGGCTTCTGTCGCGTCCAGGGTTGGCGTGCCGTAACGGCCGTAGACATAAGGCGCGCTTGGGTCTCCTGGCAGGTTGAACTTGACGGAAGAAACAATAGGCGGGTTAGCCGGATCACCCTTGCTTTGATGCCCGCTGTAGGCATGCAGGGCGTTCATTATCCGCGCGTGACGGTCTGGCTGCATTTGTGCGGTCATGAGCGGACTTTCCAGTAGAGTAGGAGTTTGCGATAGGGCAACTTTGGGGTTGAGGGCAAGATGAGCACGCGGCTGACTGCTCAGGGGACGCCTTGCCGCGGCCCCAGTGCTTGCAAAAAGGTGACGCATGCGTCAAGAAAATGAGAGATAAAAGGAACCTCCCTTGGAATTGTCGGCTTCAAATCGGATCGTCATCGTGGGCGCAGGGCAAGCCGCAGCCCAGGCGTGCGCTTCCTTACGTCAGTTCGGCTATGCGGGAGACATTACGCTGATCGGCGATGAGCCGTCTCTGCCTTATCAGCGCCCTCCGTTGTCGAAAGCCTACATGAAAGGTGAGCTGGAGCGCGAGCGTCTCTATTTCAAGCCGGAGAATTGGTATCGAGATCAGTCGGTGACCTTGCGCTTGAGATGCGCGGCGATCTCGATTGATCGCGCAAGCCGGATGGTTGTTTTGGACACCGGCGAGGCTTTGCCTTATGACGCGGTGATCCTGGCGACAGGGTCAAGCCCTCGCAGTCTGCCGGTTACCGGGGCGGATCTAAAGAATGTTTTCGATCTCCGAACGCTTGAAGATGTCGAGAAAATTCGCCCGGAAATGCAGGCTGGACGTCATTTGGCAATTATAGGTGCGGGGTATATCGGCCTTGAGGCGGCCGCTGTGGCGCGTCAGCTTGGCATGGACGTCACTGTTTTTGAGATGGCAGACAGGGTGCTTGCGCGTGTTACGAGTCCGGTGATGAGTGCCTTTTTCGAGCAGGAGCATCAAAATCACGGGGTTCGCATTCAGACATCTGTGCGCGTCGCCGGTCTGTTAGGCGATGATGTGGTGCGGGGCGTTCAGTTGGGCGATGAGACGAAGGTTGATGCAGACCTTATCCTGGTGGGTATTGGCATCATACCCAATTCGGACTTGGCTGAGGACGCTGGGATTGCATGTTCGAACGGTATTTTGGTGGACCGCGACTCCCGCACTCAGGATCCAAGAATTTTCGCGATCGGCGACTGTGCACGGCGCCCATTGGTACACTATGGGCGGAACGGACGCCTCGAATCCGTTCACAATGCGATTGAACAGGGCAAGCTGGCCGCGGCAGCGATCATGGGCAAACCCCGGCCTGTGGAGGATTGCCCCTGGTTCTGGTCCGATCAGTACGACCTGAAGCTGCAAACCGCGGGTTTGAGCGAGCATTATGATGCTGTGGTCATCCGGGGGAGCCCTCAAGATCGGAAGTTTGCGGCTTTTTATCTTCGCAATGGACGGTTAATCGCTGTCGACGCCGTCAATAGCGGGCCGGAATTCCTTGCGTCCAAAAAACTTATTGTTTCAGGTGCCTTTATTGCCCCCGAGACATTGCAAGATACAACCCAATCCATGAAAGAGATCGCGGCCAATGCCGTTTAAGGAGATGATGTAAATGCCGAAAATTACTTTTGTTGACCATGCTGGTGAAGAACGCACCATTGAGGCCACCACGGGCGAGACGGTTATGGAAACGGCAATCAAGAACGCCATTCCCGGGATCGATGCCGACTGTGGGGGCGCGTGTGCTTGTGCGACCTGTCATGTTTATGTGGATGTTGCATTCATGCCCAAGGTCGGCCAGCCGCTGGATATGGAACAATCTATGCTCGATTTTGCAGAAAATGTTCAGGATAATTCGCGTCTCTCATGCCAAATCAGCGTTTCGGAAGACCTTGACGGATTGCGTGTCACCACCCCCGAAAGCCAACATTAGCTATCATCCCTTTAACAACTTGCTTCCGGTCGGGAAAGCTGCGTTGGCCGGACCTGGCCGAGGTCTGTTCTCCAGTGTAACGGAGTTTAGGGGCCTCGAATGACGTCATACACCGAGCTGCTGGCGCGGTTGGGCCCGGCGGGGCCTCACGGTCTGGGGCTTACGATCCCCGAGAATTGGATGCAGGGCAGGACCACCTACGGTGGGCTGACCGCCGCTCTTTGCCTTGAGGCGGCGCGGCGGGAAGTTCCCGATCTGCCTGTCCGGTCGGTTCAGGTGGCTTTTGTGGGACCCGTCGGCGGCCGCGTGAATTTGGAAACGCGCCTTTTGCGCAGGGGCAAGAATACCGCTTTTGTTCGAACCAGCCTGCTCGTTGAGGGTGTGATCATGGCGGAGTGTATCTCCGCTTTTGGTGCTCAGCGCCAAAGCACCCTGGACTTCAAGCAGGTTCCGATGCCGGAAGCTGGCAATCCCGATCTGTTGGACTCCTTTTTCGCGTCGGATCGTCGACCAAATTTTTCGAAGAACTTCAACGTGCGACAAGCGTTTGGCGCACCTCCTGTATCCGGCAGCTCACAGCGCTCCATTGGTCTTTGGCTAAGAAACATCGACCCGCAGACTCCTCAGGACGCGACAGCGATCCTTGCTATTGCCGATTGTCCGCCGCCGGCAGCCATGTCCATGCTGGCCCGGCCCGCGCCGATAAGCTCCATGACATGGATGGCAGAGTTCTTGACCGACGACATCCACACAGAAAACGGATGGTGGTTTTCGCAATCTCTGGCCGAAACCGCTACTGCGGGCTATTCGAGCCAGGACATGCGTCTCTGGAACAGCTCCGGAAATCCGATTCTAATTGGCCGTCAAACGATCGCAGTCTTTGGTTAGGCTGAGACCGCGTCGCGCAAGGCTTCAAGATAGTCCACATCCTCCTGCAAGGCGCCGCGATGTGGGCTGTCGGGACCTTCTGCCAGAAGTTTCTGGCGGACGGCGTCGATCTGCACGCCAATGGTCTCAATCTTCAGATCCGAAAGGTTGACCGCCTCTTCAGCGAGGATTGTCAGCCCCGCGGGGGTGACATCCGCGAAACCGCCCCTGACGAAAAGCTTCATTTGCACCACATCGCCTTCAAGAACCCTAACCAAGCCGGTTTTAAGGGTCGTCATAAAGGGTGCGTGGTGCGCCAGAACCCCGAATTCACCATCAGTGCCGGGGGCGACGACATGGTCGACCTCGCCGGAAAAGACTTCCCGTGTGGGGGATACGAGGGAGAAGTGAAGCTTGTCTGCCATGGGGAGATCCGTTGCTGCGGGAGAGCGAGATGCTAGATGTCGGCCAGCATCTTCTCGGCATTCGCCTTGGCTTCTTCAATCGAGCCGACCATGAAGAAGGCCTGCTCCGGCAAATGGTCATACTCGCCCGAAATCAGGCCCTTGAAGCCCGCCACCGTGTCTTCAAGCTTGACCTGAACACCCGGGGAGCCGGTGAAAACCTCTGCAACATCAAAGGGTTGTGACAGGAACCGCTCAACTTTACGGGCCCGGGCCACGGCGAGCTTGTCTTCTTCCGACAGCTCGTCCATGCCGAGAATGGCGATGATGTCCTGCAGTTCCTTATAGCGCTGCAGGATTTCCTGCACGCCGCGGGCGACCTCATAATGTTCCTGCCCGATGACCAGCGGGTCGAGGATACGGGAGGTCGAATCCAGAGGATCCACGGCCGGATAGATGCCCTTCTCAGCGATGGAACGGTTGAGAACTGTGGTGGCGTCCAAGTGGGCAAAAGATGTGGCCGGCGCCGGGTCGGTGAGGTCATCTGCAGGCACATAAACAGCCTGAACCGAGGTGATCGACCCCTTATGGGTCGTGGTGATGCGTTCCTGCAGGGCACCCATATCGGTGGCAAGAGTCGGCTGATAGCCGACAGCCGACGGGATACGGCCGAGCAGCGCAGACACTTCCGAGCCGGCCTGGGTGAAGCGGAAAATGTTGTCGACGAAGAACAGCACGTCCTTGCCTTCCTCGTCGCGGAAATATTCGGCCTGGGCCAGCCCGGTCAGGGCCACACGGGCACGGGCTCCGGGCGGCTCGTTCATCTGGCCATAGACCAGCGTCGCGCGGCTCTCACCGGCGAGATCGATCACCTTGGCATCCTGCATCTCATAATACAGATCGTTGCCCTCGCGGGTCCGTTCGCCGACACCGGCAAACACCGAGTATCCGCCGAACAATTTGGCGATATTGTTGATCAGTTCCTGAATGAGAACGGTTTTGCCGACACCGGCACCGCCGAACAGGCCGATCTTGCCGCCCTTGGTATAGGGGCAGAGCAGGTCAATCACCTTGATACCCGTGACCAGGATTTCGGCTTCCGTCGACTGGTCGACAAAATCCGGTGCGGGGGCGTGGATCGGCCGGCGCATCTCGGTCTCGACCGGTCCGCGTTCGTCGATCGGCTCGCCGATGACATTCATGATCCGTCCCAGCGTGGCAGGACCAACCGGCACGGTGATCGGCTCGCCGAGATCGCGCACGGCCTGGCCGCGGACAAGGCCCTCAGTGGAGTCCATCGCAATGGTCCGGACGGCGTTTTCGCCCAGATGCTGGGCGACCTCGAGAACCAGGCGCGTGCCCTGGTTTTCGGTTTCAAGCGCGTTCAGAATGTCGGGAAGGGCACCGTCGAACTCGACGTCGACGACAGCGCCGATGACCTGGCTGACACGGCCGGTGGATTTTGCAGTGCTCATGCGAGGCGTCTCCTTTGGAGCGTATGTTTCAGTTGAAGATTTGGCCGGCTTGGCCAAAGTGGCCGCTGGCGAGGTGTGGTTGTCCGGCGCCGCGGCGCTGGCGGTGTCGGGCTTGCAGGTCCCACAGGCGCGGGTGTCCTTCTGGCCAAGCGACCCGGCCTGGGCGTCGGCCCCGGAAAAAGTCGTATAGGGGCCATGCCATGTCTCATCGTCGCCGGCCTTGCCCGGCGTACAGTAACGACATCCCTCAGCATGGATGCGCGCGCGTTTGGTGCGAGTATTTTCGTGTACCCAGAAGCTCATATCATCCCCCTTAAAGCGCCTCGGCGCCGGAGATGATCTCGATCAGCTCCTTGGTGATTTGTGCCTGTCGGGCCCGGTTATATTTCAAGGTCAGGCTGTCGATCAGCTCACCGGCATTGCGGGTGGCATTGTCCATCGCGGTCATCGACGCGGCCTGTTCACCGGCCGCATTTTCCAGCATGGCCGACAGGACCAGCGTATTCAGATAGCGGGGCAGCAAGTCTTCAAGGATCTCGGCTTCGCCTGGCTCGTAAAGATAGATTGAGCCGTTCAGGTCGACGGTATCGGCGTCTGCCGGCGCCTCGGCCGGGATCAGTTGCAGCGCCGTCGGCGCCTGCGTCATGACATTCTTGAATTCCGAAAAGATCAGTGTCGCCACGTCAAACTCTCCGGCCTCAAACCGGGCTGACAAATCCTTACCCAGCCCAATGGCGAAAGGCGTGTACTTGTCCTTGGCCTCGCTCAGGTCGACATGGTCGACAAACAGGCTGGCATAGTCCGATTTCAGCGCTTCGCGCCCCTTCTTGCCGACCGTGATGATTTTCACCGTCTTGCCATCGGCCTGAAGGGCCTCAATCGTCAGGCGTGCCCGCTTGGCCGTATTGGCATTGAAGCCGCCGCAAAGGCCGCGTTCCGCCGTCATGATGACAAGCAGATGGGTCTGGTCGCTGCCCGATCCCGAGAGCAGTTTCGGCCCGGAGGCGCCTTCGCCCATGGCGGAGGTCAGATTGGCGACGACATTTGCCATCCGGCGTGCATAGGGCTTGGCCGCGTCAGCGGCCTCCTGCGCACGACGCAGCTTCGCCGCGGCGACCATCTGCTTCGCTTTGGTGATCTTCTGCGTAGATTTTACGCTTCCAATCCGGTTTTTAAGTTCCTTGAGGCTCGCCATGAGGCTGCAGCTCCCGGTCTGTTGAGTTAGGCGAAGGTCTTGGTGAAGGCGTCCAGCGTCGCTTTGATGCTGTCCTCGATCTCGTCGGTCAGGGCTTTTTCATCGCGGATCTTGGCCAGCAGCTCGGTTTTTTCGTGCCGCAGATAAGACAGAAGATCTGATTCATAGCGGGTCACGTCGCGGGTTGCGACTGTATCAAGATAGCCCCGGGTCCCGGCATAGATCACGATGACCTGCTCTTCCATCTGCAGCGGAGAGAATTGTGGCTGCTTCAGAAGCTCGGTCAGCCGGGCGCCCCGGTTGAGCAGTTTCTGCGTCGCCGCATCAAGGTCAGAGCCGAATTTTGCGAAGGCCGCCATCTCGCGATACTGGGCAAGTTCGCCCTTCATCGATCCGGCAACTTTTTTCATGGCCTTGGTCTGGGCGGCCGATCCGACGCGGGATACCGACAGACCGACATTCACAGCCGGACGGATCCCCTGATAAAACAGGTCGGTCTCAAGGAAGATCTGCCCGTCCGTGATCGAGATCACATTGGTCGGAATGTAAGCCGATACGTCATTGGCCTGGGTTTCGATGATCGGCAGGGCGGTCAGCGACCCGGCGCCGAAATTCTCATTCATCTTGGCGGCCCGCTCGAGAAGGCGGGAGTGCAGGTAGAACACGTCGCCAGGATAGGCTTCGCGGCCGGGCGGACGCCGCAGGAGAAGTGACATCTGGCGGTAGGCAACGGCCTGTTTGGACAGATCATCATAAATGATCAGGGCGTGCATGCCATTGTCGCGGAACCACTCGCCAATGGTACACCCTGTGAATGGGGCCAGATACTGCAACGGCGCCGGTTCCGACGCGGTTGCCGAAACAATCACGGTGTAATCCAGCGCGCCGCGCTCTTCGAGGGTTTTCACGACCTGGGCAACGGTCGAGCGCTTCTGGCCGATGGCGACATAGATACAGAACAGTTTGTCGCTGTCCGACGTCGCCGCCTCATTGATCTGCTTCTGGTTCAGAATGGCATCGATGCAGACAGCCGTCTTGCCGGTCTGGCGGTCGCCGATGACCAGTTCGCGCTGGCCACGGCCAATCGGGATCATGCCGTCAATGGCCTTGATGCCGGTCAGCATGGGCTCGTGGACGGACTTGCGAGGCAGGATGCCCGGTGCTTTCACATCGACCCGGTTCCGGCTGGCCACATCGGCAAGTTCGCCTTTGCCGTCGATTGGCTCACCCAGCGCATTCACGACCCGGCCCAGCAGGCCCCGGCCGACAGGGGCCGAGACGATCTCATCGAGACGCTTGACCGTGTCGCCTTCCTTGATGCCCCGGTCACTGCCGAAGATCACGACGCCGACATTGTCGTTCTCGAGGTTCAGGGCCATGCCCTTCACGCCCCCGTCGAATTCGACCATCTCGCCGGCCTGGACATTATCCAGACCGTAGACACGGGCGATACCATCGCCAACCGAGAGGACCTGACCGACGTCTGAGACCTCGGCTTCGACTCCGAAATTTTCAATCTGCGACTTCAGTATGCCAGAAATTTCTGCTGCACTGATGGACATAGAGCTCACGCCCCCTTCATTGCGATGTTCATTCGATCAAGTTTTGCGGCGATGCTGGCATCGATCAGGGTTGACCCAATCTGCAAGCGGACGCCACCAATAAGGTCCGGGACAACCCGTGTCTCCAGTTCAATGTCACTGCCAACGCTTTTCGCAAGCAGGGTGGACAGTTTCTTTTCCTGAGCAGCGGTCATTTTATGCGCTGTCGAGGCAATCACGCGCTTGATGCCGCGATGGTCCGCGTACAGCGCGTCGAAGCCGTGCGTCGCGCTCAGCAGTTCAGCGGACCGGCCATTTCCGGCCATCACTCCGATGAAGTTGACGACGACTGGATCATAGCCGGCTTTCTCTGCAATCGCGGTCAGCGCCTTGCTCTTGTCTTCAATTTTGATGGCGGGGCTTTCCAGCGTCAGCTTGAGTGCCGCATTGCCGGCCACCAGGGCGCGAAACGCTGCCAGCTGGTCGGAGACAATCGCCAGTTTGTCTTTCTCGCGGGCAAGACCAAAGAGCGCGCCAGCATAGCGGCGGGCAACATCACTCAGCTGTGTGGCAGAAGACTGTGTCAAATCTCGGTCCGTTAGTTGAGGCCGTGGTTGCCCGGGCAGTTTTATTTCGACCGCGTGATCACACCACCCGCCCGACATGTTCGGGGCGATTAGCAGGTTGTTTGGAGGCTGACAACAGGGTGCGACTGTTGAATATGTGACGGATTCGCGCAGTCGGCCTCAGAGGAAGGAGTATGGGTCAATATCAACCGACAGCCGTACCGCGGCCGGAAGTTTGAGTTGAGCCACCCACCTGGTCATGTACGCCGACAGGTCAACCCGTTTTGGCGCCGTGATCAGAAATCGGAAACGGAGCCGTCCCCGCAGGATACCGATAGGGGCCGGGGCAGGGCCATAGACGGTAATATCTTCTCCATTCGGCGCGGCTTCGGCGATTTTCCGGCCGAACAGGGTGGCGGTTTCGGCGTCGGGCGCCGACAGGATCAGCGCGGCCATTCGGCCAAAGGGCGGCAGCTGCAATTCTTCACGCACATCGCGTTCGATGGCGAGGAAGGTGTCGCGGTCGGCCCGGGCCAGGGCTTGCATGGCCGGATTGTCCGGCTGATAGGTCTGGACCAGGGCCCGACCGGGGCGCTCGGCCCGCCCGGCCCGCCCGGCGACCTGGCTGAGCAGTTGATAGGTCCGTTCGCCGGCTCTCAAATCGCCGCCCTGCAAACCGGAATCGGCATCGATGATGCCAACCAGCGTAAGGTTGGGAAAATTGTGACCCTTGGCGACGATCTGGGTGCCGATCAGGACATCAATGTCGCCTGTGGCCATGCGGGCAATGATGTCACGGATGGCCGTGCCGCCCTGCGCCGTGTCGGAGGAGAACACCTCGACGCGGGCAGCGGGCAGAAGGATGCGGACTTCCTCGGCCACCCGTTCAACCCCGGGACCGACCCCCATCAGGGCGCCTTCCGCCTGACAGTGCGGGCAATGCGACGGTTTGGGCATGGACCAGCCGGTCAGATGGCACACCAGCCGGCCGGTATAGCGATGTTCGGTCAGCCAGCTGTCGGTGGCCGGGCTTTTCAGCCTTTCGCCACAAGATTTGCAGATGACCAGGGGGGCATATCCCCGCCGGTTGAGGAAAAGGAGTGATTGCTCAGAGGCCTGCAGGGTCTGCGTCAGCGCCTGGCGCAGGGTCGGCGACAGCCACTGGCCCCGTTCCGGGGCGTCCGCCCGCATGTCGATCAGGTCAATATCCGGCAGCCGGGCACTGCCGGGCCGGGCGGACAGGCGCAGACGGCTATAGCGGCCCTGCTCGGCATTGACCATGGTCTCAAGGGCCGGGGTCGCAGAGGCCAGGATGATGACCGCGTCTTCAAGTTTGGCCCGCATCACGGCCATGTCCCTGGCCTGATAGGTGACGCCGTCTTCCTGCTTGTAGGAGGTGTCGTGTTCTTCATCGACAATGATCAGCGAAAGGGTCTGGAAGGGCAGGAAAAGAGCCGATCGGGCGCCAACAATGATCCGCGCCCGGCCATTTGCAATTTCGCGCCAGCTGCGGCGCCGTTGCTGTTCAGACAGGCCGGAATGCCAGGCCGCCGGCTCGGCGTCAAAGCGTGTCTGGAACCGCTCCAGGACGGCCTGGGTCAGCGCAATTTCGGGCAGCAGGACCAGGATCTGGGCCTTGGGATCCGCCTTGAGCACGGCGGAGATGGCCTCGAAATAGACTTCCGTCTTGCCCGACCCGGTCACCCCGTCCAGCAGGATGGAGGCGAACATGCCCCGACCGGTGGCCCCGGTCACGGCCCGGGCGGCGTCAGCCTGTTCCGGGCTGAGGTCAAATCCCTTGCGGTCGGGATCGGGCGGGTCAAAGGGGGGATCAACATCCTCCGGCCGGGCCAGCAGCGCGCCGGTTTCGGCGAGGCGTTTGACCACGCTGGTGGTGACGCCGGCCTCGGCCGCCAGCACGCTGGCGACGCGGGGAGGGCCGTTCGAAGCTGCCGCGAGCACTGCTGTCCGGGCCGGAGTCAGGCGGGTGGGGGGCTGCGGGCCTGGGCTATAGACCGTCCGGCTTGCCGAGGGCGCCAGTCCCCCTTTTGCCCGCAGGGCCATGGCCAGGACCTGGCCGGGGGCCGCGACATTGTACCGGGCGGCGAAGTCGATAAACCGACGCATCGTATCGGTCATCGGCGCGGTCTCGAAGACCTCGCGCAGGGGCTTGAGCGGGCGGTCAGACGGAGCTGTGCGCAGGCCCCAGACCAGCCCGACACGGTCCTGCTTGCCAAGCGGGGCGCGGACATAGCTGCCTGGCACCACGGACATGGCGTCGGGCACGTCGTAATCGAACGGCTCGGGCAGCATCAGCGGGAAGAGGACACGGGCGATGACCATGGTCTGGTCATAGCAGAGGCATCCGGCGGGCACAGCCGGAAATGCGGTTTCCCCGCCGCAGACCTCTCAGCGTGCCGCCGGCCTTACCAGATCCGGATGCGCTCTTCCGGGGGCAGGTAGAGGGCGTCTCCCTCCGTCACACCAAAGGCCGTATACCATTCGTCGAGATTGCGCACGACGCCATTGACCCGGTAAGGCGGCGGCGAGTGGGGGCCGCGGACCAGGCGCTGGCGCAGGGCGTCCTCGCGCGACATAAAGCGCCAGACCTGGGCCCAGCCGATGAAGAAGCGCTGGTCGCCGGTCAGGCCGTTCAGGATCGGGGCGTCCTGCCCGTCCAGGTGCAGCTGATAGGCCCGGTAGGCCATGGACAGGCCGCCCAGGTCGCCGATATTCTCGCCAAGGCCAAGCGCGCCATTGACGCAGGTCTCGCCCTCATCCAGCGGGCAGAACTGGTTGTACTGGCTGACCAGGGCGCTGGTCAGGGCCTCGAAATTGGCGCGGTCTTCCGCCGTCCACCAGTTGCGCAGATTGCCGTCGCCATCCGAGCGGGAGCCCTGATCGTCGAAGCCGTGACCGATTTCGTGGCCGATGACGCCGCCAATCGCGCCGTAATTGACGGCCGGGTCGGCCGACAGGTTGAAAAAGGGAGGCTGCAGGATCGCTGCGGGAAAGACGATTTCGTTGCGGGTCGGACTGTAATAGGCATTCACCGTCTGGGGCAGCATGAACCACGCATCCGGATCGATCGGGCGTCCCAGCTCCGCCAGATTGTCGGCCAGCGCCCAGGCCTGCACAGCCAGGCTGTTCTCCAGCGCATCTGGCCCGACCTGCAGCGTATCATAGGTTTCGAAGCTGGCCGGGTAGCCGATTTTCGGGGTGAATTTGGCCAGCTTGTCGCGGGCTTCGTCGCGGGTGTCGTCTCCCATCCAGCTCAGATCGGCAAGGTTGAGGGCCATGGCTTCGCGCAGATTGCCGACGAGCGCCTCCATGGCGATCTTGTTCTCGGCCGGGAAATAGCGTTCGGCATAGACTTTTCCGATGCCTTCACCGACCGCACCCTGGACTTCCGAGACGGCGCGCTTCCAGCGGTCCCGCTGAACCTCCTGTCCACTCAGCGTGGTGCCATAAAAGGCAAATACGGTGTCATCGATGGCCGATGGCAGGACGCCCGCCTGGCTGACCAGGAAGCGGGTGGCGAGCCACGCCTTCCAGGCGTCGAGGTCGCCGGTCTGAGCGATTTCCATGATCCGGGCGACGCCGCCACCCGACAATTTCTCAACCTGGCTTTCCGTCAGTCCCTGGGCCGCGATTTCCTCGGCCGTCGGCGTGACCTGCCGGACAATAAAGGCGTCCTGGCTGATGACGCCCAGTTCGGTCAGGGCCGTGTCGACGGGGAACGCACCAGCCAGGGCGCGCAGCCCGTCAAGGTCGACCCGGTTATAGGTCAGATCCCGGTTGCGGCCTGCAGCACGATCCCAATGGGCCCGGGCCAGCTCGGTTTCGAGCCCAAGGACGGCCTCGGCTGTTTGCTCGGGGGTGTCATAATCAATCGCCTGCAACAGGCTGACCACCATGTCGAGATAGGCCTGGCGCCAGGCCAGATTCTTGTCTGTGTCGAGAAGGTAAAGGTCGCGATCGCCAAGACCGAGCCCGGCCTGACCGATATACATGATGTTCTGGTCGCTTTGCTTGGAATCAATACTGACGCCGGCGCTGAAGGGACTGGCATAGGCTGAGCCTGCAAAAATCCGGGCCAGATCCTGCCGGGTTTCAATCGCGGCAATCGCCTCCAGATAGGGCTGGGCCGGGGCAAGACCGCGCGCGTTGATCGCATCGACATCCATATAGGCATTGTAAAGGGCGGCAATCTTGCCTTCCAGCGTACCGGCATCCGGGGCCGTTGCGGCCAGTTCCTCGATGATAAAGCGGACCCGTTGCTCGGACTTTTCGGCCAGCAGCGTGAAGGCGCCGTAAGAGGACCGGTCTGCCGGGATTTCAAAACTCTTCAGCCAGCTGCCATTCACATGCTCGTAAAAATCGTCGCCCGGTGCCGTCGAGGCGTCAAAGGTTTCGAGGTTCACGCCCCACTCGCCCCAGACATCCGGTGTGGAGGTCACGATTTCCGGTTCGGCCGGCGCGGTTTCGGCGTGATGGTCGCGGGCGGCGGCCGGGCCGATGGTGAGGCCGGCGAGCAGCAGACTGGCGGTCAGGGTTTGAAGCGGGGAAAACATCCAGCAAAGATCCTTTTTTTGTTATTATAGCCGACAATATTCATGGACCGGGACGTGATCGGCTTCAAGTACGGTCTGCAGGTCCGGCACCGATGGCCGTCCTGGATACACGGGTCCGGCAGCGCGGACGGACAGGCTCAGTGAAGCTTGAGCTTTGGTCGCGCAATCTGGTTGACATGTCCCATCATGATCATGCCGGCCCCCCTGAGCCATCCATGGATGGCCAGCAGGTGCATGCGATAGAGAGACACATAGACGAACCGGGCCAGTCGCCCCTCAATCGCCATGCGGCCGCCGACGAGATTTCCCATCAGGGACCCGACGGTGGCAAAGCGCGACAGCGACACCAGCGACCCGTTATCCTTGTAGACAAACGGCCTGAGCGGCCGTCCCCGGATCATGGCACAGACATTGTGAAAAACGGTCTCTGCCATCTGGTGGGCACTTTGGGCGCGGGGCGGAATCGGCATGTCCGAACCCGGGGGCGTGTAGGAGGCACAGTCGCCCAGAACAAAAATATGGTCGTCAGACGTGGTCTGGAGCGTCTCCCGGACGATCAGCTGGTCGCGGGAATTGGATTCGAGCCCGGCCAGTCCGGATAAAAAGGCCGGGCCTTTGACGCCCGCGGCCCAGACGCGAAGATTGGTGGGATACGCGTTCCCATCGCGGGTTTCGATGGCGGTTCGGGTCACACGTTTGACAATTGCGCCGGTCACGATTTTGACGCCAAGCGTCTCAAGCTCTTTGTGGGCCGCCTCCGCCAGCTTTTCGGGCAGGGCCGGAAGAATGCGCGGACCGGCTTCGATCAGCGTGACCTTGAACCGGCTTTCATCGAACACTTCGAGGCCGTAATAGCGCAGCGCGGCGGCGGCATTGAAGAGTTCCGCTGCCAGCTCGACGCCGGTGGCGCCCGCGCCGACGATGCCGATGCGCACATGTTCATCTGCATCGGGGTTGGCCGTCAGCAACCTTGAGCACCGCAGACACTGGTTGAGAAGCCGGGACCGGAAGGTGTCTGCATCCCGGCGGCTTTCCAGAGACAGGCAATGATCAGACACCCCTTCAACCCCGAAATCATTCGAGACCGATCCGATGGCGATGACGAGGTAATCATAACGGATGCGGTGTTCCCCCATAATTTCCTGACCTTCTTCGTCCAGAAGGGGGGCCACGACGATCTCCTTGGCATCGCGATCAATGTCCATCATGGCGCCCTGGAAGAACCGATACCCCCATCTGTGGGCATGGGCGCCATATCCAACTTCATCCAGATTGGCGTCCAGCGAGCCGGCAGCGACTTCATGCAGAAGTGGTTTCCAGATATGGGTGCGGTTCTTTTCCAGCAGGATAATGTCGTACTGCTTGCGATTGAACCGCGCGCCAAGCCGGGCAACAAGCTCCAGGCCTCCGGCACCGCCGCCCACAACGACAATCTGTGTTTTCCGTTTCAAGCGCGTCTCTCCCGCACAGATAAGCTGGTCTGACAGTGTATACGCAGGCTGGAGCCGTTTGGCTCACTTCTGGATTAAAGCCCTTTTTTGGGTGCAAGGCCGCCGGCGGTGGAAACCTTCGATTAAGGTTCTGGAAACCGGCCTTTAAGGTCTGGACCCTACAGACTCAGACATGGCGCTCCTGGAAGCTTTCCTGACTTATATTTCGCGGGAACGACGCCTGGCCACAAATACGATTGCGGCTTACGGCGCCGATCTCAGAGAATTCCACGTCTTCCTTGGGCTTCATTTGGGGATCGAGCCGCGCATGTCGCATTTTGCGGTGCTGCAGGCCCGGGACGTGCGGGCCTTTCTCGCGCAACGTCGGCGGGACGGGCTGACCGATGCATCGGTCGCCCGCCTGCTGTCGGCGATCAAGAGCTTCTATCGGTGGCTGGATCATGCCCATGGCGTTGAGAATCCGGACATCGCCTTCCTGACGGGTCCGTCCCGGCCCAGGCGATTGCCACGCCCGGTTTCAGAACAGGCCGCGGCGGATATGATGGCGCGGGTTGGTACGTTGCAGGATGACCCCTGGATCGCGGCCCGGGATTTGGCCGCACTGTCCCTGATGTATGGTGCGGGGCTGCGCATCAGTGAGGCCCTCAGCCTGTCCGGGGATATCGACCCTGCGCCTCCGGTTCTGAGATTGATGGGCAAGGGCGGCAAGATCCGGCAGGTCCCGCTCCTGCCGGTGGTCCGGCAGGCCATGGACGACTATGCGGCCCAGTGCCCGTTCCGAATGGGGCTCGGGACGCCGTATTTCTTTGGGGCCCGGGGAAAAGTGTTGCAGCCAGCTGTCCTGCGCAAACAGGTGCAGGTGCTGCGCAACAGTTTGGGGTTGCCCGAAACCGCGACGCCCCATGCGCTCAGGCACAGCTTTGCCACCCATCTTCTCGCGCATGGCGCCGATCTTCGGGCGATCCAGACCCTGCTGGGCCATGCCAGTCTTTCAACCACGCAGATTTATACAGCCGTCGAACCCGCTCACCTCAGGCAGGTCCATAGTCGGGCCCATCCCCGCGGGGGATAGGGGCCGCGCTCAGACGGGAGGGGTGCGGGTCAGGCCCAGGCTACGCCAGAAGAACCTGTCCACGGCTCGCTTTGGCAGCAGGGTCGGCAGGGTATAATTGAACAGCTTGTTGGGGACAGGCGCGTACCGCGCCTTCGGTTTTCTGGCTGTGAGCGCTTTGGCCACGACTTTGCCGATCTGGCGCGGGTCGAGGCCGTCGCGGCCACTTTCCAGCATCGTGTCTGAGAAGGTCTCCAACGAGTCCGCCCAGGCCGTATTGGCGTAGGGCCGGTTTTGATGGGCATCTTCGGCCTTGTCCCAGATCGGGGTTCGAACAGCGCCGGGGCCGACCGAGATGGCGTCGATGCCAAAGATAATCAGCTCCCGGCGCAGGCTGTCTGTCATGCTTTCAACCGCGTGCTTGGTGGCGGTGTAAGCGCCGAGAAAAGGCGAGGCCAGCCGGCCGCCAACACTGGTGATATTAATGATTCGTCCCGGGTGACCGGTTCTGAACCTGTCCATTCCCAGCATCGGCAGAAACGCCTGCGTCACGCGGAGCAGACCGATGACATTGACATCGAAATGTCCCGAAAATGTCTCCAGAGGCTGCACTGCCAGAGGCCCCATGTCGGCGATGCCGGCATTGTTCACCAGGCCGGTCAGCATTTGTCCGGCGAGGGCCTCGCGCACCGCGTCTGCAGCCGCCAGAACCTGATCGGGTTGTGTCACATCGAGGATGAGAGGCTGGATCCGGGGGTCCAGTTCGCGGAGCGCAGCGGCGTCCTTTTCCGTTCGGACGCCAGCAAAAACCTGCCAGCCTTCCTCCGCCAGAAGCCTGGAAGTTGCCCGACCTATGCCTGTCGATGCACCTGTTATGACAACGCTTTTCATGGAATCTCCCTGACCCTTTCAATTATCCCAGGCGGGAAAAGATAAGAAGCGTTAATCGGGGGACACGTCGTCGCAGGGTGACGTGTGGACAAGGCGCAGACGGGGTCTTGGAGGCTTGCTGTCCTTGGAGGCCTGTGCCGGGGGGGGCGTGGCCGGTGTTTCGATCAGGCGCAAACCCGGCCGGGCCTCTGTCCTGGCGGGCGGAAGCGGCGTGTCGTCCGGGTCGATGTCTTCGTTGATTTGACGGATCCGTGCCGCAGGCCGCGGTTTTTTGGATCGAAACCCGCCGCGCGGCTTGCCGCGTGCCTTGCGGTCAATCTCCTGAAGCTTGCGGGCCTGAAGGGCCGACAGTGCCTCGCTTTCCGGGCCTTTCGACAGGTCTGCAAAGGCCGCACCGTAGGTTTCTATCCGTTCCCCGACGTCCTCAAGGAAGGTTTTTTCCCAGTCTGTCAGTGGCGGGCCGAGGCCCTGCTGCGCAAGTTCCGCTGCCTTGCGCAGCTTGCGCAAGGCCTTGCGTTTCTTGCGATCATCAATTTCACGCGGCATGGCGCCAGTCTAAACGATTTCACCCAGTGCAAGCAAATAGACGTCGAGGATGGCTTCCTGCTCTTCGCGTTCCTGCCGGTCTTGCTTGCGCAGACGAATACACGCTCTCAGCGCCTTGGTGTCATAGCCCATGGCCTTCGCCTCGCTGTAGACATCTTTGATTTGCTCGGCGACCTCTTTCTTTTCCTCTTCCAGCCGCTCGATGCGGGCGACGGTCTGGCGCAATTTCTCGCGGGCGGTTTCGGTCAGAGTCTGAACGGTATCAGCGGTCATGGCGGTCTTTCTGGCTGGAGTGTTGGCTGACAGGGTTCCTACCGGCGAATCACCGGTGATCCAAGGCCGGGGCGCATCTCCGGTCTCTTTCCCCCGCCAAAGACCGGGTCCGGCCGGCCGGAGGTCTCGTCAAGGCGCGGCCGGCCACCTATATTGGCAGAATGACAAGGAAACCTCTCGATCCCACCCGCCGGACTTTTCTCGGATCCCTGTCCTGGACGGCCCTGATCGCAGCGTGTGCGGCAGATCCCGGTCAGGCGGATGCCGGTCCGGCCAGCTTCGCGGCAGATGAGTGGCGTCAGCTGACCGACGCAGCGTGGCGCCAGCGCCTGTCGGGCCCGGCCTTTCGGGTTCTGCGCCAGGAGGCCACGGAACGCCCCTTCACCTCGCCGCTGAATGCGGAAAAACGGGCTGGGACCTATGCCTGTGCCGGTTGCGCCCTTCCTCTGTTCAGCAGTCAGACCAAGTATGACAGCGGCACCGGGTGGCCGAGCTTTTTCGATGTTCTCGAAGGTGCCATCGGCACCAAGCCGGACACTCAGCTCTGGGTGACGCGGACCGAGTATCACTGTGCCCGCTGCCTGGGGCATCAGGGCCATGTGTTTACCGACGGGCCGGCGCCGACCGGCCTGCGTTATTGCAACAATGGTGTGGCGCTGACCTTCACTCCGGCGGCGGCGTGACGGACCGGGCCGGGTCTGGCGAAAACAGCTCCAGCTGATTGGGATCCGGCGCCTTTTTGCGACCCGATGACCCCTTATGCTTGAAATAGAGATCGTCGGTCTCATCCTCAGCCGCTGGACCGGTGTCCGGGACCGGCGGCGGGACCGACCGGTCCGTTTCCGCGATCAGTTTCCAATAGGTGACCGCGAGGGTTGGATGTCCCTCCATGTCTTCGTAGACCTGCACAAAGCCATGCCCGGGCCCGGCATTGGCCGTGGCGAGCGTGGCCTCAAGCGCGTCCGTTGCGAGGTTCACCCAGTCTGTCTGCAGCGCAACAATGGTTTCGCCATTGGCGAGGACCTCGGCTTCTGACCGCGTGCGGGCGGCCTCGCGGGCCTGTGTCAGTGCTGCTGCGGCGTCTGGCGCAAGGGGATAGGCGTGGCTCATCCTGGCGATTTAGGCGTCCTGCGGGGGGCTGTCGAGTCGGGGATCGGGACTCTGATCGTACAGGCGCATTGCCGCCAGCCGGGCGAAGCGCAGGCAGACGGCCTTGCGCCGGGCCGGGGCGACCTTGTGATCGGGCGCCTCGCGCAGGATGGCGCCGCCAAACGGGTCGGCCACGATCAGGCCGGTGTCCTGCGGGATGAGCTGTTGGGGAAAATCATCCGCCACGGCAAAGTAAAGCCGGTCACAATAGGGTCGATAGTCGGACCATTTGCGATCGCTGCGAAAGTCCGCCACGCAGGATTTGATCTCTATGATGCGGATTTCTCCGCGCGGCCCGAGGGCCAGAATATCGGCGCGGCGGCCATTCGACAGGGTCATCTCCCGCAGGCCGGAGAAATCATGATCCTTCAGCAGGCGCAGCACACCGCGGGCGATGCCCTGCGCGCGCAGGGCTGGCTGGCTCATCATTGTCTGCAGCTGCAGCATGGCGCTGTTTCCCGAAGTTCCCGCTCTGTTCCAGACTGGGCGGGTCGGTCCGCCGGGTCAAGATCAAAAAAAGCCCCGCAGCTGAAACTGCGGGGCCCGAATTCCGGAAGCGGTCGGCCTAGTCGCGGGATGACAGCAGCATCAGGACGAACCGGAACATGTTGACGAACATGATGAAGAAGTTCAGCGCGCCCCAATTGGTCATGACCGCCATGCCGCGTTCATTGCCACCAAGCTGGTAATAGCCTTCCTTCAGCTCCTGGGTCTGCCAGGCCACGAGCAGGGCTGACAGCAGGGCAAAGCCGCCGGAAATGAGCCATTCCATCGGGCCGGAGGCCTCGATCAGGCCGAGGGCGGGCAGGATCATGTAAATGATGGCCACAGCGAACAGCGCCCAGATGCCCATAATGGCGAAACTGCCAATCGCTGACAGGTCACTGCGGGTCGAATAACCCCACAGGGACAGGGCGGCGAAGGCCGATGAGGTGATGAAGAAAGCCTTGCCGATGGTCGCGAAGGTCAGCGACTGCTGGATGCCGCCGGCAGTCGTGGCCGATATGCTATTGGCGGCCATGTAGACATAGATGCCCATGCCCAGGCCAACGGTGGCGACAATGGCCCAGTAGAGAATGGCCGATCCGGTCGGGCTTGGATTGCGCATCGCGAACATCGAGATCAGGATCAGCGCCACCGGGGCGAAGGCGATGATCATGTTCATCGGGGACGACAAGACGATGGCCGAAACGGGCTCGACTGTCCCGGCGATGAACGCCAGGAAGCCGGCCAGACCAATGCCGAGTGTCAGCTTGGTGTAAACGCCAAGCATGAAGGCTCTGAGACCAGCATCAACGCTGGCATCCATCGACCTTCCACGAGCGACCGACGAGTTGAATTGGTTCATGTCTTCCTCTTTTAGCTCTGCCGCAAACCGGATTGCGGCTTGTCGGTAATATGCCCCTAACTTTATCGATTTTCAAGAAAAACCGGCTGGTCGTCTGAGTTTGATCACGTTAAGTCGGGTCCGATCATCATTGCGGGGAAAAGAGATTATGGAATTGCGGAAACTGGGTCGCACGGATCTTATGGTCAGCGCCTGTTGTCTGGGCACGATGACCTGGGGCGAACAGAACAGCGAGGCCGAGGGCCATGCACAGATGGATTATGCCATGGACCGTGGTGTTACCTTCTGGGACACGGCGGAAATGTATGCGGTCCCCCCCCGCGCTGAGACGCAGGGCGCGACAGAGCGGATCATCGGAACATGGTTTGCCCGGACCGGCCGGCGTCAGGACGTCATTCTGGCCAGCAAGATTGCGGGTCTGTCAAAAATGCTCTGGACCCGGGACGGGGATGTCAGCTGGACGCGGCACACCCGCGATCAGGTCGATGAAGCCGTGGAGAAGAGCCTGAAACGCCTCCAGACCGACTATATCGATCTCTATCAACTGCATTGGCCGGACCGGCCCATCGGGTTGTTCGGCGGCCGGATGGACACCAAGGCCTATGGTCAGCCATATGAAAAATTCGAGGACATACTGGGTCATCTCGACCGGCATGTTCAGGCCGGCCGCATTCGCCATATCGGTCTCTCCAATGAAACCCCCTATGGGGTCATGCGGTTCCTTGCCGAGAGTGAAGCCCGCGGCCTGCCGCGCATGCAATCGATCCAGAATGCTTACAATCTGGTCAACCGGACCTTTGAGGATGGCGGCCTTGAAGAAGTATGTGTGCGCGAAGAGGTTGGCCTTTTGGCCTATTCGCCTCTGGGCCAGGGCTATCTGACCGGGAAATATCGCAATGGCGCCCTGCCCGAAGGATCGCGGAAGCAATTGTTTGATCGGCTGCAGCGTTATGAATCACCCGCCGCGGGGCGGGCCATCGAATCCTATCTGCAGCTGGCCGACGCGCATGGCCTTGATCCTGCCAAGCTGGCCATACGGTTTTGCGACACCCGGCCTTTCATGGCGTCGACCATTATTGGTGCGACCAGTCTCGAGCAGCTCCAGATTTGCATCGATGCCTTCGAGCTGGACTGGACAGATGAGCTGGAGGACGCTGTCAATGCCTGTCACCGCGACCAGCCCTCACCGTGTCCCTAGGCCTTTCAGGGCCCCACTGTCACATGGGCTGCAGGTGCGCAGACCCCTTCGGTCCGGGCCGGATAAGGGCCGGCCGGAAACAGGTCAGGCTCAGGATCGGGGAGGCGCCTGATGCACCGTCTTTTCACCGGTCTGGCCGTTCCGGACCCGCTGGTAGAGCGGCTGGGCACGCTCCGGACCAGCCTTCCGGGCGCGCGCTGGCGCAGAGATGACCAGCTGCACGTGACGGTGCACTTCTTCGGCGAGGTGCATGTCGAGGTTGCCCAGGAGATTGACGACCGGCTGCTCCGGCTCGGCGGCGGCAGTGTCGAGATCGCGCTGCAGGGTGTTGGCTGGTTTGGCCGTCGGGCGCCCCGCTCGATCCATGCCCGTCTGGCGCCATCTGCAGCCCTGCACCAGCTGGCCTCCGCCTGCCGGGATATTGCCCGCCGTCTGAACGTGCCCGTGCGACCGGAGCCCTTCCTGCCGCACATCACCCTGGCCTATTGTCACGACACGCCCCTGGAGGCGGTTCAGCGCTGGAGCGAGGGGTTTCTGGCGCTTCGGTCGGAACCGTTCCTGATCGACACGTTTCAGCTGTATGAGAGTTTCCGCGGCGGGTCCCGCAGCCGGTATCAGGTTCAGGGGGACTACCGGCTTAATCAGCCATAAGCACCATACCATTGGCAGGTCACCAGAGTGATGCGGTGGAACATCCGGTCTATGGTCGTCAGCGGCGCGATGATCTCCCTGTGGATCTGATCATACCCTGATCCCGCCTGGTACAGCAGGTGGCCAGGTTCCTTGATTTCCGCCATGGAATTCTGATCCTGTCTTGAGGCCGGGAAGATGCGCCTCAGGATTTCGACCGCTTCTGACAGCTGCATGGACTGGATTAGCCCGACAATCTCCTCCACGCTGATTTCGTGGCGCGTGGAAATGGAGGGCAATTGCCCGGCCAGGCTGAGCGCCTTCATCATCAGCGCCTGCCGGACCGCATGCATGATATGGATTTCGAGCCGCCACTCATGCCGGGCTTCGGCCGTTGGGACGTCCTCCAGCTCGGCCAGCATGCGATCGAATTTCGAAAAATCGATACTCAGCTCATTCGCGATGGCTTCGATTGCAGATGACAGCGACCGGTCGCGCAGACTGTAATAGACGCGGCGGTAGATCAGGGCCGTTTCCGGGTCCGACTGGCGGGTCAGTGCGACCCAGAGGGCAGGATCATAAACATGCGCATAGGCCCGCAGGGAGGGCAGGCTGGTCATGGCGCGGGCGGTCGCCGCCAGCCGGACCAGTCCGGCCATGCGGGGAGAGGCATCGATCAGACGCACGATCTGATCCTGTTCCCGCCGCAGGGCTGATCCGATGCCACCGCCAGTATTCAGCGGCGCCCCGATCTGTTGCAGGGATGCATTATTAGAAATGGCACGCAGCGATCTCGGCCCGGCGGGTCCGGTTGCCCTTTGGCGCATGCGGGAGCCCGCCCGGATCAGGAAATTTGTCGCAAAGGCGGTCAGCAGGGTGGCATAGGACGGCCGGTTAAACATGCGTTCCTGCCAGCGGCGCAGAGAGCGGTAGAAGTCCCAGACGAGGTCGGTCCGGGTATAAAACGGGTCCGTGTCGGCCTCGGCTTCCGGGTCATTCAGCACATGCGCGGCAAAGGCAGCATAGGTGGCATGGGCAAGGTCGCGGTTGGCGAAATGAAGAAAACCATCGCCGCCCTGAAAGCTGACCTCGTGGCGCAGGGCGATAGTGCGCCGCCGGGACTGGCGCCGGGTCCAGGGTGTGAGCAAGTGGTCGAACCGCTGCTTGAATGTACCGGGCCAGGCACCCCGGCCCATCGATTCACCATGGGTATTGAAAATAAGCAGGTCAATTCCCAGACCGGATGCCGACAAGGCCTGGTTGATCTGGTTGTGGATCCGCTCAATCGCCATATTGGCGGCAACCTGACCGATGAAGCGGCCGGCATCAGAAAAGCCTAACTGGACCGACAAATAGCCCCGTTTCTGCAGATAGGCTCTGAATTCCGGTTCTCCCAGAAGGCGCTCTATGAACCGGCCGCCGGTTTCAAGCGCCTCAGGGGTCTCAAACAGGGGGGAGATGTCCAGCTGGGTATCCACCCCATATTGACGCGCCAGATAGAGCGCCCCCATGACGGTGGCTGGATTTTCACTTTCCGCGATCAGGAACCGGATGGTGGACCCGGAATCGACATGTTTCAGGAACTGGGCGCAGAGCATGAGCTGTCGGCGCGCGGTCGACTGTTCCAGGAAGAGGTCAGCGAAGCTGACCGCGACAGGCTGGTCGACGGAGGCAAGTTCGGACAGTTTTGCCAGTGCAATGCGGCCCAGGTCCCGGCTCTCGGTTTCAAGGCCAAGGTCCCGATTGATCACTGTCCGGATCTGCGCCGCATTCAGGCGAAGATGTATCCGTGCGGTGCCGAGCTGAAGGCTGTCCATGACGGCGGCCTGTTGTAACAGCTCAAGGCTGATGTCGCCGTCGACCGTGCCGGAGCGTGCGAGAGCTTTGAGCCGGTGCGAGATGGGATCTATCGAGATCAGGTGAGCGGGGTGGCCGCCTGTCAGCCGGTTGGCGGCCGCCACAAGGGCGCCTGGTTCCGACAGGTCGCCGGAAAACTGGCTGGCAAGGTCCTGGGTCCACTGCTGTGCCTCCGTCAGCTGTGCGATCACCGCGTGAAGTTCAGCCCCGCTGTCGCCGCCCGGTTTGTCAGCCAGTTTTTCCGTGAGCGCCTCCAGTGCCGCCGCATAACGTTGCAGCTGGGTGGCCTTTTCCACCAGCCGCAGGGCGAAGGATTCAAACCAGTTAATGTCGGACCGGCCATCAAGGTCATACCCAACCCAGCTGGCCAGGCTCGGAAGGCAGGGGTTGAGCCGTGTCCAGGCCTCGGGGAAGTGTGCCCGGGCCACTGTCAGCACCCGTTCGGCATAAGCAGACATTGCAGACTGGGCTTGTGCGATGCTGGTCTGGGCTTCGTCATGCTCGCCCTTCAGGGAGATCGCGGCAGACCAGTCGCGTCCATCCTCTTGCAGGGTTTCAAACAGGCGGGCGCGCGTCACCGGTGTCGGCGAGACGACAAAGCGGGCAAAATGGTCCCGCATGGTCCGGGACAGGGCAAAGGTCGGGTGAGCGGTGAAAACAATTCCGCCCCGAGGTGTCTCAACGGCGGCACGATAGGCGTCCCACCCCTGCGCGGCGAAGTCAGACAGGGTGCGGTCGATATCTTCCCAGAGATTCTCGCCGGGGGTGAAGTGCTGATCCCGGAAACGGCGGGCGCGGCCCTCGACAAGCCGTTCATACACATCCTGAATCAGCCCATCGAGGGTTTCGGTGCCGGCTGGATCCTTTTCAAGGCGGTAGAAAAGGGACCGGGCCAGCTCGAAGACCGAGTTGGTTTCCGGATCAGTGGAGATGCGCGCGGCAGCCGCGCGAAGCTGGTTTTTGGCTGACTCGATGGTCAATGGCGGGCTCTGGTCGGTCATGGCGTCGTTTTATACCAAACGGATGTCTTGGCGACGCTGAAGGCTGAATTTTTTTGCGCCGGGCCCACAGCTGCGTGTGAACCGGGCAGGGAGACAGGCGCCCTGCCCGGTGTCAGGAGAATCTACCAGAAGGCCACATAGATACCGACAAGGATCAGCGTGATCAGGACGGCAGAGATGTTGAAACCCCGGTTGGTGTGGAACTCGATCCCTGCCAGATCGACCGGCTGGGCTTCGTCTGGCTTCCGGGTCATCAGGGAAACGACAACACCGACCACCAGACAGATCAGGAAAACGATCCAGATCCGCAGCACGAACGGCATGTCTGGCAGGCCCATCTTGGCGGCCAGATTCAGCGCGATGGAGCTGATCAGAAGGGCGAAGGCACCGGGCGCGTTTGCCCGCTTCCAGAAGAAGCCGAGCAGGAAGACTGCCACGATGCCGGGGGCCACAAATCCGGTATATTCCTGGATCATCTGGAAGATCGACTCATTCGACCCGAGAAGCGGCTGGGCCAGGATCAGGGCGATCGCCATTGAGATAAAGGCCGTTGCCCGCCCGATCCAGACATAGTGTTGCTCGGTTTGCTGCCTGACGATGTAATCGCGATAAATGTCCATGGTGAAGATGGTTGAAATCGAATTGATCATCGATGCGAGAGACGACACGATGGCCGCGATCAGGGCCGCAAAAACCAGGCCGCGGAGACCGGTTGGAACCAGCGTCATCAGGACGCCATAGGTGCTGTCGGGCTTGTCACTCAGGCTTGCCATGTCGAGCGTGCCCTGCTGGGCAAGATAGAGGGCCGCGATCCCCGGGATTACAACAATCAGGGGAATCAGGAGCTTCAGGAAGGCTGCAAAAGCCAGGCCCTTCTGTGCTTCCTGCAGGCTTTCTGCGCCGAGCGCTCTCTGGATGATATACTGGTTAAATCCCCAATAGGAGAAATGCAGGACCCAGAGGCCTCCCAGGAGGGTCCAGATGCCGGGCAGATTGCCGTAGCTTGCATTGTCGGTGCTCAGGATCATTTCAAAATGTCCTGGAATTTCCTGCATCAGGGTGGACAGCCCAGCCAGGGCGCCCGCGTCACCGCCAACCAGCTGCAGAGCAATGGCTGTGATAACAAAGCCGCCGAAAATCAGGATCACGACCTGGATGATATCCGTAAGGGCAACCGCTTTCAGACCGCCATAAAGCGAGTATAGCAGGGCGAAGGCGGCCAGCATGGCCATGGCCGGGAAGACGGCGATGCCTGCGACGGCTTCGATGGCCAGAGCACCTCCATACAGGATGGCCGTCAGGTTGACACAGGTGTAGAGCGCGATCCAGAACACCGCCATGATGCTCTTTACCTCGGTTCCAAACCGGGTCTCGAGGAATTGCGGCATGGTGTAGATGTTACGTTTCAGGAAGATCGGCAGGAAGAATTTTGCCACGATCAGAAGCACGATTGCGGCCTGCCATTCATAGGCGGCAATCGCCAGACCGACCACGAAGCCCTGGCCGGACTGGCCAATGATCTGTTCGGCAGAAATGTTGGCCGCGATCAGGGAGGCGCCAATCGCCCACCAGGGCAGGGCTTTGCCGGCGAGGAAATAATCTTCGGTGTCTTTCTGATGCCCGGCGGGTTCGCGGGACACAAAAAGCGCAATCCCGAGAAGAAGGATGGCATAACTCGCGACAATGGTGAGATCGAGGGTACTGAGGGCCATGATGATACTCTGTCCTGTTGAGGGGAAAGCTGGAGGGGAGGTCGCCCGCCTGAGGGCGTGTGTGCTGCCAGAAGCAGACTGATATTAATGACGTCGCGGCTTTGTCGCGCATCCTTCCGGCCGCCACACTAGCGCCAGTGGTGGAAAAGCATACCGGACCCAGCCCGGCCGGCAGCCCGTCCATCTTGGATTTGGTCCCGTTCACCGCAAAGCCGCCGGACGCTCCTGGTCTGATCCGGCCCGCCGGGTGCCGCGGCAGGACCAGTCGCCCTATGAGCCGGGAGAGGCGGGAGAGCCAGGGCGAAGCTCTGACAGGATGGCCCTGTGGCGCCGGCTGACGGGTATTTGAGCACCGGAGCGGACCTGCAGGATGGCTTCACCCTTCGGTTTCGGCATCAGCTTTATGACGCAGGCCGGATTGATCAGGTAGGACCGGTGGGTCTGTCTCAGCACGGTGCCGGTCTCGCGGGCGAGGGACGTCAGAGTCTGACGGATGATGAAGCTTCGGCTGCCCGTATGCACGGTGACATAATCCCCGCTGGCTTCGACCCACTCGATTTGGGAGGCCTGAATGAAGTCAATCCCGCCCAGGACCGGCACGGCGATCCGGATCGCTTCCTGTGGTGTCACCGCAAGGCTGCCCGCATCCCGGAGCCGGCTCAGCGCCTGGCTGAGGCGCCCGGCGGTTAGCGGTTTCAGAAGATAATCGAGCGCTTTGAGATCAAAGGCACGGGCCGCAAATTCCGCATGGGCGGTGGTGAAGATGATGTCCGGCGCGGGGGCGGATGCCTGAAACAGGTGCTCGGCAACTGACAGGCCGTCGCCCTCCGGCATATTGATGTCGAGAAAGACAAGGTCGGGGCGGTGCTGCCGTATGGCCCGGAGGGTGGCATCGCCGGTCCGGCAGGTCGCCACAATGTCGATGGCCGCCACGCCGGGGTCGGTTTCTGACAACAGGACCCGAAGCATATCAATGCTGAGAGCTTCATCATCTGCGATCACCACTTTGAGCGTCATCGGAACGGTTCCGGCACATTGAGGGGAACCAGAATATCGACCTGAACGCCCCGGGGGTGATGGTCGCTGAGGTCGAAGCTTGCCTGTGTCCCATAGACGGACTGCAACCGTGTCCGGACATTTTCGAGGCCGAGGCCCGCGCGTCCGGACCGCTGTCGGGTTTCGCGCAGGCCGGGTCCCGAGTCGATGATTTGGATCCTGAGCCGGCCCTGCTGCATTTGGCCTGTGATCCGGATGTCACAGGGCGCCGACTGGGCCTCAACGCCATGCCGGATCGCATTTTCGACCAGAGGCTGCAAAATCAGGCTGGGGACGGGAACCGCCAGAATGCTGTCCTCGGCGTCGACCTGTAAACGCAGCCTGTCCTGAAACCGCATCTGTTCGACGCCCAGATAGCGGCGGGCATTTTCCAGCTCATCCGCAAACGGGACGATGAGCGGAGGGTCCCGGTCCAGGGACAGCCTCAGCAGATCACTCAATCGGTTGATCATGGCGCGGGCATCTTTGGCGCGATCGGTCGCGATCAGGGCGTTGACGGAGTTGAGGGTGTTGAAAATGAAATGGGGATTGATCTGGTAGCGCAGCATTTTCAGCTGGGCAGTGCCGTATAATTTTTCTGCAACCAGCCGTTTGAAGCGTTCCTGGCGGGCAAGATCCCGCTGCGTTGTCGCAAAGGCATAGGCGCGCACCCCGTAAAACAGCGATGTCCACAGCGCAAAGATCAGCAGCGCTGTGAAAGCCCAGCCGCCAAACTGGTTCCAGACATAGGCGCCGGGTACGAAGACAGGAAAGGCGGTCATGCGCAGCAGGTTCCAGAGCTGGGACAGAAGGACAGTGAAAAAGATGACCATGATCGATTTGGGCACCAGCCGCATCGCGTGCAGGTGTGGCGCGCCCCATAAAATAGGCCGGACAAAGACCGCGCCCGTGAGGGCTTCAAACACAATATCCAGAACATGATTGAGATTGGGCTGGCTGTAGAACAGTGTCAGCGCCACGAAAGACATGCATGCAAAGCCCAACCAGAAGAGCAGCTCGATCACCAGCCACGGTATAAAGGCGACTTCGACAGGATGCGTGGTCTTTGCGTCTATCGCCAAGCTGGCCCCCCGATTGAGACCGCCACGTCTATTATAAAAAACGCTTTCTAGCCAGTTGAGCCCTGCGCTTAAAGGTCCGATCTGGGCGCCCGGCCCGGGTCCCGGATCGGCGGCAGCCCGTTTGCCGGGAAACCGGAGATGTCCGGCTCCGAAGCGCTGTCCCGAGGACATTCTTGTGATCTGCCGCCAGGTGCGCAAAAGTCCGGGCTGAACCGAGACCAGTATTTCAGGAGCCCAGCATGGCATTTACTTCATCCCTGTCCCTTTCCGGTCCCCTGAGAACGCCAAGGCAAATGCTGGCCGAACAGGAATATGATGGACACGTGTCCATTCATGATGACGACATGGCCGAAAAGCTCGGATTCAGGGCCGGGCCGATTGAAGGTCCAACCCATTTCAGTCTGTTTCCGCCTCTCCTGCATCATATTTTTGGCCCCGAATTTTTCGAACGCGGCTGCATTTCCGCGCATTATCAGAACATGGTCGTTGAAGGAGAACAGGTTCGCGCGTTTGCACAACACCCGGCTGAGGGACAGAACACCACCCGGGTCTGGGCAGAGAAGGCCGACGGCACACCGGTTCTTGAGGCCAGTGCAAGCCTGGGCCCCGATCATGGACAGACTCTGCTGGAAGCGCGGCTGGCGAAGCTCCGCCCGCCCGGGCCCCTGGTTATTCTTGAGGACCTGCATGTCGGCATGACCGGCGCGGCAGAAGAGCGGGTCCGGATGGACCCTGACCAGAATATGGGCAAGCTCTACCCCTTTTCCCTCAACCAGAAGCTGGCAAAGATCACGGAAAACAGTGCGTGGTATTCGGATCCTGCCGCGTCGCCCTGGGGGCGCCCGATTATCCCGTGGGAAATGATCAGTGTCCTTGCTGAATATAGCAGTCACCAGGCCAGATTCCCGGTTAAGGGCCCGGCCGTTGGTCTGTTTGCGGATCAGGAAATCCGGCTGTTGGACGGACCGCTTTTCGTTGGAGAGGATTACATTATCCGTCGTGAAATCGCGGCCCTGTCAGAAAGCCGGCGAACCGAGTCCTATTGGGTCCGAACCAAGATTTATGACCGTACGGGCGCAAAGCAGGTCGCCGAGATGCTGCTGAATCATGCGTCGCTGAAGCAGTCTTATGACGGCTACGAGGCGCGCCTGGCCGAATTGAGCTAAATGCCGCCCCTTTGGGGTTCGCCGTGATGGACCGGGCAATCCCGCCGGGCCGGGGTTTAAGGCCGGGGCCAGAGGACAGGGTACCGACAGGAGCAGATAATGAAAACGTATCAAAACAAGGTGGTTGTGATTACCGGTGGGGCAACGGGCATTGGGTTTGGCCTGGCCGGTGTTTTCGGAGCCGAAGGCGCGAAAATCCTGATCGCTGAGCCGCGGCTCAATCGCCTGCAAGCGGCGTGTGCCGATCTCGGCGCGCGGGGTATCGACGCGACGCCCTTCCAGTGCGACGTCACGGATATGGATCAGGTGGAAGCCCTGGCGGATTTCGCTGACGAGCAGTTCGGGCGGGTTGATGTCCTGATCAACAATGCCGGAATTAAGGCGCCGCGAAGGACGGTGGCTGATCTGCCCCTTTTGGACCTGCACCGGGTTTTTGACGTCAATTTCTTTGGCGTCTGGCACGGTTGTGCGGCCTTTGGGCGGCGCATGGTCGAAGCTGGACGGCCTGCAGCCATCTATAATGTCGGGTCTGAAAACTCATTTTTTCGGGCGGTCCCGAAGGCTGCGGCCTATGTCGCCTCCAAGCACGCCGTCCTTGGCCTGACGGAGTCCCTGCGGGATGAGATGCCGGACTTTATCGATGTCGGCATCATCATCCCCGGTTTTGTTCAATCAGAAATGCACACACCGGATGTCGGGAAGTTGGGGATGCCGGCCGAGCTGTTTGCTCAAAAGGTTCTGGAGCAAATTCGGGTGGGTGCGTATTTCGTTGTTTCACATGCCTATAATATTGAGCGCATCAAGAGTCGCTATCAGGCCGTGGCCGAGGCCTTTGAGACATTTGCCCCGCGTTATGAGGGGGATGATGCATATGACACGGAGACGCTGATTGCCCGGCTCCGTGCCGAGTCGGCGAAACAGTGACCAGGCTGCGCGCGCATGGGGCGGTCAGATGAAGCTTGCATGTCGGAACAGAAGGTTTCCCGCCCGATGCCAGGTCTGAATGTGGTCCGAAAGGTGCCCGCCCCGCTAGGCTGGTTCACCGGCTTTATTCTTCCTGCGGTGTCCCCGTAGCGGCGATAATGCGGCTACATCCCCCCGCTAAGGCCGTATGATTGCGTCTGTCACAGCAGGCGCGTCGCCGCGATATGTCCTTGGCTTGCGCCGGCTTGGGCGATGTGGACCGATCTCGCGGCAAGCCCGCCGCAGTCTGGCCGTCACCCCCCCATCTTTTTCATCCGCTCGGCCTGACCAATCTGCAGACTGCCATACTCCTTGCGCCAGCGATCGCAGGTTGGTGCTGTCGCACCGATAGACCGGGCAGCTTGCGCCGCTGTCTTGCCGCAAGCGAGGCAACCCTCAACTTTCTGCAATCCGGCAATACCCCCAGGCCTCAGCCTCCTGCCTATAGTTCAGCTCCGTATCTGGCGCTGGTACGGACCTAAATAATGGACCACCTTCACGGGAGCAGCCCAAAATAAGTTCTCGCATTGCAGGGGCGGGCGTATCCAACCCGGACCCAGCAGAAGCGCGCGGTCCCGCCCGACTGACTTATAAAAAGTTCGGTGGACTTAGGAAGGGTCGGATGATCGCTGCCTGATCCCGATACACGGTCCAAATTTGACGCGTATACTCCTTGGGATGTGAGCGCATCAGATCACACCACATCGGATGATCGCCCGGTTTCTGGGGGCTCCAGGTGGCGGTTTTTAATGGAAAGGGCAGATCAATATGGTCCGTATCGGACCATCCGGTGGTGCCCAGAAGAGGACTCGAACCTCCACTCCCTTGCGAGAACTGGCACCTGAAGCCAGCGCGTCTACCAATTCCGCCATCTGGGCGCAATCACATCGTGTGGGCGGAGTATGCTTGCTGAGCGGGGGTGTCAACGAGATTCGCTCAGGTTTTTTACAAAAACCTGCCAGCCACCCATTATGACCCGCGACCCCTTGCGCCTTGCTCGCGACTAGGGCTGCGGATATGTCCAACATGAATGACCAGAGCGAGAGTGTTATCATCATGTCCAAGCTTGTGACAATCTTCGGCGGGTCCGGCTTTGTCGGGCGCTACATCGCACAGCGTCTTGCCAAGGAGGGTTGGCGCGTGCGCGTTGCGGTCCGTCGTCCGAACGAGGCAATGTTTGTAAAGCCGTATGGTGCTGTTGGGCAGGTGGAGCCGATCCTAGCGAACGTGCGGGATGACGCCTCGGTGGCAGCGGCGGTTCAGGGCGCTGACGCGGTGGTAAACTGCGTTGGGATCCTCAGTGAAACTGGCAAGAACAAGTTTGATGCCGTTCAGCATGAAGGTGCGGCGCGCGTGGCGCGGTGCGCGGCTGAGGCGGGCGCCACTACGTTTGTGCAAATCTCCGCGATTGGTGCAAATGAACGCTCCAAAAGCGGTTATGCCGAGAGTAAGGGCAGGGGTGAGGCGGGCGTTCTGGCTCATTTTCCCAGCGCCGTAATCCTGCGACCTTCGATCATTTTCGGGACCGAGGATCAGTTCTTTAACCGTTTCGCGACGATGGCGCGGTTTCTGCCGATCCTGCCGGTTGTGGGTCCGCAGTCGAAATTCCAGCCTGTCTATGTGGATGATGTTGCTGCCGCGGCCGTTAAGGGTGTGACGGGTGCGGCCAAGCCCGGCATCTATGAATTAGGCGGCCCCGATGTGGAGACGTTCAAACAGCTGATGCAGCGAATGCTCAAGGTCGTGCGCCGTCGGGCTTTGATCTTGACCGTCCCGTTCTTTGCGGCGCGCATCATGGCGGCCGTTCTCGACTTTATGCAAACTGTTTCACTTGGACTGTTCACCAATTCGCAGATTACGCGCGATCAGGTAAAGCAGCTGGCAAATGACAACGTTGTCTCATCCGATGTAATGTCATTTGCTGATTTGGAGATTGAGCCGACGGACATGGATGCCGTGCTTGAAACCTATCTTTGGCAGTTCCGGCCCAACGGCCAATATGCGGAAATTATGGATAGTGCCAAGCAGCTGCGCGGCGACGACTAGGTATAGGCGATCGCTAACAGGATGATGCCCAGCAGTACGCGGTAGACCACGTAGGGCGTAAAGCTGACGGATCGCAATAGTCGCATCATCAGGCTCAGCGCCAATAGTGCGGACAAAAATGCAAAGACGGCGGCAATGGCGCCGTCTTTTGCCGTTTGGAGGTCCGCGTCCGCCGCGACCTCAAGCCCAACAAGCGTGCCGGAGGCGATAATCGTCGGGATCGACATCAACATAGCAATCCGTGCGGCGCCTTCACGGTCGTACCCCAATAACCGAGCGCCCGTGATGCAGGCGCCGGACCGAGATGTGCCTGGGATGAGCGCGATGGCTTGCCACAAACCCAATGTCCATGCGTGTTTGATCGTCCAGCTGCCAGCGGGCCGCGTTGATGGGCCCTTCTGATCCGCCCAGTACAGCACGATCCCAAAGACCAACATGGTCCAACCAATTACCGCCATCGACCGCATCGCGTCGTCTAGCCCGCTCAACTTGAGGGCTAGCCCTGCGAGGATTACCGGGATCGTCGCAATGATCAGGCACATCGCCAAATTGGCCTCGGCGGTTTTTTCGGCTCTTGCGAGGTGGGTCACGCCCAAAGCGGCACGTTTCACATCCGACATGAAATAGGTAACGACCGCAGCCAAGGTGCCGACATGAACGGCGACGTCGATGGCCTGACCTTGATCCTTTAAGCCTGTTAGCTGTGGCAGCAGCACCAAATGCCCGCTGGAGGAAACCGGCAAAAATTCGGTGATTCCCTGAATTATTGAGATCAAGAGGAGGTGAAATAGAGGCATAGGTCAGTATTGCTTACTTAAAAATCAAGAATGTGAGACATTTTTCAGTGCGCTCAGGTGGAATACTTATAAATAGGTCACTAGTTATGACTTTTCTTTGATCGACGGCTCGCATATAGCGATGCTTCAGGCAGATGTGAGGAGGCTCCCCCATGGCGACCCAGAAGATGTTGAAGTTTGTGACGCTGGATCGGGCGACTCCGGAGAAACGGGGGGCCGAGGCCCGCAAAGAAGACTTCGGTGA
>CALKFG010000011.1 GCA_938084575.1 uncultured Hyphomonadaceae bacterium
TCAGAAAGCGTTGTCGCTATGCCAGAGCCAAATAAAAGAACATCTCTCGGATTGCACCAAGGTCTCTGGTAAATTCGCAGTCAATTTGGTCAAAAAGGACAGTTTTCTTGGGCGGCTTGGGATCAGGTGGACACAACCGAAGATACAACAGAACACTTGAACGCTACGGGCGTCTGCGCGCAGCAGACTTGAAGCGGATTGGTCAGCTGCGGCTTGGAGCGCGCAACGAGTTCTGGGTGCCCGGTTTTGGAGAAACGGCGTGGAACATCCATGTGAAGGCCAATAAGCAAGAGCTCTTCTTGAGTTACAGTCGGATCGTGGACGGCAAGTTGAGGACATACCAGCAGTTCGTGCGCCCGGTTTGGATCATTCAGAACCTCGGCGGCGAACAGCTGTTCTTTGAGTGTCCCTCTTGCAAGCGGAATACGCTGCATCTGTATCTGGCGGGCACAGAGACCTTCGCTTGTCGTCAGTGTCATGGCCTCGTTCACGAAACCGCCCGCACACATGGTCGCCACAGGCTATATGCGAAGGCCCGGGGGCTGCGTAGGAAGCTCGACGCCGGGCCAAACTTGATGCTCCCGCCGCCGTCTCGTCCACGGCATATGCGCAGGCGAAAGTATAAGAGTCTTCTTCGAGACCTGAATGCTGTTGAAGGCGCGCTGTTTGGGGCGATTGGTGATTGGGCCATTACGGTGCAGAGCCGTCGGAGAAAGTAGCCTTGTGGTTGCTAATTGGTCGCTAGGATGATTTTGAGCGCCCCGCGGCCGACCCCTAACCCCCTGAAAAGACTGGCGCACCCATCAGGATTCGAACCTGAGACCTCTGCCTTCGGAGGGCAGCGCTCTATCCAGCTGAGCTATGGGTGCCGCTGCCGCCTCTTTAGGCGAAGGCGGGCCGGGATGCAATTGCCAGATGCTGTTGTCTGGTCAATCGGCATGGCTGACGTTACGACTTAACCATCTTGAAGGAGCCCCCGCCTTGCTGACTGCCTGTCTTACCCGCTGCGGCCTTGCGGCAGCCCTGTTGATTTTGTCGGCCTGTGGGCCGGGGACCGGGTCGCGTCCCGACACGGAGCCGGCAAAGGTCCGGCCAAGCCTTGGTGAGCTGCAGGCCGGGTTCGAGGCCAACCTCGCCGCCGCGCGGGCGACCAGGGGCCCCGGAAAGCCACCTGTCTGGACCCTGTCTGATACGGATACGGTGATCCATCTTTTTGGGACTGTTCACCTGCTGCGTCCGGGAATGGACTGGGGTTCTGATGCCTTCGAGGCGGCGTTTGAGGGCGCCGATACCCTAGTGCTGGAGGTCGACACCAAAAGTCAGCAAGCTCAGGCGCGTATGTTACAGGACTTCGTGGCCCGCGGCCTATACCAGGATGGCCGGACCCTGCGCGGGGCCCTCGATCCCGCCGATGAAGCGGTCATCGAGGCCGCTCTGGACTCGGTTGGCCTGCCTCTGGACTCGATTAATTCTTTCGAGCCGTGGCTGGCGGCGGTCAATCTGTCGACCAGGAAATTGCAGGCCGATGGTTATGACCCAGCTGCCGGGATTGAAACTCTGCTGCAGGCCAGGGCGGAGGCCGCAGGCAAGGCGTTTGCTTATTTGGAGGAAATTTCCGATCAGGCTGACGCGTTCGACCTGATGAGCGAGCCGGCCCAGATCGACTTCCTGTACCAGACGGCCGTCCAGATTGAAGACAGTCCTCGTATGCTCGATTTGATGGTTGCGGAATGGGCTGACGGCGATATCGCGGGCATCGCTGCCCTTGCGGCCAGCCCGGACCCGACGGGGCTGGGCGATGAAGCCTATCAGGCCGTCCTGGTCCGGCGGAATGCGGCCTGGGTCCCCCAGATTGAGGCCATGCTGGATCTTCCGGGCCAGGTCTTCATCGCGGTCGGGGCGGCCCACCTGGCCGGGCCGGACAGCGTCATTGCAATGCTGCGCCAGCGCGGCCACGCGGTCGACGGCCCCTAGACCGGCTCCTCGCCCCAATCTGTAATCCAGTCGACCTGGTCCTCCTCGAAGATCTCGTCTTCGCTGACGGTTTCGCCACGGATCGACTGGCCATGGGTATGGACCGCGTTGCGGTCGCCGCAGACCAGATGGTGCCAGTCCGGCAGGTCCTGACCCTCATATAGGAGCCGATAGGCGCAGCTCTTCGGCATCCATTTCAATTCCGACACGGATTTGGGCGTCAGGATAACGCAGTCGGGCACCAGCGCCTTGCGTGTATCGTACTGGCTGCAGCGGCAGGTGTCGGAATCCAGCAAACGGCAATGCAGGCGTGTGTAGGCGATGTCTCCCGTATCCTCGTCTTCAAGCTTGAGCAGGCAGCATTTACCACAGCCATCGCAGAGGGATTCCCACTCTTCTGGCGTCATCTGGTCCAAAGGCGTGTTGCGCCAGAATGGCTCCGCAGGTCTATGCGTCATCTGGCGGACCTTCCCCAAGCAGCCAGCGAAAGGGACGGATTTCGACCGATTGAAACAGGCCTGCCTGCGCATAGGGATCCTGTGCAGCCCAGAGCCGGGCGGCATCAAGAGAGTCGAATGCGATGATAAAGGTCGACCCAAGCATGGTTGTTCCGTCATCAGATAGGACAGGGCCGGCCACCGCGATCCGGTCACGGGCGTCTCCGGCCCAGCTCAGATGGGCTTCCCGGGTTGCGAGGCGCAGGGCCTGGCTGTCGGGCTTGTCGCGGGCATTGATCAGATAGAGTGGCATTCATTCCCCCTTGAATGGTCGTGACAGGAGACGGCCTATCACATCTTGCAGGTCCGTTTCACCGCCGAGCAAAGTGTTCACAGCCTCGCAGATCGGCATATCGATCCCGGCTCTGTCGGCCAGGGCACAAATGGCCGGGGCGGTCGCAACGCCCTCGGTGACGGCCTTGCGTTCCGCCAGAATGCCGGACACGGTCTGCCCTTCACCCAGTGCTTTTCCGAAACTCATATTGCGGGACTGGCTGGACGAGCAGGTCAGAACAAGGTCGCCGAGGCCGCAAAGGCCGGCCAGCGTTTCAGCCCGCCCGCCCAGGGCGACCCCCAGCCGCGTCATTTCCGCAAAGCCTCGTGCGATCAGGGCCGCATGGGCCGACCGGCCCAGTTGCAGGCCTTCGACCACGCCACAGGCAATGGCCAGGACATTTTTGACCGCGCCGCCAATTTCGGCCCCGATCAGATCATCCGAAAGATAGGGCCGGAAGGTCGGGCGGCCGATGATGTCGACCAGGTCGCGTCCGATATCGGGGTCGGCGCAGGCCAGGGTGACGGCCGTCGGCAAATGAGCCGCGACGTCGGCGGCAAAACTGGGCCCGGACAGGACCGCCGGTATGGCCTCAGGCAGAGATTCGCCGAGCACGTCCGTCATGAGTTTCAGGCTGGTCTGTTCGATTCCCTTGGCGCAAAGAACAACCGGTGTTCCAGGGCTCAAATATGGCCGGAGCGTCGTGAAACTGGCGCGCGCGAACTGCGCCGGGACGACAGCGAGGATAGCCTCACAGCCAGACAGGTCCGCCATATCCGTCGATGCCGGCAGAGCTGGAATTGCCACGCCCGGCAGAAAAACGGGATTGCCCTGGCCCGCAGACAGGGCTTCGGTGACGACCGTTTCGCGGGCCCAAACCTGGACCCTGGCACCGGACTCTCTCAAGGTTACCGCCAGAGCCGTGCCCCAGGCGCCACCCCCAAGAATTCCAATACGCGCCTGTTCTGCCAAGATGCTGTCACCCTTTCCTGAGGATCGGTCCTGCTCAGGCCCAACCTTTCAATCCGGCCAATTCGATCCGCGCACACGCCCTGACAGGGCGAAGGTGCCGGTCACGCGACCCGTCGCACTCCTAGTCGGCTGCCGCTCGTGAGACAAGGGTGACCGGCAGAGGCGCTCTGCCCCGGGCGCGCATCCTTAAAAGACCCCAAGGCTGGCGAAAAGCGCCGTACTTCCCATCAGATAAGCCCCCGGCATTTTCAGCAGGACCCGGTGTTTCCCGAGGCCGAGGCAGAGAAAAAGGAAAAATCCAAGCAGGTTCACGCCAATGACCGGATAGGTCGCCGCGCGACTCTCTGGATCAAAGGCGACCCAGGCCAGGGTGACCGCCCCAACCAATAGAAAACTGGTGAAGACATGCCAGGCCACAAGGCTGAGGGATCGGGTCAGGGGCGGCAAGTTACCGTCCTGAATATTGGCCATGTAGAGGCGTGCGCCGGGGCCACCATGAATCACCATGCCGGCCAGCGAGATCAGGGCCGCCATCAGCAGGAAGACGCTTGCCATGACCTGAACCTCCTTTTTCAGATCTATGCGCGTTGGTCTGGGCGTAATGCTGTATCAAGCGCCGGGCCAACACAAGGGGCTTTTCAGAGGTCGCCGGCCGCGGCCCCGAAGAAGACGCCCAGTATGGCAAAAGGCAGTAGAACGATCCCGCCCGCAATGGCCAGGGTGGTCTTGGCGCCGTCTATGGTTTCGATCTCAATGGTCTCAATGTCACTGATCTTAAGCGTGGCACCGGTTCCGTAGGAGGGGCCCGGCCGGTCCGGGGGCGAGAGTTGTGTGCCAACCAGCTCGTCTTCTGTGACCCGAACGATTTCGAGATAATAGGCATCTCCATTGGTCATGACGACCCTGGCCTTATCCCCCTCTGACAGCAGGGTGGAGAGCGCGACTTCCTGATGGCCGTCCAGACGGTTGAACGAGGTGCACGAGGCCAGAAAAAAGATCGGGATGAGAAGCCAGGTGCGCATTTTCATAGCGGCCTCCGCGATGAACGAGGTTCAACGTTAAAGTCCCGTCGAGTAAAGCATACTTTCCCCATCCGGTCATGCCCTGGCCCGACGCCACGGGACGAGTCTGTGTCGATCTGGCGCCATGTCGGCGCCTGTTCGGGTGACGGGATGGGCTCTGAGTCAGCCACAGAGCGCCTCCAGATGGGGTCACAGCGATTACTCCAGCGTGACTGAGGTCGATTAATCGCTGAGCTCAAGATTGATTCAAAGACTACTCGATCCTAATTCACTGTTTCATACTGCCCTGGTTTCAGTGAATTCCGAACCAGGCTAACCCCGCTATGCCGCCCATCAATAGCGCACCCGGCATTTTCATCAGCGCTCTATCTGCAAGTCCGAGCGCAAGAAATAAAAGGGCGCCAAGGGCATTTATCCCAATTATTGGATAAGCCGCGACGGCCGTATCTGGATGATAGGCGATGTAAAACAGGGTGACCGCACAGACAAAAAGGTGAATTGAATGAAATTGCCAGGCGAAAATACTTAACGTTTTTCCCAATGGCTCCAAATCGCTTTTCGCAATATTTGCTGAATAAATTTTCCCTCCCATCACCCCATGGAACAACATTCCCATGAGAGCGAGAGCCCCGCCCAAAACTAAAGACCAATATGCCACTTGCGCTTCCCCCTTATTTTTACCTCGCGATATAGGCTCCCGAACCTGCGGTGCCGCATCAGCTTCTCAGTTCACATGTTGCTGTGCGAGGCCTTGAAGGCCTTACCGAAGATTGGTCGACCCTAAGTCACTGTTTTGGATTACTCAACCGTCACGGACTTGGCAAGATTGCGGGGCTGGTCAACATCCGTGCCCTTCTCGACGGCCGTGTGGTAGGCGATCAGCTGGATCGGAAGGGCGTACAGAATGGGCGCGACAAACGGATCGCAGGCCGGCATCTGAATTGTGTGGGTCGGGGCATCGCCGGCCTTGCTCAGGCCGGACGCATCTGACACGAGCAGGACTTTTCCGCCGCGCGCCACCACTTCCTCGAGATTGGACAGCGATTTTTCGAACAGAGCATCATCCGGGGCGACGAACACGACCGGCGTCGCCTCGTCGATCAGGGCGATCGGCCCGTGCTTAAGTTCACCGGAGGCATAGCCCTCGGCGTGAATATAGCTGATTTCTTTGAGCTTCAGTGCACCTTCCATGGCGATGGGATAATACAGGCCCCGGCCGAGATAGATGACGTCCCGGGCCCGGGACAGGTCGCGTGCCAGCCCGGCCACCGACTGGTCAAGTGCCAGCGTATCGGCAAACAGTCGGGGCAGGCTGCTCAGGGCCTCGGTCAGAGCGATTTCCCGCTCGCGGTCGATGCGCCCCCTGGCCTTTGCGGCAGCTATGGCACAGGCCGCCAGTGCACAGAGCTGGGCTGTAAAGGCCTTGGTGGAGGCGACGCCAATCTCGGGGCCCGCCAGTGTCGGCAAAACCAAATCCACTTCCCTGGCAATGGAAGAAGTGGCGACGTTGACCACGGCAACACTTTTGAGGCCCGCGGCCTTGCAGTACCGCAGGGCAGCCAGCGTATCTGCGGTCTCGCCCGACTGGCTGATGAAAAGCGACAGGCCGCCGGATGAGGGTAAGGCCGGGGCGCGATAACGAAATTCAGAAGCGATATCGGTCTTGACGGGAATACCGGCCAGCTGCTCGAACCAGTATTCTGCAACACAGGCCGCATAGTAGGCGGTGCCGCAGGCGACCATGTGAAGCTGGCTGACCTTGGTCCAGTCGATCTGAGTCTCTGCGAGGCCGGGCAAAACGACGCTTTGGTCCAGTGCGTCAACATAGGCCGCAATGGTTCGCGCTGTGGTTTCGGGCTGCTCGCAAATTTCCTTTTGCATGAAATGGCGGTAATTGCCTTTTTCCGCCGCGGCACCGGCACCCTGGACGATCGAAACCGGGCGGTCGACGACGGCGCCGACCTGATCATGGATCTGGTACCCGTCTGTGCGGAGTTCACACCAGTCGCCCTCTTCCAGATAAATCACCCTGTGCGTGAAGGGGGCCACTGCAAGGGCATCTGAACCGAGGAACATTTCCCCCTCCCCGACGCCAATCACCAGCGGGGACCCTCGGCGCGCACCAATCATCAGATCGTCATGCCCTTCGAACAGAATGGCGAGGGCAAATGCGCCGTCCAGCTCATCCAGCGTGTCTGCAACGGCCTGTTGGGGTGTTTTTCCTGCGCCCAGGTGATCGGCCAGCAAATGGACAATGGTCTCTGTGTCGGTTTCGGTCTCGAAAACCTGTCCCCTGGCCTCAAGGTCACGCCGCAGGTCCCTGAAATTTTCAATAATACCATTGTGAACCAGAACGACCGGGCCGGACTGGTGGGGATGGGCATTGGTCGTCGTCGGGCGACCATGTGTGGCCCAGCGCGTATGCCCGATTCCACTGCTGCCGGGCATCGGCGCGTCGGTCAGCTGACGGCGCAGATTATCGAGTTTGCCCGCTGCGCGCGACCGGCTGAGTCGGCCCTTGCTGAGCGTGGCGATGCCGGCACTGTCATAGCCACGATATTCCAGCCGGCTGAGGGACTCGAGCAGGCGGGGCGCCGCCGCCTCTTTCGTGCTGAGGACACCAATTATACCGCACATTTTCCGCACCCATTCCTGACCAGATATATTCCGATCTGGCATAGCCTCAGGGCGCTGGCCAGTGCCAGTGCACATTCGGTTTCAGATTGTGACGTCATGCCCGATGTCCCGCCGGTTTGGCGGGCACCGCATGCACCTGACCCGGCTCCTAAAGGCCCGTGGCGGGAGGCAAAGTTCTCAGGAGTCGGCGTCCATCAGGGTTGCATCATCCGGGGGCAGGCCGGGCCCTGCAGTGCAGCATCTGACATGCATTTCGAGAACCTGACTGTTGAAGCGGCACTGTTCATCATTGACCTCCCGCAGGAAGGACAGGCCACCCGCACGGTGAGTATACCGCGTTTGTGAGCAGCCCATCAGCGTGTAACCGTCCCGGCAGGTGCCGGTGTCAGTCTGCTGCACTACCCGTGTTTCGCAGCTCAAATCACTCATATTGAGGGCTTTACTGGCAACCGACATGGCCTGGTCGGCGCTGCCCTGAGCCGAATCCGCAGCGGCCTGGGCCGCAGCTGCGGCACTGGTCGCTGAATCGGCGACCCGGCGGGCTTCGGAGACGCTGAGAGTGGTCTGGCTGAGGCGGGTCTCGACCCCGTCAATGTCGACCTTGAGCTGGCAGATGCCTTCGCTCGCCTTGCTGGGGTCGGCGCAATAGTTTGCGACCGTCTGGCCGTCCGACAGGGTGGAGCACCCGGCCAGTATGAGGCTCAGACCAAGACCCGCGATGAGTGTTCTGGTTTGCATGACAGCATCTCCTTTTCTAGACCCGCTGGTTCTGTCATTGAGGGTAAATGACATATGTGTCCAAAATCCGACCTTGGCAGCATATCGCTAAACATGGCATCTGCCCAGTCGAGGGCGCACCATGCAAGGAGGCTTGACTATGACACGGAAATATTTCGGAACAGATGGTATTCGTGGAACCGCGAACACGCCCCCTATGACACCTGAGATTGCCATGCGTCTCGGCATGGCTGCCGGCAAATATTTTCGCACCACCAGTCCAAGACGACACTCGGTGGTGATCGGCAAGGACACGCGTTTGTCGGGCTACATGATCGAACCGGCCCTTGTGGCGGGGTTCACGTCTGTGGGCATGGATGTCACCCTGTTCGGACCACTTCCGACGCCGGGTGTGGCCATGATGACGCGCTCCTTGCGGGCGGATCTCGGCGTGATGATTTCGGCGAGCCATAACGCCTTCGGGGACAATGGCATCAAGCTGTTTGGACCCGATGGTTTCAAGCTGTCCGATGAAATTGAGCTGGAAATTGAGAGTCGGATGGACCGGGCTCTGGATGACAAATTGGCCGGGCCTGGGGATCTGGGTCGGACGGTGCGTATTGATGATGCCCAGGCCCGCTATGTTGAGATTGTCAAGGCCAGCTTCCCGCGTGGGATGAGGCTGTCCAAGCTGAGAATCTGCATCGATTGCGCCAACGGAGCCGCCTATAAGGTGGCGCCGGCAGCCTTGTACGAGCTAGGAGCGGAGGTTTTCCCGGTCGGCGTCTCACCCGATGGCTTTAATATCAACCGCGAGGTCGGGTCCACGGACACGCGTGCCCTGAGAGCGGCCGTAAAGGCGCATCGTGCGGATATCGGTATCGCTCTGGATGGCGACGCCGATCGCTGCATCATCATCGATGAACACGGTGATGTGGTCGATGGCGACCAGCTGATGGGCCTGATTGCAGGCCACTGGAAGACCTCTGGCCGGTTGTCTGCACCAGGTGTTGTCACGACCATCATGTCCAATCTCGGGCTGGAGCGGTATCTCGCCGATCTTGGCCTCAGCCTCGAACGTACCCAAGTCGGCGATCGTTACGTGGTCGAACGCATGCGCCAGCTGGATTATAATCTGGGCGGGGAACAGTCCGGCCACATTGTCATGTCCGACTATTCGACAACCGGGGATGGCCTGATGGCTGCTTTGCAGGTTCTGGCCGTTATGGTTGAAACCGGGCGGCCCCTGTCCGAGATCGGACATGTGTTCGACCCGGTTCCCCAAAAACTGGTCAATGTGCGCTATCACGGCGGTGATCCGCTCGCAGAGGCGCTTGTAAAGTCTGCGATTGCCGGTGCGGAAGCCCAATTGGGCACATCGGGTCGCCTGGTCATCCGGAAATCAGGGACGGAGCCTCTGATCAGGGTCATGGCGGAGGCCGGGGATGCAGACCTGATGGATGACGTGGTGACGTCTATCTCGGATGCAGTGCGCGCCGCTGGGTCAGGGTCTGCCTAGCGGAATTCCAGCCCCTTAAAGTCTCCCGCCTCGCGCCAGGCTGCAATATGCTGGAAGTACGCTCGCGCGCCCCCGGGATGTCCGAGGCTGTGCCGGTTTTTTTCGTTCAGCCCTTTGCCCTCATTATTATAGTATCCCGGTGTGCATTCGGTGGACCCGATCATCATCCCGGCGCCGGTCAGCACCTTGTCGACCCAGTTGCGCTCGGCAGCTTCGGTCACTTCCACTGTCTTGCTCCCGCCATTTTCGGCATGCGCGACGACACAGGCAATGGTGTTGGCATGGTCGACAATATTGTGCGGAACATTCGAGATCAGATTGGCGGCCTGGCTGGGCTGAACGATGAACATGTTCGGAAAGCCATGGACATGCACGCCGTGCAGCGTCCGCATGCCCTCGGACCAATAGTCAGACAGGGCTCGCCCATCGCGTCCAATGGCATCGAAACCGGCACGCTCGGTATATTCGGATCCGACCTCGAAGCCGGAGGCATAGATGATGCAGTCGACCTCATAGTGCTGTCCATTCGCCTCCAGGCCGGTTTCGGTAATCCGGTCCGCGCCCTTGCCGTCCGTGTCAATCAAACGGGTGCCGGGCGTATTGTAGGCCTGCAAATAGGCGTCATGAAAACATGGCCGTTTACACAATTGCCGATACCATGCCTTCAGCTTTTCGGCGGTCTCGGTGTCCTTGACGATTTTGTCGACCCGTCCGCGAATTTCGTCCATTTTTTCGAAGTCGGCATCTTCGAAGGCATCCATCATGGTTTCCGGGGTCCATTTGGTTGGCGGCAGAGCCAGAACCTTTTCGCGGATACGACGGGATAGCTCCGTCCAGCCATCCATTACCAGGTCCTCCTCCGGCAGGCCCTGAGACTGGTTGTCTACGAAATTATCATACCAACGCTGCTGCCAGCCGGGTGTTGCAATCTGTTGGAACCAGTCGGGGTCAATCGGCGCATTGTTGCGGGTGTCAATCGAAGACGGGGTCCGTTGAAAGACCAGCAGCTCCTTGGCGGCCCTGGCCAGGTGGGGGACGCATTGAACGGCCGTCGCACCCGTCCCAATGATCGCGACACGCTTGTCGCTGAGCTTGTCCATCTCGGCTCCATTGCCGTCGCCACCGGTGTAAGCGTAGTCCCACCGGCTGGTATGAAAAGCCTTGCCCTTAAAGGACGAGATTCCGGCGATACCCGGCAGTTTGGCGACATGCAGCGGTCCGGTTCCCATGCCGACATACTTCGCCGTGAAAGCGTCGCCGCGGGACGTCCGAATGGTCCAGAGCTGGTCATCTTCATTCCAGGTCAGGGCTTCAACTTCGGTGTGGAACAGGGCTTGATCGTAAAGGTCAAACTGTTTGCCAATGCGCTTGCAGTGCGACAGGATTTCAGGACCGTGGGCATATTTTTCACTGGGCATATGCCCGGTTTCTTCCAGCAGCGGCATGTAGATCATAGAGGCAGTGTCACACTGGGCGCCGGGATAACGATTCCAGTACCAGGTGCCGCCAAAGTCGCCGCCTTTTTCGATGATTCGGACCGACTCGATCCCGGCCTGTTTCAACCGGGCACCAACGACGAGGCCGGCAAAGCCGCCGCCGATAAAAGCGAATGTCACATGGTCATTGAGCGGTGCGCGTGGCTTCAGAGGTGTATGAGGGTCAACGGCAAAGTCCTCGAACTCTCCGGACAGTCGGCGATACTGTTCATTGCCGTCTTGGCGCAACCTCTTGTCGCGCTCGAGGCGGTATTTTTCTCGGGTTTCTTCCCGGCTGAGCTGTGATGTCATTTTGCCTGTCTCCTCGATGACGTCCAAGAGCGCCGGGCCTTACCGTATTTGTCAAGGATGCCCGAAGGGAATGGCTCGGCAGGATACCTGAATTTACCTTCGATGCCTGCACGGTCTGGTCTGTTTCTGTGCAATCAGCGACGGCCGGGATTGCTTCGATCCGGCCAGATCCCTTAAGACCGGGCAGCGCAGACAGGCGGGTCCTGTTGTCGGTCAGGGTAAGGATGTCGCATGCGTATTGAAGGCTATGCTGTGGTCGGGGATGATGACCGTATCGCGGACGCGACAGGCGGGATGCCGTCTGTGTTGAAGAATGAGGCCGAGTGGGCTTTCTTTCAGGCGGGACTCGATGCCGCTGATGTCACCGTGCTTGGCCGGGCCAGCCAGGATGCAACGCCAAACCCTAAGCGACGCCGGCGTCTGGTCATGACCCGGTCAGTCCGCGACGTTCAGGTCGACGGGGCGACCGTATTCTGGAACCCTGCAGGGGCAGCTCTCAGGCACGCGCTTACGGGCTTCCCGGTACCTGTACGCCACATTGCCATTGCAGGCGGTCGGGACGTGTTCGACCATTTCCTGGCCGGGCCTTGTCGTTTTACGACGTTCCATCTCAGCCGCGTTCACGGCGTTAACCTGCCTGGAGGACGAGGCGTTTTCGGTGCCGTTGAAAGCCGAGGCTTGTCGGCGGCTCAGGTTCTAACTGCCGCTGGCTATGTGCCCCCAAGCCCCATGGCCCTTGATGATGGCGTCGATGTGGTCAGCTGGGCCCCAGGCTCACTATGATCAGATCGTTGCCGGATCGATCAGGCCGGCATTTTCCCGTTTGCGGATCGCGCGGGATACGACATAGGCGCCGATCATTTTGCCGATGACGAAGACGATCCAGTTTGCCGGGTGGAGCATCGTTCCGGCGGGTTCCCCCAATTGGATCTGTACCGCAAGGTCGGCGCCAAAAAGAAAAATCGTCGTATCAATCGGAGCAGCAAGGGCAGAGGACAAAAGAATACGGGTCGACAACCGATAGCGCGTAAACGTGTAAAGTGCCCAGTCTGCCAGCTCGGAGACGGCAAAGGCGATCCCTGAGGCCAAAGCGATGACGGGCCAGGCATAATAAAACGCCCATGCGATGCCGAGCCCCATCACGATGAGGACCTTCTGGCCCATGTCGCGCTGGACGAAGTCCCGGAAAACGAAAACCAGGCCCGTTACCAGGGTCAGGGGATGCACGCTGACACCCTTGGACAAGCCCGTCAGAGGAGCGGCCAGGCAGGTGTCATACATCACCCGCCCCGGTTCGCCGGAGGCAGGGGTTACCAGACAAAACGGCTCGATGACACCAAAGGACCAGTTCAGGAAAGGGATGGTCGCAAAGTAAACAAAGGCCCAGAAGCGGCCACCTTCGCGATAAATGATATAGCCCGTACAACTCAATGCGATGCAGACGACGAGCAGCTGGTCTGGACGCCCGCCCGTGGCGGCATTGACCAGCTGATTAAGGAGAATTTCGCCAAAGCTCAGAACGGAGAACACGGATTTGGGCCCTTTCGAAGCTGAGTAAGCGCTGAGATACAGCGCGGTCTTTAGCTACTGAAGCGTCAGTCGGCTAAAGACAATGCGGCAATGATGACGCGGGCAGGTCGCCCTGTGTCGGTCAGGAAGGTAATGGCGCTCTGGGGAGGCGTACGCCTGTTGTCCAGAAATGCGCGTCGATGACCGGAAACCCCAATAAAATATGATGAATCCGGACATCAGCTGTCCAATCTCATCTTGATTTGTCCAGCCTTATGCAAGATAGTTTGTGGGAGCAGATGTGGGAGCACTTATGGCCCGCCGGACCCGATACAAGCTGAGCGCGGCATTTGTCAAAACCGCCCCCGCCGGGAAGTATGGCGATGGTGGCGGGCTCTATCTGCGCAAACGGGATCGCGGTTCAGGCTTCTGGTATTTTAATTATTCCTTCGCTGGACGCCGCCGAGAAATGGGGCTTGGCTCCTTCCTCGATACGACACTGAGCGAAGCGCGGGACGCTGCCGGGAAGTGCCGGGCGCTTCTCAGGGATGACAAGGATCCCATTGCCGCGAAACAGGCCCGTCGGATTGATGGGGGCAATGCGGTTCAGACATTGAAGGAGGTTGCGCTTAAGGCCTTTGAGGCTCGCAGGTCAGAATTGAAGGGGAAGAACAGGGAAGGGCGCTGGCTTGGCCCTCTTGAAGTGCATGTCTTTCCCAAATGGGGTGACCTCCCCATCGAACAGGTCAGCCAGCGTCACGTTCAGCAGATGCTGGACCCGATCTGGCAGAGCAAGGCGGACACGGCCCGAAAATGCCTGTTCAGAATGAATATCACCCTGAAATATGCCGCGGCCATGGGGCTTGAGGTTGACCTCCAGGCGACGATGAAGGCCCGCCAGCTGCTTGGTGCGCAACGCCATGAAGTGACCCATATCCCGTCTCTGCCCTGGCGCGAGGCGCCGGCTTATTATGCCAGCCTGGAAGAACCGAGCATCACAAATCTGGCGATGAGACTGCTCATCCTGACGGGGCATAGGGTCGGTCCGATTCGTTATGCCCGGCTGGATGAAATCGATGGAGACCTGTGGACGGTTGCGGGCGAAAAATTAAAGGGACGCGCGGGCAAGACGCCGGATTTTACGCTTGTCCTGTCCACTGAGGCCAAGCGGGTGATTGAGCTCGCCAAGCCGTTTGCGGTGAACGGATACCTGTTTCCGAACACAAAGGGCGGTGTCATCTCCGACATGGCGCTCAGCCAGAAGATGAAGCGGGCCGGTCTTGAGGCCCGGCCGCATGGATTTCGCTCAACGCTTCAGAACTGGGCCGAAGAAGTCCATGGGGCCGATTTCCGGACCGCGGAGAAGCTTCTTCAGCATAAAACCGAGGGTGACGAGGCCCATCAGATTGCCTATCGCCGTCACCTGTCGGCCTTGCTGGAGCGGCGACGCCCCATCTACGAGGCTTGGGGACAGTTCCTCACCGGGCGGGGCGCAAGCATTTAGAAACAGGAGACCATCCGATGAGCAAACCACGGCCGCCGAAGTTCAACAGGGAACGCCTGAGGCAGAGCATGGATCAAAGCGAGGGCGAAAAGTTGCTCCGGAAATTGGCGGACCGCTTGGAGGTTCTCGAAGATCTGCTGAAGAGGAAAAAGACAAATACGACATACGTGGCGTTCGACGCCCTGACTAATTTTTTCCACCTCCATGCTTATGGACTTACCGATGCGCAGCTCAAAGAGACATGGCCGGATAGCTGGGGACAGCACACTATAACTGTACCCACAGCCTTGCTGCGAGAGATCGCGGAGGGATGGGTCGATTATCTGAATGCACCTTCAGGGACGACCTTAGGTGAGGCCATGGGTCTCGAGGGAGGTGGCCAGGGGCGGCAGCCTTTGAAGTCTACCGCCCAGCAAGAGAGTCGCGATCTGGCAAGAGTAAACGCTGTCCTGGTGGAATACACTGACGCTTCGTTGGGCACCGAGCCGATTTCTTTGCAAGCCGCTCAGGAGCGCGTTGCGGAGGACCGGGGTGAGAGTCTCGAAACTATTCGAAAGGCTCACAAGAAGCACTACTCCACAGTGATGGCATTCCTGAGGGAACGTGGCTTTTTCGAGCCAGACAAAGATCGGGGGTAAAACCTTCGCGAAGTCGGTATCCTAGTTGTGGTTTCTGACCGCTGACATGCTCAGGCCAGTTCAATTACAGAAAGGACTGGCTAAGTATGACCAAACATTATCTCACCATGAAGGCTGTGCAGGAAAAGCTGCACGGCCGCTCCCGCACCAGCATCTACAATGACTGTTTAAAGGGGCGTATCCCGCAGCCCATCAAGCTTGGTGGTCGCCTCTACTGGGAAGAGAGCGCCCTCGATGCTGCACTCTCGACACAGGTCAGTGAGGGAGGCCAAGCCAATGACTGATGCCAGATACGTTACGCGAAACCTCGGCGGCAAGTGGCATGGCAGCTACGGGACAGCCCCCTGTCCGATCTGCCAGCCGGAAAGAAGGCGGGACCAGACAGCCCTGACCGTGCGCCAGACGACAACGCGCCTTCTGCTCCATTGCAAGAAGTCCAACTGTGATTTTCGTGACATCATCCGGGCCGTTGGTGCCGCGATCCCGCCCTGGGGGCGCGTGTCTTTGCCTTTGACGCCGGATCTCTCAGCGATGCGTCGGGCTCAAAAAGCCCGCGAGATCTGGGCAGCTTCTGGCCCGGTCGAGGGTACTGTGGCCGAGACCTATCTCAACAGCCGGGGTATTTTCGGGCCTTTTCCTCCGAGCTTGCGGTTCATGGCCGCCTGTCGCCATCCCGCTGGGGCATACTTCCCAGCCCTGATCGCCCGGGTCGAGGGCGGAGACAGTGTCTCCATCCATCGCACCTATCTGGCGGATGATGGACGCCGAAAAGCAGACGCCACGCCTCAAAAAGCGATGTTGGGACGTGTCTCGGGCGGTGGTGTCTATCTGTCCGATGGCCCCGGTCCCCTGCTGGTTGCCGAGGGCCTTGAGACCGCGCTGAGTTTCCGCCTGTTCCCTTATTTTCTGGAGGTAGAGGACGCCCTCGACTGTGCCCTCTACCCCTCGATTGAAGGCTGGAGGATCGTGGCCAGCCTGTCCACAAGTGGCATGCGTTCCCTGCGCCTGCCGGATGGACCCGATGATCTGACCATAGCGGTCGATGGCGATCGGCCGGGACGGGAGGCCGCCGAAGCCCTGGCCGAGAGGGCGGCCGCCCTGGGTTGGGTTGTCCGTCTCCTGCATCCCCCTGAGGGCCGGGATTGGAATGACTTGCTGCGTGAGGGGCTCGCAAACTCATGACCAAGCCCAAGACCGAAAAATACGAGCTCAAGTGGACCAAGCCGGAAGCCCGCTTCCTGCGCGAGGAACTTGCCGGGGTTCCCTTGTGTCCGCTTGAGGACATGTTTCACCCAAGCCTTGGTGAGGCCATTCGGGGCGCAGCAGCGTCCAAGGGCGCACCCGCCGATTATGTGGCAGCCGGTCTTCTGGCCGCTGCCGGCAGCCTGATCGGCAATGCGCGCTGGGTGTCGCCCTGGGATGGATGGCGGGAGCCCCCCATCATCTGGGTGATGCTGGTCGGCCTGCCAAGTTCTGGCAAAAGCCCGGCACTGGATGCCGTTATTGAGCCTTTGCGACAGCTGGAAGCGCCACTGAGGACAGCGGCTGAAGCGAAATATGAAGAGTGGGAAGGGGCCCGCCACGTGGCTGAGCTGCGCGAAAAGGACTGGGAACTGCGTTCCAAGAAGGCCCTGAAAGAGGGACGGGACCCCGAACCGATGCCTCTTGACGCCATTGCCCCCCCGGCACCGGTTTTTCCCCGGCTTGTCGTCAATGACGTGACGGTGGAGCGGCTGGGTGAAATCGTCTCGGACTGCCCCAGAGGGGTCTTGCAAATGCGCGATGAGCTGTCTGGATGGCTCGACAGCATGAGCCGATACACCGCCGGCAGCGATCGTCCCTTCTGGCTCGAAGCCTATGGGGGCAGGGGCTACAGTCTTGAGCGGCGGTCCCGCAAACCCCTGACAATTCAACACCTGAGTGTTGGTGTGGTCGGTGGCATTCAGCCGGACCGGCTCAAAAGCCTCCTGTTCCAGACCGACGATGATGGCCTGCTGGCCCGGTTCGTGCCGCTCTGGCCCGACCCGGTCCCCGTGAAGCGCCCCCTCGGCCCGACGGGAGAGGAGCTGATCAAAGCGGTTCTGGACCGACTGCAGTCTCTGGAGCTGGATGTCGATCCCACCGGCAAAATCGATCTGACCATCTTGCCGTTCACGGAAGCGGCGAGGACCGAACTCGATCTGTTCCGTGAGCAGGTCCGGACCTGGGAGACAGGTTCGGAGGGCTTGATGGTGTCTTTCTGTGGCAAGCTGTCGGGGCTGTCGGCGCGACTGGCGCTGGTTCTGAGCTTTCTGGACTGGGCCGTCACCGGGGGTCCCGAACCCCGGGCCATCGAGGCAGGCGTTTTCAGCCGGGTCAAACGGTTTCTGGAGACCTATATCCGACCCATGGCGATCCGCACCTATGGTGGCACCTCCGTGCCGGCGGTGGACCGGTCTGCGAGACACCTGGTGTCCATCATCCAGGAGAAGACGTGGGAACGCTTCACCACGCGCGAAGTTCTGCGGCTGGAGAGGCAGGGCCTCAAAACCGCGGATCAGCTCAATCCGGTCCTGAACGTGCTTCTGGAGGGAGATTGTCTCCGGCAGGTCGATGACGAGGGCAGCACACGAGGGGGGCGCCCCCGTCGGAGGTTCATCGTCAATCCCGAAATCCTTCAGGACTGAGGGGGAGCGAGGCGTGTTTGTAATTTAAGTGATAGGGGCCCGACAAAACCGACAAAACCGACACAACAGCGAAATCACTCCCAATGTTGCGGGTTTTGTCGGTTAAGTCGGTTTTGTCGGGAGGGTGTATTCTATTTTTAGAGATGTCGGACGAGGCGGGTTACCGCGTGTGGTTCGACATTACCGCCTAGATGGTCTGCAGAAACTTGAAAATTTTGACCATCGCAAGCGTGTCCAGTTTGCAATAGGAGAGCAGGTGCTGCCTGAGCTCCGCCTTTCGCTTAGGTCCCTGAGCGTCGGTCATCTCAACCCATGCGGCCATGGCCGCATTACCATCTTTGACGTCCTGGTCTGCATAAGTCAGGTCGGGGCAAATCACTGGGAGGACGTTCTTGATCGATGAGGTCCCCTTGAAACCGATGTCCACATAATCTGAAATGAAGGGCACTTCGAGATCGACTGTCCTGTCACTCAAACCCGTAAGGGCGGGAGCATATTCCGGGTAAAGCTTGCCCAAGGTTTCATTGCACCTCATTTCAAAACTGGCATGCCAGGCCACGAGGCTTCCCGTCGGTCCAACACTTGCGAGCAGGCCTTTAATGAGGTCCCTCTGGCCGTCATAGTTGTCGGCGAGATATTCTGCGTGTGAGAGCATCCCGTCTTCGCTCAGCCGATGAAGAGAAAACTGTATCGGCCATTTGCTGTTTGGGGTTTGTCCGTCGCATTGGGGAATGGGCGGATTAATCGTCTCATAGTCATAGAAATACAGGGGCCACTGAACTGAGGCCACGAACCTTCTTATGGCGTCCCGACTTATGACTGGCGCGCCCCTCTCGGCGGCCATCCGGGTCTTGAGCTGTCGCTTGGTGAGCCCTGTGGTTGGCACATCGAGCATTGAGGTTAGCCCCTGGTCCAGATACGCATTCACCTTCTTTTCTGAGATGTTCGGCAGCATGTAAAAGGATGGTTGTTTGATATCGGCGTTGAAATAGGCGAAGGCGGCGCAGTGGTGGCGCTTGGTTTTGTGCCGGCAGTCACAGCCCGCCTCATCAATCGCCTCCTCTTGCAGAAGCGCCAGAGCCTCATGAGCGAGACCTGATAATTCATCATAGCGCTGACGGACCCTGTCAGTCACATCCACGAGCTTGAAGAGCTTCGACACCTCCAACTCACCCTTCCGCACGTAATTCTTGTTCAGGTGCAGGATGGAGCAGTTGCGAACTCGAGCGCCCCATTCCTCAGCCACGATCACCTGGAAGGTCAGGTCATCGATCTGTCCTGGCTTCGCTGAGTTTGAAGATTTAATTTCGAGCAGGTCTATCGAGCCATCCTCATTTTCCTTGACGACGTCAGGCCGGGCAAAAAGCCCTTCTGGAGTTTCGAATTCATCCTGAAACCTCAGAATATCAGGCGGGAATAGACCATTTATAAATTCTACCGCTGTCGCCTCGACCTCATATCCAAACTTCTTACGGAGCTCGCCTTGATCATCCTGTTCCGGCCACTCTATGGCTTCTGGTTTTTTCTGTCTAAGCCAGAAGGCCTTTCGACAAGCCCGGTAATCCAGAAAAGCTGTTTTGGTCAGCCGCGGAGGACGCCCTCGGCTTTTGTTATTCCGGATCATAGGCAACGGAGGAGAAAAACATGACCTGCTCGGGGAGAAGGTCATCGAAATGGGTGTATCTTTCGACGTCACCGAAGAACGTTCCGAACAGGCTTTCATACAAAGCGACCTGCTGGGCCCCGTCCATTTCATATAAATATTCGAGAGCATGTATGGCGAGGCCACATTGATAAGCCAGCCCCTCTTCATAGCTCAAATCCTCAATATCCCAGACGGTTTCGGCGACCTCTGAACGCGATGCGGAGGCTCTCTCCAGAATGGCGTCGCGATGAAATTGAGCCGCCTCCTGGCGTAAGACGGGTTGGTCGAGGGCAAAGCCGCTTTCGACGGATTTGAGCTTCTGAAGCTCGTCGGCACGGACCCTCAGGGAAACCGTCGGAAACTCCATCAGCGAGGGGTCAGAGAGCGCTGGCATCGCCCCACAAGAGACCGCGTCCACAG
>CALKFG010000012.1 GCA_938084575.1 uncultured Hyphomonadaceae bacterium
TAGGACTGCGCCGTGCCGCCGCTGATCTCAGCCAGCGTCATCGTAATCGCCGCCGTCAGCGTCGTCTTGCCATGGTCAACATGCCCAATCGTGCCAATGTTCACGTGCGGCTTGTTACGTTCAAACTTCTGCTTGGCCATGAGATTCTCTCCTTACCAGAATTGTTTCTTATAATCGGCTTAACCCGCCAACTCGGATACCAGCTTCTGCGCCTCTGCCTTTGGCACTTCAGCATAATGCTCAAACTGCATCGTGAACTGCGCCCGGCCCTGCGACATGCCCCGCAGGTTGGACACATAACCAAACATGTTCACCAGCGGCACGAAGGCGGTGATCGCCACGGCATTGCCGCGCGGCGATGAGCCCTGAATCTGCCCGCGACGGGAATTCAGATCGCCGATAATGTCGCCCATATAGTCCTCAGGAGTCACGACCTCGACCTTCATGATCGGTTCCATCAGGCGCGGATCACCCTTGCTTTTCAGCTCACGGAAAGCCGCACGACCGGCGATTTCGAACGCCAGAACGCTGGAGTCGACATCATGATAGGCGCCGTCATAAAGAACCGCCTTGAAGTCGGTCATCGGATAGCCGGCCAGCAGACCGTTTTCCTTGGCGCTCTGCAGGCCCTTCTCGACCCCTGGAATGTATTCGCGCGGCACGTTGCCACCAACGACTTCATTCTCAAAGACAAAGCCCGAACCGGGCTCCAGCGGCTCGAAACGGATTTTGACCCGGGCAAACTGTCCCGATCCGCCAGACTGCTTCTTGTGCGTGTAGTCGATGTCCGCCTCGCGCCCCAGCGCTTCTCGGTAGGCCACCTGCGGCTGACCGATATTGGCCTCGACCTTGAATTCCCGCTTCAGACGGTCGACGAGGATGTCGAGGTGAAGCTCGCCCATACCTTTCATGATCGTCTGACCAGATTCATGGTCGGTTTCGACACGGAAGCTTGGATCTTCAGCCGCCAGACGCGCCAGGCCAAGAGACATTCTCTCCTGGTCGGCCTTCGACTTGGGCTCAACCGCGATCTCAATCACAGGATCAGGGAAGGTCATGGTTTCCAGAACCACAGGATCACCCTTGGCACACAACGTGTCGCCGGTCGTTGTCTCCTTGAGACCCGCCAGAGCGATAATATCGCCGGCAAACGCTTCCTCGATTTCTTCCCGATTGTTGGAATGCATCATCATCATACGACCGATGCGCTCCTGCTTGCCCTTGGTCGAATTCACCATGGACCCGCCCTTGGTCAGCGTACCCGAATAGATTCGGACAAAGGTCAAAGACCCGACAAAAGGATCGTTCATAATCTTGAAGGCGAGCCCGGCAAAGGGCTGTGCATCATCCGCCGACCGCTGAATATTCCGCGTTTCGGTTTCGTCGCCCGGCTTGAAGCCCATGTAAGGCTTCACGTCCAGCGGACCCGGCAAATAGTCGACGACGGCGTTCAGCATTGGCTGCACGCCTTTATTCTTGAAAGCGGACCCGCAAAGGACCGGCACGAAAGCCATGTCCAGCGTGGCCTTACGGATCAGCGCGCGGAGCTTCTCGACGCTGGGCTCCTCGCCCTCGAGATAGGCCTCCATGGCGGCCTCATCCTGCTCCACCGCGAGCTCCACCAGCTCGGCGCGCATCTCTGCGGCCTTCCCGGCCAGCTCAGGACGCACGTCACGCAGTTCCCAGGTCGCGCCGAGATCTTCGCCGGCCCAGACCCATTCCTTCATCGTCACCAGGTCAACGTGACCCTCAAGGTCGGTTTCCGACCCGATAGGCATCTGAATCGGCGCCGGGATCGCCCCGGTCCGGTCGCGGATCATCTCAACACAGTTGAAGAAATCCGCACCAATCTTGTCCATTTTGTTGACGAATACGATGCGCGGGACGTGGTAACGATCGGCCTGCCGCCATACCGTCTCGGTCTGCGGCTCAACGCCGGCATTGGCGTCCAGCACACATACCGCGCCGTCCAGAACCGCCAGAGAGCGCTCAACTTCGATGGTGAAGTCAACGTGCCCGGGTGTATCGATGATGTTGAAGCGGTACTTGTCCGACAGCGGAGTCTCACCGTCCTCGGTGCGCTCCCAGAACGTCGTGGTCGCGGCAGAGGTAATCGTAATTCCCCGCTCCTGCTCCATCCAGTCCATGGTCGCTGCGCCGTCATGGACTTCGCCAATCTTGTGCGACTTGCCTGTGTAATAGAGAATGCGTTCTGTCGTCGTCGTCTTGCCGGCGTCAATATGCGCCATGATGCCGAAGTTACGATAACGTTCCAGCGTGTATTCGCGGGACATGAGGCTCACCTTTGATGTCGAGTTCCAGGAGGACGGGTTCAGATTTGGCCGGGACTACCAGCGATAGTGTGAGAACGCACGGTTGGCTTCAGCCATCTTGTGGGTGTCTTCACGCTTTTTAACAGCGTTTCCGCGACCCTGAGAGGCGTCCATCAGCTCACCTGCGAGACGCTCCCGCATCGTGTTCTCATTGCGATTTCCAGCAGCCGCCGCAAGCCAGCGAATGGCCAGCGCCTGACGGCGCTCCGGCCGCACTTCAACCGGCACCTGATAGGTTGCCCCACCGACCCGGCGAGACCGCACTTCAACCGACGGCGAAATCGACTCGAGCGCCTCGTGAAAAACCTCTACCGGGTCTTTCTTCGCGCGGGACTCAACCAGGTCGAGCGCACCATAAACAATGCGCTCAGCAGTGGACTTCTTCCCGTCGCGCATGATCTGATTCATGAACTTCGACAGGACAACATCTTTAAATTTTGGATCAGGCAGAACCTGACGCTTCTCAGCACGGTGACGACGTGACATGGCAGATCCCCCTTATTTCGGCTTCTTAACGCCGTAATGAGACCGGCGTTGCTTACGATCCTTGACGCCCTGGGTATCCAGCACGCCGCGCAGAATGTGGTACCGCACACCGGGAAGGTCTTTCACACGACCACCACGGATCAGAACAACAGAGTGCTCCTGCAGATTATGGCCCTCACCGGGGATGTAGCACAGCGATTCAAAACCGGTTGTCAGGCGCACCTTGGCCACCTTACGCAAAGCGGAGTTGGGTTTCTTCGGCGTGGTCGTGTAAACGCGCGTGCAGACGCCCCGACGCTGCGGGTTTCCTTTCAGCGCAGGGGTCTTCGACCGAACCGGCTTGGGTGTACGCGGCTTGCGGATAAGCTGTTGAATCGTTGGCATAGGGGCCTGGATACTCTCTGTGTTCGTGGCCCCTGTCGGACCGGTTATTATTCCGAAGAACCGTGGCCAAAGCCGACCGCCCTCCAACATGGTCTTTTGGTCAGCAAATGGACGCGTCTCAAAAGAAGATCCGGGCAGATCCGATAAGATCTGCCCAGCCAGTATTTGGCGCGTGTTAAGCCCCCGCGCTGGCTGCGTCAAGCCTTGTCGTCAGGCACTGTCGACGACAAGGCTTGTCCGCGAATTATTCGGCCGCATCCGGCGCTGGTAGGGCCGCCGCAGCTTCGGCAGCAGCGGCAGCGGCTGCCGCTTCCCGCTTCTGGCGGAGCTTATTATCACGCTGCGTCGCAATCCGCCGCATGGAGCGCATGCCACCACCGGTTCCGGCGGGGATGAGCCGGCCAACAATGACATTCTCTTTCAGCCCATCAAGCGTATCGACCTTGCCCTGCAGAGCCGCTTCAGTCAGCACACGAGTGGTCTCCTGGAAGGAGGCCGCGGAAATGAAGCTCCGGGTCTGTAGCGAGGCCTTGGTGATGCCGAGAAGGACCGGAACTGCGGTTGCTTCACGCTGATCCTGCTTGCGGGACCGGCGCACTGCGGCATTGGCTTCTTCAAGCTCGATCATATCGACGTTTTCACCCTTGATCAGCGTTGTTGTGCCGGGGTCCGTCACCTCCTGCTTCTGCAACATCTGGCGAACAATGACCTCGATATGCTTGTCATTGATCGGGACGCCCTGCAGGCGGTAGACCTTCTGGACCTCATCGACCAGATAATTGGCCAAAGCCTCAATACCCAGCGTCGCCAGAATATCCTGCGGCGCAGGATTGCCGTCGATGATATAATCGCCGCGCTTGACATAATCGCCGTCCTGCACGTCGAGACGCCGTGCTTTGGGCACCAGGAATTCGATGGGCTCAACACCCTCCTCATCCGGGATGATCGCAATCTTACGCTTCTGCTTATAGTCGCGGACGAATGAAATCCGCCCGTCAACCTCTGCGATCACGGCATTGTCCTTGGGCCGGCGGGCCTCGAACAATTCCGCAACCCGCGGCAAGCCGCCGGTAATGTCCCGGGTCTTGGCACCGCCGGTCGCAACACGCGCCATGGATTCCCCGACCTTGACCGAGTCGCCATCGTCGACCGCAAGCAGCGCGCCGGGTGACAGCATATAGCGTGCCTCATTGCCGTTGGGCAGCGTCAGCGCGTCACCCGCATCATCGACCAGCAGGATCGACGGACGCAGATCGGCCCCCTTGGAGCCACGCCCGTCAATGATCACCCGTGAGGAAATACCGGTTGCTTCGTCGGTTTCTTCACGTGCCGTGAGACCGTCAACAATATCGATCAGCTTGGCCTTGCCGACAATCTCTGAAATCATCGGCTGAGCGAACGGATCCCATTCCGCCAGACGATCGCCCGGCTTCACTTTCGCCTTGTCTTTGACATGAAGCGTGGTTCCGTAGATCGGCTTGAAAGTCTGGCGTGTCCGGCCATCCTTGTCTTCGATCGACACAACCATGCTACGACCGGTCACCACCAGGGCGCCGTCCTCACGCGTGACGAAGACGGGATTGTCGAACCGGATCTTGCCTTCAACCTGGGCTTCGGCGGAGCTTTCCTCAGCAACCGATGCCGCACCGCCGATGTGAAAAGTTCGCATCGTCAGCTGCGTGCCCGGCTCACCGATCGATTGCGCCGCGATGACCCCAACGGCCTCACCCCTGTTGACCACAGTCCCGCGGGCAAGGTCGCGACCATAACAGGCAACGCAGACCCCGATCTTGGTTTCGCAGGTCAGCGGCGAGCGCACCTTGATCCGATCAACACCGGATTCCTCGATTTTCAGGGCCAGAGCTTCGTCAATATAGGTGTTGGCCGGCGCAACCAGCTCGTCACTCTTCGGTGCCTTGACGTCTTCGCCGGTCGTACGTCCGAGAATACGCTCAGACAGGGACACCACCGTATCTGCACCCTCCATCACCGCAGACAGGTCGATGCCCTGTTCGGTGCCGCAATCATCCTCATTGACGATGCAGTCCTGGGCTACGTCAACAAGACGACGGGTCAGATACCCCGAATTGGCGGTTTTCAGAGCCGTATCTGCCAGCCCCTTCCGCGCCCCGTGGGTCGAGTTGAAGTATTCCTGGACGGTGAGACCTTCCTTGAAGTTCGAGATGATCGGCGTTTCGATGATGGATCCGTCGGGACGGGCCATCAGGCCGCGCATACCGGCCAGCTGCTTCATCTGGTTCTTCGACCCCCGGGCACCGGAGTGCGCCATCATGAAGACAGAGTTGGTTTCCTCGAGGCGACCGGTCTCCTTGTTGACCACCGCTTCACCGGCGACATCCATCATGGCGTCCGCGACCTTGTCGGTGCAGGTAGACCAGGCGTCGACCACCTTGTTGTATTTTTCACCGCGGGTAATCAGGCCGTCGGCATACTGGCGCTCATATTCGGTCACCAGTTCGCGCGTCTGTTCGACCAGCTCTTTCTTACGCGGCGGGATTTTCATGTCATCCTTGCCGAATGAGATGCCGGCCTTGGCAGCTTCCCGGAAGCCCAGCCCCATGAGGTGATCGGCGAAAATCACCGTCGCCTTCTGACCACAGGTCCGGTAAACTTCATCGATCAGCTTTCCGACCTGCTTTTTGACCATGACATCACTGACCAGCTGGTCCGGATCAATCGCCGGGTGTTTGGGCAGAATGTCGGCGATCATGTAGCGCCCGGGCGTCGTGGCGATGATCTTGGCGACCGGCTTACCGTCCGCATCAAGGCTTTCATAGCGCGCCTTAATCTTAGCGTGCAGCGACAGGCGTCCGGTCGACAAAGCATGCTCAAGCTCCGACATATTGGAGATGATCATGCCTTCGCCAGGCTCATCATTTTTGTCCAGGGACAGGTAATAAAGACCAAGCACGATGTCCTGAGACGGAACGATAATCGGCTTACCATTTGCTGGTGACAGGATGTTGTTGGTGGACATCATCAGAACGCGGGCCTCAAGCTGAGCCTCAAGGCTCAGCGGCACGTGTACCGCCATCTGATCGCCGTCAAAATCGGCGTTAAAGGCCGCACAGACCAGGGGGTGAAGCGTGATGGCCTTACCCTCGATCAGCTTCGGCTCAAACGCCTGAATGCCCAGGCGGTGCAAGGTCGGTGCACGGTTCAGAAGGACCGGGTGCTCCCGGATGACCTCTTCCAATATGTCCCAGACTTCCGGCTTTTCTTTTTCGACCAGTTTCTTCGCGGCCTTCACGGTGCCGGCGAGGCCCTTTGCGTCCAGCCGCGCGTAGATAAAGGGCTTGAACAGCTCCAGAGCCATTTTCTTTGGCAGGCCGCACTCGTGCAGCTTCAAATTGGGGCCGACCACAATGACAGAACGTCCGGAATAGTCGACGCGCTTGCCGAGCAGGTTTTGACGGAACCGGCCATGCTTGCCCTTGAGCATATCAGACAGGGATTTCAGCGGCCGCTTATTGGTCCCGGTAATGGTGCGGCCGCGCCGCCCATTGTCGAACAGGGCGTCGACAGACTCCTGCAACATCCGCTTTTCATTCCGGATGATGATGTCGGGCGCCCGCAACTCCATCAGCCGCTTCAGGCGATTGTTCCGGTTGATGACCCGGCGATACAGATCGTTAAGGTCGGAGGTCGCAAACCGGCCGCCATCCAGCGGCACCAGGGGGCGCAGGTCCGGCGGAATCACCGGCACGACGTTCAGAACCATCCATTCCGGCTTGGCATTCGACGCCAGGAAGGCCTCAACCACTTTCAGCCGCTTGGAATATTTCTTGGTCTTCAATTCCGACGTCGATTCCGCTAGGTCGTCGCGCAGCGTGTCCGCCAGCAGATCGAGGTCAAGCGATTGCAGGATCTCCTTGACCGCCTCAGCACCGATCATGGCGGTAAAGGCATCCTCACCATGCTCGTCCTGAAGATCCATATACTCTTCTTCACTGAGCAACTGGCCCGGCTCGAGCGGTGTCAGGCCAGGCTCGATGACCACGTAATTTTCAAAGTACAGAACCCGCTCGACATCCTTCAGCGTCATATCCAGCAGGGTCGAAATCCGGGATGGCAGGGATTTCAGGAACCAGATGTGGGCAACCGGAGAGGCCAGCTCAATATGCCCCATGCGTTCGCGCCGCACCTTCGCCAGAGTGACTTCAACGCCGCATTTTTCACAGATGATTCCGCGATACTTGATCCGCTTATACTTGCCACAGAGGCACTCATAATCCTTGATCGGCCCGAAGATGCGGGCACAAAACAGGCCATCACGCTCCGGCTTGAACGTCCGGTAATTGATGGTTTCCGGCTTCTTGATCTCACCAGACGACCAACCGCGGATTTTCTCCGGGCTGGCAATCGAAATGCGAATGGCGTCGAAGCTGGGAACTTCGTCTTTCTGCTTGTAGATACTGGCGACTTCCTGGCGCATATTTTCCACTCCTTGGGAGGGTTTGGCCGTCTCTCCGCAGAGGTCTGGCCGTCCAAATTCCGATGTCTCGTGCCCGGCTGGGCGGATGGCTCTATTGTGCCGCGACCTTTGACGTGTTGTGTTCCTCGTCCCCGATCAACTCGACATTCAGGCCAAGGGACCGCATTTCCTTGATCAGAACGTTGAAACTTTCCGGGATACCGGCCTCGAATGTGTCATCTCCCCGGACGATCGCCTCATAGACCTTTGCCCGGCCTGCCGTATCGTCAGATTTGACTGTCAGCATTTCCTGCAGCGTGTAGGCGGCACCATAGGCTTCCAGCGCCCAGACCTCCATTTCCCCGAACCGCTGGCCGCCGAACTGGGCCTTGCCGCCAAGCGGCTGCTGGGTCACCAGTGAGTACGGGCCGGTTGAGCGGGCATGGATCTTTTCATCGACCAAATGGTGCAGCTTGAGCAGGTATTTGTACCCGACGGTGACCGGGCGCTTGAACTTTTCACCGGTCCGTCCGTCAAAGACGTTCGACTGCCCGGAAGGGTCCAGCCCGGCACGCTCCAGCATTTCAACGATGTCCGGCTCGCGGGCGCCATCGAAGACCGGTGTCGCCATCGGCACACCTTTTTTCAGATTGCCGGCAAGCTCAACCAGGTCCTCATCGCTCTCCGGCAACTCAACCCCGGCGCCATAGACAGTTTCCAGCGTCTTACGCAGCGCTTTGTCGTCATGCCCTTCATGCCATTCATCAAGGGATTCCTGAACCATCCGCCCCAGACCCGCTGCGGCCCAGCCGAGATGGGTCTCGAGGATCTGCCCGACATTCATTCGCGACGGCACACCAAGGGGGTTCAGAACAATATCGACCGGGGTCCCGTCTTCCAGGAACGGCATATCCTCGATCGGGTTGATCTTGGAAATGACGCCCTTGTTTCCGTGACGACCGGCCATTTTATCACCAGGCTGAAGCTTGCGCTTCACGGCCAGGAACACTTTGACGACCTTCATCACGCCGGGAGGCAGGTCATCCCCCTGCTGCACCTTGTCCACCTTGTCGTTGAACCGGGCATCAAGGTCATGCAGCGACGTCTCAAACTGAGCATTCAGCTTTTCAACTTCCGCCTGGACCTTTTCAGACTTCATGGCGATGTCCCAAAGCTGGCTCTCGGCCAAATCGTCAAGCGACGCCGCCGTGATCTTGCCGGCCTTGAACCCGCCAGGTCCCGCCGCAGCCTCTTTGCCAATCAGCAGCTCCCGCAGACGGGCATATGTGTTGCGCTCAAGAATCGACTGCTCGTCATCCTTGTCTTCCTGCAACTGCTCAATCTGCTCCCGCTCGATCTGTAAGGCCCGTTGGTCCTTATCAATGCCGTGGCGGTTGAAGACGCGAACTTCCACAACCGTCCCCGCATCCCCGGGGGGCACACGAAGGGACGTATCACGAACGTCAGAGGCCTTCTCACCGAAAATAGCCCGCAAAAGCTTTTCTTCCGGCGTCATCGGGCTTTCACCCTTGGGCGTGACCTTGCCAACCAGAATGTCGCCCGCGCGCACCTCCGCACCAACGGCGACAATACCCGCCTCGTCAAGGTTCCGAAGGGCTTCCTCGCCGACATTCGGAATGTCCCGGGTGATTTCCTCCGGACCAAGCTTGGTGTCCCGTGCCGCGATCTCAAATTCCTCCAGGTGAATGGAGGTATAGACATCATCGCGAACAATACGCTCAGAGATCAGGATCGAGTCCTCGAAGTTGTAGCCATTCCAGGGCATAAAGGCGACGAGGACGTTGCGTCCCAGCGCCAGCTCGCCAAGGTCCGTCGACGGACCGTCAGCGATAATATCACCCTTCGAGACGACATCACCGACCTTCGCGATCGGCCGCTGATTGATACAGCTGTTCTGGTTGGACCGGCGATACTTCGACAGGCGGTAGATATCGACGCCGGATGACGCCTCCTCAAAATCCTCTGTCGCCCGGACCACGATACGCACCCCGTCAACCTGCTCAACCACGCCTGACCGACTGGCAACAATGGCCGCCCGACTGTCCCGCGCAACCACGGATTCCATGCCGGTACCGACCAGGGGCGCCTCGGTCTGGACCAGGGGCACCGCCTGACGTTGCATGTTCGACCCCATCAGGGCCCGGTTCGCATCGTCATTCTCAAGGAACGGAATCAAGGCGGCCGCCACCGATACAACCTGCTTAGGCGACACATCCATGTACTCAACCTCATCCTTGAGGACGAGCATGGCTTCCCCATTGACGCGGGCATTGGCGAATTCATTCACCAGCTCGCCGTCCTCGGTGACCACGGTATTGGCCTGAGCAATTTTGTAGAGCTGCTCCTCCATCGCCGAGAGATAAACCACCTCATCTGTCAGCTTACCGCCTTCAACCTTGCGATAAGGACTTTCAATGAAGCCGTACATGTTGACGCGCGCATGTGTCGCGAGGGAGTTTATCAGACCGATATTCGGGCCTTCAGGGGTTTCGATCGGGCAGATACGACCATAATGGGTTGGATGCACATCCCGTACCTCGAAGCCGGCCCGCTCGCGGGTCAGACCGCCCGGGCCAAGCGCCGAAAGACGACGCTTGTGCGTGATTTCGGACAAGGGATTGGTCTGGTCCATAAACTGCGACAGCTGGGATGACCCGAAAAATTCCCGGACAGACGCCACGACCGGCTTGGCATTGATCAGGTCATTCGGCATGACCGTATCGATATCCACCGAGCTCATCCGCTCCTTGATCGCCCGCTCCATGCGAACCAGCCCGATCCGATAATTGTTCTGCATCAGCTCGCCGACAGAGCGCACCCGCCGGTTGCCAAGATTGTCGATATCATCGACATCGCCAATACCATCCTTCAGGTCGAGGATGACGTTCATAACGCCGACAATGTCCTCATTGCGCAGCGTGCGAACCGTATCATCGGCCGTTTCAAAGCCCTTCACAGCAACCTTGAGGCGCGTGTCCATCTTGACCCGCCCGACAGCCGACAAATCATAGCGCTCGCCGTCAAAGAACAGCTGATTGAACAAGGCGTCGGCGGCTTCCTGGGTTGGCGGCTCACCAGGGCGCATGACGCGATAGATGTCCGACAGGGCTTCAAAGCGGGTATCATTCTTATCCGCCTTGAGCGTATTCCTCAGCCATGGCCCACGGCTGCCATGGTCGATGTCGAGAACCTCAATGGCCTTGATTTTCTGCTCTCGCAGTTCGGCCAGAAGCTCTTCCGTGATCGCGTCACCGGACTCACCGTAAATCTCGCCGGTCTCACGATTGACAATGTCCCGCGCAAGAAAACGGCTCTCGAGCGCAACAGATGGCAGCAACAGCTCCTCTGTGCCTGCCTCCATGATGCGCTTGACGGCCAGCGCGGTGATTTTGCGGCCGGAGGGCGCAACAACCTTGCCCGTCTTGGGATCCACCAGATCGAAAGTCGGCTTCTGGCCCTTCCAGGCCTCCGCATTGAACCCACAAATCCAGCCCTTCTTATCCAGACGGAAGACCGACTTGGTGTAGAACATGTCGAGGATCTGATCTGCATCATAGCCCAGCGCCATAAGTAGCGTGGTGGCCGGCAGTTTCCGCTTGCGGTCGATTCGGACGTTCAGGATGTCCTTGGCATCAAATTCAAAATCGAGCCAGGACCCCCGGTATGGAATAATCCGCGCCGCGAACAGCAGCTTGCCGGAAGAGTGGGTCTTGCCGCGGTCGTGATCAAAAAAGACCCCAGGGGAGCGGTGCATCTGAGACACAATTACACGCTCGGTGCCGTTGACAATAAAAGTACCCTTATTCGTCATGAGCGGGATATCGCCGAGATAGACCTCCTGCTCCTTGACTTCTTTTACCGATTTCGCACCGGTGTCTTCATCGATGTCGAACACGACCAGCTGCAGCCGGACCTTGAGCGGCGCCGCATAGGTCAGGTCACGCTGCATACATTCTTCGGTATCGAATTTCGGCGGCTCAAACTCATAGGAAACATATTCCAGAGATGCCCTCTCGTTGAAATCAACGATTGGGAAAACACCCTTGAAAACACCGCCCAGACCGTCGTCGGTTCGCTCGGACTGAGGCACTTTCATTTGCAGGAAATGTTCATAGGAGGAGCGCTGAACCTCGATGAGGTTAGGCATGTCGATGGCTTCGGGGATCTTGCCGAAGGATTTGCGGATGCGTTTCTTTTCTGTGAAAGAGAGTGCCATCTTGTATCCCGTATTCTTGCCGCCCGGCCAGAGCCGACGCGGCGTGTCGCCTGAAACGCGAGGACGCGGCGGCACCAAAACAGCACCGCCGCGTTACATTATCCTGGCACCCCTCGCGTTGGCTGGCACCCGGAACTCTACACCCCTCCTGGGAGGGCGTGACTTATTTCAGTTCGACAGAGGCACCAGCTTCTTCGAACTTTTTCTTGATCTCTTCGGCTTCGTCCTTTGAGACGCCCTCTTTGATCGCCTTCGGAGCCGCCTCGACGAGCTCCTTGGCTTCTTTCAGGCCAAGACCGCCGACAACTTCGCGGACAACTTTGATGACGTTGATTTTCTTCTCACCCGCGCTGGTGAGGACGACGTCAAACTCGGTCTTTTCTTCGGCGGCAGCCGCGCCCGCATCACCCGCACCAGCAGCCGCAACAGCGACAGGCGCGGCGGCAGAGACGCCCCACTTTTCTTCCAGAAGCGTGGCCAGCTCAGCGGCTTCGAGGACGGTCAGACCTGAGAGGTCTTCTACGATTTGTTCCAGTTTAGACATTTTGATTTCCTATAAGGGTGAGTTCTGAAGGTCTTGAGTTGTGAAAATGACCAGTTAGGCAGCGTCTTTTGCGGCATAGGCGCTCATGACACGGGCCAACTGGCTTGCTGGGGCCTGAATGACGCCGGCGACCTTCGTCGCTGGTGCCTGGATCAGGCCGATCAACTTGCCACGGAGCTGGTCGAGAGATGGAAGCTTCGCAAGCGCTTCGATACCACTCGAGTCGAGAACCTTATCCTCCATGAACCCGCCAATGATCACGAGCTTGTCGTTTTCCTTGGCGAAATCGGATGCGCATTTGGCCGCTGCAACCGGATCCGGGGAATAAGCAATGATGGTCTGGTCCACGAACATGTTCGCAGCCTCGTCGCCACCCTTGCCGCCCAGCGCAATTTTCGCCAGACGGTTCTTGACCACCTTTGCCGAAGCCCCCTGCTGACGCAGCGAGTTCCGGAATTTGGTCATTTCTGCAACGGTCAGACCGGTGTAGCGCGCCACGACGACGCTGCCGGATGCCTCAAAAATGCCACCAAGCACTTCGAGAGATTCGGCTTTTCCAGCTTTATCCATTGCGGATCTCCTTCAAGAGGCGTTCGGACCATCCGAGCGCCCGGGTTGTGCCGTCAGCCCCCCCGGAAAGGAGACTTCGGGCGCCTGCCCAGGGCTGGCAAACCAGGCCGTGCTCCCTTGCGGGTTTGGGCCTTGCCTCACCCCGTCTATCAAGGGATTTATACCGGTCGCCGGCAACCCATGGTCTCGGACAGGAAACGGGAGACCGGCACGCCGATCTCCCGCAAGATGAGCGATCTAGCGCTTCGGATAAGGCCACGCAAGTATTAATTTCAGAAAAGTCAAGCCGTGGTTTAATCTCACAGAACATCCCGCCTGCCATTCGCCGGATCAGACCCTGCACACCGGCAACACAAATGAAAAAAGCCCGGCACGTGCGGCCGGGCTTTGTATTTTAAAACGCGCCGTCACGGGTCTCAGATGGCGGTTGCCTCGGCAACATCGACATTTACGCCGGGGCCCATTGAGGACGACAGCGTGATTTTACGCACATAAGTCCCCTTCGCACCGGACGGACGCGCCTTGACCAACGCCCCGACAAAGGCCCGAACGTTCTGCTCAATGGCATCGTCAGCGAAAGACGCCTTTCCGACGCCGGCATGGACAATGCCCATTTTTTCAACACGAAATTCGACGGCACCGCCCTTTGAGTCCGCGATCGCCTTGGCAACATCCGGCGTCACCGTACCCACTTTGGGGTTCGGCATAAGTCCGCGCGGGCCCAAAATCTTACCCAAGCGGCCAACAACAGCCATCATGTCCGGAGATGCAATGACGCGGTCAAAATCATTCCGGCCGTTCTGGATCTCTTCCATAAGGTCTTCTGCGCCAACAATGTCAGCGCCCGCCGCGCGCGCCTCATCAGCCTTTGCGTCGCGTGCGAAGACAGCAACCCGGACGTCCTTACCTGTTCCTGCTGGCAGGGACACAACACCCCGAACCATCTGGTCAGCATATTTGGGGTCAACACCCAGGCGGACGGCAATATCGATCGTCTCGTCGAATTTCGCCGTGGCGTTGGACTTTACCAGACTAATGGCGTCGCCAACGGCATAGCCCTTGTCTGCATCGACTGTCTCAAGCGCGGCGCGGTAACGTTTTCCAGCCATGATCCTACTCCGTCACTTTCAGACCCATCGAGCGCGCTGAGCCCTCGATGATCTTGGTCGCCTGATCGAGATCGTTCGCATTCAGATCTTCCATCTTCTGCTCGGCAATCTCGCGGCACTGCGCACGTGTGACCTCCCCGGCACTGGTGCGGCCAGGTTCCTTAGACCCTGATTTCAGACCAGCCGCCTTCTTCAGCAAGACCGAGGCAGGTGCCGTCTTCACAATAAAGGTGAACGACTTGTCCTGATAATAATCGATCACGACCGGAAGCGGCAGACCCTTTTCCAGCTTCTCTGTCTTGGCGTTGAACGCCTTACAGAATTCCATAATGTTGATACCGCGCTGACCAAGCGCCGGCCCGACGGGCGGCGATGGGTTGGCAGAACCTGCGGGAATCTGGAGCTTAAGCTGCCCCAGCAGTTTTTTAGCCATGATGTCCTCTCTGGCAATTTATGTGGCCGGTGGTCTGTCGATCCGGCCGCCGGGTTTTGAGGGCCCGTGGTCGGGTTTGGCAAACCTCCCACAGACAGGGTGCAGCGGCGTGACCGCTACCGCGCGGCTTACACAGCAAAAGCCGTCCGCCGTCAAGCCGGCGATGCAGGGTCAGCCGAGGGTCTGGACTGACGTGATCCTGATCTTGGCCAGGCCGAGATCCCGCCGGGCACCGGCCCCGATCCCGGTGAGGGCGGCGAGATAGAAGATGTTCGCGGCAACGGTAAAGGTTCCCCACAAAAAGCCTTCCGTGAACGACATGCCCAGAATGATCACGGCCAGCAGCAGAAACGTCGACTGGTTGAGATCCGGCGCGGCCAGCCACTGCCCGGCAGTCCTGAACAGGGACCAGGCGATGACCCACAGAAACAGTCCCAGGCCGACCAGGCCGAGATGCACCCGGACATCCCAGAACGCGCTGTGGAAACCGAGCTTGGTGCCGTAGGGCTTGTAGTCATTTTCGTTCAGCGTCTGGGCCGCACCCACATCATACTGCCAGAAGCCCTCCAGCCCGATCCCCCACACCGGATGCTCAGAACTGATCTCGCGCGCCGCGTCCCACAGGGCGGTGCGCCCCGTCAGGGTCGGTTCTCTGCCCAGCAGCGCGTAGAACCGGTCAAGTATCTCATCCCCGGGCAGCCCCCCGGCCAGCGCCAGCAAGACCAGGCCCAGCATTGCCCCGCCCCAGATCACCACGAATTTGACATATCGTATGCGTCCGAGATCAACCAGCAGCAGCCGTGCGAGAACAAGTCCGCAGCCCCCGATGACCATCATGACCAGAGAGGTCGCAGCATCTGACTCGAGGATGATGGCAGGACAGAGCACGAGAAAAGGCAGGGCGATGAGACGCAGAAAAACAGGATCAGAGTCGCTTAGGGCGCACCGCAGGCACAGCAGGAAGGCCATCAGGATATGGACGGCGAGATAGTTCTTGTGATCGAAAGGCCCGCCGCCCGGAATCCGGTCCCACATTGTCAGCGTCAGCAAGGAGACGAGGATGCCCGACACCATAAGGCATTGCAGGATCTGGACCGGCCGGGCCCGCAGGGCGATGATAAGGATAGTCAGGGCGGTCAGAACCAGTAGGACACCTTCGCGAAACGCCGCGCCGGTATAGGGCGACCAGGCGGTTGAGAGCAGCGCAAAGCCCGGGAACAGCAAGAGCGGCCAGGCTTTAGCGGCTGTCCTCAGAGTCGCCGGATAGTCCAGCACAGCCTGACCAAGAAAATACAGGACGCAGCCATAAAGAAGCAGGCTGGCACCCTCGATGACCCCAAAGGTCAGGGTGAACCAAAGCGTGATGATGGCGAGCTCCCAAACCGGTGCACGCCGGCCGTCCTGGTAAATCCGGGCGACGGTTTCCACCCCGCCCTCGGGGGTCAGCGTCTTTGCGGCGAGGCTCATCGTCCAATTTCCGATCCAGTCTACAGACCTGACATTGCCATACAGGCTTCCTGGAGGTCATGCAAAGTTGGCGCCACTCGATTTTACTTGGCCGCTTTGGTTGACAAGCATGAAAACTGAAACATTTACGAACAGGATGTGTCCCGGCGCCCCGCAGGCGCCCTCAGGGAGATCAGGTATAAGAGCGGCGTAACTACGGAAAAGGCAGCTATGAAGTTGACGATCATAAAGGAGACCGTCGCCGGGGAGGCTCGCGTTGCAGCGACCCCCGAAACGGTCAAGAAAGTGGTGGGCCTCGGCCATGCCGTTACCCTTGAATCCAACGCCGGCCTGGCGGCAGGGTTTACGGATGCGGCCTATAAGGACGCCGGGGCGTCCATCGCCAAAACCGCCGCCACAGCGGTCAAGGGTGCAGACCTGCTGATGAAAGTGCGAGGCCCAAGTGCCAGCGAGATCAAGACCCTGCCAGAGGGTCTCAGCGTCGTGGCCCTGATGGACCCCTTCAGCCTCGACCCGAGCGCTCTGAACGGCCGGAAGATCACCGCATTGTCGATGGAATTCACACCGCGGATCACACGCGCCCAGAGCATGGATGCGCTGTCATCCCAGTCGAACCTGGCGGGATATCGGGCCGTGATTGAAGGCGCGACAATTTATGGGCGTGCCATGCCGATGATGATGACAGCCGCGGGGACCATCGCGCCGGCCAAGGTTTTCGTTATGGGCGCCGGTGTTGCCGGCTTGCAGGCCATCGCCACGGCCCGACGCCTCGGCGCCGTGGTCACCGCGACGGATGTGCGACCGGCCGCCAAGGAGCAGGTCGGTTCTTTGGGTGCGAAGTTCATCGCAGTTGAGGACGACGAATTCAGGGAAGCTGAAACGGCGGGCGGCTATGCCAAGCAGATGTCGGAAGAGTATCAGAAAAAGCAGGCCGAACTTGTCGCCAGCCATATTGCCAAGCAGGACATTGTGGTCACCACAGCCCTGATACCCGGGCGGCCGGCTCCGGTCCTGGTGACCGAAGCTATGGTCAAATCCATGCGGCCCGGATCGGTGATTGTGGACATGGCCGTCACCCAGGGCGGCAATTGTCCTCTGTCAAAATCCGATGAAATCGTCGATGTGGACGGCGTCAAGGTTGCGGGCTTCTCGAACCTGCCCGCTCACCTGCCAGCCGACGCCAGCGCGCTCTATGCCAAGAACCTGCTCGCCTTCCTGCCGCTGATCACAGCAGAAGATGGCAGCCTGAACCTGGACACCGATGACGAAATTGTCACCGCCATGCTTCTGACCCGCAATGGTGAAACCGTGAATGAAAGGCTCGCCTCATGAGTAAGGCTCTCCTGACTACCCTGCTCGCCAGCACACTCGCTCTGCCCGCCTTTGCCGCAGAAGCAAGCGCGACCTCGCCGACCGTCTTTCTGGCCGCTATTTTCGCCATGGCCTGCTTTGTTGGCTATTATGTCGTCTGGTCCGTCACCCCGGCCCTGCACACGCCGCTCATGGCGGTGACGAATGCCATTTCCTCGGTGATCATTGTCGGCGCGATTGTCGCCGCAGCCGCTTCCGGCGCGCTCTCGGGCGGATGGATCGCCAAGGGTCTTGGTGGCATCGCGGTGGCACTCGCCAGCGTCAATATTTTCGGCGGCTTCCTGGTCACCCAGCGCATGCTCGCAATGTATAAGAAAAAGGGGGACTAGTCCGATGGAACAGTTCACATCGACCTGGGCGCCTCTGCTGTATCTGGTTGCGGGCATTCTTTTCATCCTGGCCCTGCGCGGCCTGTCCAGCCCGGCCACCAGCCGCAAGGGCAATCGCAATGGCATGATCGGCATGGCGATTGCGGTCGGCACCACGCTGGTGCTCTTCTGGCAATCGCTTGACCCCGTCACCTGGGGCATTCTCGCGGCCGGCGTCTTTGTTGGCGGCGGCATTGGCGCCGTTACAGCCCGCAAGATCCCGATGACCGACATGCCGCAGCTTGTGGCCGCCTTTCACTCTCTGGTTGGTCTCGCTGCGGTCCTTGTTGCCGCTGCGGCTCTGTACGCACCGGCCAGCTTCGATATCGGAACGGTTGGCAGCCTGAACACAGCGTCTTTGATAGAGCTGGCGCTTGGCTCTGCGATTGGGGCCCTGACCTTTACCGGCTCGATTATTGCCTTTGCCAAGCTGAACGGAAATATGTCTGGCGCGCCGATCATGCTGCCGGCCCGCCACCTGCTGAACATCGCCATTGCGGGCGGCATCATCGCCATGCTCGTGGTTCTGGTGATGAGCGGCGGCAGCGCGACCTGGGCCTTCTGGGGCCTGACCGTGCTGGCTCTGGTTCTGGGCGTTACGCTGATCATTCCCATCGGCGGCGCCGACATGCCGGTTGTTGTGTCCATGCTGAACTCCTATTCCGGATGGGCAGCCGCAGCGCTGGGCTTCACGCTCGGCAATTTCGCGCTGATCATTACCGGGGCGCTGGTCGGATCGTCAGGTGCGATCCTGTCTTACATCATGTGTAAGGGGATGAACCGGAGCTTCATCTCGGTAATCCTCGGCGGGTTTGGCGGCGACGATGCGGCCGCGGCCGCAGGGGGTCAGGACGACCGCCCGTTCAAACGCGGCTCGGCAGAGGATGCCGCCTTCATCATGAAGAACGCCTCCAAGGTGATTATCGTGCCCGGCTATGGCATGGCGGTGGCTCAGGCCCAGCATGCCCTGAAAGAAATGTGCGATAAGCTGAAGGAAGAAGGCGTCGACGTGAAATACGCCATTCACCCCGTTGCCGGCCGGATGCCCGGCCATATGAACGTCCTGCTGGCCGAGGCCCAGGTGCCCTATGACGAGGTTTTCGAGCTCGAGGATATCAACTCTGATTTCCGCAATTCGGAAGTCGCCTTCGTGATCGGTGCCAATGACGTCACCAACCCGTCGGCCAAGACCGACAAGACCAGCCCGATTTATGGCATGCCGGTTCTGGATGTTGAAAATGCAGGCACGGTGCTGTTCATCAAGCGGAGCATGGGATCCGGCTATGCCGGCATCCAGAATGAGCTGTTCTTCCGCGACAACACCATGATGCTTCTGGCCGATGCCAAGAAGATGGTCGAGGATATCGTCAAAGCCCTGTAAGGGCCGGCGTCCTTCCGGTATCCAAAACCCGGCAGCTCAGGCTGCCGGGTTTTTTTGAACTCGGCGCACATCCTTAGATAAACGCATAGCCCTTTGCATTGATATAATTGATCAATTCCTCACGGCGACGGGCGGGATGCGGATGGGTCGACAGGAATTCGGGAGGCCGTGCACCGGAACTGTTTGCCTCCATCAGCTCCCAGAGCCGGGGCGCCGCCCGGACATCAAAACCGGCCCTGTGCATATAATCCACGCCAAGACGGTCTGCCTCCAATTCGTGCCGCCGGCTGTACGGCAAAAGCACCCCGAATTGCACGGCCGCGCCGCCAAGCGCGCCGATCTGTTTGCCATAACGTTGGCCAGTTTCACTCTGGGCGATGGCAATCGAGCCGGCCATGAGGCCCAGCTCTGACGCCATTTGCAGGGAAAACCGCTCAGCGGCATGGCGGCCGCTGACATGCCCGACCTCATGACCGAGAACAGACGACAACTGGTCATCATTTTCCGTCAGTTCGGTGATCCCGCGGAACACGCCAACCTTATTGCCCGGCATGACGAAGGCATTGACGTCGTCTGTGTCGAACACCGCGACATCCCACGCCTGATCGCCGCGGCCGGCCCCGTCTGCGATGCGGTCCCAGACGCCCATCACCCTGGCCCGTAAACGGGCATCCTTGGTCTCCGGCACCTGCTTGCGCATATCCGACCAGGCCGTCAGGGCCATCGCGGCAATTTCGTCATCCCCGACCAGCAGGAACTGGCTGGACCCAGTTTCGAGATTGGTCGTGCACGCGCTCAGAATGGGCACCACCGATCCGCAGGCCAGCCCTTTAATCAGACTGCGTCTCGACAAGGTCACGCTGGGCGCATTGTCGAGCAAAGCAGGATCGGCATCTACTTTCGTTGCGGCTTCAATCTGGTCCGGTTTTAACATTCAGCTGTCCTCCTCCTGTCGCAGCATACAGCAAGATTGTGCCCGCATGAATGGCTGACATCAAAGCACGACTTTATGAAGACACGGTCCTGAACCGGGAATGAAGCCCCTTGGCCAGACCGGTCCGGCAGCGACTCAGAGCAGCGCCCGGGCCTGCCCGATCCAGCCCTCACGGGTGATACGACCGTGAAACGAGAGATGCTGCTCGACCCACGCCACATGCTCAGGCGACCAGTCGGCGATCTGGCGATACGACCAGATGCCAATGTCGTGCAGAACCTCTTCGATCCGCGGCCCGATACCAGAAATCGCCGTCAGATCGTCCGCAGCCCCTTTTGGCCTGTCCATCACAGGCGGTACCGATGCCGCGGGACGGCTCTGTTCATCTTCCAATTGCTTCAGCATAGCCTCGGAGGGATGTTCCACCGGCGGCAACGCCTCCGGCGCACTTTCGGCGCCATCGGCAGGGTCGGCGCTATCGGTCGTCCCGGCAGAATCAGCCGGCAGTCCATCATGACCCTCTGTCGCCGGGAGCAGCGTGTCTGGGCTCTCTGGCACCTTGGCATCTGCGTCCGGCTCACCGTCCTGCATCGTCTCGACCGACAAGGCCGATTCGGGCACGTCCTCGCCCGTATCATCCGTGACCTGATCTGGACTGACGACCTGATCCACGGTCAGGTCAGAGCCATCGTGACCAACAATCTCGGCCGTGGGCTCCGTCACCGCCTCATCCGGGGAGACGACGGTCTCAGCACCCTCAATGTCGGCACTCTCAAGCTCAGTACCCTCATCCCCGGCGCCCTCAGCCGCCTCGACTGCCGCCATGCCGACCTCTGCCTCCAAGTCGGAACCGGACTCCTCTTCAGATGCCGCCTCATCAGCCCTGTCGTGATCGACGCTCTCAAGGGCAGAGGCCTGGCCTTCCTCAAAATAGGCCAGACGTCCCTCAAGGTAGCGGTTCCGCCAGCGCAGCCGGGCCAGGTCGACATCCGTGCTGCCGGAGGCCGAACCAGATGACCGACCTGCGACTTCAACCTCCGCCTCAAGCGTGGCAATGCGGGCTTCCAGCCAGGCATTCCGTTCCGCGAGCTCGGTATCGACAAGAACCGGCCCATCGCTGCTGGTCGGCGATGCGGGCAGCGCAGACGCAGCTGCGGCCTCCTGCGCCGCGATGTCTTCGCGAAGGCCCCGCATCTCTTCGGTCAGTGCGGCGATGCGGTCATCGCGGTCTTTCAATCCAGCGGCAACATCCCCGGCTTCACTTTCCTGCCGGGCGGTTTGCGCGCGCTGCTTGCGCTGGGCTGCAAACAGCGCATCGAGCTCATCCTTGACCTGGTCAAGCTCTGTGAGGGCAAGATCCCGTTCAACAACAGAAGTCCGGATCCGGGCCTTGAACATGGCCGTCCTCAGGTATAATCCGACGGCCAGCCCAAGCAGAGCCGCGACCGCCAGGGAAATCCAGACATGGCTTGTAACAACCTGAAGGGCTTGGGCGAAAATGGAAGCCAAAACGATATCTCCTCAGCTGGACTTTAACCTAGCGGGGCAAGCTGTGAGCCCGATAAGAACCCGGGCAGGCTTCGCACAATCCGCATTGGGGGGAATCCTGTCTTTGCGCGCCCCTGCCCCGACCCCGACTCCTGCCTTATTGCTTTAAATCAGGCAAGCTTATGTTACACGGCGGGGATGGGCATGAATCTTGACCTCATTACGTCGGCCAGCAATCCGCTGATCAAGACCCTGCGCGGACTGGAGCGGAAAAAGGTTCGTAACGAGACCGGACTGTTTCTGGCCGAGGGCGGCCGCCTGATCACCCAGGCCTTGTCGCAGGGATGGGAGATTGACACGCTGGTCGTCTCCGCCAGTGGTCTGCAACGGGACCGCACCCCGGCGCTGATTGCACAGGCCGCCGACAGCGGGGCCCGGCTGGTGCAGGTCCCCGACCGCCTTGCCAGCGCAATTGCGCGAAAGGACAATCCGCAGGCCGTCGTCGCCGCCATCCGGCAACGTCCCCTGTCACTGCAGGCCCTGGATGCGCACCGAAGCGGGCTCTGGCTGGGTCTTTATGAAATCCGCGACCCGGGAAATCTCGGCACCATCCTGCGCACAGCCGACTGCGCGGCCTTGGCGGGCATTGTGATGATCGGGCCGTGCTGCGATCCATACAGTGTCGAGGCCGTCCGGGCCTCCATGGGGTCTCTGTTCGATGTCCGGCTCGCCCTCAGCGACTATGACGCCTTTCAGGCCTGGAGATCCGACACCGGGCTCAGCCTCGTCGCCTCCAGCATCAATGGACAGACGCGGCATACAGAGGTCGACTTCGCGCGGCCCAGCCTGATCCTGATGGGCAATGAGCAAGCCGGCCTGCCGCCGAAGGTCGAGGCCGACTGCGACCAGCTCTGCCGCATCCCCATGCGCGGTGGCGCCGACAGTCTGAACCTCGCTCAGGCCACGGCGATCATGGTCTATGAAGGCTGGCGCCAGCGGGGGTTCGCATGAAAACGGACACACGTCTCTTCCTCGCCGATGACTGGCAGGATTATGCCCTGCTGGACAGTGGCGACGGCCACAAGCTGGAGCGGTTCGGATCGCAGACCCTCATACGCCCGGATCCGCAGGCGTTCTGGCAGCCCAGATCGCCTGTTCGCGACTGGCAGGCAGACGCGGTTTTCGACGCCGCCGCGGGCGAGGATGAGAGAGGCCAGTGGCGGCAGATCAATCCGGCAGCCCCGGATCAGTGGCAGATGGGCTGGAACGGGCTGACTTTCGAGGCCCGGCGCACTCCGTTTCGTCATGTCGGCCTGTTTCAGGAACACAGTGTTCACTGGCGGTTCGCACAAACCGCCATCCGGGCCGCGCCGCGGCCGGTCCGGGTTCTCAACCTGTTCGGCTATACTGGCATGATGAGCCTTGCCTGTGCGGCGGCCGGGGCAGAGGTCACACATCTCGATGCCAGCCCAAAATCCAATTTATACGGCAAGCAGAACCAGATCCTGTCGGGCCTGGAGGACCGCCCCATTCGCTGGATTGCCGACGACGCGGTCAAATTCACCGCGCGGGAGGTGCGCAGAGGACGCCAGTATGACGCGATCATTCTCGACCCGCCGAAATTCGGGCGCGGCACCCGGAATGAGACCTGGCGGTTTGAGCAGGACCTCCCGCCCCTGCTGGCGACGCTGCGCCAGCTGCTTAGCGACACGCCGCTTTTCATTATCCTGACCGCCTATGCTGTCAGATTGTCCCATATCGCACTGGCGCAGGCCCTCGCCAGTCACCTGAACGACCTTGGCGGCCGCATGGAGATGGGGGAAATGGCCCTGCCCCATGCCGATGATGACCGGCTTCTTCCGACATCCATCTGTGCGCGATGGCAGCCCGCGCGAACAGATTAAACCGACCTGGCGCACTGTCCAAACATGTTGACCCTGACCCCGCCTGCCGCATATGTGATATTATAACATCACAGGAGATAACCCAGATGCGCAGCCTGCCTTACGTTCTGATCTGTCATAGCGTCGTCCCCCTCTGGTCTGGTCTTGCCGCCGCCGACGAGGCCCGCCAGGAAGCCGTCATCGTCACGGCGCCGGGGCCCGCCCGGTCCGCAGATGAGCTGGTTGGAAACGCAACGGCCATCGGGCGGGATGATCTTGTGAAAACCCTGTCGGGCACGCTGGGTGATACGCTGGCACGGGAGCCCGCCGTCGCGACCAGCTTCTTTGGCCAGGGCGCCAGCCGGCCGGTCCTGCGGGGCCTCGGCGCGGAACGGGTTCAGGTCCTGACCAATGGGCTCGGTGTGATCGACGCCTCGGCGGCGTCGCCTGACCATCAGGTCGCGGCCGACGGCATCGATGCCGAAAAGATTGAAATCCTGCGCGGTCCGGCCGCCCTTGCCTATGGCGGCCAGGCCATTGGCGGTGTCATCAATGTCATCGACGGGCTTGTGGTCGACACCCTGCCGTCCGAGGCCGTAAGCGGCGACCTGTTTGCAGCCTCTAACAGCGTCAATGACGGCACGGAGGCCGCCGGCCGCGGTCAGCTTGTCGCTGGTCCATTTGTTTTCAAACTGGGTGGGTCCGAACGTCGTTTCGGCGATTACGATATCCCGGATGCCGCAGAGTCCCCCCAGCTACAGGCATCTGAGGGCCCGGAAGCGCATGAGGAAGCCGGTCAGGCCTCCGGCTCGCTGGAGAATACCTTCCTGGACACCCGGACCCTGAGCGCCGGAATGAGCTGGGTTGGACAACAGGCATTTCTCGGCGCCGCCGTGCGCCAGCAGGCCGCAACCTATGGCCTGCCTGGCCATGATGCCCATGACGATGCCGACGCCCCGGAAGAGACCTCCCCCGCCGCCCCGGAAGAACAGCCCTTCATCGACCTTACACAGACCCGGATTGACCTGCGGGGCGGCGTGTCGATTGACGCCGGTCCTCTGATGGATCTCACCGGCGCACTGGCCATCGTCGACTATGACCACACCGAGTTCGAGGCGCCCGGCGAAGCGGGCACCTTTTACGGGTCGGACGGGGTCGAGGGCCGGCTGGAACTGGCCCATGCCCTTGGCGGATTTAACGGCGCCCTTGGCGTTCAGTTTCTCGATAAAGACCTGAATGCCACCGGGGAAGAGGCCTTTTTATCGTCCACGGCAAGCCGCAGCCTCGCCGTGTTTCTCTACGAAGCCCGGGACTGGGAGACAGGCTTTGGCGTTGAAGGCGGCCTGCGGTTCGAACAGGTCGAGCGCCGGAATATCGATTTCGGTGAGGCGGATTTCACCCTTTTCAGCGGGTCCATCGGGGCACATCGCCATTCCGGCAATGGCCTCTTCATGGGGGGACAGATCTCCTACACCGAACGTGCGCCGAATGAGAACGAGCTTTTCGCCCGCGGGGCACATCTGGCAACGCGGCAATTCGAAACCGGAAACCCCGGGCTCACCGAGGAACGGGGGCTCAATCTTGAGACGGCCTTGCGGTGGCGCGGAGCGCTTGGCGGCCTCGGGCTGAACCTGTTCATGACCCGGTTTGACGGCTTCATCTATCTTCAGCCCGACCTCACCCCAGCCCAGCCTGAGACCGATTTTCCGCGTGTCCGGGTGGCGCAGAAGGATGCGGTCTTTACCGGCGGCGAGCTTTACGGCGATCTGGCCATTGACGACGCACTGTTCGGGGCCGACTGGACCGTCAAGGCCAGCCTCGACCTTGTCACGGCAGAGCTCAAGGACGGTCAGCCGGTGCCCTACCTGCCGCCGGCGACGCTGAAGGTCCGCGCCGATGCCGCCTGGAGCCGCTGGGATATTGGCGCGACCCTGATCGTCGCCGCAGACCAGTCCAGACCCGGCGCAGGGCAACGGCCAACCGATGGATACACCACCCTTGACCTGCGTGCGGCGCATGACCTGTCTGGCGGGGGTATCGGCGCAGAGGGCACCGAGGTCTTCCTGGAGGCCCGCAACCTCAACAATGCCGATCAGCGTTATGCCACCTCTGTTCTCAAGGATTTTGTCCCCGGGCCCGGCCGCAACCTCCGGGTCGGGGTCCGCCTGACCTTTTAGGCGGCTTCCTTGGCCTTGGCCGTCAGTTCTGTCTTCACCCGCTCGGCCAGTTGCTTGACCGTGAAGGGCTTTGGCATGAAGGCGACCTTTCGGTCATCATCCAGCTGCTGGGCAATATCGCGCTCGGCATAGCCAGACATGAACAGCACCTTGGCAGACCCCAGCAGCGCGCCGGCTTCACGGATCAGTGTCGGACCATCCATTCCGGGCATAACAACGTCGGACACCACCAGATCAAAGCTTCCCGGCTGGTCCTCCAGGATCTCCATCGCCTCTTCACCATCACAGGCCTCTTCGACCTCATAGCCGCGCGACCGCAACTGGGTGGCGGCAATCGAGCGGACGCCATCTTCGTCTTCGACCAGAAGGATTCGACCACGTCCGGAGAAGTCGACCGGCGCCGGATCCACCGTCAGACTGTGCGGGGCGACAATCTCCGGCTCGGGAATGTCTTCAGCCCTCAGCGCGGGAAGGTAAATCTGAAAGACCGTGCCCTTCCCAACCCTGGAGATCGGGCAAATATAGCCGTCTGACTGTTTGATAATGCCGTAAACGGTCGACAGGCCGAGGCCTGTACCGAGGCCTTTCGGCTTGGTGGTGAAGAAGGGATTGAAAATATTCTTCAGATTTTCAGGCGGAATACCATGACCGGTATCCTCGACCTCGATCAGGAGGTACTCACCCGGCTCCACAAAGCGGAAGCCATGCTTGTGGGCATCCTTCTCGGATGCGCGCGACGTCTTAATCGTCAGCTTGCCACCGCGCCCGCCATCCATCAGCAGGGCGTCGCGGGCATTTGTGGCGAGGTTGATGATGGCGGTTTCAAGCTGATTCCGGTCCGCCTTGATCATCGGCAGGTCGCGCCCGTGCACGACACTGAAATCGATCCGTTCATCAATCAGCTGGCCCAGAAGGACGGCGAACTCCGACAGGAAATCCCCCGGCTCAAAGACTTCCCGGCGGAAGGTCTGCTGACGGGCATAGGCCAGCAGCATCTGGACAAGATCCTTGGCCCGGACAGAGAATTCATGAATCTTCTTGAGATGATCGAAGGACGGATCACCCACCGGGTGCAACGTCATAAGGTGGTCATTATTCAGGATGATGCCAGTGAGGACATTGTTGAAATCATGCGCAACCCCGCCGGCCAGCTTACCGATGGCCTGCATCTTCTCACCCTGAGCCAGCCGCATTTCGAGCTCTTTCTGCTCGCTGATATCGATCACATAAGCCACGGTTGGCTGTCCACGCTGGTCGAGGGTGACGAAGACATTGACATGGGTCTGGTCGGCATCGGCCAGTTTCAGGCCGACCGGCTTGTCGATCGAGTCGACGAGCTGCTCACGCAGTTTCTCCGGCCCTTCCTCGGCCAGGAAAAGATCGATGAACCGGGTGCCGGGCGCAGCGTGGCCACCGGCCAGGTTCATCAGGGCCCGGTTGGCATCGGTGATCACGGCGCCTTCGAGTGAATTGCCCTCTATGCGGGCGGCTCCGAACGGCGCATCGTCAAACATCGGGTCGCCATCCGGACGCGGGGGCCGGCTGGCCGAGGCTGCCAGAAGGCGGCCCTCGCCTTCTAGGCGGGTCTGGGCATTGGCCAGGACCACCGTTCGCCCCCGGGCATCGGCGCCCTTGCCATGCCAGGTCGTGATCGTCTGGACGGCCACCTCAACGCCATCGCGCGACCGCATCATAATGTCCGCACGCCCGGGAATGCCGGACTTCCGGTCCCGCCGCAGCATCTTCACAAATTCCGGGCGCATAATATCGTCGAGACGGACATTCTTGACCGACTCGGCCAGGCCGAGCAGGTCCCGCAGCCATGAATTGGCATAGGAAATGGTGCCATCTGCCCCGGAGGCGAAAAACCCCATCGGCGCGTCCTCGACGTACAGCGCGCGCATGTCGGCCGCGTCGGAAATCTGCTCCGTCCCGGCAATCCGGCGCAGCCGCCACATTACCCGCCCGCCCCGCAGGCCTGCAACACTGACCTCAAACTGCATCGGTAATGATTCGCGGCCAAGCGTCATCGGGGGCAGCATCTCCCTCCGGCTCTCATTGACCTTCGCCGCCTTGGACAGTCGAAAAATAGGGGCGGCGAGGCCCGGAACTGCGCCAAAAATCCGGTCAACGGACACAGGGTTGGCGGGATCGATCTGACCCATGAGCGCCATCTCGGTCAGCTCCCGATAGGGCGTGTTGGCCGCCAGCGGCGCCCCGCCCTTATCCGTAACCAGAACCGCTTCATCCATAGCATCGATCCAGGAAAAGCGCGGGGTTGAGGGGTCCATGGCTGCGGCCAGGGCACCCCGCTCGGGAAATAATCCCATGCGTCGCCCGGCGCCACGAATGATCCACAACAGGAACACCATGCCGCCCGCGGCCATGGCAATCAGCAGGATCAGTCCCATCGGGCCACCGGCCCCCGGCCAGGCCACTGTTGCGCTGGCCGCACCGACGGCCAGCAACAGGCAACTCCAGAAGCCCATTTGCAACCAGTCCGGCTGACCTTGCTTCACGTCGCCAGCTACATCATCCAGGGGGGTCTCAGCCGTCATTCTGACATCTCCAGACGCGCGTTTACGCATCGCTTTGTGATTCGTTTCCAAGACTAGCAGGTAAGCCAGCACCCACCTACGATCAGGACACCAGTCTTAACGATACGGCCGGAATAGTTAATCAATCGAGAAACTGTCGCCTGATTCGCGTGTTCCCACGGGGGAATTTATCACATGCCCGCCCGGGTCAGGCGCCGACGCCACGCGCCGGGCCATCCGGATAGCCGGAGGCCGCGATGGCCTAGAGATCCGCCAGAACAGAGCGCCGGCGGGCGCTGATTCTGACCGCGATCCGATTGCCCTTACGTCCCATCTGGCCCTCGAAGGCCACAGCACCGTCACGCCCGCCGGACAGGACTTCCACCGGCTGATCGGTGGGCAGCCCCAGCAGGAGGGTCGACCCGGCCTGCAGATCCGTCAGACGGCTCATCGGCACGGACAGCCGCGCCAGGCGGGCTGTCAGAACCGCGGTTATGGGCGCTGCCCGCAGGTCGCGGTCCACGACAATCGACCGGGCGGTCTCCGCGTCGGGCACCGTGGTGATAACGGCGATTTCAGACCGTAGCTCCGGCGCCTCGAGCCCGAATTCCGCGATACTGACCGGGCCGGAAGCCAGCGTGCTCACGACAAAGGGGATATCTGTTTCGACCGACTGCAGCTCCAGTCCGTCACCCAGCGCCCGCCCCAGCGGCGCGACCAGCTGTTCCAGCAGCGCGCAGTCAATGGCACTCAATTGCCAGTCCCCTGACGGCCGCCCGGTAGACAGGCTGGCGCCACACGCCCGCGCAATCAGCGCGTCGACCAGCCGCGCGGGCAGGCAGACCAGCTGGCTGATCGTCATATCGTCAGGGCCAAAACAGGCAATGGCCGTGGCCTTGCCCTGCAACAGGCCCGGCAGGGCCCCCGTATCTGTTCGGGCAACCTCGCTCAGCATAATGGCGGCCTTGAGGCCGATATTGCGTCCAAACGCCAGCGCCAGACGGGCCGCGAGCTGGCCAGCCTGCCGCCGCGTCCTGTCTTCAACAGCATCCGGCAGGGCGGTGTCCAGCACCGGGGCGCGGTGCGGCGCCAGCGCCGCCGGCGGAGATGACTTGCCAATGTGCTCGGGCAGGTCAGGACGCAGAAGGGCCGCAATTTCAGCCTGAGTCAGAACCCCGCGCAGAGGCGGCAAAGGCCGGTCCTGGTCCTGAAGGCCACCCGGCGGCTGACCCCGGTCTGGGCCCTCATCATCCCGGGCGGGACGCTGCCGTGCCATGGTGGTCATCCGCCTATCCCATCGTTTCCGATCCCCGCTTCACTCATCCGCTGACACGGTTAATGAAGGGTTAGGATTTACCCGGAACCGGTGTCCCGGATCCGTCCTAATCGTCACGTACGATACGTTCATTTCGCTCGTGGCGCTCCTGCGCCTCAAGACTCAGGGTCGCGGTTGGCCGGGCTTCGAGGCGCCGGAGGCCAATCGGCTCGCCGGTCTCGTCGCAATAGCCATAAGTGCCCTCATCGATCCGGCGCAGGGCGGCGTCGATCTTCGAGATCAGCTTGCGCTGCCGGTCACGCGTCCGCAGTTCAAGCGCCTTGTCACTCTCCGCCGACGCCCGGTCAACCAGGTCGGGATGATTGTCTGATTCGGCCTGGAGGTTGCTGATCGTTGTTTTGGCCCCGTTGAGGATCTCATTCTTCCACTGTTCCAGCTTGGCACGGAAATAGGCTTTCTGCCGCGGGTTCATGAACGCCTCGTCCTTTGACGGGGTATAGCCTTCGAGATCAGTATCCGACATCGTTGAATCCTCCACTGTTTTGCGGGCCTATACTGCGGCTTGATCCAAACGGCAATCGTCTGCCCTTATAAGCTGCAAATGCCGCCCGGGGGCGCCACCTGCGCGCGGCCTCTAGCATGGCAATTGCAGAAGGTTTCACATCCGCTCTTGATTTGGCACACAGGTTCGTGCGCTAAGAGACAGCGGGGTGTACGGTGGCGTAGACTGGATGAGGCAGACATGACCTCGAGATGGAGACAGCGCGAAGCGCGTCGGGCCTCGACATGGCGTCAGTCGCTGCTTTTCAACAGCCTGCTCCTGCTGTTCCCTGTCTTTGCTGCGGAAATCGTGACCGAGGCGTTCAGCGCTGACCTCGCCTCACAGGTGAACAGCCCGGACGCCCAGCTTGAAACCCGAACCGAGATCCGCAAGGCGCTGGGCGACCTGATCCCGGACACGGTCGACCCACGCACCGCCTGGGCCGGCCGGGTCAAGGAGACGCTGGCCGAGGGCGATTTTGCCGCAGCCCGCGGTTACCTGCTGGCGGCCCCCTATATGCTGGATGAACAGAAAGCCCGCTCGGTTCTCGCCGCGGCGGATTCTGAAGGCGCCGGGACACAGGAGCAGCGCCATGCCCGCGCCGCCCTGATCTTCCTGCCGGATGATGTGCGGGCGGCCTATCAGCGGGCCGTGACCCCGCCAAGCGCACGGACATCGTCCTCGCCCGACCCCGCGCCCGAGGCCGGCCCTGCGGCGGACACGCCAACAGAGGCACCGGCAGACGCCACAATCAGCGCCGCGGCGGCGACCGACATCCCGCCGGACGACACCCCGGCCGCCATTCCTGAGCGCGCCCGCCGGGATCCGCTCAAGACCCGACGGACCATGTCCCTGCTCGGCGAAACCGATGACCTGACCCGGCAGAGCCAGAACTGGCTGGCGGGTGAGCCGGTGGATACGCTGACCCTGCGCCTGCGGGGACTTGGCCTCGTGCTCAAGGCCGACAGGTCGGCAAAGGCCGCAGATTTCGCGGCAGCAGCCTCGGTCCTGACCGCCGGACACCGGGCCAACCGGCTCGAGGAACGGTTTTCCGCCTATCTCCGCAGCCGCATCGAAGACGCCCTGCCCGAAGCCCCCCTGCGCCAGCGCCTGACAGGGGTGCTGGAGACGACGCGAACCATGCAGGGCTATGCCGGCCCGGTCCTGTCCGCCTTCCGTGACAGCATTGACCCTTCTGCCCTGCAGCGCCTGCTGCGTGATATGGACACCATTGCCCGGATATCCGAACGGGTGTCACCCGCCGGCGCCCTCAGCCTGCTCGACCATGTTGCCACGCCGGATGATATGCGCCGGGCCAAGCTGGTGACCCTGGCCGGCGGCGAGCTGTCAGTCGCCCTGAGCCGGGAAATCGGCCGGGACGCGCTCGACCTCGCCCAGATCGGTGTGAAGTGGACCTTGTTGCTGACGCTGCAGGTCATGGCCCTGGCCGGGTTCGGGATGGCGATCTTTTGGACCACCTTGTCGGCCTTTTCCCAGGCCCAGACGCTGCGCCTGCACGCCAGGCGCGGCTAGGCCAGACCGAAAGCGCCCTTGATGCCGTCGATCAGCAACTGGACCGACAGGGCTGCCAGGATCACGCCGAAGATCCGTGTGATCGCGCCGGCCACGCTGTCGCCCATGGCCCGGACGATCGGGCCGGCCGCGAGAAACACGATCAGACAGATCAGCATGTTCGCGCCAATCGCCGACAGAACCATCAGACGGCTCATCCAGTCATCGTGATTTGACATGAACAGCATGGCCGAGGCAATCGAACCGGGGCCGGCCAGCATGGGAATACCCAGAGGGAAAACCGAGACATCCTCGGCGTGTGACGACCCGGTATCATGTTCTGAAATGAAGGTTTCCGCCCGCGACTCGCGCCGTTCTGTTCGTTTCTCAAACACCATGTCGAGCGCGATCAGGAACAACAGGATTCCGCCCGCCGCGCGGAACGCATCAATGCTGATGTGCAGCTTATGCAACAGCCAGGCGCCAAAAAAAGCAAACCCGAAAATAATCAGCGTTCCAACCATGACCGATCGGACCGCCATGCTGCGTCGGTAGCTGGGTGACCCCTTGGCCGTCAGCGACACAAAGACAGGCGCGACACCGACGGCATCGATCAGGACGAAGAAGGTCACGAAGCTGGCAACGAAAAGAGAGAGGAGTTCTGGCGTCATGCCGGCCCCATAATCCGGATTTAAAACCGCGTCCAGAAACAAGATGACAGCGGCCGCCCCCTGCCGGGCGTCCGGCCCCGCATCCCGATGCGGCTGCGGTCATCGCCCCGCGGCCGCCCTGCCCCGGCGCGCGCTGCCGGACAACACCGCCGGTCTTGGCGCAGCGTCATACTTGCCCTTATGCCCAGCCGATTTATGGTCCTCAGGGTCAGATTAAGAGGAACATCATGCGCTTTGAAGGCACCGAGAATTACGTCGCCACCGATGATCTAAGGATTGCGGTCAATGCTGCGATCCAGCTGGAACGTCCGCTCCTCATCAAGGGCGAGCCCGGCACCGGCAAAACCGTGCTGGCCCAGGAAGTCGCCAAGGCGTTGAATGTTGAGTTGATCGAATGGCACATCAAGTCCACGACCAAGGCCCAGCAGGGGCTCTACGAATATGACGCGGTGTCCCGCCTGCGGGACGGCCAGATGGGTGAAGAGCGGGCCAAGGATGTTCGCAATTACGTGAAGAAAGGCAAGCTCTGGGAAGCCTTTACCGCGGAGAAGCGCCCCATCCTGCTGATTGACGAGATCGACAAGGCCGACATCGAATTCCCGAACGATCTGCTTCAGGAACTCGATCGCATGGAATTCTATGTCTATGAGACCGATGAAACGATCAAAGCGAAACAGCGCCCAATCGTGATCATCACGTCGAACAATGAAAAAGAGCTGCCGGACGCCTTCCTGCGCCGCTGTTTCTTCCACTTTATCAAATTCCCGGACGAGCAGACGATGAAAGAGATCGTCGACGTGCACTATCCGGACATCAAGGAAAAGCTTGTCTCTGATGCGCTGACCACGTTCTACTCGATGCGCGAAGTGCCAGGCATGAAGAAGAAGCCGTCAACATCGGAACTCCTCGACTGGCTGAAGCTGCTGATGAACGAAGATGTAGATCTGGAAACGCTGCGGGAACAGGATCCGGAGAAACTGACGCCGCCGCTGCATGGTGCGCTGCTCAAGAATGAACAGGACGTGGCCCTGTTTGAACGTCTCGCCTTCCTCAACCGTCGCCAGTCTGGCCCAAGCCCACGTGGCCCGGCGGGTTAAACACGACGCGCGTAAATTAAACGCTCAGCATTGCCGTCACCACCTTTAATCGGGCTGTCAGTGGTGGCTTCGACTTGCCAGCCCTGCGTTTCCAGCCAGGCCACGAAGGCTTCTTCCGCACGCGCCGTGATGGCGGCGCCCTGGACGATCCCGCCTTTGCCAATATGCGCTCGGCCAACCTCGAATTGAGGCTTGAACAGCGTGACCAGCTTGGCCTCGGCCGCTGCGAGCGAGAGTGGCACCGACAGCAGTTTATGCAGCGAGATGAAGCTCGCATCACAAACGATCAGGGCGGGTTCGCCGACCATCTCCGCGGTCAGGTTTCGAGCGTCTGTCCCTTCCAGCGAGTGAATTTCAGCACGGTCGCGTAATCTCACATGCAACTGGTCTCGCCCGACATCAACCGCA
>CALKFG010000013.1 GCA_938084575.1 uncultured Hyphomonadaceae bacterium
ATATGGACAATGATGATCGATTGAAAGACCTCGTCATCGACAACAAGATCTGATGTGAGGCAATCGAATGCATTCTGGAAGCTTCTCCAAGTGATGCCAGTAGAGCTATTCTTCCGGTACGTATTTCGGTTCTTCGAAACAGAAATAAACCTAACACCGCACAGATAGGATCTGAACAGATTGGTTAGGATGGAATTGATTGCGACCTCAGTCAGATGTCGAGTGGCTTTATTTGGACGTGTGCTCGACCGCCTCAGCCAAGCTTCGTAGTAGATGGAAGTGAGGTATTCGATGAATGGGTCTGATGAGATAAGATTGAATTGTATGTAGTTGTTGTTTTTGAATTTTTCTCTTGTCATTTTCTTCTTATGGTTATCAAGAGCCCGGCTAGAGGGGGCCTAGCGCTGGTACATAAGACCGCCTCGAACAGGACAATTATTGTTTATAATCAATATGTTATGAGATTGGAATGTGGCATCACCCAGTCTTGGGGCGCAATTACCATTCTCATGTTATTATAGCATGATTATTTTAAAATATCAAGTTTTTTTATAAATACTTGTGCCTATTCAGCCTGAATTTCGGGCAAATGATGTACGGTTAGGTGAGTATACCGGGATAACATTCTAAAATCACGATGTCCGCTAATGGATGCGACCTCAGCGATGTTCAGTCCTTTTTCAAACAGCCGCGATACCGCTTCATGCCTCAGATCGTGAAAATGAAGGTCGGAGATCTTTGTCTTCTTCAGCAGACGCTGCCATGAGAGCCGAAATCCGTTGGCGGAAACATCAAACAGACAAGCTGCAACGAAATCATGCTCTAGGAGCGATTCTAAGGCCCGCTGGGCGCGTTCTGAGAGCGGGATGGTGCGCTCCCTGCCTGTCTTTGTAATAGGGACTCGGAGGCGCTTAAAATCGGTTGTGATGTGATCCCCTCGAATGCCTAAAATCTCGCCTCTGCGCATAGCGGTTTCGAGTGCAATTACGATTGCGGGACGAAGATAGTCGCTTCTCATTCCCTCAGCCCCTTTGAGGAGTTTTTCTTCCTCTTGTGGTCGCAGGCGGCGTTGTCTAGCCGGATTGGATTTAGGTTTTCGAAGGTTGGCGAGTGGATTGGTCTGGAGCGGGATTGCCCATTCGGAGATCGCAACCGCAAACATGTGCTGGAGAGGCGCGAGTTGGCGTTGAACTGTGCCTGGACTGACAACCTTAAGACGTTCATCCCTGTACTGAGCGAAGTCCGACGTTGTGAGCGATGATAAAGACTTCTTTGAGAGCGAATGGGTCAGGAAAGCCTCAAGCACCCAGCGTTCGGGGTCATTTGAGCGCTTTATGGGAGTGATCTCGTCTTTATAACGACGCACTAGGTCGCCGAGTGTTTTCGTATCCAGGACTCTTGGATCAACTTGGAGCGCTCTTCTGTCTATCTCGACATCCGTCGCTCTTGCCCAGATCAAAGCATCCGCTTTCGTATTGAAGCTTTTGGTTAGCGTGGGTGCGCCTTGTCTCCGGATCTGGACTTGCCATTTTTTCCCACGTTTACGAACGTTTGCCACGTCAAAATCTCCGTCGTTGTGACCACAGTGTGGCAGACGGAAAAGTCGGGAAATTAACAGAATTCTTAAGGCCAGTAAGCCACTGAATTCATTTGAAGAAAAATGGTGGTCGATACAAGGTTCGAACTTGTGACCCCTGCAATGTCAATGCAGTGCTCTACCGCTGAGCTAATCGACCGATCCAAAGAGGCGTCGTCATCCGATTTTGATGCGTCCGAGTCAAGCCTGTTCCGACAGCAGCCTCAGGCCGCCATAACCCGCTCCACTTCGTCTACCAGTTCGCGCAGATGGAAGGGCTTTGACAGGACTTTCGCGCCTGCCGGGGTTGGCGTGGAGCCGGAAAGCGCCACGGCAGCGAATCCGGTGATGAACACAATCTTCATAGCGGGGTCGAGCTCTGCGCCGCGCCGGGCCAGTTCGATCCCGTCAATGCCAGGCATGACAATATCCGTAAGAAGCAGGTCAAACACTTCCCGTTCGAGCGCCTCCAGAGCGCCTTCACCGTCTTCGAAATCCTGTACCTCATGGCCGGCGCGTTTCAGGGAGGCGGCCAGAAAGGTCCGCATCGCGTCATCATCTTCGGCCAGAAGGATTTTGGTCATGAGGCTCACCCTTGATTGAAGTTTCGCCATATAGGCCCAATTTGGGTAAATCGGGAGTGAACGCGACTGGGACTCTTGACCCGTGATGCAATTAAAGAGCCTTATCGGCTATGGATTCGTCTTCAGAAGCTGTTCACGGGCCTTCCGCCGCCGCTACCGGACCTGCCTTTCGGCTGTTCAGGCCGGGCAGGGTGCGGGCACCGCTTATCCTGGCATCGCCGCATAGCGGCGCCTATTACCCCGAGGCTTTCCAGGCTCTCTTGCAGGTGCCACTGGCGGATGTTCGCAGAACCGAAGATGCCTTTGTCGATGAATTGTTTGCGGCGGCCCAGCTGTGCGGGGCGGTTCAGCTCAACGCCGTTTTCGGTCGTTGCTATGTCGACCTGAACCGGGATGCTGGCGAGCTGGATCCCGACATGTTTGTCCCGGGCGGCAGCCTGGCTGTCGGGGTACCCAGTGCCCGTGTCCGGGCTGGGCTGGGCTGTCTGCCCCGGATCGCAGCGAGTGGTCGGCCCCTTTATCGTCAGAAGCTGAGCTGGGAGGAGGCTGAGCACCGCCTGACGGATGTTTACGCCGGGTATCATGGTCAGTTGCAGGCGGAGATGGCTACACTTTTTGAAGACTGGGCTGAGGTTTTCCTGATTGATTGCCATTCAATGCCGTCCACTCAGCCGGGCCGTCCGGCCTTGCCCGATATTGTTCTGGGGGACCGGTTCGGGTCGAGTTGTGATGGTCAGCTGACCAGCCTGGTCGAGCGGACCTTGCGCCGCTTAGGCTACAGCGTGGTCCGCAACTCTCCCTATGCGGGCGGCTACACCACCCGGCGATATGGTCGACCGCGGCGGGGGGCGCATGTGCTTCAGATTGAAGTGAACCGGTCCCTCTACATGCATGAAGCCGATGTGACGCCCAGTGCCAATTTCCCGCGGATCCAGTCCGACATGACCAAGCTGATCGAAGAATTGATCATCTTCTCGGAACGGAAAAATGCCTAAAAAAAACCGCGTCCGAAGACGCGGTTTGTCAGGTAAGGGAGGAAACGCCATGAGGCGTTGCACCTGAGTGCAGTTCGTTCATGCGCTTATGGGGATGAAAGGCAAGCGGCGCAGACCGGTGGGTTGACGGAGGGGCTCTTCCGCTTGGTAGTTGGGCAGGATTGAGGCGGTCCTGCCCGTTTCCGGTCAGTCTCACGGGTGCGACCACAGGGTTTGGCCCCGGCGGCACGGCTCTTGCTGAGTGGGCCAGGGGCATCTCGTTTTGAGACGCTCAGGACCACTGCCCGAGACGGAGAGTTGAACCATGCCAGACGACACCGATCTTCATGTCGGGAGGAAATTACGCCGACGCCGGCGTCTGCTCAGCATGACCCAGCAGGATCTCGCCACTAAAGTCGGTGTCCGGTTTCAGCAAATTCAGAAATATGAATGCGGGGCCAATCGTGTGACCGCGTCTCGGCTGTTCGCCCTCTCCAGGGCACTCCACGTATCGGTACAGTATTTCTTTGACGGGCTTCTCGCCGACGATCAGGTTCACCGGGCCGCAAATGATGCCGACCAGATGGACGGAGATGTAATGGCTCAGAAAGAGACCGTGGACCTCGTGCGGGCCTATTACCGGCTCAGCGAACAGCCAAGGCGGCGTCTTCTGGACCTGGCCAAGGCGCTTGAAGACGGTTCGCGCAAGTCCGGCGTGGCTTGACCGACTGAGCCGCCTGTCGCACATCGGCAGACATGCATGATGTTCTGGATTTCGACGCCGTTTCGATCGCGACAGCCCTGGCGGACGCCGCCAGAACGGCAACCTTGCAGTATTTTCAATCAGGTGCGCCGGCAGACAATAAAGCCGATCAGGGTTTCGACCCGGTCACCGAGGCGGATCGTGCCGCTGAGCGTGCGATGCGAGGTGTCCTGTCTGAGCTGCGGCCCGGCGATGGCATTATCGGTGAGGAATATGGCGCTTTGGCAGGGCAGTCGGGCTGGACATGGTATCTCGACCCGGTTGACGGGACGCGGGCCTTTGTGGCCGGCCTGCCTGTCTGGACGACCCTGATCGGTCTGGTCGATGCTACAGGCGATGCGGTGATGGGCCTGATCGACCAGCCGGTTCTTGATCAACGCTATATTGGCTGGCCCGGCGGGGCCTGCCTGATGGAGGCTGGACGCAAAAGCCCCCTGAGCGTCTCGAACTGTCAGGATCTGCGTCAGGCGACCATTTCAACCACGGATCCTTTTCTGCTCAGCCCGTCCGAGCAGGGCGCCTGGACCCATTTGCGGCATACAGCCCGCATCACACGATATGGCCTCGATGGGTTCGCTTATGCGCGGCTCGCCGCAGGGACGATTGATCTGGTGGCTGAAGCCGGATTGCAGCCCTATGATATGGCGGCTCTGATCCCTGTCATTCGGGGGGCAGGTGGCCTTGCTTGCGACTGGCATGGCCGGCCGGCAAGATTGGGGGGGCAATTGGTCTGTTCCGCAAGCCCCGACCTGCTTGAGCAGGCGCTGATCTCGCTTCGACGGGCCGCAAACTGAGATTCTGCGAGCTAGCCATATCCTCTGAATCCAGGTTAGTGAGAGCAGGATGACACAGACCACACCCTCCCCCCGCACCCAGCAAAACTTGCCCAGGCGGCGTCCCCGCGCCTGGCGGATCGAAGACATCGTCGAGCCGCGGTCCCTGCGCGTCAAGCTGACGGCTGCGGTCACATCCCATGGTGGCGATATTCAGGCGGCACGGGCCCAGATTGTTGACCTGTTGCACGGGTCGCTTTTCCGGGGACGCATGATCGCGCAGGAGCGCCTTCAGCAAGGGGCCGACGGGCTGGATTCGGCCAGGCTGCTTAGTGCCGTGCAGGATGAGGTGCTCCACGCACTTTACGATTATATTACCACGCACGTATTCCGGGCCCGTAATCCAACCGAAGGCGAGCGGCTTTCGGTTTTTGCAACCGGGGGCTATGGGCGGGGTGTTCTGGCTCCGTCTTCGGACGTCGATCTGCTGTTTATCCGACCTTATAAGGCCAGCGCACACGCCGAAAGTGTGATCGAATATATGCTTTACGTCCTCTGGGATATGGGGCTCAAAGTCGGGCATGCCTTCCGAACTCCCCAGGAATGCGTCCGTCTGGCCCGCGAGGATGTGACCATCAAGACCAGCCTGCTGGATGCGCGGTTTTTATTCGGTGATCCGGATCTCGCAGCGGAAACCGCGTCGCTGTTTCTGGAGCGGGCCGTTGTGGGGGAAGATGCCCGTTTTATCGCCGATAAGCTTGAAGAGCGCGACAAGCGCCATGAGCGTCAGGGCGATGTCCGGTATGTTGTTGAGCCGAATATTAAGGAAGGAAAAGGCGGACTTCGGGACCTCCAGACCCTGTTTTGGATTGTCAAACACATGCACCCGACTGGAACCAATTCCCTCGAAGATGTGATGCGCACGGATGTGTTCACAGACCATGAGAATGCAGTTTTTATGCGTGCGGCACGGTTCCTCTGGACGGTCCGTTGTCATCTTCATTTTCTGACCGGGCGTCCGGATGAGCGCCTGAGTTTTGATCTCCAGCCAGAGCTTGCGGAACGGCTTGGCTACCGTGATCGGCGTCAGCAGCGTGGCGTGGAAAGATTCATGAAGCGCTATTTCCTGGCTGCGAAAGACGTGGGAAGTCTGACCCGCATTCTCGCGGCGAAGCTGGAGGCTGCCCAGAAGGCGAAGCCTGAAGGTTGGCGGCGCTTCCTGCCTCACAATCAATCCCAGCCACTTGAAGACGGTCCATTCGCGCTCACCGCCGGGCGGGTTTCCGTTGGCGACCAAAGTACGTTTCTTGCGCAGCCGGAAAATCTTCTCGCCCTGTTTAAGGTCGCAGACGGCGTACGGCGCGACATTCATCCCAATGCCATGTCACTGGTGACACGTAATGTCAGAATGATTGACTCAGAGGCGCGGAGCGCGCCCCCTTTGCGCGCGCTTTTCTTTGATATTCTTCTGCGTGGTAAAGACCCGGGACAGGCCCTGGACCGGATGAACGAGACCGGAGTGCTGGGCCGTTTCCTGCCGGAATTCGGCGGTATCGTCGCCCAAACCCAGTTCAACATGTACCATTCTTACACGGTCGACGAGCACACCTTGCGGGCCGTCAAGCATATGGCCGCGATGGAACGGGGCGAAGCTGGATTCGAGCTGGCTGGACGGCTGTTCCAGCATGTCCAGAACAGGCGGGCACTGTATCTGGCCATGCTGCTGCATGACACCGGAAAGGGGCTGGGCGATCAGCAGATTGAGGGCATGAAGACCGCCCGCAGAGCCTGCAAACGCCTGGGCGTGGACGCCACCGAGACCGACCTTGTCGCCTGGCTGGTCGGCAACCATCTGGAGATGAGTGAAACAGCACAGAAGCGCGATATTTCAGATCCACGTACAATTACCCGGTTTGCCGAACTGGTTGGTGATCTCGAGCGCATGCGTCTGCTCTACATTCTGACGATTGCAGATATTCGGGCGGTTGGGCCGAATGTCTGGAACACGTGGAAGGGGCAGCTTCTGGCGGATCTGTATCACAATACCGAGGCCGTTCTTCGCGGCGGCCGGACGGATCAGCAAACGGTTGCTAATGAACTGAATGCCCGTGCCTGCGAAAATCGTGAAGCCGTGGCGTCCGAGGTCAGTGCCCTGCCGCCGCTTCTTCTGGAAATGGAGGATCCCTATTGGACAGGATTCGACCAATCCACCTTGCTGGCGCATGTGGCCTTGTTGTCGGGCAATGACCCCGTTGTTGTGAACGTCTCCAGCCGGACCGGCAGTGGCGGTACGGAAGTCTTCGTATCAGGACCGGATCGCAGGGGGCTGTTTGCGCGCCTCGCGGGTGCGATTGTGGCCCGTGGGGCGAATATTGTTTCGGCCCAGGTCTTTACCGCCAGATCAGGCTGGATCGTCGACGTGTTCGTATTGCAGGATGAGAAGGGTGCCGCATTTGCGCATGATGATCCGTCCCGTTTGACCCGCCTTGAACAGGCGGTGCGACAAGCGCTCGAGACGGATGAGGCGATTTCCGTCCCGAAGATGCGGCCCAATCCACGCCAGGCTGCTTTCCTTGTCGAGCCCTCTGTCGCCTTCCTTGAGGACGTGTCGGCGGCCAGCACGGTGATTGATGTTGCTGGCCGGGACCGGCCTGGGCTTCTGGCGGATATTGCCGGCGTCCTGAGCGAGGCGGGTGTCAGCATCGTCTCCGCGCATGTCGGGTCGTATGGGGAGCGGGTGTTCGATGCCTTCTATGTCACTCTGCCCGACGGGTTCACGGATGCCATGAAATTGTCTTTAAAGGCTCAACTGCTTGCCGCCTTGGGTCGGCAGGAACCCGATGCACCGTCAACGCCCGCTCGAAAATTGAAACGCGCCAGTGCGGCCGACAGCTTCTGATACCAAGGACAGTGCGCCCCTATGAGCCTGCTTCGTAACACGCTGACTCAATCCAGCCTGACATTTGGCAGCCGCATACTTGGGTTCCTCCGGGACATTCTGATTGCGTCCAAGATTGGCGCCGGCCCGGTTGCGGATGCGTTCGTCACGGCGCTGATGTTTCCGAATCTTTTTCGTCGTATTTTTGCTGAGGGGGCTTTCGCTCAAGCCTTCGTTCCGGCCTATGCGCGCACATTGGAAGCGGAGGGTCCGGAAGCTGCTGCCGAAGTTGCCCGTCAGACGCTGCGTGCACTTTTTGCGGCGACTGCCGCGCTGACCATTCTGGCCCAATTGGCCATGCCTCTGTTGATGCAGCTTATCCATGCAGGCTACAGCACGACCAGCGAAAGCTTTCAGTTGGCGGTGCTTCTGACCCGAATTACCATGCCATATCTGGCCTGCATGGCCATCGCAGCGCTTTTGTCCGGGGTGTTGAATGCGGCAGGGAGGTTTATCCTGTCGGCCGGGGCGCCCACCGTGCTGAATGTCTTCCTGATATGTGCGGCTGGCTTTGGAGACAGCCCGGGCAATACCGCCTACTATGCGTCCTGGGCCGTCTTGTTTGCCGGGATTGCGCAGGCCATCCTTTTGGCATGGGGTGTGCGCCGCCAGAGGGTGCGGCTTTCCCTGGGTGTGCCGCGTTTCACACCAGGTGTGAAACGTATTATCGGTCTGGCGATACCGGGAACCATAGCGGCCAGTGGTATGCAGGTGAACATCCTGGTCTCGCAGGCTTTGGCAAGTTTTGAGGCGGGAGCCAAATCCTGGCTGTTCTATGCGGACCGGCTTTACCAGCTTCCACTGGGCATTGTCGGGGTGGCGGTGGGGGTTGCGATCCTGCCGCGGCTTGCCAGGGCGGCCCGTGTCAATGATGCGCCGGAAAGCAACGCTTTGGTCGATAATGGCATCGGATTGGCCATGGCGTTGACGTTGCCGGCAGCGGTGGCGCTGATGCTGGCACCGGAATATCTGATTTCGGGCCTGTACGAGCGTGGCGCTTTTCTGGCGAGTGATGCCCGTCAGGCGGGGCGCGCACTGGTCCATTTTGGGTGGGGCGTGCCGGCTTTTGTCCTGATCAAGGTCACCGCCCCCGCCTATTTTGCCCGTGAGGATACGGTGACTCCGATGCGGTTCTCCCTGGTGTCGATTGGGCTCAATACTGTGATGGGGGCCGGATTGTTCGTCTGGCTCCGCAGTCAGGGGCAGGATGGGTTCCCGGGCCTGGCAATTGCCACCAGTTTTGCCGCATGGGTCAATGCGGGGGCGCTGATGCTGGGCCTGATTTTGCGCGGCTGGTACCGACCTGGTCGCGCTCTGCTCCGTCGCCTTGCTGCAGCTCTTCTGGCGAGTGTGATCATGGCAGGGCTCCTTCATTTGCTGCGGCTCGATCCGGAGCAGATGACCCGGCTGGTTCCCCACAGTCGGTTTCTGGAAGTGGTCGTTTTCATCTTGATCGGGGCGACAGCCTATCTGGCAACAGCGGTTGCTCTGGGCGCGCTCCGGATCAGGGATTTCGCAAGAATGCGGTGATCCGGCGCAGGATTTTCGACTGGTCAAGTCCCAGAAATTCGCTAAAGCCGGGACGCATGATCGACACGACCTCTTATCGCGGCCCGGACAGGGTTTTTTCGGGTATTCAGCCGACGGGCAATCTTCACCTTGGCAATTATCTCGGAGCTCTGAAGAAATTTGTCGACCTTCAGGAGGCTGGCTGGGACGCGCTCTACTGTGTGGTTGATCTTCATGCGATCACACAGCCGTATGATATGCAGGCGCTGCCCGACCAGACTCGCCAAATTGCGGCAGCGATGCTGGCATCCGGCCTGAGTCCTGAGAAATCGACAATTTTTGTTCAATCCTCGGTGCCCGCACATGTTGAACTGGCGTGGATTTTCAATTGTGTGGCGCGGATGGGCTGGGTCGAGAAGATGACCCAGTTCAAGGATAAGGGCGGGGATAATTCCGAGCGAGTTTCGCTTGGCTTACTGGCCTATCCGGTTCTGCAGGCTGCGGATATTCTGGCCTACAAGGCCACTCACGTGCCCGTCGGGGAAGACCAAAAGCAACACCTCGAGCTGTCCCGAAACATCGCCGCTCGTTTTAATCAGCAGTTTGATGCGCCGGGCTTCTTTCCGGAACCGGAGGCCCTGATTAAAGGACCAGGAGCGCGGGTTATGAGCCTCAAGGACGGGCTCAAGAAAATGTCAAAATCGGACCCTTCCGACCTGTCGAGGATCAACCTCATTGACGACGCCGATACGATTGCTCGCAAGATCAAGAAGGCGAAAACGGACCTGCTGGGTGATATGCCTGCGGATGTCGCCGGACTGGAGGGGCGGCCTGAGGTTGAAAACCTGGTTGGTATATATGGGGCGCTCTCTGGACAGTCTGTTGCGGCGGTTCTGGACGAGTTTGGGGGGCAGGGATTTGGCGCCTTTAAGCCGGCTCTCGCCGACATTGCCGTGGCGCATTTGGCGCCGATAACTGCGGATATGCGTCATTATATGGCCGATCCCGCAGAGATCGACCGGACGCTGGCCGCAGGGGCGGAAAAGGCCCATGCGGTATCTGATCCGATCCTTCGGGAGGTCCGTTCCATTATGGGGTTTTGGGGTGCTGGTTAGAACCGGAGTCGCTTTCATTCTGGCTGCTCAGCTCAGCCTGGCGGGCTGTGAAAGAACGGCAAACCCACCCCGCGTGACGGCCGAGAACGCTTTTGTTATCGAACCCTTGGCAGGGCGTGACGTGACCCTCGGCGGCGTCAGCCTGTCGGTTCAGGGCGGCCCCGTCCGTCTTGTGGCTGCGACATCTCCTCAGATCGGGGCCATCGAATTGCATTCTGGCCAGATGCAGGGGCGTATGATGATGAAGGCCCATGCGCACGGGCTGGATATTCCGGCCAATGGTCAGCTGAACCTGAGACAGGGCGGAGATCATTTTATGATGTTCGGTGTCGCCGAGACCCTTAAGACGGGCGACAGCGTTGATTTGAATTTGGCTTTCATGGCCGATGGTCGCCCATTTGAGCTGACCGTCACGGCCCAGGTCGTCAGCCTGTCTGATTGAGATGGCCGCTCAACCGAACGTTTCGTGAAACGCGTTGATGCGCGGCACGATCTCATTGCGAAAGCGGCGTCCATTAAAGACGCCATAGTGGCCGACGCCGGGCTGTACGTAATCTGTCTGCATGGATTGCGGGATGTTCCTGCACAGATCATGCGCGGCTTGGGTCTGGCCGATGCCCGAAATATCATCCTTTTCGCCTTCGACCGTCATCAATGCGACCGTTTCGATGGCCCCGGGATCAACCCGGCGGGTGTCGCGATAGACGAACTGTCCCGTGGCAAGATGATGGCCCCGAAACACTTTTTCGATGGTCTGAAGATAGAATTCTTCGCTCAGGTCGAGGACGGCCATATACTCGTCATAGAACGCCCGGTGGGTCTCAGCATTGTCCTCATCGCCTTCAACCAGATGTTCAAAGAACCGGGCCTGTGCATCGACGTGCCGATCCCAGTTCATATGCATGAAGCTGGTAAGTTGAACAAAGCCCGGATAAACCCGTCGCATCATGCCTGGCCAGGGGGCGGGGACGGTGTAGATCATTTTACTCTCGAACCATTCATAGTCTCGCTGCTCAGCAAGCATATTCGGGATTGTGGGGGACTGGCGGGCATCAATCGGACTGCCCATAAAGGTCATGGTCGCGGGAAGATTGGCGTCGCCGTCCTCTGCCATCATCGAAATGGCCGCCAAGACGGGCGGTCCTGGCTGACAGACAGCAACAACGTGGGCGCCCCCGCCAACCGCGGCAAGTATCCAGCGGACATGGTCGATATAGTCATCCAGATCAAAACGGCCGAGCCAGACAGGGGCCATTTTGGCATCCGTCCAGTCGGAAATGTAGACGTCATGCGTCGGCAGGAAGGCTTCAACTGTGCCGCGAAGCAGGGTCGCGAAATGCCCCGACAAGGGGGCGAACAAAACGAGACGCGGCCTGTTGGCGGGCGCGTGGCGGGTTTCAAAGTGAATCAGCCTGCACCAGGGCGACGACCAAACCGGAACCGGGGTGACAGCGCAGGTGCGCCCCGCGATGACCGTACTGTCGATTTGCCATTCCGGTTTGCCATAGTACCGGGTGGCCCGTTCAAAAACACTTGTGGCAGCCAGCAGCCCGCGGCCGAAACTCGTCTGTCGCGCGGGATTATCCGGCGTATCCAGCAGAGCGCGGGTTCCTTTCGCAACGAGCCGAAGAGGCGCCATCGCGGCGCGATTCATCTCCACAAAAGAGTAAAGCATGTTACGGACCTTCGTTTGCTGCACCGCAACATATACAGCCGGCGGCCAAAGGCAAACCTTTAACGCAATATCTTTGCTTCAGATCCGCGTCGGCTCATTCGGCGTCGGGGCGCAGGTGTTCGCCAAGACAGGCTGCCAGTGCGGCAGGGTCATTTTCATCGGCGAGAAAGAAGCTGCTCATGCGCCAATCCGAATCCATCAGATAGATGAGGGAGGTGTGGCTGATGGTATATTCCGCGAGACTGTCGGGCATGTCGACCCGGTCATAGCCGACATAAAAGGCCTTGGCGGCCGCGGCGACGGCATCCGGGCTGCCTGTGAGCGCCGTGAGATTTTCCGGAAAAGCGGGGGTGTCGATATAGCGTGCCAGCGCGTCCGGCGTATCGCGTTCCGGGTCGACACTGATCAGAACAGTCCGGGGCGGTTCAATGCTGTCTGGGAGTTGTTGCAGAGCCCGGTTGATTGCAACCAATGTGCTGGGGCATACATCCGGGCAGTAGGTAAACCCGAAAAACACCAGGGACGGCGTTCCTTTGAAATCAGCTTCCGTGCGCGGATGGCCGGTATGGTCGATCAGCGAGAAGGCACCACCAATATGTTCGGATGCGCGGGTCTGACAGTTGGGCACGCCCGGCGCACTGGTGGCGACGGGGCTGGCGGGATTTGAGCAGCCCATCAGGACGGTGCCACTCGCCAGGGCCAACATTATCTGTATCTTGGACATGACGCTGTCTATGCGTAAACCTTGTCACCCGGGCAAGAGCAGACTGACACAAAGGGGGCCTGAATGGCTGAGCCGATGAGTCGAGAGACTTTTGATACACCCTTTGTAAGCCTGCTGCCGGAGGGATTGTCCGGCGTTGGCTCTGCTCGCGGCAGAACCCGGCTTGCAACCGTCATGACCCTTCGTTGGCTGGCAGTCGCCGGTCAGACAGGCGCAGTGCTTTTTGTGTATTTCGGGCTTGGGTTCAACCTGCCTCTGGGGCTTTGCCTTGCGACCATTGCGGCCTCGGCCTGGCTGAATGTCTTCCTGTCCTTTGCGGCATTGAGCACGCAGTTGCTGCGCGGGTGGGAGGCGGCTTTTCAGCTGGCCTTTGATGTTCTCCAGCTGGCCTGCCTGATTGCGCTTACGGGGGGACTCTCCAATCCCTTCCTGCTGTTCCTGATCGCACCGGTGACGGTGGCGGCGTCCAGCCTGAGGGCGCCGTATACGGCCGCCATTTCGATTTTTGCGATCGCGCTGTCGGCTGTCATGCCGATGGTCGCCTATGATCTTCCCTGGCATGACGGCACGGCACTGGCCTTGCCTGACCTGTTTGAGGCGGGCCATTTCGTCGCCCTGTGCATTGGCATCATTTTTTTCGCGCTGTCGGCCCAGCGGATAAATGAGGATGAGGCCCGCCTGGTTCAGGCGCTGGATGCTGCCAGTGTGGTGATGTCCCGCGAACAGCGTTTATCTGCACTCGGTGCGATGTCGGCCATGACGGCACATGAACTCGGAACGCCGCTGGCAACGATTCACCTTGTCGCCCGTGAACTGCTGGACGATCTGGCGCCTTCAGACCCCAAATATGAAGATTTGAGCCTGCTGGCCGAGCAGACAGAGCGATGCCGTCAAATCCTGCGCAAAATCGGAAAAGCGCGCGATGCGCGCGACATTGTCCATGCACAAATGCCAGCCAGCGCTCTGGTTGAAGAGGCAGCTGCCCCTCACAGAGGCCTTGGGGTAAGGGTGCGGGTCACCTCTGAAGCAGGGGATGGCGGCGAACCCAAAGTGCCCGTGATCCGGCGAAGCCCGGAAGTCCTTCATGCCCTGGGCGCATTTATAGAAAATGCCGTCAGTTTTGCCGCTTCCGACGTCTCGGTTGTTGCCCAATGGACCCGTCAGCAAATTATGGTCACTGTTCGTGACGACGGCCCCGGATTTGCACCGGATGTCATGCCAAAGCTTGGAGAGCCTTACGTGTCTGAGCGCGGTGAAGCCCAGCTTGGTGGCGGCGATATGGGCCTGGGTTTCTTTATCGCGAAAACATTGATTGAGAGGAGCGGGGGACGCGTAGCAACCCAGAATGTTATGGCGCCTCAAACCGGGGCTATTGTGCAGGCGGTCTGGCCAAGATCTGCGCTGCAGCCCTTGGATGACGAGGAAATCGGTCCAGATAGGGCTTCAGAGGAGTGAGTCATGGAACCGCCAGTCACAGTGAAGCTACATCCCAGTCTGGAAGGTGTTGAAGACAGGACCTGTCTTGTCCTGGACGATGACGGCCCATTCCTGCAGAGATTGGCACGCGCCCTCACGCAGCGTGGCTTCCTCGTATCCGCCACGTCGAAGGTCACGGAGGCCCGGGATATTGCGCGGCTTAATCCGCCCGCTTTCGGGGTTTTCGACCTGCGGCTGGAAGATGGGTCGGGTCTGGATGTGGTCGAATTGCTGCATTTGCATCGCCCTGATGCCCGGGCTGTGATCCTGACGGGGTATGGGGCCATCGCGACAGCGGTTGCAGCTGTGAAGGCGGGCGCCGTGGACTATTTGGCCAAGCCGGCAGATGTGGAAGACATTGTGCGGGCGCTGGCCAATAAGGGCGCAGGCTTGCCGGAACCTCCGGAAAACCCGATGTCTGCGGACCGGGTGCGCTGGGAGCATATTCAGCGGGTTTACGAGCTATGCGGTCATAATGTTTCGGAAACAGCCCGTCGCCTGAACATGCACCGGCGGACGCTGCAGAGAATTCTCGCGAAACGTGCCCCGCGCTAGTCCTGTGCGATAACCCAGTCTGGTGTCAGGGGATCTCTGGCCCGAAACAGGTCCGCGCAGGTTCGCCCGGACTCACCCGTGGCTTGAAAGGACACACAGGCATAATCGGCGGCGGCGCCTTCGCGGAAGCGTGGCGGACCATGCCACCCGTTCATCTTCCCCGCCCAAAGATTGAAAAAGACATGCGCCGGCGTTCTGGGGGGCTTACTCTCTATGGCGTCAACGCGGTGGACAGGAAGCCCGTCAATGAACCAGGTGACGCTGTCAGGATGCCACTCGAAGCCATAAAGGTGAAACGCATCGGCTGCGTCGAAGGGCAGGGTCAGGGTTTTGGCGCCGTAGGATCGTCCGCTTCGCCAGGCATTGAACTCCACCTTGCGGGTATTGTTTCCGACAAATTCGATGTCAATTTCATCATGCGGGTCTCCGGATTCCGGGCCAGTATAGGTGAAAAATGCGGAGACCAATCCGGATCCCCTGGCTGGCTTCATCACGACATCATAGCGTCCATAGCCATATTTCTGAGTGCTTCGGACTTCGCCGCCGGCCCAGGGATAGGGCGTGTCGGCCTCGTCGGTCTGGCGTCCCATTGACAGCCGGAGTCCATTAGCATCGGCATGCGCCTGGGCCCGTCGGAAGTCACTTCTCCAGAACCCAATTGTCGGCGATGTCCTGTCCGCCACAAGCCAGGTCTGCAATTCTCTGTCGCCAAAAACTGTGATGAAGGATGACCCGCTGGTAAGGGTTTCTGATGGGCCCAGGGGGCGGGCCATGGGGGCCTTCAGGTCCGGTTTCAGGGCGATCGCGACCGACACCGGCGCGACGTCGCGGCGGGCTGTGTCGACCCCATCTGTGTCTGCACGGGGGCTCGGGTCGGACCGGTGGGGCTCACCAACCAGAAAAATACCAAGCGTGCAAATGACCACAAGAACGGCGAGGACGATCACATCGTCCTGAGGGCGTCCGTATTGAGGGTTCTTTTTCACGATTTGTCGCTCGACAGCATTCTTTCGTCCAAGGACTGATCCTGCGGTCTCAGCTTGCAGGTTTGGGGCCAAGTGCAGACGTCACCCTCGGCGCCGGGGTTTTGGTCTTAAACCGGCACAGGTCTTCAATCGCGCAGGACCAGCATTTCGGCTTGCGGGCTGTGCAAACATAACGCCCGTGCAGGATCAGCCAATGGTGCGCGCCGTGTTTGAAATCAGGAGGCGTTGTCCGCTCCAGGCTCTGCTCGACCTGGTCGGGGGTTTTTCCGGGCGCCAGACCGGTCCGGTTTGACACTCTGAAAATGTGCGTGTCCACGGCAATGGTCGGGTGACCAAAGGCCTCATTGAGTACGACATTCGCGGTTTTGCGGCCAACGCCTGGAAGCTTGACCAGACTGTCGCGGTCCTCAGGTACCCTGCCATTATACTCTTCGATCAGCATCCGGCTCATCGCGATCACATTTTTGGCCTTGTTACGCCAAAGGCCTATGGTCCGGATATGCGCAGCGACCCCATCCTCGCCAAGGGCCAGCATCTGCTCGGGGGTTTTAGCTTTCCTGAACAACTCCTTGGTTGCTTTGTTGACCCCGACATCGGTCGCCTGCGCCGACAAAGCGACCGCGACAAGCAGCGTGTAGGGGTTGACGAAGTTGAGTTCCGTCTGCGGTGAAGGACGATCCTGGGCCAGGCGTTCGAACACCAGTCCGGCTTTGTCGAGGCCAAACGTACGGGGTGCGCGTCTGGAGGGGGAGGGCTTTCTGGTCATAGATTTAGAAATACGTCTCCGACTGTGTGGCGCAAGGCCACATCGCGACGAACAGTCCTGTTCGGCTAGACTGGACCCGTAATGGATCATGAAAACCCGAAAATTTACATGGATGCCGTGTTACGGCCAAACCGATCAATGAGCCCTCGGGCTTTCACTCTCGTGATGGTTATTGTCGGGCTGGCCAGCTTTCTGGCGGGCATGGCCTTTATCAGCATGGGCGCTTTTCCCGTTCTAGGGTTTCTGGGCCTTGATGCGTTTGCCATCTGGATGGCCTTCCGTCTCAGCTTTAGGCAGCAGCGGGCTGAAACACATATCCGCATCAGTGCCGCCGAGGTTGATTTGCGGCATTACGAGCCGGGCCAGAGCCCGCGCCGCATCAGGCTTCCAACCTCCTTCGTGCGGGTGGCGCTTGTCGACTCGTCTGGTCGGGCGAGCGAGCTACAGATTAACCATGGCCAGAGAACATGGGTCATCGGCCGGTTTTTGACCGCGTCGGAGCGAACCTCGCTATGCCAGGCTCTGCGGACAGCGATCCGGTCTGCGAAGAAGGAACGCTACCCGTCCGACCTGTCTTTTTAGAAAATGACGCCGGCGTCATAGTTTTTCACAACAGACTGTGCTACGGTCTCTCCAGGCAAGAATAGGGCTCAGATAAGGGCCGATCACTGGAGGCAAACATGGCAGATACATCTCAGAAAATCGCGCACGGACTGGAACGTCCAAAAATTACCCAGCGTGAACCTATGCACGATACTTATCTGCGGTTTGATGACCCGATCCCCGATGCGAGCGAACTCGCGCTTGAGGACCTCAATATTGTGGACCCGGAAATCTGGCGCCGTGGCGCCTATTGGGACCGGTTCAAAAGAATGCGCGACGAGGCGCCGCTGCATTGGACGCCTGACAGCTTTGTCGGGCCGTTCTGGTCTGTCACCCGCTATGAAGACATTATGAAGATTGATATCGACCATAAGCGGTTCTCCTCGAGCTGGGAGCATGGTGGCATTGTGCTGGGCGAACCCATGGAAGATTTTGAATTGCCTATGTTCATCGCGATGGATGAGCCGAGGCATGCCGAGCAGCGCAAGACGGTCCAGCCGGCTGTCGCGCCCAACATGCTGAAAGTGTTCGAACCGATCATTCGGGAGCGGACACAGGACCTGCTTGATTCCCTGCCGACGAATGAGCCCTTTGACTGGGTTGATACAGTGTCGATCGAGCTGACGACAATGATGCTGGCGACGCTGTTCGACTTCCCCTTCGAGGATCGCCGCAAGCTGACCCGTTGGTCAGATGTGTCGACCAACCGCGAAAATCCCGACATTTGTCCAGGCGGTGAGGCACAATGGCGTGAAGAACTGCTCGAATGCCTGACCACGTTCATGGGGCTGTTCCAGAAAAAGCAGGCAGAGCCGCTTCGCAACGACCTGATCAGCCTGCTTGCGCATGGTGAAAAAACCCGGGACATGCAGCCGCAGGAATTGCTTGGGAACATCATCCTGCTGATCGTTGGCGGAAATGATACCACACGAAATTCCATGAGCGCCTCGATCTACGGGCTCAACAAATTTCCCGAAGAATATGCGAAGCTCAAGGCCAATCCGGACCTGATTCCAAACATGGTATCTGAGGTCATTCGGTGGCAGACGCCTCTGGCGTTCATGCGCCGAACCGCTCTGGAAGACGTCGAAATGCACGGCAAGACCATTAAGAAGGGTGATCAGCTCGCAATGTGGTATGCCTCCGGAAATCGGGATGAGCGCTTTTGGAACGAGGATCCCAATCGGTTGATTGTCGATCGTGATCAGGCGCGCAATCACCTGTCCTTCGGTTTCGGGATCCATCGCTGCGTCGGCAACCGCCTGGGTGAGCTCCAGCTGCGCATCCTTTGGGAAGAAATTATGAAGCGCTTCGAGCACATCGAAGTTCTGGAAGAACCTGCGTTGACATCAGGGGCCTTTGTGAAGGGGTATACTTGGATGCCCGTTATCTGCCATCCGAAGACATAGGCGGCTGAATCAGTCTTCTTCCGACGTTTCTATCAGCCCCGAAAGACGCTGGCGTCCGCCATCCAGGACGACCGCCTGGCCGGTCATGATGGCGGTTTCCGGGCGGCTGAGGAAGAGGGCCGCTTCAGCTATTTCTTCGGCCATGGCCGGCCGTCCGGCGGGTGTCCGGGCCTTGAGCCAGTCATCCTGCTTTTCGGTTCTCGGGCGCAATGCAATGACGGCATTGGCCCGAATGCCAAGGTCTGCCAGCTCAACCGAGGCCGCCTTTATGGCGCCATAAATGGCATGCTGGGTCACACTTTCGGTAAAGCTGCCTGGCTGCGAGAGCCGGACGCCCAGCGACAGCACAAAGGTGAAGCTGCCAATCTGGCGTGAGCGTTCGAGCGTCGAGCCGGGATCTTCACGATGTTCGACCATTGCTGCGGAGAATATCCGGAGTGTCTCCACGGTCCCGCGCACGGCCTTGTTCAGGGCGGAATCGAAGGCATTAATGTCCAGACCCAGAACCGTGTCACTGGACGGTAAATCCGGGATCGCGATAACATGGTCGACCCGTCTGAAGGTTTCCATCGCAGCCGACAAAGCGTTGCGCAGACCCAGTCGTGTATGCACGGCGCCGTGCAGCCTGACGACTTTTTCCCCGGCCGTTTTTTGCAGTTCATCCAGAATGGCTTGATTGGGATCAACAGCAAGGACTTCCTGCCCATCGCTCAGCATGCGTCGGGCGACGGCCTCCCCCACGGTCTGCCCAAGTCCGAGCAGCACAGTTACAGGTTTTTCCATTGTCGGTTCCTTTGGCAGATGCGATCGGCCAAGGCCATTCAGAAGCGCTTTAACCGGTGCGCAGGTATCCCAGCTCTTCTTTAATTCGAAGTTTCTTTTGTTTCAGGCCCTTGAGATGGGTGATATCCGCCGCTGGCCGTTTTTGCTCTTCAGCGATGGCTTCATCAAGCTGTCGATGCTTCCGGGAAAGTTCTTCGATCCGACCCTTTAAGGACATGAACGTGCGCCTCCTGCTGTGTTGGGACCACCCCCTGACTGCAGAAATAAATCACGAAAATCGATTCCTGTCACGCGGTGTGCGTGTCTGCAGACCCCGGCGGTTGATCCTGACCGGGGCTGCGCTGACCGCGTCTTTTGGATTTGATACGGAACATGTCGGCATCTGCGCGTTTCAGGAGTGTTTCAGAGCCTTCCCCGGGGCGCCAGGTGGCCACGCCACAGGAGGCGCCAATATCGAGTGCGTGACCGGATGGGGCTGCGGACTGACGCATGTTGGCTTCAATATCCAGCATCAGTGCAACGGCCTTGCGTCCCGCCGCGTCCGGTCCGGCACGCGGCAGGGTGATGGCGAATTCATCTCCGCCCAGCCGACCGACAATATCGCTTCGGCGCACCGCGCTGAGCAATTGCCGGGCCAGGTCGACGAGGATCTGGTCGCCCCGGGCATGGCCGCAAATATCATTGATTTGCTTGAACCGGTCGAGGTCGATGTAGAGCACTGAGAGAGGTGTTTTGTAGCGTGCGCTGACAGCGATTTCCCGGTCAAGTTCTCTGATGAAAGCGCGGCGGTTGAAGACCGGGCATAGGGGGTCATAATCCGCGAGGGCTTCGGCCGCGTTTAACTGGACGCTTAGCTGTTCTATGCGCTGGCGGAGTGTAACAACTTCATTGCCAAGCGCCTCAAGGGCAGCGCGTATCGGTGTGGGCAGGATTGAGGGATCTATTTTGAGATCTTCCATCAACACATGCCTTTCCTTGTCGACCTCTCTTGCAGACCGGTCTGATGGTGTGTTTCGATTGAAAGGCTCAGAAGAATCGGCCATGAGCTGAGTTTAAGCACAATGTCGGGGCCTGCCCAGTCACGTCACGAGTTGACGCGCCTTTCCGGCTTCCTATGGTGCCGGCTTTGAATTTGAGGACCACGTGACCCCAGCCGCCGAAAATCTGGACGCCCGAGTGGGTGTGATTATGGGCAGCCAGTCTGACTGGCCAACAATGAAACTGGCTTGCGACATGCTTGACCTGATGGGCGTGGGTTATGAAACCCGAATCGTTTCAGCGCACCGGACACCAGACCGGCTATATGACTATGCCCGGTCGGCGAGGGAGCGGGGGCTGAAGGTTCTGGTCGCAGGAGCGGGCGGTGCAGCTCATTTGCCCGGCATGGCTGCTGCGATGACGGCCTTGCCCGTTCTGGGCGTTCCCATCCAGTCGCGGACTTTGAATGGCGTGGACAGTTTGTTGTCGATTGCGCAGATGCCCAAAGGCGTTCCCGTAGGGACCCTCGCGATCGGAGATGCGGGTGCGGCCAATGCAGGCTTGTTGGCGGCTGCGATTATTGCGCTTGAGGATCGCGAAGTGGCGGTCCGGCTGGACGCATTCCGGTCGAAGCAGTCTGCAGACGTCGCCGAGCGGCCGGATCCAGCATGATGCTGCCTGTTGGGGCCAAAATTGGTATCATAGGAGGGGGACAGCTTGGCCGCATGCTTGCTGTTGCAGCGGCGAGGTTGGGGTTTGATGTCTCCATTTACTGTCCCGAGGCTGACTGCCCGGCCGGGCGCGTCGCTCAGCAACAAACGATTGGCCGCTATGACCATCTTCCGAGCGTGCTCGATTGGGCCCGCTCATGCGATGTGGTGACTTACGAGTTTGAGAATGTTCCGGTCGATACGGTCCATTACCTTGTCAGCTCGGGGTGCGATGTCAGGCCTGGTGCACGGTCATTGGAGATTGCCCAGGATCGCCTGGCCGAAAAAGCTTTTCTCCGCGACGCCGGCATCGAAACGGCGCCCTATGTCGCAGTGAATGGCCCGCAAGACCTGGCCCGAGCCCTGACACAACTGGGCGGGGCCGGAATTTTGAAGACCCGCCGGGAGGGTTATGATGGCAAGGGGCAGCTTCGCCTCGTCAGCGGCGATGACTGTGAGGCCGCCTTTTCTAGGTTGAAGGCACAGCCCAGCATTCTGGAGGCCATTGTGCCGTTCAGCTGCGAAATTTCGGCCATTGTTGCCCGTTCCATTACGGGCGAAAGCCTGTGTTATGACATTCCTCGGAACCACCATGTTGAAGGCGTTCTGAGCCGGTCCTCGGTGCCATCGGGGGTCGATCAGACAACCGAGGCGAAAGCTCGGGAGGCGGCGATATGTCTGGCAGCGGCGCTGGATCATGTCGGCGTTCTGGCTCTTGAGTTTTTTGTGCTTGCAGATGGCAGCCTGCTGGCCAATGAGGTGGCGCCTCGGGTGCATAATTCCGGGCACTGGACGCCCGAGGCCTGCAGGACCGGGCAATTTGAGCAGCATATTCGGGCCGTTGCGGGCTGGCCCCTGGGCTCAGTCGAGCGAAAATATCGCGCCGAAATGGGAAATCTCCTCGGACATGAGGCTCTGGCGCCTTTTGAGGCTGCTCCAGCCGGATCCGTTATCACACTGTATGGCAAACGGGAGGCCAAAGCCGGACGCAAGATGGGTCACTGGGTCCGGTTGGTGGACTGAGGTATTTTGCCTTTGCCCGGCAAAGCAGCTGAACCTGTTCTCCGACCGAATCCGGTCATCGCCGGTCGGCAAATTGAGCCTTTCAAACCTTTCGGATCTGCTGGCCGTCGAAGCCTTTCGGTAACCCGGAAAGTATAGTTTGGACCGATCAAAAGGATTTTCGTGGGGATAGAGGATGGGGGTCATGATGCCCTTTGGTTCAAATTCGTCCTTGTGGTGGCTGCATTGGAGTCCCATCCTCGCCGGCCTGCTTCTGCTGGGACAGGAGCTTGCGCTGAGCGGCCCTGTCCTTGAGGGGATGTTGCCGGGAAATGATGATTTGATGCGCCTGCAGCAGGTTCGGGACTTGCTGGCGGGTCAGACCTGGTTTGACGTTAACCAGAGCCGGTTCCTGACGCCAGAATCCGGTGCTATGCATTGGTCGCGCTTACCCGATCTGTTTATCGCGGGGCTGATGTGGGTTCTTCAGCCAATCGCCGGCGAGGATATGGCCGAGCCGGTCGTATTGATCGTCTGGCCACTGATCCTGTTCGTGATCACCCTTTTCGCTGTGGCCAGAATTTGCCGGCAGCTGGGGATCGGGCCCGGGGGTGTCGTCGCCGTGTTTTTCATACTGGCACAATCGGCGTCCATGCTCGCCTTTCAGCCGGGGCGCATCGATCATCATGGCATGGTTCTTATGCTGGTGCTGATTGGGTTTGCAGCGCTTCTGTCCGCGCCTGTCTCCTCGGTCTCGGCGCTGGTTCTGGCGGCGGCGATGACGGCGATGGTCAGCCTTGCGCTTGAGGGGTTGGTCTATTCTGTGAGCCTGGGCGTGCTGCTTGGTGTGTTCTGGGTTGTCCGCGGGCATATTGAGGCACCGAGACTGGCAATTTGCGGGCTCGGATTGATCTTGTCCGGGGTCCTTTTCTATATCGTCGATGCCCCCGGTTCAGGACCAGCGCGGCAGGTTTGCGACGCATATGGGCGCGCACATCTCGCGGCCTTCATGGCGGCGGGGTCGAGCTTTCTTGTTCTTGGACTATTTGGCGGTGCGATGGTGTTCTGGCAGGGGCGCATGGCCGCCGGTATCTTGGGCTTACTGGGCGTTGCCGCTGTTTTTGCGATGACGTCGCCCGGGTGTCTGGGTGACCCCTATGGCGCCCTCTCCGAAACGGTCAGGGAAAACTGGCTGAAGGCTGTGGGTGAAGCGCTCAGCGTATCGGCTCTGGTGGCTACCAAGCCAGGACTGGCCATTACCAGTTTTGGTTTCCTGACGGCCAGCCTGGCCGCAGCTGGGGGGCTTATGCTGACAGCGTCCGCAAAGGACAGGTTGCCAGTGTCTGCTGTGTTCATTCTGCTCAGTGTCGCCGTGCTGGTCTCGATGTGGCAGTTCAGAGGAGTTCTGTTTGCATCCGCCTTTGCATCGATCGCGGCCGGTGGCTGGCTTACCAGCGCGGTCCTGGGCTGGTGGAAAAGCCGCCATGCGCGTCACTTTATTGTCTGTCTGCTTGGTCTCGTCCTGCTGATGCCAAGCGGCTGGGCAGCATTTGGGTTCTGGGTCATGCCGCGCCTGAACAGTCAGCTGGTTCAGGACTGCCGAATGCCTGCACTTTATGGGAAAGTTCCCAAAAATGACGTCCTCGACCTGGTGGCGCCCATCGATCTGGGACCTTCAATCCTGGTCTACACACCGCATCGTATTTTTGCGGCTCCTTATCATCGGAATGATGGGGGGCTGGACCGAATTTTGAGCCTGTTTCTGATGGCGCCCGACAAAGCCGTTGCCCGACTTCATCAGCTGGAAGCCGACGGACTTCTGTATTGCCCCGGGCTCAGAGAGACGCAGCGCTATGCCCGTCAAGCGCCGGAGGGTCTGGCGGGAAGTCTGGAGCGCGGTGTTGTTCCTGAGGGTCTGGTGCCTGTCGGTCTGGACTTGCCTTCGGGGGCTGGCCTGCAATTCTACCGGCTGTCAAGACACTCCGATCCAGATTGACCCGCCCTGCTGCATAATGCATCTGGGGCCATGACAAAGATCACAGGTTCACCCGAAGATATTGTTCAGGCTCTGGACGTATCCTATCGCATGGCTGTCGACGCGCTTACCGCGGCGCTTCAGGCTTATCTCAGGCGCGGCGAGACTCCAGACCCGGAGGCTCGGGCCAAAGGGCTGTTTTGTTATCCCGAACTTGTCATTGGCTACAATCCCGATGGCCCCCCTCCGCCCATATCGAGAGCATTTGGAAAAATGTCGGAGCCGGGGACCTATGTGACAACGATTACGCAGCCTGACTTCTTTCGCCGGTATCTGGTTGAACAGCTTCGCCCACTCTTGAACGATTATGAGGTCACGGTTGAGGTGCGCCGGTCCTCACAGGAAATTCCCTATGCCTATGTATGGGAGCAAGGACACGCCGATGGGCTGGACGAAATCAGCCCGGCCGAGCTGGCGCGGTGGTTCCCTTCGCCACGGCTCGGTGACATTGGAGATGAAATTGCCGACGGTGAGATGTTTCATGCCGGCACCCAAAGGCCGTTGGCACTTTTTGACGGCCTGCGGACGGATTTCTCGCTCAAGAGACTTAAGCATTATACGGGAACCTCGGTGGACAGCTTCCAGCGCTATGTCCTGTTCACAAATTATCACCGCTATGTGGATGCGTTCTGCGACTGGGGCCTGCGCCAGCTCGGTGGCGCTACACGCTATCAGAAGCTATGTGTGTCTGGTGGGCGCGATTTCACTGAAGACACGGTGGAAGCAAGGGCCGAAATCGAGTCTTTGCCGGGTCGGCGCTACCAGATGCCGGCTTATCATCTGACGGCTGAAAATGGCAGCGGGATCACGCTTGTAAATATTGGTGTGGGTCCGTCGAATGCCAAAAACATTACTGACCACCTCGCCGTTTTGAGGCCTGAGTGTTGGATCATGGTCGGTCATTGTGGGGGGTTGCGGCATTCTCAGGCGATTGGGGATTATGTTCTGGGACATGCCTATTTGCGCGATGACCATGTGCTTGATGCAGTACTGCCCCCCGATATTCCAATTCCCCCGATTGCGGAGGTTCAGATGGCGCTGCAGCAGTCTGCCGCCGAAGTCACGGGTGACAGGGGAGACGCCCTGAAGCGGCGGCTCCGGACCGGGACGATTGCAACCACAGATGACCGCAACTGGGAGCTTCGTATCACCGACTCAGCCCTGCGGTTCAATCAGTCGCGCGCGGTTGCGATCGATATGGAGAGCGCGACAATCGCAGCCAATGGATTTCGTCTTCGGGTGCCTTATGGAGTACTCTTGTGCGTGTCGGACAAGCCCTTGCATGGTGAGTTGAAATTGCCGGGTGCAGCGAACAAATTTTATGAAAGATCTATCAGCCAGCATTTGAAAATCGGCGTGGCCACGCTGGAAAAGCTTGCCCATGAAGGGGCAGCCCTCCATTCCCGTAAATTAAGGTCATTTGCCGAGCCGCCTTTCCGTTAGGATGGCCGGCCGCATTTCGATCCAAGCCCTGTCTGTTTAATGAAAGAAAGTCACCCATGATGCAGGATCGTGTTTTTAGTTTCGAAGGGGTCCGAAATTTCCGTGATTTCGGGGCTTATCAGGGCGCAGACGGTCGATATGTCCAGTCTGGGCGATTGTTCCGCTCCGCTCAGTTCGGGGAAGCAACGGACAGAGACATACAATCCCTTGGGCAACTTAATATTGTGGTTCAGGCGGATTTACGCCGGCCTGACGAGCGCGATCGCCATGGCCATAAATGGCCCGTAACCGGCGTTAATGTGCTGACAAGTGATAAGGGGCGCGCGAAAGACGCGCCCCATGTGCGGTTTCTGACTGAAGTTTCTGTTGATGCGGCGAAGGCGCGGGATTGGATGACCGATTATTACCGGGCAGCGCCTTTCAAGCCGCAGCATGTCGACCTCTTCAGGGACTGGTTCGGCGCGCTTGAGGCTTTGAAGCCAGGGGAAGCCGCAGTGGTCAACTGCGCGGCAGGCAAGGACCGGACCGGCATTTTGTGCGCGCTGACGCATCATGTCCTGGGCGTTCATCCCGACGCTATTATGGCGGACTATGAGCTCACCAACCAGGCGGCAAATGTCGCCGAGCGCCTCGCGGAGATGGCGCGTCTCTTCAACCAGCACATTGGCAAGACCTATCCCGATGACGTCTATCACCCTTTTGTTGGGGTGCATGCCGATTTTCTGACCGCTGCTATTGGCAGCATGGAAGCAGAGTCCGGGTCGCTTGAGGCATATTTGGAAAATACTCTTGGGCTGACCCCCGACAGGCAGGAAATCCTGAGGGACAAGCTGCTTGATTAGAAGCTGATATCAAAACCCATCAAGATCTCACGAGGCTTTCCCGGGCGCAGACCGGCCGGCCGGCGCGAGGCGAGGTAGGCTTCATCGAGCAGGTTCTCCACCTTGAGCTTGAGGCGCAGCGCGTCGGTCAATGCGACATAGGCGGAGAGATCGACAAGCGTACGGGGCTCAATTCGGCTGGTGGCGGGGACTGACCCTTGTCCGGGAACATCACGTGTCTCGCTAATGGTATTCAGGAGCGCGTGTACCCCCCAGCGATCAGCGACCAGGCCTGCGCCAAGCGTGAGCTGATGTTCAGGGACATAAGCAAGAGAGTCACCGGCCCGGACCGCGCCGAAAAAAGCGCTGTCAAAACTGGTCTTAAATTCGCTTCGGGTCAGAGAGTAAGCTAGGGTTAGCGGCACCTCGAGTGCGTCAAGGCCGAGCAGGGTGGCTGCGTCGAACTCACCGGTTAATTCCAGGCCATAAACATCAACAGCATCGCCGTTAAAGGCCGTTCCCGGCAAACAGTCCCCACCCGACGACAGCGTGCATTCCCCGAGCAGGTTCGAATAATCATTGAAGAAGCCGATGGCTTCCAAGACTACCATCTCGCCCGCGTAACGAGTGCCCAGTTCATATTGCCAGGACTGCTCGCTGCGAGCGCCCGTTGAGGTTGCGCCAACCGGAGAGAATCCTTTGTGGATCCCGCCGATCAGCTGGATCTCGTCGTCCAGTCGGAACACGGCGGAAAGGGAGGGTTGCAACACTTGGTCTGACTCTGAACGGATTTGAAGCGGTCCGTCGCGTCGGGTCGGATCCAGTGTGGAATAGTCAGACCTGAGGATGTCGTAATTTTCAAGCCGCAACCCGGCTGTCACGGTCAGCCGGTCGCCCAGGTCGACCTGGTCACGGATAAAGGCGGAGACCGCATTGGCGCGTGTCAGGCGGTTGGTTGTGCTGCCGGGCGCGCCAAAGTCAGTCGGCACCATCAGCCCCTGATCGAGGCGGTAAGAGTCCTCATGCTGGAACCGGTCCTCTTCATCCTCGTGCACCCGCAGGCCAAAGGTGAGCCGATTTCGCAGGCCTGAAAATTCGATCTCAGTGTCGAAAAATGCTGACACGCCCTTGCTGAAATAAGTCCGGTTATTCGCCCGCATGACCAGGCTGTTGTCCAGGCTGGTCAGGCCGCGCAGAAGATCATACTCGGCCGAGAGCGCGTCTGGATTGTCGAGGATCGCGTTGAGCCCGACATCCCCGCTGGGGCCATTCCCGAGCGCATTGACGCCCTGCAATTTGTACCAGTTGCGTGAAACGTCATTGGCATATCCAATCAGGGTGAGGGATGTCTCGGCCGTCAGGTCAATGGTCGCCGTAAGCTGGTAAAGCTCGTTGCTATTGGCCATGCGGTCGCGTTGGGCGGCGTCATAGAGCCGGAGCGGGTCCGCTTCGAAATCAGACGCGGTCAGGCCAAGATAGGTCTGATTGGATGATTCAGTTTTGCCCTGTAACTTCAATTCTATTGACCATGGCATGGGTGCCTTTGCGCCATACAGGCCGACTTTTATGACCTGATCGGAGATGTCAAACCCGGTATTCGAATTCTCTGTGTCGCGCCTCAGAAAGCCATCGGCCTCATCCTCAAACGTTTCCAGCAGGACACCGATGTCGACACCATGGCCAATCTCTGTTCGAGTTCCGAGATGGGCGTGCAGGCGTTGGCGGCCATACTCTCCGGTCAGAACCTCGGCAAATGCACGTGACTGCTTCGGAATGGCGGTCGAGATCAGATGGATGGCGCCTCCAGTGGTGCGGGGCCCATACTGGATAACGGAGGGCCCCTTGGTGACTTCGACGGCCTGCATCCGGGCAGCCGCCGGGAAGTAATACGCTGAGGGAGACGCATAGGCCGCAGGCGCAACGGGGATTCCATCCTCTATGATCATAACTCTGGAATTTCGATCCGTTCCGGATCCGCGCAGACCGATATTCGGGCGCAGGCCATATCCCTCTTCCTCCTGAATGTTGACGCCAGGCACGGCCCGCAAAATGCGAAGAATGTCGGAATGGCTTTGTTGGGCGAGATCTTCCGCCGTTATCAGATCGACCGATCCGCCAATGTTCTCTTTGCCCCCGGCTGTGCCAACGACTGTCAATTTGTCGAGGACCATCAGACGCGTTTCTCCGGGCGGGGGAGATGTCTGCTGAGCATGGCCGGCGCAGAGGCAAAGGCCCAGGCCGAGTGCGGCAAGGCTGTATCGGATCAGGAACAAAGGACACTACTTTTTGAGAATGATTTTCAATTCTCTTGCCACAATTGAGAATGCCTCGCAATAGCGGGAAAGCCAGATTCAGAATTTAAAAAGCAAACACCCGGCAACTCGGCGTGGCAGCGTCACGCTTAGCACCCACAGGTGCGTTAGTCTTTTTTCAGAGCCTGAACAAACTGCCTGGAAAATCGGTCTGATGCCATCTTAGCGTCGCCCCAGGTGGACCTGTACTGGGCCTGTCTGATGTCGCGTTCATACCAATCATACGATCTGTCCAATAAGACGGTCCCGGCGTCATCATATGCCACGGCGGTCATCGCCATGCCGCCAATGGAGAAGGAGCGCATGCCGTCCAGACCCGGCTGATTTGCCAGCTGAGCAAAAGTGGGGCGGTTTGGTTTGGCGTCCAGAATTGTAATTTCGATGCGCGCCGGGGTGATGCCGGCTTTGTCCAGGGCGTGTTCAAAGTCCTTATGCACGGCTTCGGACAGGCGTGAGACTTCACGTTCGCCATAGGTTTCCGACCATTCAACGGTCACATCCGGAGCAAACGCGACGGCGATTTCGCCCGCAGAGGCCAAAGGGGATGCAACGAGCACCATGGCCATGATCAGGGTCTTGTTCATATGTCCTCCAAGGATGTCATCTTCAGTATAGCGCATTTCTCAGCCTTCGGCCATTTCCCTTTCCAAACCCGCGGGGGCGCGGGTGCGTCTGCTGGGAGGCCTGCACGGACTTTGGGCCAGTTGGTCTGCCCTCGAGCGGAAGAGCCGCCGTGTCCGAGCTGGCGCGGACGTTGGGGAAGTGCTTTCCGACCTATTCATTCCGTGGCACTGAACCCCGATTGATATGGAAAATCAGGAGAACTGGCATGCGTGACGTGGTGATATGTGCGGCTCGGCGCTCGGCAATAGGTGCGTTTGGGGGTGCGCTGAAATCTGTACCCGTGCAGGATCTTGCAACCCTTGTGGTGAAAGATATTCTGGACCGCACGCAATTGGACGGGAGTCTGATTGACGATGTCATTTTCGCAAACTGTTATCCAACTATGGATGCACCGGCGCTTGGGAGGGTTGTCGCTCTCGATGCCGGCCTGCCGACAAGTGCGGGCGGGCTCCAGATTGACCGCCGCTGTGGGTCGGGTCTGCAGGCGGTCATCTACGCTGTCATGCAGGTGGCCACTGGCGGCAGTGAGCTGGTCGTTGCCGGCGGTGCAGAGTCGATGAGCCGTGCGCCCTTTTACACGCATCAGGGGCGATGGGGCATTAAAGGGCCGGGGTTGATGCTTGAGGATGGCTTGACCCGGGGGAGGCTGACTGCTGGCGGGCAGCATTACCCTGTTTCTGGCGGGATGATCGAGACGGCTGAAACACTCCGGCGGGACTATGGCATCAGCCGCGACGCACAGGACATGCTGGCGGCCCGGTCTCAGGCACGCGCCACCGCCGCCATTGAAGGGGGCCTATTTGCCAAGGAAATTGTTCCGATCACGGTCAAGGACCGCAAAGGTGACCGCATCGTCGACACGGACGAACATGTTCGGCCGGGAACCGACCTTGAAACTCTGGCAAAGCTGAAACCTATCCGCAGCAAACTGGATCCCGAGGCCACGGTGACAGCAGGCAACGCCTCCGGGCAGAATGACGGCGCTGCCGCCTGTTTGGTGACCACTCTTGCTCTTGCCGAGAAACAGGGGCTGGAGCCCCTGGCGCGTCTCAAGTCATGGGCGCTGGCCGGGGTTGGACCCGAGGTGATGGGGATCGGACCGGTCGCGTCGACGGAAAAAGCCTTGCAACACGCTGGGCTGAGCCTCACGGATCTTGACCTCATCGAGCTTAATGAAGCCTTTGCTGCCCAGGTGCTGGCCTGCACCCAGGCGCTTGGCCTGTCCGACGCCGATCATGACCGGATCAATGTCAACGGATCCGGCATTTCGCTGGGGCACCCGGTTGGGGCGACCGGCACACGGATCCTGACAACTTTGCTCCATGAAATGCAGCGCCGAGAGGCGACCTATGGGCTGGAGACCATGTGTATCGGCGGCGGGCAGGGCCTTGCCGCGGTCTTCGAGCGTGTCGCCTAGGCCGGGCTTAAAGGCGTCATGCCGCTGTCGGTTCGCATCGAGGTGAAACGCCGGACAGGACTGGCGGTATAGCCAGGCTGATGGATGCTGCTGATCCGGAAATAATCGGCCTGAACCTGGCTTGGACCAAGGGTCACCAGCGTCCATCCATTGCCCACCGGATCATGCCAGTCAATTTCCGGATTGGCCGCGGCGAACTGGTCGCCAAGGTCATCAACCCCGACCATGTAGAGGCCAAAACCGGGTGATGTGACCGATGTGGTGCCAAATTCAACGCCGCGCTGATCGCCCCCGGCATCATACAGCGTGTTCGCCCATGCCGTATGGGTGTCTCCGGTCAGGGTCACCAGCCGCGCGCCGGCCTCTGCGGCGTCGGCATATAATCTGTCCCGCGCAGCCGGGAAACCGTCCCAGGCATCAAGGTTCCATGGAAGCCCGAACTGGCTGAATGGGATAAGCTGCTGGATCGGGCCCAGCTGCTGGGCCGATTTCTGGGCCTCGGACAGGGTGACGTTAAAATTGGGTGCCTTGACGCGGGCCATGATGACCTGGTTGGCCAGCACCTGCCACGACGTCTTTTCCCGAACAGACTGGTCCAGCTGTTCGGCCAGCCAGCTTTCCTGGCGTGCCCCCAGCATTGTGCGTTCAGGCCGGCGGACCCGACCCATCGTTTCCATGGCCTTCTGGGGCAGGTTCTCCGGAGCCACATCGCCCAATTCATTGACCCAGCTGATCTCTTCTGATCTTCCGGTCAGGCGCGTTTCCAGGCACATGACAGAGGCCACGTCCCCAAAGCGGAAACTGCGGTAAATCCCGGTTGCAGCGCCCTCGTGCCCGGGGGTCCGAACTGGCATCCATTCAAGATAGGCCTGAAGCGCTTTCTGCTTGCGATCGGTCCAGTCGCCTTCGCCGGCCTCCGGATTATGGTTCTCGGCGCCGGTCCTGTATGAGTCATTGGCGCTCTCGTGATCGTCCCATGTACAGAGCCATGGAGCCGACGCATGGGCCGCCTGCAAATCGGGATCGGTCTTGTACTGGGCATGCCGCTGCCGATAATCTGCCAGCGTGATGATTTCGTGTGCCGGTTCATGGTTCCGGCCGATCTGGCGCCCGACATCGCCGCCATACCCATCGATGCCATATTCATAAATGTAATCACCCAGGTGGACCACTGCATCAAGGTCCGGTGTCTCGCTGATATGGCGATAGGCATGAAAATAGCCGAAGGCCCAGTGCGAGCAGGAGACAACGGCAAGCCGTATGGGGGTGTCGCCGCTCGCCGCCGTGGTGCGGGTTCGACCGGCGGGAGACTCCACCTCGCCCGATGTCGTGTGTGCGGCGAACCGATAGTAATAGACGGTTCCGGCTTGCAGCCCGGTCGCGTCCACCTTGACCGTAAAGTCGCTCATCGCGGTGGCGACAACATCATGGTGCTGGACGGGGTTGGTCATGGCAGCATCGTCAAACAGGCTGACGCGGACTGGAATAGGGGTCTGCGCGGCCGCGTCGGAGGGTGTCACCCGGGTCCAGAGAATAATGCGATCATGAAGGGGGTCTCCTGAGGCGACCCCATGCTCAAAAACGACGGTGCCGTCATAAGCAGGCCGGTGATCGGGCGCTGTCATCTGCCCGGCATTGAGCCCTGGACTCGCGGTGTCTGACTGGCAGGCAGCGAGGCCCAGCGCGGCGCTGCTGGTGCCGAGTAAACGTCTGCGGGTTAGCTTGGTCATGTGAGGCTCCGAGATTGCGAATGGCACGGTCTGGATGCATAGAGAGTCTTGGAAAAGAGGTCTGTAAAGCGATTATGACAGAGCACGTTGCAGATGTTGAAAGTCGGCATAGCGGCCTTCGTCTTGACCGGTTCCTGGCCGAGGCCATACCCGATTTTTCCCGGACACGACTGAAAAGCCTGATTAAGGCCGGCGCGATTGCGGCTGTGACCGCAGATGCCGACATTGTTGTTGAGGACCCTCGCCGTGGTGTTGTGCCCGGAGAGCGTTACCGGATCGATCTGCCGGATCCGGTTGCGGCGGCGCCTGAACCTGAAGCGATTGTACTCGATATCCTGTTTGAGGACGAGCATCTTCTCCTGGTGAATAAGCCTGCCGACATGGCTGTTCACCCGGCGCCCGGCAGCTGGACCGGAACGCTGGTGAATGCGCTTCTGTACCACTGTCAGGGGACATTGCCGGGGATCGGGGGTGTGGAGCGGCCCGGTATCGTGCATCGGATCGACAAGAATACGACCGGTGTTCTGGCGGTCGCCAAGACGGACGCCGCACATAAGGGTTTGTCGGATCTTTTTGCCCGCCATGATATTGAGCGGTCTTACCTGGCCCTGACCCGGGGCGCCCTTCGGCCACGAAGCGGGACCTTGCGCGGGGCGATTGCGCGCAGTCCGCAGGATCGGAAGAAAATGGCGGTGGTTGAGGAGGATGAGGGCCGGTCTGCCGTGACCCATTATGCGACCCTTGAAAGCTGGGGGGAAACCAGCAAAGCGGATCCACGCCCCGCCGCTGCGCTGGTCAGATGCCGTCTTGAGACCGGCCGTACCCACCAGATCCGAGTGCATATGGCCCATTCGGGTCATTCCTTAATTGGTGATCCGGTTTACAGCCGCCACCGGGGGATAAAGGCCTTAGGGTCAGGCCCGGCCTTCGATCAGGCAACGCAAATCGCCCGAAAGTTCTCCCGCCAGGCCCTGCATGCGGCCAGTCTCAGCTTTGTTCATCCTGTGACCGGTGCAGAAATCTCAGCAGAGGCCCCCTTGCCGGATGATTTTTCCAACCTGCTTCAGGCCCTGCGCGGGCTTCAACGCCCCAGTCCGAATTAGCCGTGCTTGAGTCGGGCCTTGGTGAGCCCTGCATGCGGGCGGGCAGACTCCGGGCGGTCCGGCCAGTCATGCTTGGGGTATCGTCCGCGCATATCCTTGGCCATGTCGGTGTAACCGCCGGTCCAAAAGCCTGGCAGATTGCGCGTGCTTGCGACCGGCTTGCCCCCCGGCGACAACAACTGCACCGTAACGGCAAGCCGGCCTCCGGCCAGCTGCGGGTGCGGCGTGGGTCCAAAAAATTCCTGAACCCGACCTTCAACCAGCGGCGCCCGATCGTCCAGCCAGTCAATCTTGGCCCGCCGCCCGCTGGGTAAAAGAAGGGTTAATGGCACCTGATCATTTAGATCCTTTTTCTTGTCCCAAGGATAAGACTGGATCAGAGCGTCGACAACAGCCTGCGGACCCGGCAGTTTGAATCCCTTGTCAGGCAGGGCGGCCCCCAGCCAGACATGCACATCATTCTGCAAATGGCTGAGTGGCGTATCTGGCCAGCTTGCGGCATCGACGGATCGCAAGGCGGTGATCCGGGCGCAGTGAGTTTGCAGCGCCGGCTCAAGGCCCGCCGGGCCAAATCCATGCTGATGCAGATGATCCAAAAAGGCCGCCTTGGCCGCTGCCCCTGAAGGACGTGGCAGTGGGGTTTCCGACAGGTGAATCGCGCCAATGGCCTTGACCCGTCTGGCACGGAACTGGCCTGTGGCCGCATCGAACTCGGCAAGCTCCCTCAAGACTGGCGGGGCAGATGCCAGAACCGTCGCCTCATCAAGAGCGAGACCTGCGGTGATCCTCGACTGCCTTGCCGATCCGGCAAGATTGGCCGCCAGGACCCACTCATGTCTGGCAAGTGGCGAGTCCGGGGGCAGGAATGCAGCGCGGCCGGACGCTAGCAGCCAGATATTGCTGTCCACGCTGCGGCGTCGCGCGATCCTGTCTGGCCAGGCCGTCGCCAGTATGGCCGCAGCATTGCCGGCCGGAGCCACGCATCCGCCCCAGCTTCTCACCTGGGCCCGCAGGGCGCTGGCCCGTACCGACCGGTCGGTCCTGAAACGTGCCAAGCGGTCGGAGAGATCGTCAGAGGGTCCCCCAAGGCCCGGTTCCGCGATCAAGGCCGCAAACTGCGCGGCCAGGGCTTTCTCGGCGGGCTTTGCCGCCATCACAATCAGTGCGCCAAGCCTTGGTGCAAGCGGCAGCGCGGCGATGGCCCGGCCGCGATCGGTGAGTTTCCTGTCAGCGGTCATGGCGCCCAGGCCAACCAGCTGTTGCCGGGCATTGGCCAGCCGTCCGGGCGGTGGAGGATCAATCCAGCTGAGGCGCGCCGGATCCGTTTCGCCCCAGTCTGCCAGGGTCAGCACAAGGCTGGTCAGGTCCGCGCTGAGGATTTCAGGAATGGGTTGGGGGGACAGGCCGCGCGTTTCCGCAGCATCCCACAATCTGTAGCAAATGCCGGGGCCCAGACGGCCCGCCCGGCCACGTCTTTGATTGACGCTGGCCTGAGAGGCCCGTTGTGTGACCAGAGCGGGATTGGCGTCATGTCCGTTCCAGTCCGGCACACGGGTCAGTCCACAATCGACAACAACCGACACCCCCTCAATCGTCAGGGATGATTCCGCGATGTCGGTTGCGAGAACGATTTTTCGTCCCGTCGCTGGGCGGATCGCCGCGTCCTGGGCCTGCGGGCTGAGCGCGCCATATAGCGGGGCAATGTTGGCGCCGAGATTCAACGGCACAAGATGGTCAGCTGTGCGTCGGATTTCTCTGGCACCGGGTAAGAAAGCGAGGATGGATCCGTCGGTCTCGCGACAGGCCCGGGCAATGGCACGTGCCATATGTTCTTCCAGCCGGTCCCGCGACTTGCCCAGATATCGGGTTTCGACGGGGTACTGGCGCCCCTCCGACTCGACCACCTCAGCATCCAGATGCCGGGCCAGTCGCTGCGTCTCCAGAGTTGCGGACATCGCCATATAACAAAGGTCCGGTCGCAGCGCCGACTGGACATCTTCCATCAGGGCGAGGCCCAAATCGTTATTCAGACCGCGCTCGTGGACCTCGTCAAAAATGACTGTCCCGATGCCGGCCAGATCCGGCGAGCCCAGCAAACGCCGCAGGAAGACGCCGTCGGTCATGACTTCAATCTGGGTCTGTTGGCTGCGTTTCCGTTCAATACGCGTCGACAGGCCAATCCTGCCACCGACTTTTTCACCCAGCGTGGCCGCCAGCCGCTCGGCAGCAAGACGTGCGGCAAGGCGTCGGGGCTCAAGCAGGAGTATCCGGCCCGGCAATCCTGTTGTGGTCCCAAGAAGGCCGGCCACCGCCAGGGGCACCCGGGTCGTTTTGCCAGCGCCCGGGGGCGCGGCAAGGACCAGACGCCGGCGTGCTGCAAGACGACTGACAATTTGCGGTAAGAGCGGGTCGATCGGCAGCGCGGTCATGGTGGGTTTGTCATGGCCTGTGCTGGGCGGTTTCGCAATCCGCTGAATTCCCGTAAAGGCAGTTCAAGCCTGTTGATCGGAGTCCTTTGCCTTGACCGAGTCGCCCGAGTTTTCTGTTGTTGTGCCTGTCCACAATGAGGCGGGAAATGTGACCGGGCTGGTGGCAGAGATTTCTGCAGCTCTGGCTGGCCGGGCCTATGAGATGATTTTTGTAGACGATGCGTCGCGAGACGACACGCGGATGGTGTTGGTGGGCCTGAAAGCCCGCTACCCGCACCTGCGGGTGCTGAGCCACAGGTCCAATGCGGGCCAGTCGCGGGCCATTCGGACGGGGATACAGGCGGCACGGGCGCCGGTTGTCGGCACCCTGGACGGCGACGGGCAAAATGACCCGGCCGATCTTCCCGCTTTGTACAGGCGCCTCGTCCGGCCGGATGCACCTGAGGGGCTCGCCATGGTCATGGGGCGGCGTGCGGCACGCAAGGACACGCTCTGGAAACGGTTTGGCAGCCGCTTTGCCAATGTGCTCCGAAAGCGGCTCTTGCGGGATTCCTGTGATGACAGCGGATGTGGCATCAAGGTCCTGAAGCGGGAGGCCTATCTCCAGCTGCCCTATTTCGATCATATGCATCGCTACATGCCTGCCTTGGTCAGTGCCGAGGGCGGGCAGGTAGAGTTCAGGGATGTGAATCACCGTGAACGGGGCTCCGGAAAGTCGAATTATAATAATTTTGGTCGGCTTTGGGCGGCCCTGTCAGACCTGCGCGGGGTGATGTGGCTGATCCGGCGGAGACGGAAGCCCGGCGGCACCGACGAGCTCTGAGCCTCATTTCGGTTCGGTGACGCCCGTGCCCTTTGCATCTTCTGCAGGACTGTTTATCCATAGGCGAGGAGGTGCCGCGTGTCGAAATCTTACCTTTCAGCTCTTGGGATGGCGCACCTCCGAGACAGACGCCAACGCGGTTCGGGTAAACATGACCCGGACCACCACCGCCGGGGATTAAGAATGCGAACCATGCTGAGTGCTTTTCCATTATTTGTTATTCCTGTCGCCATTTATGGTCTGATCGCGCTCATGACCGGCGGGGATCCGGTTACCATCGCCATGGGCGATGTGGTCCTGACCGACCGCGGTTCGCCGATGATGGCGGTGCTGGGTGGCAAATTCCTGATCGTGCCGATGCTTGGGGGCAGCACAGATTGGATCATGACCAAGGGCGATGCGCTGTTGCTTCTGTCCGTTGGTGTCCTGTTTCTTGAAATCCTGAAATCCACCAGCACCCATACCGCGTCGATCATGAACCATGCGTTTTCCATGGTTATCTTCATTGCCTGTCTGATCGCATTTCTCCTGAACGCCAATTTTGCAACCTCCGTCTTTTTTATCATTACGATCATGGCGCTTCTCGATGTGCTGGCCGGTGTGGTGGTCACCATCATTGCGGCACGGCGAGACTTTGCCATGAGCGAAGGCTAGACGATGATCTGCCTGCGGGGATGAATTCTCCGATAATTGATTTTGTCGCTTCACAGGCAAGGCTTCTTCTGTAAGGTTTCGGCGGATTGGGGTTAACGCAAACCGCTTGGGGGCGATCATGGAACCACTTATTCGATCAGTGAACGGCGTCGTCTGGGGCGTGCCGATGCTGGCCCTGCTGCTTGGCACCGGGGTCTTTCTGACCATCGGTCTCCGGTTTATTTCCTTCACCAAGATCCCAAATGCGGTGCGGGAGTTGTTTGCAAAGCCTGACCAAAAGGAAAAAGGCGACATCACGCCCTTCGGCGCCCTGATGACCGCCCTGTCTGCGACCATCGGCACCGGCAATATTGCCGGTGTTGCTGCCGCCATTGCGATTGGGGGGCCGGGCGCCGTCTTCTGGATGTGGATGACGGCCCTGGTCGGGACCGCGACGAAATTCTCTGAGGGTGTGCTGGCCCTGCAATATCGCGAAGTGGATGCGGAGGGCCGCTATGTCGGCGGACCGATGTACTATATCAAGAACGGCCTCGGGCCAAAATGGCTTTGGCTCGGCGGATTGTTTGCGACTTTTGGCATGCTGGCCAGCTGGGGAACCGGTGCCTCGATCCAGTCCAATTCGATCGCGGATGCCCTGAATTCGACTTATGGAATACATCCCGGCCTCTCCGGCCTGGTGCTCGCCCTTGGCGCGGCGGCCGTTATCCTTGGCGGCGTGCAACGCATTTCCCAGGTGGCCAGCCGACTCGTGCCGACCATGGCGCTGGCCTATATCGGCGCCGGCTTGCTGGTCATTTTGGTCAACATTCAGGCGGTGCCTGCAGCGTTTTCCATGATCATCACCGGGGCGTTCGGCCTGGACAGTGCCGGAACGGGCATTTCCATCGGCCTGATGATGCTGGCCATGCAGAAGGGCGTGGCCCGGGGAATCTTTTCCAATGAGGCAGGTCAGGGGTCGGCTGCGATCGCGCATGCCGCGGCCAAGAATGACGATGCCGTGGAGCAGGGCACAGTTGCCATGCTCGGAACCTTCATTGATACGCTGATCGTCTGCACCATCACCGCCCTGGTCATTCTGACGTCCGGGGTTATTCCCGAGGCCTGCATGCCGACCACGGCAACGCTGGACACGTTCCTCGGTAATGGTCAGCCGGAATTCTGCGATATTGGCGCGCCGCTGACGGTTGCCGCGTTTGATTCGGTTCTGACGGGTGTTGGCGAGCATATTGTGACGATTGGCCTGGCGGTATTCGGGTTCACCACCATTCTCGGCTGGAGTTATTATGGCGAACGGTGTTGCGAATTCCTTTTTGGCGTGAAGTCCATTCTGCCCTTCCGGCTGAGCTGGATCCTGTTCACCTTTGCCGGCGCCGGAGCGCTCATGCTTGAAGGCCAGGTCAAGAACATTGTGAACCTGTTCTGGCTGGTGGCGGACACGCTGACGGGACTGATGGCGGCGCCAAACCTGATTGCCCTGGCGCTGCTGAGTCCCGTGGTGTTCAAGCTGACCCGCGACCATTTCGCCAAATCCAAGACCTGAAGCCAGCAGGTCGTCCTCCCGGCCGGGCTCAGGGCGTCCGGCTGTGGAGCCGTGGACAGGCTCTGTTAACGCCTGCACCCTTAAGCTTTGGCCATGCTGGACAAGACCCGGATCGAAGCCTTTCTGGAAATGATGTCGGCCGAAAGGGGGGCCGCCATCAACACGCTTGAGGCGTATGCGCGTGATCTGGGCGACGCGTCGGCCTGCCTTGGCGGCAAACTGGTTCAGGCCGGGCAGACCGATCTGTCGGGCTGGCTGCAATCGCTCGCGGCCGAGGGGCTGGCGGCGACCACCCAGGCGCGAAAACTGTCGGCATTGCGGCAATTTTTCCGCTTCCTGTTCGAGGAAGGTGACCGCTCCGATGACCCGACCCGGCGTCTGGAGGGACCCAAATCCATACGCGCAGTGCCCGATGTGCTCAGCCAGGACGAGCTGCAGCGCCTGTTGGACACGTGCCGCGAGGATGTGCGCCTGACCTGCCTCGTCGAGCTGCTCTACGGCGCCGGGCTTCGGGTCAGCGAGCTGGTCGGCCTGACCCTCGGCGCGCTGCCGCGCCGGCGCCAGGGCCGCTGGGAGACACGCGACCTCATTGTCCGTGGCAAGGGCGGCAAGGAGCGGCTCTGCCCGCTCGGCCCGCCGGCGCTTCTGGCGCTGAGCCACTGGCTGACCCTCCGGGCGGACACACTGCCGGACCGGGATCCGAGACGGACCCGGAGCGATGCCTATCTGTTCCCCTCGCGCGGCAAGGCCGGTCACCTGACCCGGCGGCGCCTGGGCCAGCTGCTTGACCAGCTGGCGATGACCGCCGGGGTGGCGGCCCACAAGGTCCACCCGCATGCCCTGCGCCATGCTTATGCCACCCATTTATTGCAGGGCGGGGCCGACCTGCGCGCGGTGCAGAGCCTGCTTGGTCACGCCGACATCGCGACAACGCAAATCTACACCCACGTCCTGACCGAGGAGCTGGAAGCGCTGCTCCAGGCCGCCCACCCTCTGGCGCAGACCTAAGGTCTGGACGACATGGACCGGCCTCACTTATAGAGCGACGAGACCCGACAAAAGGACCCGTCGCATGAGCCAGAAAGCGCCCCGCCAGTTTTTCAAACCTCTCGCGGCCGGTGCCCCTGAGCCGATGCGGGACCTTCCGGTCCGGCTGGAGCGGATGATCCATTTCGTGCCGCCGCATCTTGACAAGGTCCGTGCCAAGGTGCCGGCCATGGCCGACAGCGCAGACGTGATCCTCGGCAATCTCGAGGATGCCATTCCTGCCGATGCCAAGGCGGCCGCCCGCGCCGGCGTGATCGAGATGGCCGGCATGATTGACTGGCAGGCCCGGGGCACCGGCTTCTGGAGCCGGGTCAACCCGCTCAACTCGCCCTGGTTCCAGGACGATGTCAGCGACCTGGTCCTGAAGGCCGGTCACCAGCTCGACGTGCTGATGATCCCGAAAGTGGAAGGCCCATGGGACATCCACTTCGTCGACCAGTATGTCGCCCAGCTCGAGGCAAAGGCCGGCCTGTCGCGCCCAATCCTGCTGCACGCCATCCTCGAAACCGCCGAGGGCGTGGCCCGGGTCGAGGAGATTGCACTGGCCAGCCCGCGCATGCAGGGAATCTCCCTTGGCCCGGCGGATCTCGCGGCGAGCCGCAAGATGAAGACCACCCGGGTCGGCGGCGGGCACCCCTCTTATCGGGTCATCGAGGACCCCCGCGAAGATGGCGGACCGCGCGCCTCGGCGCAGCAGGATCCCTGGCATTACACCGTCGCCAAAATGGTCGATGCCTGTGGCATGGCGGGCATCAAGCCGTTCTATGGCCCGTTCGGCGACATTGCCGACCTTGAAGCCTGCGAACAGCAGTTCCGCAACACCTTCCTGCTGGGCTGTGTCGGGACATGGACCCTGCACCCCAGCCAGATCGCCGTCGCCAAGACCGTGTTCAGCCCCGACCCCGAGGAGGTTCGCTTTGCGCGCCGCGTCCTCGCCGCGATTCCCGATGGGGCCGGTGTCGCCATGCTGGACGGCAAGATGCAGGACGACGCCACCTGGAAACAGGCCAAGGTCATTTGCGACCTCGCCGACCAGGTTGCGGCACGGGACCCGGATCTGGCAGCGGCCTATGCCGGCTGAACCTCCAGCTGCCGACTGGACAGGGGCGGGATCGGACGGCAAGTTATCGGGTCACAGCTGACAGGGAGACGGGCATGATTATGGACATTCCGACGACGGGGCACTCGCCGCACCTTCAGGCCTGGTTCGACTATATGCTTGGGGGTCACGACCGCACCCGGCTGCACGCCATGCTGCACCCGGATGTCGTGTTCCGCAGCCCCGTCGTGCATACGCCTCAGGAAGGCCGCGACATCACCTTCGCCTATCTCACAGCCGCCGGGAACACGCTGGGGAATCCCGCGTTCAGATATACACGCGTGTTTGACTGCGGGGATAAGGCGGTGCTGGAATTCGAGACAGAGATGGACGGGATCCAGGTGAACGGTATCGATATGATCGACTGGAACAGCGACGGCCAGATTGTCGATTTCAAGGTCATGGTCCGCCCGCTCAAGGCGATGCAGGCTGTGCACGCCGCCATGGGGCGGATGCTGGCCGAGATGAAGCCGGCGGCAAACCCTGCCGCCTGAACCCGCCGCGCCGGCGGCGCGAAGATCAGGTCTAGCGCCAATCGGCAACGCATTGTATCCAAGAGCATGCCCCAGACTTATCTCGACTTCGAAAAGCCGCTGGCCGATCTGGAAACCAAGATCGCCGAGCTGGAATCCGTGGCCCGCCAGGATGGGGGGCCGCAGATCAATGATGAGCTTAAGCGCCTGAAACAAAAGGCCGCCAAACAGCTCAAGGAAACTTACGATGCCCTGACACCCTGGCGCAAGGCGCAGGTGGCCCGGCACCCGGAGCGGCCGCATTTCAGCGATTATCTGGCTCAGCTTTTCGACGATTTCCAGGAGCTGGCCGGCGACCGCGTCTTTGGCAATGACGAGGCGGTTCTGGGCGGCCTGGCGAGTTTTCAGGGCCGGTCCGTGGTCGTGATTGGCCATGAAAAAGGCCGCACCACGGAAAGCCGGTTGCGGCACAATTTCGGCATGGCCCACCCCGAAGGCTATCGCAAGGCGGTCCGGCTGATGGACCTGGCCGAGCGGTTCGGCCTGCCGGTCATCACCTTTGTCGACACGGCCGGCGCCTTTCCGGGCAAGGCCGGCGAGGAACGCGGCCAGGCCGAGGCCATTGCGCGCTCGACGGAACGCTGCCTGACGCTGAATGTGCCGATCATTTCCCTGATTATCGGTGAGGGCGGATCTGGCGGCGCGATCGCCATCGCGGCCGCCAACCGGGTGCTGATGATGCAGCACGGCATCTATTCGGTAATTTCGCCGGAAGGCTGCGCGTCGATTCTGTATCGGGATTCTGCCAAGGCCAAGGAGGCGGCCGAGGCGATGAAGATCACGGCCGAGGATCTGATCCGGCTGCGGGTCGTTGACGGCATTGTGCCGGAACCGGTCGGTGGTGCCCATCGCGATCCTCAGAAAGCCATTGCTGCGGCCGGCAAGGCCATCGACAAGGCCCTGACGGACTTGCTGGACCTGTCGCCCGCGGATCTCAAAACCCAACGCCGGGACCGGTTCTATGCGATTGGCCGGGAAGGCCTCAACTGAGCCCACGCGCTTTGTCCGGACCGCGTCATGGCGTCCGGGCATGCGGCAGGGCCGGGTGCGTCCGTGACGAACGCGAGGTGACTGCCTGCCTTTCGGCGAGGCGGTAAGCGTCCGGGACGGACGCACCCGCGGCGGCATCTTGCTTATGCTCTTTGGCCCCCCGGTTCCCTGACCGGGGTGACGACCGGGCTGGACCGGACCAACTGACGCGCCTTGAAGCAGCCCGCCCCGTCGGGGACGGGTTGTCCTTCTCGTCC
>CALKFG010000014.1 GCA_938084575.1 uncultured Hyphomonadaceae bacterium
CGACGGGATACTCCACCCCATCAAACGCATCATCCTCGTCGCGATAGAGTGTCAAACCGGGCTCTAACAGTTCTAGATTTTTCACCAAGTAATTTTGAAGATCGCGTTCGAACGCAAAAGTGGTATCGCCCGAGTATGTCCGTTTTCAAACGGTTGAGACACTCTGATGCTTTTGGATCAGGAGAGATTGGCTCATCGGCTTTGGTTTAATCAGTAGATCTTGCGTGATGCAAGCGGCGTAGTTTCATGGTGCTCCGTTTGGTTTTGGCGCGTTGCTGCAGGATTTCGTCGCTGCGGCTGAAGTAAACATCTGCGGGCGTGAGATTGTTCAGGCTCTCGTGGTAGCAGCGATGATTGTAGTGATCGACAAAGTCGTCGATCTCATGGGTCAGGTCACCGGGCAGGAAGTAGTTTTCCAGAAGGATGCGGTTTTTGAGCGTCTGGTGCCAGCGCTCGATCTTGCCCTGGGTCTGTGGATGGTAAGGCGCTCCACGCGTGTGGGTGAAGCCCTCATCAAGCAAATGGACTAATGTCGATACAAGCTTCCAAAACCGCTGAATTTCTCCGAGAAAATTTCTGGGCGCATTTTGCATGAAAGGGGAACCCCTGCCCCCCTGCCTACCCCTGTCGGGAATGAGGAAGCCAATCTCCGCCGGTACAATCTCTGCCACACTCTCGCCACAACGGCCACAACTATTTCCGCTTTGTTCTGGGTGGTTGATTAGTCACCCTTTTGGCCTTACACTGCGCTAGCAGTCTGAAAAGTAAGGGCAAATGGGAAGAGTGAGCGGAGCGATCGAGCGGTAGAGCACTGCATTGACATTGCAGGGGTCACAAGTTCGAACCTTGTATCGACCACCAGAGTTTGCAGAACAATCTGCTGGCTGGAGAGAACTGCATCTGTCCCGAAAGCCGGCCCCGGTCCGCCGGACATAGTCCGGCCCGGCACTGAAATAATCACGGCTCGGGACCCGACTTGCCCTTGAAGCCCTGCGCCACTCATTCATAGTCGCCTTTATGTGGACCAGCATTCTTTTCTCCAGCCTCATCCTGATACAAGGCGCAGATTTCGGCCCGTCACCGGACATGTTTGATGAGCTGCGCTCGGCAGAGACACAGGAAGATGCCGACAAAGCGGCCAAAGACATTTGGGATGCCTGGCTGGAGAGCGGATCAGCAGCCGCGGACCTGGTCATGGCCCGGGCCATCGAGGCCCAGGCGCAGGGCGACATGGCTCAGGCCCGAGCGCTGTTTGACCGTGTGATTGCCATCCAGCCGTCTTATGCGGAAGCCTGGAACCGACGCGCCATCCTTTTCCTGGCAGAAGAGAATTACGGCGAAGCCCTGCGCGACGTGAATGAGGCCCTGCGGCTGGAGCCCCGACATTTCAGGGCCTGGGCGGGGCTGGGCGCGGTTCTGGAAAGCCTTGGTGCCCGGGAGGAGGCAATGACGGCCTATCGCCATGCGCTCGACCTCTATCCCCTCTTCCCCGCCGCCCGCAGCGCCCTGGACCGCTTGCAGCAGGATACCGAAGGGCGTCCGGTTTGAAAGCGGTCTGGATTCTGCTGCTGGTGAGCATGGTCGCCGGCCTTTCTGGATGCGTCAGTTCGGCCCTGTACAGCGCCCGCGCGGAACGGGCCTATCCGGGAGATCGTTTTTTCGACATTGACGGCACCCGGATGCACGCTTTGACCTTTGGTCAGACCGGCCCGGTCATCCTGATGCTGCATGGAGCATCCGCCAATGCGCGGGAGTTCGAGGCGACGCTTGCGCCACGCCTGTCGGACAGTCACCGTGTCATCCTTCTGGACCGTCCCGGCCATGGGCATTCTGAGCGCCCCGCCAACGGCCATGAGCTCGGTGTTCAGGCCCGGCTGGCAGCCGGGGTCCTGGACCAGCTCTCGCCCGATGAACCGGCCGTTGTGGTCGGACACAGTTTCGGCGGCGCCGTGGCGCTCAGGCTGGCCCTGGATCACCCGGAAAAAGTTCGCGGACTCGTCCTGGTGGCGCCGGTGTCGCATGAATGGGGCGGTGGCGGTCAGTCCTGGCATAATCTCTATGCCCGCCATCCTGTCATTGGTCCGGTTTTCAACCAGCTCATTCCCCTGCTGGGACCCAGCCAGGCAGGTCGGGGAATCCAATCGGTCTTTGCGCCCGACCCGCCACCCAGCACCTATTTTGAGGATGCCGGCATTGCCCTGCTGTTCCGACCCGCCCAGTTCCGCGCCAATGCCCTGGATGTCACCCATCTTGAAGCAGAGCTCGCCGCCCAGCAGGGGCGCTATGCCGAACTCGGCATGCCGGTGACGGTGTTCTCGGGCGCGCAGGACACGGTCTTGAATCCGGCCCTGCATGTCGGCCGGCTCAAGCATCAGGTGACCCGCCTTGACATGGTTGCCCTGCCGGATGGCGGACACATGCCCCATCATGCCCAGGGCGCTGATGTCGCTGACCGGATTCGGGCCTATGCCGCTTCTGTCAGGCCGAATCCAGACGCCGAGTGAAGACATGATTCAGCGCAATGGCCCCAGCCGTTGCAACATTGAGACTGTCTATGCCGGCCACCATGGGAATGCGCACGGGCTGGGCAGACTCCAGAAGGCTGTCGTGGAGACCAGGCCCCTCAGCCCCCAGCAAAAGGGCGAGACGGGCCGGTACGGGCATAGCGCTGAGCGCCGGGGCATCAGGCAATGGCGTCAGGGCCCAGACACCAAATCCCGCAGCTTGCAACAGGCTGATCTGGTCAAGACCCGTTCCCTGATGCAAATAAGGCAACCACAGCGTGGTGCCGGCAGAAACCCTGATCGCCTTGCGATACAGGGGATCACAACACGTCGCATCAAGCAGAACCAGATCGACACCAAACGCCGCCGCATTCCGGAACGCCGCGCCAACATTGTCGTGATTGCTCAGCCCGTTCAGCATCAGCACCGTGCGGGCCTGTGCGATCTGCGCCGGCGGCAGGTCCGTCGATTTCATGGCGCAGGCCAGAATACCACGATGGATCGGAAACCCTGCGACCGCGTCCATAATATCTGGCTCAGCGACATAGAGGTGCACATTGGCTGGCAAGGCATCGAGCAGGGTCGACAGTCCGGCAAGTCGCGGCCGACTGATCAGAACACTCTCGACCGGAAACCGTGACCGGCGCAGCAAAATGTCCAGGGCGACCCGGCCCTCAACAATGAACCGGCCATCACCGCTGCGGTGAAGGTCCCGTTCGCGAACGCCCAGAAAAGGCGCAATGCGCGGGTCATCCCGGCTTGTCACTGGACTGGCACGCCCCGGATCCATCGGTCTCTCTCACAATCTGGAAACACCCACCCGCAACCAGCCCGGCACACGGGGCGTCCGCGTCAGCCGCCGGTGGGAAGACCCTGTTCGCGCGCCTTTTTCTGCATGGCTTTCTGAAGCTTCTCAAACGCCCGCACTTCAATCTGCCGTATGCGCTCACGACTAACGCCATAGACTGCTGACAGCTCCTCCAGCGTTTTGGGCTCATCGCTCAACCGGCGCTCTGTCAGGATATGATGTTCGCGCTCAGAAAGGTCGGTCATGGCCGCACCCAGCAATTCCATGCGGGCGTCGAATTCCTGTGTGCGGGCAAATTCTTCGGCCTGATTGGGCTCATCATCCGCGAGCCAGTCCTGCCACTCCATGTCACCCTCAGCCCCCATCGGCGCATTGAGAGATGCATCTGAACCGCTCATCCGCCCATTCATGGAAATGACGTCCTTTTCGGGCACGTTCAGCTGCTCGGCAATCTGGGTGACCTGATCGGGATGCAGCTGGGCATTCTCCAGCGCATTAATCTCGCTTTTCATGCGGCGAAGATTGAAAAAGAGTTTCTTCTGCGCCGCAGTTGTGCCCAGCTTGACCAGGCTCCAGCTGCGCAGAATATATTCCTGAATGGAGGCGCGGATCCACCACATGGCATAGGTCGCCAGGCGAAACCCCTTGTCAGGATCAAATTTCTTGACCGACTGCATCAGGCCGACATTGCCCTCGGAAATGACTTCCGCCATCGGCAGGCCATAACCCCGATATCCCATGGCGATTTTCGCCACAAGCCGAAGGTGTGAGGTGACCATTTTTTCAGCTGCGGCGGTGTCTTCATGTTCCCGCCACCGCTTGGCAAGCATGAATTCCTCATCCTTGCTGAGCATTGGAAATTTACGAATTTCTGTCAGATAGCGGCTGAGTCCCTGTTCCGGGCTGAGCGTCAGCGCGCCGGCGGCTTTGTTCGCCATACTTCATTCTCCTGTCCCAGACCCGGTTCACTTGGTGACCCCGGAGCGGCTTCGGTTTTCGACATGGACACCGCCCCGATCATCGGCGACGGATCTGTCGGTTTCACGCATGCGTCTTACCACGCTGTGGTCTAGATAGGAATGCGGTCCGGCGTCGCAAAGGCCGGACCTCAACTTTTCACATCTCGCCCGCCCGTCTCCGCCGGCCTCAGACCAATCAGCCCGGGAATTTTGCCAGGGCCTGATCAAGGTCGGCGATGATATCGTCGGCATCCTCGATCCCGACCGACAGCCGGACCGTGTCCGGCGCTGCGCCGGCGGCGGTCTTCTGGTCATCCGACAACTGGCTGTGAGTGGTCGATGAGGGGTGAATGATCAGCGATCGCGTATCGCCGATATTCGCCAGATGGCTGAACAGCTGGACGTCGGAAACCAGACGAACACCCGCCTCGTGCCCGCCTTTCAGGCCAAAGGTGAACACAGCCCCGGCCCCCCGCGGACAATATTTCTGCCCCATATCGTAATACCGGTCCCCCGGCAGACCGGCATACTGGACCCAGCTGACCTTGTCGTGACCGGACAGATATTGCGCTGTTTGAAGTGCATTGGCGCAATGCTTGTCCATTCGCAGCGGCAGGGTTTCGCAGCCTGTCAGGATCATGAAGGCGTTAAAGGGCGACAGGGCCGGACCAAGGTCACGCAAACTGAACGCGCGCGATGCAATCGAAAACGCAATATCGATCTCGGCGCCATCCGGACCGAGCGGCAACGCGCCGAACCCATCCGCGAAAACAAGGTCGTTATAATAGGCCTGCGGCGTGGTCAGGGTGGGAAATTTGTCTCCCTGCGCCTTCCAGTCAAACCGCCCGCCATCGATCAGCATGCCTCCAATGGAATTGCCGTGACCACCAACGAACTTTGTCAGCGAGTGGACAACAAGGTCTGCTCCATGTTCCAGAGGACGGCACAAATAGGGCGACGCCATGGTGTTATCGACGAGATAGGGCACGCCATGGGCATGGGCGATCGAGGCGACTGTCTCCATATCTGTCACCACGCCCCCCGGATTGGCGAGGCTTTCCGAATAGACGACGCGGACGCTGTCATCCATGGCGGCTTCGAGCGCAGCGGGATCGTTGATATCGACGAATTCGACCTGCCAGCCAAATTTCTTGAAAGCATGGCTGAGCTGGTTGATCGACCCGCCGTAAAGCTGACGTGCCGCGACAATTTTTGTTCCTGGTTCCATCAGGACATGAAACGCCAGCAGCTGAGCCGCATGGCCGGAGGCGACGCCCAGTCCCATTGTGCCGCCTTCGAGATCCGTCATGCGGGCCTCAAGCGCCGCCACGGTCGGGTTCCCGATCCGGGTATAGATATTTCCGAAATCCTGAAGCGCGAACAGCTTGGCCGCATGCTCCGCATCCTGGAAAACATAGCTGGTGGTCTGGTGGATGGGCTGGGCCCGAGATCCCGTCACCGGATCAGGTGCGGCGCCAGCGTGTAAGGCTCTGGTCGAAAATCCATGACTCATTGTTAAGGTCCTCTCAGCTATGTCTCGAATGTTCTTGGGCAGTTTGCCGAAGCTGGCTATCCTGAATAGACTAAACCGTCCAGTAAACCGCACATTCCCTATCACGACCGCGAGACAGACATGATCAACAGCGCGCTGATGCCACATATTGCCGACATTCCCCGGGTCCAGGGGCAAGACAGACCGGATGAGGTTGCCTTCTGGTACAAGGGCGAAGAGACCCGGTTTGCGACCCTTGATCTAAGGGCAAACCAGGTCGGAAACGGGTTGCTTGACCTCGACATAAGCCCCGCGACGCGGGTCGGCTACCTGGCCAAGAATACCAGTATTTACTACGAAATGATGTTCGGCGCCGCGAAGGTGCGGGCGGTAATGAATGCCGTGAACACAAGGCTGGCCGCCCCCGAGGTCCAGTTTATTCTGGCGGACGCCGCGGTCAGCGTGTTATTTGTCGGCGCAGAATTCTACGACATGATCGACCAGATCCGCGACCAGTTGCCGGATCTCAGGACCATCATTGCCATGGATGGACACCATGCCGACTGGCCGGTCTATGCCGACTGGCGGGACTCACAAACTGCCCGGGCACCTGCAATCCAGACATATGGAGATGATGACGTCCTGCAGCTCTACACCTCCGGGACCACCGGCCTGCCCAAGGGGGTCATGCTGACAAATGATAATTATCTCGGCTTTTTCCGTCAGGCCGGCCAGCTGGCCTGGTCGAGTTATGACATCGGAGACGTTGTGCTCAATGCCATGCCGCTTTTCCACGTTGCCGGCGTCAATGTGGGTATCCTCGCTATGGCCCAGGGCGCAAAGACCGTGGTCCTGCCGGAAATTGATCCGACGGAAATTCTGCGCCTGGTCGAGGAAGAGCGGATCAATCACGCCTTCTGGGTCCCGGCTGTTATTCTGATCCTGACGCAACATCCGAAATTCCGCGACACCGATTTCAGCTCTCTCAAACAGGTCTTCTACGGGGCATCTCCCATCGCCGAAGAGTTGCTGCGGACCGCTGTGGACGTGATGGGGGCCCGATTCACCCAACTCTATGGCCTCACCGAAACCGTCGGCGCCGGCACCTATCTGCCGCCAGAGGCGCACGATCCGGCCAGGGGCAAGCTGCGCTCCTGCGGCATTCCCTATCCGGACGCCGAGGTGCGGTGTGTCGATGAGACCGGCCAGGATGTGGCACCCGGCGCTGTTGGGGAAATCATCATCAAATCGGATTTCGTCATGAAGGGCTACTGGAACCGGCCCGAGGCGACACAAGAGGCCGTTCGGGACGGTTTTTTCTATACCGGGGATGCCGGCTATTTCGACGCCGACGGCTTCCTGTATATCCATGACCGGGTCAAGGACATGATCGTCTCGGGCGGGGAGAATGTGTACCCCGCGGAAGTGGAAAATGCGATTTTCAGCCATCCCGACGTAGCGGACGTGGCCGTCATCGGCGTGCCGGACGAGAAATGGGGCGAAGCGGTCAAGGCCCTGATCGTGCCAGCCCCGGGAACGGATCCAAGCGCATCCGACATCATGGCCTGGGCCCGGGAACGGATTGCGGGCTATAAATGTCCAAAATCCGTCGATCGCATTGCCGAACTGCCGCGCAATCCGTCGGGCAAGATCCTGCGCAAGGATTTGCGGGAGCCCTATTGGGCAGGGCATAGCCGCCGGGTCAGCTGACTCGCGGATGCCGGACGTACAGGACCGGTTGTGCCGTCGCGGTACTCGTATCCCGTCGACCTAGAGACTAGGTGGGTGCCAGTTGGAAAGGACCACGATCCAATCCAGCGCCAGCGCCCTGACGGAACTTAAGGTCGGCGGATAACTGACGTTCTCGAACACATCAGCCCTGTACATTTTGTTCTATAAAGGGATTACAGCCGGCGGGTAAGGCCCCGACCTGAATTCACCCCTGAAAACCGGCGCCGGTCTCACCTTCACCAAGCTGGCGCAGATATGGCCAGGTAAACAGGCCGCTGGAATGGCCATCTGAGAAATAAAGCCGGACCGCATAGCGCCCGACAGGCTCAGCCTTGTCGATGGTCAGGTCCGGCGCGATCACAGGCGCGGGCGGTTTTGGCCCCGCCCCATGTCCGCGCACTTCGGCCGACGGACTGTTGCGGCGCAACGTGGCATAGGGAATGTCAAAGGCCTGCCCATCATCGAAATGGATTGACAGATGCCGGGCTGACCGGGAAAAGGCCAGCCGTTCGGGCCAGGCCGGCCGTGTCATGCCGGATCGGACTCCAGATCCCGGGCCTCACTCTCAAGCATAACCGGCAAGCCGTCACGAATGGGAAAGGCCAGCCTGGCCTGCTTCGACACAAGCTCACAGCGCTCACGGTCAAACACCAGCGGGCCGCGCGTGACGGGACAGACCAGGCGCTCCAGGAGCCTTGGATCAACACCGCACGGAAAAGACCGGGTTTCAGAAGGATCAGCGTCAGTCATTGCAAGGTCGTCTTATCGTCGCCCGGGAGATCCATGTCCAGTAGCATGATCAGAGTCGCGGCACGATCAGCGACAGACGGCGCCTCCAGCAGGGCCTGCTTTTCCATCGCCCCAAAAGGACACCCTGCGCTCAGAGCATTAATCAGGGTTTCCAGTGGGGCATGTCGCGCCGCTTCCCAGTCCACTTCCATATTGTTGCGCTCCGAATAGCGATCAAGCGCCTGGGTTACAGCCTCAAGTGTGGGCATCTCATCATCGGCGGGGGGCACAAGGTCGCGGATATACGGCGCCCATGAGGCCCTGACCTGGCGGTAGGGCGTCGTGACCTCGAGTTCCGACACTCTCGAGAAGCGGCAAATCCCGGTCACGGAGATCAGATAGCGGCCATCGTCGGTTTCAGAATAGGATGTCAGCCGGCCAACACAGCCGACACGCGCAAGATCTGGAAACGCCCGATCACCACCCACGGTCTGGATCATACCTATCAGGCGGTTACCGGCCATCGCATCGTCGACCATGTTCAGATACCGCGGCTCGAAGATGTTCAGGGGCAACGACCAGCGCGGAAAAAGCAGGGCACCCGCCAGGGGGAAAACCGCCAGCGTGTCGGGTAGATCCGCGATGTTGTGATACTGCTCGGCCACGTTTGGGCACTCCTGAATGCCCCTACGGAGATGGGGCGAAGTGCAACAAAGTCGAGCGAATTTGGCGGGCGATTAAGAAAACAACAGCGAGCCGAGCTTCCGCCGCCCCTCAATCGTCACCGGGTCCTTTGGTCCGGCCGCTTCAAACACGTCCAAAAGCTTGGCCCTGGCCTGTCCTTCCAGCGCATCGAGGTCTTGTCGCAATATGGTCAGAAGCTCGGCACTGCCTGCCGCCAGATCTCCCCCCGCAACGAGCTTTTCAGCCAGAGCAAAGCGCTTTGCCGGATTGGCCTCATCGGCCGCAACCGCGGCCCTTGCCGCTTCGAGCTCAACATCCTCAGGTGCCTCGGCCATCATCTCAATCGCGGTCCGGACAGACTTGATTGCAGGGTCATTGGCCTTGTCTGGCGGCGCCATATCGAGCACCTGGCCGGCCCGGTCTGCATCGCCATTGGCCAGGTAACACCGCGCCAGTCCTGCCAGAGCACCGGCATGGCCTGGGTCCATCTCGATGACGGCGCCATAAATCTGAGCCGCCCCACCCGGGTCGCCCGCCTGCAGCTTGGCATCGGCCTCGGCGACGGCCTGTTCAATCTCCTTGGCATTGTCGGTTCCCCCGACGACCTGCTCGATGAACTGCCGGATCTGGCTTTCGGGAAGCGCCCCCTGAAACCCGTTCACCGGCCGCCCCTGGTCAAATGCAAACACCGCTGGAATGGACCGCACGCCCATCTGTCCGGCAATGCCCGGATTCTCATCGATATTGATCTTGACCAGTTTGACCTTCCCGGCCTGGTCCGTCACGACCTTCTCAAGAACGGGGGTCAGCGTCTTGCAGGGTCCACACCAGGGTGCCCAGAAATCAACCAACACAGGCTGGGTCTGAGATGCCTCAACAACCAGATCCATAAAGGTCTGGTCGGTCGCATCAGTGATATGACCGGTCGAAGATGTCTGTGGTATCATGCGTCTGCTCCTGACTGCGTCGCTTATCTGGGGCTAACCGGGAGCAAGGACAAGTGGCTGATTGCCGGGGACGCGGCCTAGGATCCGACCCGACGGGACCAGATGTCGCGAACTCGGGCATCTCGCCCACACGCCTTCCGGTAGAAATTGTAACGGGTCGCATTCTTCTGATAATAATCCTGGTGATAGGTCTCCGCCCTGTAAAAGGGCGCGGCATCCAGAAGGCGGGTCACAATCGGTGCAGGCAGCTGCTGCTGATCGGTGATCTCGTCGAATGTCTTTTGCACAATCCGGCGCTCAGCCGCATCGGAGGTGAAAATAGCGGTCCTGTAACTGTTGCCCCGGTCGCAGAACTGACCGCCATCATCTGTCGGGTCGATATGATGCATGAAGGACACGACAAGAGTCTCGAAGTCGACCTTGGCCGGATCATAGACCACTTTGACCACCTCCAGATGGCCATCGCGGGAGTGCGACCTGTATGTCGGGTTGGCAGTCCCGCCGCCTGCATAGCCGGAGACCGTGTCGACCACGCCGGTCAGCTTGTCAAAGTCGGCCTCGACACACCAAAAGCAGCCACCTGCAAAAACCGCGGTGTCATAGGCCGGTTCGGCAATCGGCGCGGCCGTATTCTGAGCCCCGGCATGCAGGACGAAGCTCGTCAGCGCAGACAAGCCCCCCGCGATGACGGCAACAAGATAAGGGAAGCTCAGCTTCATCGGACGACCAGAACTCTAAGGCAGCGTCGGCCTTACAACAGGCAGAGGCGGAAGGCCAGTCGGCAAACGGCCTTTACCTGTGACAAATTCGGCGCTGCCACAAAGCCGGTCACTATCCGGCCAGACGGTCCATCTCCGCGGCAGACAGTTCAGAATTGTCATACACATTCTGAACGTCATCCAGATCATCGAGGAGGTCGAGAAGCTGCATCAGCTTGTCAGCATCATCGCCGCTGACCGGGACCATATTGGTTGGACGCCACATCAGCTTGACCGATTTCGGCGCCTGATCGCCAAAATGGCCGTCAAGCGCACCGGCAACCTCCATCAGGTCCTCACGCTCGGTATAGATGAAATGGCCCTCGGCCTCCGAAACCACATCCATCGCACCGGCCTCAAGTGCAGCCTCAAGCATGGCCTCTTCATCGGCGACCTCCGGGGCGTATTCGATTTCGCCGACATTCTCAAATCCAAACGAAACCGACCCGGTCTCGCCAAGATTGCCACCATTCTTGGAAAAGGTCGTCCGGATCTCGCTGGCGGCGCGGTTCTTATTGTCCGTCGACGCCTCGACAATGATACCCACCCCGCCAGGGCCAAACCCCTCATACCGGATTTCAACATAGTCATCGCCGCTGCCGCCCTGGCCCTTGTCGACCGCCCGCTTAATATTGTCCTTGGGCATCGACTGCGCCTTGGCGTTCTGTATCGCCAGTCGCAAGCGCGGATTGCCGTCGGCGTCAGGACCCCCAAGCTTCGAAGCAATGGTGATCTCCTTGGACAGCCGCGAGAACAGGACTGCACGCTTCTTATCCTGCGCGCCTTTGCGGTGCTGGATGTTGGCCCATTTACTATGACCTGCCATGGTCCATCCTCTTTTTCAGATCAGCGGAAGCGCCAGACCTAGCGCAGCGCCCGTCCTGAGGGAAGCCTGCAGCTTCAGGCCAGCCCGGCCGCGGCCAGCCGGCCACCAACGCGGATCGGGGCGACTCGCTGGGCCAGCCCGGTTTTATCATCGGTTTCGACATAAAGACCGCACAGGGTGCCCTCGCCGAGCGCCGGCTCATAACGCCGGCCTGGCATCTGAGTCAGAAAGCGCTGCATGGAGTTTTCCTTCTGCATGCCAATGACACTGTCATAATCGCCACACATGCCCGCATCGCTCTGATAGGCCGTTCCACCTTCGAGCACCATGTGGTCCGCGGTCGGGACGTGGGTATGACTTCCGACAACGAGACTGGCGCGCCCGTCACAATAATGGCCCATGGCCATTTTTTCGCTGGTCGCCTCGCAATGCATGTCGACGATCACGGCATCGGCCACGCTGCCAAGCGGCAAGGCATCCAGCGCGTGGTCAACCGCCTTGAACGGATTGTCCAGGGACTGGCGCATGAACACCGTGCCCTGGACCTGCACCACGCCGACGCGGCGTCCGTCCGGCAGGGTGAACAGATTGGCGCCTTTGCCGGGGGCATCCGCTTCGGGGGGATAATTGACCGGACGCAGAAGCCGCGGTTCCCGCGCAATATAGGTGAGGGCTTCACGCTGATCCCAGGCGTGATCGCCCAAAGTGAGACAGTCGGCACCGGCGGCAAAGACCTCCTCGGCAATCGCCTCCGTGAGGCCAAAGCCCCCCGCTGCGTTTTCGGCGTTCACAACGACAAAATCCAGACCCAGCTCCGCCCGAAGGCGGGGCAGGTGATCCATGACCGCCTGCCGCCCGGGACGACCGACAATATCTCCGAAAAATGCGAGCTTCATGAGAGCGATATGCGCCCGACCGGGAGAAAAGAAAAGACGCGGGGTGTAGGCCCCGCGTCTCTAGGCCAGATGCCCCTATTTATTGGCAGCGGAAAACCCGAGCCGGTCCTTGGTGATCGTTGCCGGGTCCGGGTCTGCGATCAGCCCTGCAAGGGAAAGGGGCTCCGCAGGCTCAAGCGCGATCCGAAGCGTGAGCGGATCAGCAATGAAGCTGCCGACAGCCGTCGCCAGTTCCGTCACCAGAGCCATGTCAATGCCGGAGCTGGAGGCCATCATCGGCGCCATCGAGAGCCCCATGCTGACCTGGCTCTTCAACGCCTCAGGATCGGTATTGGTCTGCACCGCAATCAGGCCCAGAATACGATTCACCAGGCCATCATCCTTGATCGCAAATTCGAGGTCATGGATGGTGATTTTGCCAAGCGCCGCAGCCATCGCCATGGGGTCCGGTTCCATGCCATAGGCCATCCCCGTGAAATCCATCGCCGATGCGGTTTCGGCCGCATAGGCGCTGTAACCCTCAATCTTGCCCCCAAAGCTGAACCGCGCGCCATCGACCAGCTCGAGATAATTCGATCGCGACTTGAACTCGATGATATCGAGATCCGGATCGTAGGTTCCAACGCTTTCCCCTTTCAGGCTTATCTCCTGAAATCCGACCATGCTGAGCGCTTCGGCGAGTTCTTCTCCCGGCTCGCCGCCCCCGGCATCCGCGGTCAGGGACATGGCATATGGCTTGGTGACATATTTCACAGGCTGGCCGGCGGCATTCCGCTCGACGGAGGAGTCGACCGACGGCACTGAGAAACCAACGCCGCCAAAGGACAGGGAGACGTCCTTCAGCCGCGCCGCATCATATCCCGGTTCCATCGGGTTGGAATAGACAGCCTCCATCATTGCAACGGCCATGTCCTCAGGATCGCCAAAATCCTCAGACAGAGCGAACAGAAGATTTGTGTCGATATTGCTGAGCCCGAGCTGACCGACTTTCACCTCGACCTCCTCGCCTGCATCGGCGAAGCTCAAGGCCAGACCCTGCAGCCCGACATGTCCGACCGTGTCGTCGCCAAGTCCGAGAATTTCCATCTTGGTGACGGCAAAATTACCGCCCTCACGACCGTCCTCAATGTCCACATTCAGACCCTCAAGCGACCAGGATCCGAACTGAATCTCGTCGAGGCCGGGGAAATCTCCCGGATCGCCCGCATAGAGCATCCCGGCAACCCACGCCGTCAGGGCCGGCGATGGATTGACCAGTTCGATCGTATCGATGCGAATGTCGAGGTCGTCAACGTCGCTTACGGCCACATCATTGATCCGAATCACCGCAAAACTGGCGGCGCCGTCGACCATATCGAGACCCTCAAGTGTCAGACTGCCCAGTGTGATGCTGTCCTCGGGCACCAGGCTGAGATTGGTGAATTCTGCCGAGGCGCCGTCCACGGTCCGATCTGCAAAGGTCAGCAGACCCTTGCCCGTCTTGGTCAATGACATGTTCACCAGAGCATTTTCAGCCTCTGCAGGATTGCCCGCTCGCGCCGTGATTTCGATACCAGCATCATAAGAAGCGGACCCGTTATCTTCATTCTGGCAGCCCGCCAGCAAGGCAATGGCTGCAGCGCCAATCATAAGATGTTTCATTTTAAGCTTCCTCTTCAGTGCCTTTTCGTTAGGTTTACGCGATTCAAAACCAAAAAGCTATTTAATGATTATCGATAAAGACAGTCGACTGGTTCTGGCCGCGAAAAGTGGCAGAAAAGTGCCGGTCCGCCTGGAAATCAATCCGCGGGCCCGGCGCCTGATCCTGCGACTGGATACAGGTCGGCGCGAAGCCATCGGCATTGCCCCCAGCCCGCGCAAGCTGGCGGAACTGAAAGCGTTCGCACAGGATCGGGTCGAGTGGCTGGATGCCCAGCTGGCCGCGATGCCGGAAACGCACCCGCTGCGCGAGGGCAGCCTCTTCCATCTCCGCGGCGAGCCCTGCAGGCTGCATGGAAGCGGTCCCGGCCGGCGGGCCCATCTGCAGTCCGGACCTCCAACCCGTCTGATCGCACCAGGCGATCCGGAGACGCTGGCGCGTCGGGCCTTGCGCTTTCTCAAGGCCGAGGCACGTGCGGATCTGGAAGCCGCTACCGCCCGTCACGCCGCCCGGCTCGGCATCAGCGTCGGCCAGGTGCGGGTCCGGGATACGCGCTCGCGCTGGGGCTCCTGCACCACCCGGGGTGACCTGTCTTATTCCTGGCGGCTGATTATGGCGCCGCCCCACGTGCTTGACTATGTTGCGGCACATGAATGCGCCCACAGGCTGGAAATGAACCACAGTCCGGCCTTCTGGGCGCATGTTGCCCGGTGCCGGCCTGACTGGCAGCAGTCCCGCAACTGGCTGCGCCAGAATGGCGCCGCGCTGCACGCCGTATCCGTCTAGTCCTGCGGCCCTGTCAGGCTGGGCTCCGCGGAGGGGGTCTGCTCACTCTCCGGTGCGAAACTGATCAGGACGGCCCCCTCGCCCCCCTTCGGCTCCCGGTTCGGCCCAAGCAGGACCAGGCTTCCGTCGGGGCGGTATTCCGCAATGATGTCGGCATCGGGCCGGTCGGCGCGGAACTGGCTCAGCGTATATTTTTCGCTCAGCTTGGTGCGGGCAAACGACCAGCCCCGATACTGGTCGCGAATCAGCCCGTCATAGGTCCGGCCACGCCGGATCAGTGTCCGCCCCCTGGCCCTTTGGCTCAGGCCGCGATCCTCGACCTCTTCGACGTCACTGATCGACAGCTGGTAGACCATGTGGCGGCCGACCTCCGGCGCAAAATGGCTGCACACCAGCGCATTATAGGAATCATTGGTCGACAGGGCGACGACCGCCGAAAACCGGGCGTGATCGAGCTTCAGCTCGGCATCCTCGGACAGGACTTCGCCGAAGAAAATGTCCAGACCGGCCTCCCGCGACGACCGAAGACGCCTGTAGGACGAGTCGGCGACAATCACTTCCGTCCCGGACGCCTGGAGGGCTTTGGCGAATTCCTGGCTCCAGGCATTGGCGCCGACGATCAGGATTCCCGGCTTTTCTTTCCGTGCGAGGCCAAGAGCCCGCGCCATCGGGCCGATGGTAAAGCCGTGCAGGACGACGGTGACAAAAACCATAGCAAAGGCCAGCGCCGTGATCTGATCGGCCCCGGAAAAGAAAAACCGCCCTTCGCGGGACAGGTCCACCAGCAGGGACCCGAACAGGCCGGACACGGCCACGGCGACAATCCCGCGCGGTGCGATCCAGCCCAGCAGCAAGGCCTCGTTGCGCGTCAGCGTGCCATAGGTCGAAATCCAGACCGATAAGGGGCGCACGATGAACAACATGCAGATCAGGAACATGACCGTGTTCCAGTTCAGGGCCCGGGAGATCGTGTCGGGCGTAAGGTCGGCCGTCAGCATCACAAAAACGCCGGCGACCAGAAGAACCGCGATGTCTTCCTTGAATTTCTGCAGCTCCGTCAGGCCGGCCAGACGGGAATTGGCCAGCGTCATGCCGTAGGCTGTCACCGCAACCAGGCCGATTTCCTTCTCGATCAGCTCGGCCAGAGCGTAGCACAGAATGATCGAGGCCAGAATCAGGGGGGCCTTAAGATATTCCGGGGTCCAGCCCTGCCGGAAGGCACGTGCCATACCCCAGCCAAAGCCGATGCCGAGAAGCGTTCCAAGCGCGGCCGCGGTGATGATGAATGCCGCGGTGCCGATCATGCTCTCTCCGAGCGAGGTGACCCGGATAATTTCAAAACTGGCAACCGCGAACAGGGCCCCGATCGGGTCGTTCACGATGCCTTCCCATTTCAGGAACTGGGCCGGACGTCCGCTCAGCTTGGACTGGCGCATCAGCGGCATGATAACGGTCGGCCCGGTCACCACCATGACGCCGGCAAAAACCACCGCGCTGGCCCAGTCGAGGCCGGCAGCAAAGCGGGCCGCAAAAGTACCCAGCAGCCAAGCCAGCGGCCCCCCGACGAAGACCATTCGGCGCACCGCAGCGCCGGCATCCCTGAGATTCTCAAATTTGAGGGCCAGCCCCCCTTCGAACAGGATCACGGCCACGGCCAGCGAGACAATCGGCCGGAACACATCTCCGAACGTCGTCGACGGGCTTAACAGGGGGGCCTGGAACATCAGGGACCAGACCGGCCCAACGGCGAGGCCGGCCAGTGACATCAGGACAATTGCCGGGGCCTGCAACCGCCAGGCCAGCCACTGCGCCCCGAGGCCAAGGGCCCCAATCAGCGCACACGCAAAGATCACGTCACGACCTGCACCACTGGCAAGAATAAGTCCGAAATCCATAACTGCTCCCGGTCCGCTTCTCAGGCCTTGGCCTGCTGTGACTCGGAGCCTGAGGCCTCAACCTCATGTGCCGGGTCCCGGGAAATATCAAAGCCGATTTCCCGTTTGCCGTAATCCCCTGCCTGATAATGTTCGATCTGTGTCTGGAACCAGCCCTGAACATGCTGGAACACATGGCCGTAAAACGGCTCCGGATCATTCTCCGCCAATGGCATTGCGAGGCGGAAATCGGTTCCACCGGCAATCCGGGCCACAAAACTGTCCCCGATCTTCTGGCACTCCAGGGTCACACGCATCCAGTCGACACTTCGTGACACGCGCACAGCCAGGCCGAACAGGATCGGTGACAGTGGCCTGAAGCCCGCAGGAGGCAAGGAAAACGCTTCATCACCATAATCCTTTGCCTCGAAAGGGCCTGTGGGCGGCACCAGCCGCACACACGGCCCGTCACTCGCCCCGATGAAGGCACAAAGGCCCTCGCGAAGTTCTTCCGCCAGTTTGCGAACCCGCGTATAATTCTCGCCGGCCAGCTTCTGGTATTCGTCAACTGTCCTGACCAGATCGTCAAAGCGCGCCATGCCCGGTTCCCGCATTCTGCCAGACAGAGCTTAGTGCGACCATACCAACAAGACCAGTCAAAAGAGGGATTTTCACCCTCACCGCCCTCAGGCCGCTTGCGCCAGAAACCGATTTCGGACCAAAGTCCGGTCCAGCGCTCCGGCATCGGGACGGACCCCTTCGGGCAGCGCCATACGCGCCCGTTCGACCGCGGCGGCGGGGCCAAGTCCGGACAGCTGGGCCATCAGCATCGTCCCGATCGTTTCCAGATACTGAACGTCGTCCTCAACAATCTGACCGAAGCGATTGGCCAGCGGCCCGATCAGACCATAAGCGAGAAAAACTCCCAAAAAGGTTCCAAGCAGTGCGGCGGCGATCATTTCTCCCAGAACGGCCGGCGATTGATCAATCACGCCCATCGTTTTGATGATTCCCAGAACGGCCGCGACAATACCCAGAGCGGGCAACGCGTCGGCCAGCGTATGAAGGGCACTGACAGCCTTTTGCCGCTCGCGAAACCAGGCGTCGATCTGGTCGCGCAGCCGATCGGAAAAATCCCCCCGCGCCGTCGGGTCAAGACTGGCCATGCGCAGCGTATCGCAGATCAGCGACATCGCGGACTGATCTTGCAGCAATCGCGGCACCGTCTGGAACAGGACCGAGTCCTGCGGGGTCTCAATATCGTCTTCAATGGCCAGCATCCCGCCGGTTTGCGTCTTGCCGGACAGGGCATGCAGGGTGACCAGCAGGTCATGATAGTCAGACCGGCGCCAACGCGGTCCGCGCAGGGCGCGCAGCAGGCCGGCGCCGGCCTCCCGGGCCACAGAGGGGGCATTGCCAATCAGGAGTGTGCCCAGCGCGGCCCCACAAATCAGGGTCAGCTCAAACGGCAGCGCAGCAAAGATGGCGGGGCCCCCGCTGAGGCTGAGGCCACCCATCACGACACCGAGAACGATCAGGAAACCGATGAATTGCGACATGCCACCTCCTCGGGAACTGAGCCCCGACACCACTCTCGCACACAGGTCTTACAAAGGCGTTTCCAACAAATCTGGCCGTCTTCGCGACAGCAAGGCTTGCCCCCCCGGGCGCTGCGGGCCAGACAGGTCTTATGACAAGTCTCGCGTCCTCCACCGGTGAACCCCTGACACCCAACCGGCGCGCAGCCTTCTTTCTCTTGTTCTTTTCCCTGATGGCCATCGGGGCGGGGAACACCATGCTGATTGCGGCGGTGATCCCGCCCCTGATCCGTGACCTCGGCCTGCCGGACTGGATGGCGGGGGCCATCTTTTCGCTTTCCGCCCTATGCTGGTCGCTGTCATCGCCGTTTTGGGGCAAACGGTCCAATGTCTGGGGCCGCCGGCGCGTGATGGCTCTTGGGCTGGCGGGCTATTCGGTCTCCATGGCGCTTCTTTTCCTGGCCTCCTGGGCTGCGGTGTCGCACCTGCTGACCGGAACCTTTGCCATTTTCGCCTGTCTTGCTCTGTCCCGGACCATGTTCGGACTGGTCGGGTCGGGCGCCAACCCCGCCGCGCAGGCTTATGTCGCCGACCGGACGACACCCCAGGAACGCCAGTCCGAGATTGCGTTCATTACCTCGGGCTTCAGCCTGGGCACGATTGTCGGCCCGGCCTTCGCCGCCATGCTCGTGACCACTCTGGGAATCCTCAGCCCGATGATCATCACCTGTGCCCTGGCGGCGCTGATGTCCTTTCTTCTGTACAAATTCCTTCCCGAGAACCGGGCGCCTGTTGCCGATGCGGTCAGGGCCAAGATCATCCCCGGCGCCGCGGGCCTGTGGCGGGCACGCAATGTCTATCCATTTCTCGTCTTCGCCATCTGTCTGTCACTGGTCACGGGGATACTGACACAGGTCTTTCCGTTCATCGTGATTGACCAGCTGCACCTGTGCCCGAGAGAGGTTCTTCAGGGCGCCGCGAGTCCGGACGGCAAATTCGAGTGCGGTCGGCGGGTTGCCGGCTATACCGGGCCGGCCTTCATGGTCAGCGCCATGGCCGTGATGCTGTCGCAGCTGGCGATGATCCCTTTGCTCAAACTCAGGAACAGAACGCTGATGATTTGCGGATGTGCGCCCCTTCTCGTCGGCGCCCTCCTGCTGTTCAGCGTCATGCGCCTGCCAGGGGGACCCGACCAGATCGGGCTGATTTATCCAATTCTGATCACGGCGCAGTTTTTCATTGGTCTTGGCCAGGGCCTCGCCCGGCCCGGCTTTTCAAGCGGGGCGTCGCTTGCGGTGTCGCCCCAGTTACAGGGCAATGTGGCCGGTCTGGTCATCTCGGCAAACGGCATGGGCTTTATCGTGACGCCCTTTCTCGGCCTGGCCTTGTATCAGTTCGTGGCCCGGCCCCTGCCGTTCATCCTGGTCAGCGCTCTTCTGGTGACCATGGCACTGTTCGCCTTCTTCGTGATCCCAAGGGGGGTTGGCGAGGCCGAGGGGGCGCCCACCGGACATGAAGAGCCCTAGCCGGCCGCAGCCAGAACATAATCCAGCACCGCCGCGGTGGGATAGCCGTCCGGCAATAAGCCGTAAGCGACCTGGAACCGGCGCAGGGCGGCCTTGGTGCCCCGCCCGGCGATCCCGTCAACCGGACCGGCCGCAAAGCCGAGCTGGTTCAGACCGGCCTGCAGGTCCATGACCTGTTGCATGTTCAGCGTGCCAAGCTCCCGCGGCCAGGCCGCGATTGGCCCGGTCTGGCCGATCATACCATCGGCCAGCAGGCCGACCGCCAGAGCGTAGGAATCCGACTGATTATAGGTCTTGAACACATCGAAATTGGAAAAGAGCAGGTATTTTGGCCCCCGAGCGCCGGCAGGCAGCCAGAGCTCTGCATAGGTTCCCTCACCCTGCGCGAAGGGCTCGCCGGTAATCTGCACCAGACCGGCGGCCATCCATGTGCTCATCCGCCGGTCCTGGCCGTCGGCCAGTGCCCAGTCGAAACCGAGCGGCGCCGTCACCTCCAGCCCCCAGGGCAAGCCGCGGCGGTAGCCCGATGTCGCCATGTAATTGGCGGCGGAGGCAAGCGCGTCGACGGCATCGTCCCAGACATCCTTGCGACCATTGCCATCGAAATCGACGGCATGAGCCAGAAATGTGGTCGGCATGAACTGGGTATGGCCCATCGCCCCCGCCCAGCCCGAAACGAGCTGGTCACGCTGCAGGTCACCCCGCTCGATCAGGGTCATCAGGGCGCGCAATTCCCGCTCGGCAAACGCGCGGCGACGGCCTTCAACCGCCATATTGGCCAGGGTGTTGGCCGCGTCAAAAGTGCCGATATAAGCCCCCAGATTGGTCTCCATGGCCCAGATGGCAGCCACGGCCTGACGATCAACCCCATAGGTCGCCTCGATCGCCTCGAATGTGTCGTGCATCTGAACCAGCTTCTGCGCCCCCCGCACCAGGCGCGACTCAGTCACCGCAGCGTCGACATAATCCCAGATCGGCTTGGAAAATTCGGCCTGGTCAGCGATGCCACTGGCGCCCCCCGCCTCGGGATCGGCGAGGTAAAGGCTGAGCGGCGAGATGTCGGCGAGCAGGCCGCGAATCGTGTCCAGCCTGTAACCCTGCTGCAGGCACCGGGCGGAAAAATCGAGGCGCCAGGCGTCCATCGCCTCCAGCCCGCTGGTCGCAAACTCTGCCGACAGGTCAAACCCCGACGCGCCGGTCTGCGCGGCACCGGCTGTGTCAGCCTGCGCGGAGAAGGGGGACGAGGCGACCGGCCAAGTCAGCAGGGCGAGGACAAACCCGGCCGCCAGTGCCCGGAGGGGATGACTGGACCAGGCGGGATCGACTGGGAGGCTGTTTCGGATCATTGACTCGCTCCGGAGCGGTGTGTATCCCCCGCTCTCCTGCAAGCCATCTTAGACGTCGGACCATTGCCATGAAAGTGAAATCCTCGATCAAAGCACTCAGGTCGCGCCACCGTGACTGCAAGGTCGTTCGCCGTCGTGGCAAAACCTTCGTCATCAACAAGACCGACCCACGCTTCAAAGCCAAGCAGGGATAGGCGTTCCGCGCATGGCGGAGCCATCGGCCCCAGCCCCACGCCTCATTCTTTTCGATCTCGGCAACGTCCTGCTCGACTGGCAGCCCCTGCGGCTGTACCGACAGCTGTTCGATACAGACGCCGAAGCCCGCTGGTTTTGTGCCGAAGTTTGCACGCTGGACTGGCATGTCGCGCATGATCGCGGTGTCCCCATGGCCGAGAATGCCCGGGCCCTGATTGCCCGCTATCCCGATCATGCAGATAAAATTCAGGCCTGGCGTCGGCGCTGGCTGGACATGTTTGAGGGCTATGTAGACGGCATGGCCGGCCTGATGTCCGACCTGATCGACCGCGATATTCCGCTATATGGCCTGTCAAATATCCCCGATGAAGTCGCTGCCGAGACCTTTGCGGCCTTCCCCCTGCTCAGCAACCTTCGCGATGTGGTGATTTCAGGTGCAGAGAAAGTCGTCAAGCCCGACCCCGCCATCTATCAGATTGCGCTGGACCGGATGGGTCAGCCCGATTCGGCAGACGTTTTGTTCATCGACGATTCCCTGAAAAATATCGAGGCTGCCGCCGCTCTGGGCTTCCAGACCCACCATTTTCAGACTGCGGCAGCGCTGCGGGCCGATCTCGGGCGTAAAAAGCTGCTCTGAGCACCCTTGAAACAGGGAGATAATCTTGGCTACTGTTATAGTGACTTAGAATGCTCTCTATTCGACCAGAACACCGCAAGAAAAGAAGTGAATTTCCTTAATGCCCAGACCTGCAGGTGTCCGAAACCGCGATTTTAAGGCCAAGCGCACAGCGCTGCTGGACACGTTGACTGAATTTGCCCTGACAGATGATCTGCGCCGCCCCTCCCTGCGGCAATTTGCAATCGCGGCCGATGCCTCTGAGCCGACCCTGCGCCACTATTTCGAGGATCGCCGCGGCGTGGTCCTCGCCATCCTCGACCACATCAACCACCGCGCCCATCCACTCTGGGACGTGGTGGCAACCGGATCGGCCGACACCACCACCGCGGTGGAGGAATATTTCCGGATCACCCGCGCCGGCATGCAGCATGCCGGCTTCGTGCGGGCCCATGCCTTTGGCCTGATCGAAGGCATGGCCGATGAGGTCATTGGCCGGGCCTATCTGGAAAAGTTACTGGACCCGGCGCTGGAAACCGTGGCGCGCAAGCTGGCCGCAACACCGGGCGGACCCGAAGGCCCGGAGGCACTGCGCACGGCCGCCTTCATGATCCTGTCGCCGCTGCTGGTCATGACCATGCACCAGGAATTGCTCGGCGGTCGGGAGAGTTCACCCCTGGATGAGGGCGCCTTCTTCAATCAGCTGAAAACCTGGCTGGCCTCAGGCCTGGTCGCGCAGCAGGACTGACAGCGCCTCTATCGAATCGGCCCCGGTTGCCCAGTGACAGACTAGGCGATGGCTGCCGCCGGGCCAGGGATAGAAAAGCGCACCGGCCGCGTGCAGGCGGGCCAGAAGCGGCTCCGGCAGGCGCACGAAAACCTCGTTTCCATCGACCGGATAGGTCAGCTCGACACCCGGCTGGGCGCACAGCAGGTCGCTGACCAGACGCGCCGACCGGTTGGCCCGTTCAGCCAGCTCAAGCCACAGCCCGTCCTGCAACAGCGCCAGGGCCTGTGCCGCGAGGAACCGCATCTTGGGCGGCATGTGCCCCCCCCGCTTCGCCCGGGCGCGCAGCCGTGCGGCCCGTCCGGCCATGTCCCCGAACAGCAGGATCAGCTCACACCCCATGGCTCCGGTCTTCGTCAGGCCGAGGGTGAGCACGTCGACGCCCGCCTTCCAGCTCATCTCGGCCGGGCTGACCGCCTGACTGACCAGGGCATTGGCAAAGCGCGCGCCATCCAGATGGACGGCGAGACCGGCCTCACGGGCCAGGGCCGCATAATGCGCGAGCCGGGCCGGCGCATAGGCTGTGCCGCACTCGGTCAGCTGGGTCAGCGACAGCACCTCGGCCGGCGTCTCATGAACAAAATCGGGTTGTATCGCAGCCAGCGCATCGCGCAGCGCCGCTTCGTCGATCTGACCGGCCGGTCCGGGCAGCAGCCGCAGCTTGCCGCCCCCGGTGAAAAATTCCGGGGCGCCCCGTTCATCGCGTTCGATATGGGCTTCATCATGGCACAGAATCGCCCCGGTCGGCGAACACAGGACCGACAGGGCCAGCGCGTTCGCCGCCGTCCCACTGGCACATGGCCAGACAAACAGATCGTCAGTTTCAAACAGCGCGGCCAGCTGGCGGTGCAGTGCCGCGCTCAGCGGGTCATTGCCATAGCTCGACGCCATGCCGTGATTGGCCTCGGCCAGAGCGGTCAGGACGGCCGGATGGGCCGGCGCCGACGTATCAGAAGAAAAATCCAGGGCCATACGTCAGACCATCACGTCCGGCGTCTGCCACATCAGGTGCTGCCCGCCATCACTGACAATCATCTGCCCGGTGACGCTGTCCGCCTCAATCAGATAGGCCAGCGCCCGGAAGATCTCATCCGGATCCGACCCCTGCCCGGTCAGCGTCGCAGCTGTCTCGGCGGCGAATTCACCCGGCTTCTGGTGGACATTCTCCAGCGTCGGACCGGGACCGATGGCATTGACCCGGATCGTCGGCGCCAGGGCCTGAGCCAGAGTCCGCGTCGCCGTCCACAAGGCCGACTTGGACAGCGTGTACGTGAAGAAAAGCGGGTTGAGCTTAAGCACCCGCATATCGATCAGATTGACAATCAGGCCCGCCAGATCCGGCGGCAGAGTCCGCGCAAAGTGCTGGGCCAGAACAAGCGGCGCGCGCAGATTGGCCTGCATGTGCAGGTCCCAGTCGGCGCGGCTGTGGTCGCGCGCCGTATCGTCGACGAATGTCGACGCGGAGTTGACCAGCAGGGTCAGCGGGCCACCCAGAGCCTCCTGCGCGGCAGGCACAAGCCCGGCGACCTCGCCTTCAAGCGCCAGATCGGCCTGCAGAACAGCCGCCACACCGCCGGCCTGACGAATGTCTCGGGCGGTCGCCTCAGCGCCGGCCTGAGACCCGCGGTAATGGACGCCGACCGACCAGCCCTTCGCCCCGAGCGCCAGCGCCATGGCCCGGCCAAGCCGCGCACCGGCACCCGTGACCAGGGCCCGCTTCGGACCAGACGATACAGTCGGCACAGTAGAATGTAGCACGGGGTCTCACCGCCTCCCGGACACGAGGAATAACCCGCCAAGCGATACACACATGCCGGCCGGACGGAAAGTGAAGAAACGGGGTATCTGACCGGGCCTTGCCGGATCAGGCGGCACGCCGCCTGTCAGCAGGCGGCCCTGCCGCGGACTGTTCGCAGCTTCGGGACTAGTCGATCCGACGAAACTCAATCAGGTTAAGCAAACCAAACAGACCCACAGTCGCCAGAATAGCCCAAACGGATGCGTGCATGGAAAGTCCTCCGAACAACAATAATCTCCCGCTGTTAGAGGGTCTTGATCCCTTTGGCGACCCCCGTTTTCCAGTTAGGGGGTCCTGACCCATGGTCAGCCTGCGCACGCGAGTCTTCCAGACCTGGTTCCGGCTGCAGCGCCCCATGACGCTGGGTGTGCGTGGCGTGGTGGAAAATCACTCCGGCCAGGTCCTCCTGGTCCATCATACCTACACGCAGGGCTGGTTCCTTCCCGGCGGCGGCGTCGAACATGCCGAGCCGGTCGCGACGGCCCTGAAGCGGGAACTGGCCGAGGAGGGCGGAATCGCCCTGACCGGGCCGTCCCGCCTGGTGGGCATTTATTCCAACCACGACGTGTTTCGCAACGACCACGTCGTCCTCTATCATGTGCCCTTTGCCAGCTGGCAGGCCTGCCCGACAGATCACCAGGGCGAGATTTCCGACCTGCGCTGGTGTGATCCGGACGCTCTTCCCGACGCGGCCACGCCGGGCACCCGGCGCCGTCTGGCGCAGCTGTTTTCCGGCGGGCCCGACAGCCCGTTCTGGTAGGTCACGCCAGGGTCCGGCTGGCCACTAGTCCGGACGTCTCATCGCCGGCGCGTCGGCAAACGGCACGATCCCGAATTCCGGATAGATCTCACTGGGAAAATAAATCGTCCCGCCCTGCACCACCATGGAGACCGACTTGATCGCCTTGAAGTCGTCGACCGGGTCACCCGGCACCAGGAACATATCGGCATGCTTGCCGGGCGTGATGGAGCCCAGCGTGTCACCGAGACCAAGATAGTCGGCCATGCCCTGACTCGCCCAGGCCAGAATCTCCCCGGACGTCATGCCGATCTGCTGATACAGTTCGAGCTCGCGATGAAAGGTCAGTCCCCCGCCCAGATCGGTGCCCGGCACCAGGGCGATTCCCATCTCATGCATCCGGCGGACCGTCTCGATCAGGGTGTCGAACCCCTCGCGATAGGCGATGTCATCTTCCGGCGTGGCAATATCCGACCAGGCACTCCGGGCGCTGCGTTGAACATCAACCGGCATATTGTCGATATAGTCCACCATGCCCTGGGCTGTGTCCCCGTTGCGCGACAGCATCAGTCGCTCATGGATCGCCAGGGTCGGGTCAATCGCAACGCCCCCCGCAACCATGGCGGCGAGCGTCGACTGGACCGCATCACTGTCGAGATCCAGCCCCGGCAGGCGCCGCAGTGCCGTCAGCCGCAGCAGGGTCCGGGTATCCTCTTCGGGGCCAAGCACCCAGCCCAGCATCAGCTGGTTGATATGTGTCAGCTCGTCATAACCGGCGGCGATCATCGCGTCGGCATTGGAAAAGGCCGGCACGTGCCCCGCCACTTTCAGCCCGTTGGCCCGGGCCGCCTCGACCATGGCGGGCACCCATTCCCCCCGCATCGAATTGTAGATCTTGATCTGATGAAAATCGCCATTGGCATAGTCGAGAACCGCCGCAACCGCTTCTTCCTCGGACGACACCAGATTGCCATTATTCGAGCTGAACGGGCTCTTGCCTTCAATAAAGCCGGACCGGATCACCCGCGGGCCGGCCAGCCGCCCGGACTCGAACTTCCCGATCAGGTCATCCAGCACTTCATTATTGTTGCCCATATCGCGGATCGTCGTGACGCCGGCCGCAACATTCAGCAGGGCCGCACTTTCTCCCAAATGGCCATGCATTTCGAACAGGCCCGGCACCAGGCTGCCCCCCGCGCCATCAATTTCCACCTCCTGCGCACCGGTCGCCACGCTCAGCGGGTCGATCGACTGGATATGGCCGTTCTGGAAAACCACGGAAACAGGTGCGCCCAGAGCCGCGCTGGCAGTGTCGAAGACGCGAACATTGCGAATCCGCACTGCCTCGTCGAAATCATGCGCCGTGCGGCTTTGGATGCCCTCATAGCGCTGGGCCCCATAATCGGCCGCAAGGCGCCGAAGGCGCTCATCCTCTAACTCATACCCGGCCCTCAAAATCGTGAAGCGGGGCGAAATGAAGCCGAAAAACCGGGTCTCCTGCATCAAAAAATAGCTCGGGTTCAGACTGGTCCCTGACAATGCATAGGAGGTGACATTCACCCGCGTCTCGGCCGGGCCCACCGCCAGGGTTTCAATCTCCTCGAGCCGCAGCTCGCCCCCCGGCAGGGCCGCCAGGCGGCGGTCGGCATCCTGCATCAGCACCCGTGCGGCCAGCGCCAGCATGTAGCTCGACGCCGTCTGGGGCACGTAGAAAGCGGGCTGGTCGAGAACCAGGTCAGCGCGTCCGGTCGAATCGGTCCAGCCGGCCGCGTCTCCGTCCAGGACGAACCGTTCGGCAACCTTGTTGCCAAACGTTGTGTTGCCCTCAATCGACCAGCCAACAGGCAGGCCGTCCTCGTCCAGCGTGATGGTCTCACTCAGATTGGGACCGCGGCCATTGTTCAGATAGGCGAATTGCACATTAAACCCGGTCTCGGTGGGCGTGACATCCATATCGCCAATATCAACGCCACCGGTCATGACGGTGAAATTGCCCCCCATGGGCAGCGTCCCGCCGGACGCGGCCGGCGCCGCTTTCGGACCCGCCGCCTCTGGCTGACCGCAGGCGGCCAGTACAAACACCGCCGCAAATAGTGCACGCCGCTGACTCATGGCGCCCCTCCTGATATATTACCCTGACTCAGCCATAGCAGCGCTGGTCTGATTTTCCAGTCCGTTCTGGATGACCGTCCGTGACGTCAGCGCGGTTTCGACAGGACGCTCCTGACATAGGCCCACCCGGTAAGGGCCGACAGGCCCGCCGCCAGCATCACGGCCAGGTTCGAGACCGTCAGCAGGGCCAGGGGGGAATCGTCCGTCCGGCCTCCGGCCAGGCCAAGGGTCAAAAGCAGCCCGCCAAGACCGACCAGCTCCAGCGCCGTCTTGGCCTTGGCCAGCGCCGAAACCGGCACGGAAACATTGGGAACAAGGCGCAGCAGGGTGACGCCGGTATCCCGCAGCAAAATGATCGCGCTTGGCACGACCAGAAGCAGCGGCCAGCCCATCACATGGCAAACCGCCAACAGGCCGGCCGCCACGAGGATCTTGTCCGCAATCGGGTCGATAAAGGCACCAAAGGCTGAAACAGCATCCAGCCGCCGCGCCAGCCAGCCATCCAGAAAATCGCTCAGGGCGACGATCACGAACAGGGCAAAGGGCAGGAGGGCGGCCAGCCGGCCGAGCGGCGCCTGCCGGCCGAGATCAAGGATCAGCCATGCCACAATGAGGGCGAAACCGCAGCGCATCAGAGACAGAATGTTGGGGACCATTTTCATGACCCGTCCTTACCGCCTTGAATCCGTCCTGAACAGCTCATGAGTCCGCTTTGCCCGTCAGGTCCATCCGGTTTGACGCCGTGTTCATCCGGACCTTATCCAACGCTCTATCCCGCTTGCAGGGGTGTTCAGGCCCCGACAACTTCCCGCGGGCCTGCGGCGCGCACGGCCTCAGAGACATGCCGCTCATAGGTCCTGAAATTCTCCGTGAACATATCCGCCAGATGCGCCGCCTGGGCATCATAAGCCAGTGGGTCGGCCCAGGTGGCGCGGGGATCGAGAATCGTCTCGTCAATTCCGGGCACGGATACGGGAACATCGAAGCCGAACACCGGATCCCGGCGGAAGTCAGCCTGCTTGAGCGACCCGTCCAGCGCGGCATTGAGCAGGGTCCGAGTGACCTGGATCGGCATGCGCCGCCCGGTGCCATGAGGCCCGGCCGTCCATCCGGTCGAGACCAGCCAGCAATCGACCTTGTGCTGGTCGATCAACCGGCCAAGCAGTTCACCATATTTGGACGGGTGGCGGGGCATGAACGGTCCGCCGAAACAGGTCGAAAAGGTCGCCGTCGGCTCGGTTACGCCTTTTTCAGTGCCGGCAACCTTGGCGGTATAGCCTGACAGGAAATGATACATGGCCTGTTCCGGCGTCAGGCGCGCGATCGGCGGCATCACGCCAAACGCATCGCAAGTCAGCATGATCAGCGTGCGCGGCTGGCCGCAACGCCCTGTTTCACGTGCATTTTTTATAGAGGAAATCGGATAGGCGCCCCGAGAATTTTCAGCCAGGCTGTTGTCAAACAGGTCCAGCTCACGGGTTTCGGGATCCATGACCACATTTTCGAGGACGGTGCCCCACATGCGGGTTGTCGCAAAAATTTCGGGCTCGGCCTGCTCGGACAAATGGATCATCTTGGCGTAACAGCCGCCTTCAAAATTGAACAGGCCGTGCTCTGACCAGCCATGCTCGTCATCGCCGATCAGCTGCCGGGACTCATCGGCGCTAAGTGTCGTTTTGCCCGTGCCCGACAGGCCAAAGAAGATGGCTGCATCGTCCTCGCCGCCGTCATTGACCGAACAGTGCATTGGCATCACGCCCTGCTCCGGCAGGAGGTAATTCAACAATGTGAAGACCGCCTTTTTGGTCTCGCCGGCATAAGATGTGCCGCCAATCAGAATCAGTTTCCGGTCAAAATTCACCGCGATCACAGTTTCGGACTGTGTCCCGTGGCGCGCCGGATCGGCCCGGAAACTGGGGCTGTTGATGATGGTGAACGCGGCAGAGAAATTTTCATATTCGGCATCGCTGGGACGCCGCAACAGGTGTCGGATGAACAGCGAGTGCCAGCCGAGCTCGTTGACCACCCGCACAGGCAGCCGGTGCTCGGGGTCTGCGCCGCCAAACAGCTCCTGAAGGAACAGGTCCTTGCCTTCGAGGTGCTGGCGGAAATCGTCCCACAAGGTGTCAAAATGGGCCGGCGTCATGGCGGCATTATTGTCCCACCAGACGGTATCTTCCGTGCTCGCATCGCGGACCGTGAACTTGTCCCGGGCGGAGCGGCCGGTGTGCTTGCCGGTCTCGACAACCAGCGCACCGCCTTTGGCGACCTGGGCTTCTCCCGATGCCACGGCATATTCATAAAGACGCTCTTCGTTCCAGTTTTTCCGAACGGAACCGGGTTTCAGGCCGAGCATGGCGAGCTCTGCAACAGGATCAGTCATGGGTTCCCTCCATTTCTCAAAGCGCACGCCTGGCAGTCCGCCAGTCTGGATCATGACGCGCCCGACAAAGCCGCGACTCCGCGCAGCTGACCAGATGTGAATCGGTGTTTTTGCAGAAGTAAACGCTGTCAAAAGGAACAAGGCGCGAATTCCCGCGTCGCCGGATGCCGCGGGCGATCAGACCCCGGCGGCCAGGAAGGGCTCCAGCCGCCGCATGAACAGGTCAAACTGGTCATGATGAACCCAATGTCCGGCGCCCTCTATGACCTCGACGTCTGCCGTCTGGAAATGCGCAAGCCGTCCATCCCGGGAAGGATCAGAGGCCCAGCTGTCCTGTCCGTAGACCAGCAGGGCCGGGCACGTGATGGCCGACCAGATCTGGTGCATCTCCTCTGGACTCAGGTCACCCCCCGGAATGAACCCCATGCCGGATGGGTCATAGGCCCATCGCGCAGATCCATCGGGGTTGTCGCGGATGCCGGTCAGGCTGAGATGGTGGATCTGCGCGTCGCTGAGCTTCGGGAAGGCCGCCCGCATGCGGGCCTTGGCCTCGGCAAGGTCCTGCAGCCTGCGAGGGGCACGTCCGGCCCGTTTCTGCCGCTCTTCAACCCAGCTCCGCAACTGGCCGGTGATCGGCAGTGCAGCGCGCTCCGCCAGCATTTTTGGCGAGGGGCCAAGGCCTTCAATGGCAACCAGACGGGCCACTTTTTCGGGAAACAGGCCACAATAACGCACCGCGATGTTGCCACCCAGGGAGTGTCCAAGCAGAGAAATTTGACCGACGTCCAAATGCGCGATCAGGGCCGCAAGATCCAGCACATGGTCCATGATGGTGTAGCTGCCATCATTTGTCCGGTCACTGTCGCCATGTCCGCGCAAATCATAGGCAATTACCCTGTAGCGGTCCGCCAGCCGGCGCGCGACCCAGTCCCAGCTGCGCTTCTGGTCACGGCCGCCATGCACCAGGACCAGCGGGTGGCCCCCCGGGTCACCCCACTCAATTGTCTGCAGCTGCAGGCGCTGCGACAGAAAATGGTCAGAACGATCCGGCGTCTGGGACATAAGGGTCTCCTTTGTGGCCGTCCGGTTAGCCGATTCCAATCACATATGCGACCCTTGTCTGATGCGCTGGCTGCCGCCACATGCGTCGCAGGAAAGGATGACATCATGGTCGCCTCAAACATCCCCCTCGACGATTTTGTCGCCGGCTTCACCTCGCGCAGCCTGCCCCTGGCCGGGCGGATCGTGCGCCTCGGGCCGGACACGCTGACGCCGATCCTGACTCGGCATGCCTATCCCGATCATCTTGCCGAGATTCTCGGGGAGGCTCTGCTCCTGTCTGTCCTTGTCGGAGCAGGAATGAAATTTGAGGGCCGGGTTCTGGCCCAGGCCGAAGGAGACGGACCGGTCTCCATGCTCGTCGGTGAATACCGGAAGGATGGTGGGGTGCGGGCGTATTCGCGGCATGAGCCCGACCGCTGGGCGTGGCTGGACAAAGTCAATAAAGGGGATCGCCCCCATATGCCGCAATTGTTCGGACCGGCAGGCCGGTTCGGTCTGATTATCATTCATGACCGTCCCTCGACTCCCCCCTATCAGGGGATTGTGCCGCTGGAAAAAGCGACCCTGTCGGCTTGCGCCAGGGACTATTTTGCCCGCTCGGAGCAAATCGACACGGGCCTACATCTCGCAGTTCGAAAGACGGAACATGGTCACTGGATCGGCGGGGGCATGATGATGCAGCGCGTCGCGGGAGATGATTTTCGCGGCGACACCCATCAGGGCTGGCTGGAAGCGCAGGCGCTGTTCAATACCCTCAGGACTGAGGAACTTGTCGACGAGGCACTGCCCGCCGCAGACCTGCTATACAAATTGTTTCATGAGGGCGGCGTAGCGATGCAAGCCGCCCAGCCCCTGAAAGACACCTGCACCTGCAGCCGGGACCGTCTGATCGGAACCCTGCAGGGCATGGCGGATGAGAGCCTGAGAGAGCTGGTTGAGGCGGATGGGACGCTTGGTCTTGACTGTCAGTTCTGTTCTCGTCACTTCAAGATCCCGATCGCAGAGGTCACCCAATCGCCGAGCTAGCGGCTGCCGTGATCCCTTGGCAATGGCGCTTATTTCGTGTCTGAGAACAGGACATCGTACCGGAACCAACCATGACAGCACCTACCGTCCGCTTCGCCCCCTCACCCACCGGCCTGCTGCATGTCGGCAATGTCCGGACGGCCCTGATCAACTGGCTTTTTGCCAGATCAGAACAGGGCTGTTTCATTCTGCGAATTGATGACACAGACACCGAAAGATCGACCCCGGCCTATGAGCAGGCGATACGCGATGACCTGACCTGGCTCGGCCTGACCTGGGACAAAACGTTCCGACAGTCAGAGCGCTTTGAAACTTATGACGCGGCCGCAGAGACCCTTAAGCAGGCCGGATGGCTGTATCCCTGCTATGAAACGGCCGAGGATCTTGATCGCCAGCGCAAACTGCAGCGAGCGCAAGGCAAGCCGCCCGTCTACAATCGCACCGCACTTAACCTGTCGGCGTCAGACCGGGCTCAATTTGAGGCCGACGGCCGCAAACCACACTGGCGCTTCAAACTGTCTGGCAACCGGGTTGCGTGGGACGATCTGGTGCGCGGTGAACAGGCGATTGAAACTGCGAGCCTGTCAGACCCGGTCCTGATCCGGGCAGACGGATCCTACCTTTACACCCTGCCAAGCTGCGTCGACGATATTGAGGCGGGCATCACCCATGTGGTTCGCGGCGAGGATCATGTGACAAATTCAGGCGCCCAGATCGAAATCTTCCGGGCACTGGGCGGAACTGCCCCGACAATGGCCCATACCCCCCTTTTGGTCGGCGCGGATGGGTCCGGCCTGTCCAAGCGACTTGGCTCGCTCGGAATGGGGACACTTCGGGATCGTGGAATTGAGCCGCTGGCGATCATCAGCCTTCTGGCCAAGCTCGGCACCAGCGACAATGTAGAAATCCGCGACAGTCTGGAACAACTTGCTGCGGATTTCGACTTCGCCAAAATTGGCCGGGCGCCCGCGCGTTTTGACGAGGCCGAGCTGACCGGCCTGAATGCTACCCTTGTCCATACCCTGCCCTTCGATGCCGTCCGGGAGCGCCTTGATGCCATCGCGCCTGAGGCGGCCGATCCCGCTTTCTGGGATCTTGTCCGGCAAAATTGCCAAACTGTTGCTGATGCGGAAGCATTTGTGCCTGTGGCCTTCGGGCAGATCACGCCGGTCATTGAGGCCGAGGATCAGGACTTCATTGCCGCTGCAGCAGGCCTGCTGCCGGATGGCCCCATAGCGGAAGATACCTGGACAAACTGGACCGCCGCCCTGAAGGCGCAGACAGGCCGCAAGGGGCGGGCATTGTTCATGCCCCTTCGGCGTGCGCTGACCGGAATGGAAACCGGACCGGATGTCGGCGAAATGTTGCGCCTGATGGGACGTGAACGGGCCCTGCAGCGGTTGAGCTAGTCGCCGATCTGGATGATCCGGTCGGCAAGTGCGACCAGGGCCGTCTCAGGCGAATGGACATGGACCAGAGAAGACCGGAAGGCTTCCGGGGTGAACTGCCCATCTATGATGTGGTCCATCAACTCGAAAAAAGGCGCCCAGAATTCATCGCGATCCAGAAAGGCCATGGGTTTGGCGTGCAGGCCCAAACGCCCCCAGGACAGCATCTCGACGGCCTCTTCCAGCGTCCCGATGCCGCCGGGCAGCACAATGAAGGCATCTGATTCATCAAACATGCGTTGCTTGCGCGTGTGCATGTCGTCAACAATCTCGTGTGGCACCTCATCATAGATCCGCTCTTTCTGCAGCAGGAAGCGCGGTATGATCCCCAGCACGTCCCCGCCGGCTTCATGAACCGCCCGCGCGCAGGCACCCATTAATCCAACGCCGCCCCCGCCATAGACCAGACGAATCCCGGATCCGGCCAGTGCCTTGCCCAGGCTGCCGGCGAGATTGAGGTAATCGGGGTCCACAAGATTGGACGACCCGCAATAAACGCAAACTGATTTGAGATGGTCCATGAGGCGCCTCGCCGGTTTGAAATCAACCTTCCAATCCCCCAGCCTAGATCAGAGCCGAAGATCCGACCAGTCGATAACCGCCCGTCCGGTGTCGGCCGCGGCGCAGCAAAACCTGAAAATAAGTTGGCAGGACCCGCACGGCGACGCCATATGACTCCGGATGAAATCGCAAAGCCCACCCCCCTCAAGTGATAAGATTGACCGGATCGAGTCGGCCGATGGCGGCATCGGCCTGTCCATTTCGCGCATAATGCAGCTGCTGGCGCGCCCCGAGCTGGCGCGATGGCGGCCCGTCATGATCGTCGCCATCCTGCTGACTCTTCTGGCTTCTGTACTTGAAGTCGCCTCGCCGCTCCTGATCGGGGATGCCATCAATGCCGTTTCGGAGATCCATGACGGCGAGGCCACATTGCTGAGTGCGGTCATCTATATCGGGCTGGGGATTGGCCTGCGCTTTGCCGCCGCCGGACTTCCACAATTGCGAGACATTCTGTTTGCCCCGGCAAGCCAGCATGCTCAGCGCGTCGCCTGCGTGGACGCCTTCGGGCACGCTCAAAGCCTATCGCTGAACTTTCACCAGACCCGGCGGACTGGCGCTCTCAACCGAATTATAGAACGAGGCGCCAGCGCGATCGATTATCTGATCCGGTTCCTCGCCTTCAATATCGGGCCAACCCTGATTCGTCTTGTCCTTGCCGCCATCGCCCTTGGGGTCGCCTTTGATGTCAAACTGTCCCTGATCGCAATTGCGGCAGTCGTTCTGTACGCGCTGGCAACCATCATCATCACGGAATGGCGCGTGCGCCAAAGGCGCAGAATGAATGAAGCCGATACGAACCTGCGTGCGGTCTCAATCGATACGTTGACCAATTTCGAGACTGTCAAAGCGTTTGCCACCGAAGAACGGGAAACAAACCGTTATGATCAGGCGATGTCCGACTACAATGACCGGTATGTCGAGGCTGTGCGCAGCATGTATCTGCTGAATTTCGTCCAGGCTTTGATCATGAATATCGGCCTGTTTGGCGTTCTGGCCCTGTCGGCCTGGAATTATGTACAGGGCAGCATGAAGATTGGTGACCTGACAGCGGTCATGCTGATGCTGTTATCACTCTATGCCCCTCTGAACATACTGGGATGGGCCTGGCGCGAGATCAAGCAGGGCGCCGTCGATCTGGAAAAACTGTACGGCCTGATGCAAATGAGGCCCGAGATTGCAGATAAGCCCGATGCCATAAGCCTGACCCAGCCAAAGGGCCATGTCGAGTTCGAGGCCGTCGATTTCAGCCATGATACACGCTCAGCGGGGCTTCGGCAGGTCAGTTTTGATCTCGCACCGGGGCGCAAGATTGCTTTTGTCGGAACCTCCGGCGCTGGCAAATCGACGGTTCTCAAGCTCCTCTTCCGTTTCTACGAAGTCCATGCCGGGGCCGTGCGGGTCGATGGGCACGATGTTCGTGACCTGACACAGGAAAGCCTGCGCCAGGCTCTCGGTTTGGTGCCCCAGGACGTGGTTCTGTTCAATGACACCATTCGGGCCAATATCGCCTATGCTCGGCCAGATGCATCGGATGACGACATACGCGACGCCGCCCGTCGGGCCCAGCTTCTGGACTTCATTGAGTCCCAGCCGGAAGCTTGGCAGACACGGGTCGGCGAACGGGGCCTGAAACTGTCCGGCGGCGAAAAACAACGGGTCGGTATTGCCCGTGTGATCCTGGCCAACCCGGCCGTCCTGGTTCTGGATGAGGCGACCTCCGCGCTTGACAGCGCGACCGAAGAGGCCGTTCAAAAAGCATTGGATGAAGCGGCAAAAGGGCGTACAACTTTGATGGTCGCCCACAGGCTGTCGACCGTCCAGAATGCGGATGAAATCGTCGTCATGCAGGCTGGTGAGGTGATTGAGCGCGGTTCGCACGATGCACTGCTGGCCAAACATGGCGAATATGCCGATATGTGGAGCCGGCAAGCAAAACGTGATGCGCTCGCATTGGTCGCAGAATAAGGGAGCAACCCCATGAGCCCGCATGAAACAGATCTCAGCCAGCGCCGCTTCCCATGGTTGCGCAGCGGATTCGACCTCGAGGGCTGGGTCGGTGCACTTGCCGCATGGCTGGTGGGCATCCTGCTCGGTATTATCTGGGCGCCACTGTTCTGGATCGGCGTCGCTGCTGCGATCCTGATTCTCCTCGCGACCCGGACGGCGGAACGCAATCCACCAAGCAATATTGATCTCATCGTGACCCCGACCGACGGAACTCTGGTGTCGATTGGCGGGGCCACACCGCCTGACGAATTACGGCTCGAAGGCGAAGGCTGGACACGCATTCGGATCTCAGTCGGCCCCACGGCCAGCAACGGCCTTTACGCCCCGATCGACGGCGCGATTGATCACATCATTCGTGAGACGGGTGATCCCGCAGCTTTCGCAGCCATGCGTCCGGACCGGGCCGGCCTGTCGGTCATTCATGTCGCGCTGGAAAGCGGGTTACGCAGCCTCGGCATGCGGTTCGCGACGGGAGGGCTTGGCCCACGCCTTGATCTGATCTCAGAGCCCGGAGATGCGGTCCGCCTGGGCCGCCAGATCGGTGTGCTGCGCCTTGGCGGCTGGTGCGATCTGTACCTGCCCGCCGGCGTTCAGGTTCAAGCCTGGCCAGGTCAGACTCTGATTGGGTCGGAAACCGTTCTGGCCACCTTTGAGGCGGAGCCCGCGTCCGAGAACAAAGCAGACCCCGCCCCTGCGGCAACAACAAGCGAGGTCAAATCTGCTGTGGCCGTCAAACCGAAGGCCAGATCAAGCGCCCGACCCAAGTCCAAGCCCGCCGCCAAAACGACCGCGCCCACCAAAGCCAAACCCCCGCGGGCGCCACAGGCCGAAGCCACGGCTGAGACGGACAGTGGCTCAAGCGCTGCAGGGGATGGTGAAAACCTGTCGGACCGCCTCGCTCGCCTCAGGGAGAGCGCCGGTGGCGCAGATGCCACCCCGGATGATGATGATGCCGTCTGACCTGCCAGGATCGGAAAACCCAAACGGCCGCGCCAAATTGACCCTTACGTGAGCGGAAGCCTTGCGTTTCTGGATTCAGCCGGCTACCTGCCCGTCTGACATAGCTGCCAAAAACAGGAGACGCCCATGAAGGTCCTCGTACCGGTCAAACGCGTTATCGATTATAATGTGAAGGTTCGGGTCAAGTCCGACCAGAGTGGCGTCGATCTCGCCAATGTCAAAATGTCGATGAATCCGTTTGATGAAATTTCGATTGAAGAAGCGGTCCGGATGAAAGAAGCCGGCAATGCAGACGAAATCATAGCCGTTTCCATCGGCCCGCAGCAAGCTCAGGAAACCATTCGCACGGCCCTGGCCATGGGCGCAGACCGTGGCATACTGGTCAAGACAGACGACGCCGTGGAGCCCCTTGGTGTAGCCAAGATTCTGGCCAAAATTGTCGAGGAAGAAGCACCGGAACTCGTGATTCTCGGCAAGCAGGCGATTGACGATGACTGCAACCAGACCGGACAAATGCTGGCTGCGCTGCTCGGCTGGCCGCAGGCGACATTCGCCTCCGAGGTTAAGGTCAGCGATGGGAAGCTGCTTGTCACGCGCGAAGTGGATGGGGGCCTGCAGACCCTGGCCCTTGATGGACCAGCAATCATCACGACCGACCTGCGGCTGAATGAGCCGCGCTACGCATCGCTGCCGAACATCATGAAGGCGAAGAAGAAGCCGATCGACATGAAAACGCCGGAGGATTATGGCGCAGACATCACGCCACGCCTGAGTGTGGTTAAAGTGTCTGAACCGCCCGTGCGCGAAGCAGGCGAAAAGGTTGAAGACGTTGCGACCCTGGTCGCCAAACTCAAATCTGCGGGAGCTGTCTGATGGCTGTACTTGTAATTGCTGAGCACGATAATGCGGCGCTCTCTGATGCCACGGCGAAGACCCTGACAGCGGCGATCGCGTTCGGTGGAGATGTGGATATCCTGGTGGCGGGCGAGGGTGCCGGCGAGGTTGCCGCACAAGCGGCCAAGCTGTCCGGGGTCCGCAAGGTGCTGCATGCCGAGGGTGCGGTCTATCGCAAACAGCTGGCTGAAGCCATGGAAGCCCTCATCGTGCCCATGATGGATCAGTATGACGCCCTGTTCGCAGCTGCGTCGACCATGGGGAAGAACGTTGCTCCGCGGATCGCCGCCCGTCTCGATGTAATGCAGCTGTCGGACATTATCGGCCTGGAAGGTCAGGAGACCTTTGTCCGGCCGATCTATGCAGGTAATGCCATTGTGACGGTAACCTCGTCTGACGCAAAAAAAGTTGTGACCGTTCGCGGTACGGCGTTTGAACCTGCCAGCGACGGCGGAAACGCCAGCGTGGAAGTGGTGGCCGCACCGGACGGTCCTTTCAAGGCCACCTTCGTGTCCGAAGACGTGGTCAAATCTGATCGCCCGGAACTCACTGCTGCCAAGACGATTGTCTCAGGCGGCCGGGCCCTGGGCTCAGAAGAAGAATTCCAGCGTGTTGTGGTGCCGCTCGCCGACAAGCTGGGCGCCGCGATCGGGGCCTCGCGGGCAGCCGTCGATGCCGGTTACGCCCCGAATGATTACCAGGTCGGACAGACCGGTAAGATCGTGGCCCCCGAACTCTACATCGCCATTGGCATATCCGGCGCCATCCAGCACCTTGCCGGAATGAAGGACTCCAAAATCATTGTTGCGATCAACAAGGATGAAGAGGCGCCCATTTTCCAGGTGGCTGATTATGGGCTGGTCGCGGACTTGTTCAGTGCGGTGCCCGAGCTGACCGAGGCGCTCTGACCGGCTGTTCTGACGAAACAGGAAAACCCGCCAGGCGACTGCCCGGCGGGTTTTTTTCAGGCTGACTCCGTCCCCGCATGGATCGCGCGGTAGATTTCCTTGCCAAAAGCGATCCGGTCTTCAAGGCTCATCACCGACGTATCGCGGGCCAAAACCGGCTCGATATGAGGTCGAAGACCGAACCGGTTTGCCACCTGTATGGCAATCCCGGGCCGGCCATTGAGTTCCAGCAAAAGCGGACCGCGCTCGGCATCAAGGACAATATCTGCCCCTAAATATCCAAGCTTGGTGACGTCATAAGCGCGCGCGGCCATCAACAGCATTTCATCCCAATGGGGCGTATAAAGGCCAGAGAGACCATGGCCGGTGTCGGGGTGATGATCTATCATCTTATCGTGCTGCATGCCCAGCTTGCTCGCCCCGGTCACAAGGTCAAGCCCGACGCCGACCCCGCCCTTGTGCAGGTTCGCCTTGCCGTCGGATACCGCGGTGGGCAATCTGAGCATGGCAAGGATCGGAACACCCTTCAGGACAATGATCCGGATATCCGGCACACCCTTAAAGCTGACATCATCGAAAATACCCGCAAACCGGACCCGTTGCTCGATCAAGGCCGTATCCGGCAGTCCGCCAAGCGAATGCATGCCGGACAGGATGTTCATCACGTGAAACCGCAGGTCTCCATAGTCGATCCGCGCCCCGTTCGCGAGACGATAGCCGCCCTTGATCGGGTTCGTGATCACCAGGATGCCGTTGCCCTGGGACCCGTTGGCCGGCTTGATCGCCACACCGCCAGGATGCGCCAGCATGTCGGAAAGATATCGCATCTCCCAGGAGGTGCGGATTGTCCCGATGAGATCGGGCGTCGGGATACCTGCGGAAACCGCCAGTCTTTTTGTGATGGACTTGTCATTGACCAGCCGCATCAGGTGGCGGGGATTAAGCTCGCCGACCAGGCGCAGATTGCGTTCATTCAGACCCAGAATACCCTTACGCCGCAACTCGGCCGCAGCCTTCAGCAGTCGCATCAATCCGCCCTCGACAGCTCACGGAAGCGCCGCAGCTCACTCAGCCGCATGCCCATATAACGCCCCATCAGAAGACACAGCCCCATCACCACGATGAGAAGTTCTGGAAAATTGAACATCATGTATTCTACCTGCGGATGGGTCATGGCGAGATAGGTCAGGCAGGCGACCACAAGGCTGCCTAACCCCTGCTTCATTGCCTCGGCACCGTCATATTCCTCCCAGACTATGGACATCCTTTCAATTGTCATGGTCAGGATCACCATTGGGAAAAGCGAGATGGACAAGCCTATTCGGAAACCGGAATCGACGGTCAGAGTGGTGATGAAGGCCATACACAGCACGATGAAAACGAGCACGACGGCCAGGCGCGGAACCAGCAGCAGTTTGAGCCGTTCCAGATAGAAGCGCAGCGCCAGTCCCAGTCCGATCAGAAGGCTGAACAGAAGCAGCCCCGTCAGAAGTGCGGTCTCGCGAAATGCGATCCCGATCAGAACCGGCATGAAGGTGCCCAGCGTCTGGATGCCCACGAATTGCCGCAAAAAGACCAGGATCAGAATTCCAATCGGAATCGTGACCAGAACCTGGTAAACCAGCTGGGTGGTGAGCGGCAGCTCTTCAAAACTGAACAAGGTCAGCAGCGGATCCTTGCTGCCGGCGCCATTAGCCAGCATCGAGCCCCCGACCAGACGTGCCGGCTGCAGGCTGAGCTGGGTGGACAGCTCGGTAATGCCCTCCGCCACCACGAGCTCCTCGAGCCCATACCAGATCGGGAAGAAGACCGAAGGCTTGCCAATCGGAAAATAGCGCTGATCCTTGCCGTCGAGATGATATTCAAGCCAGCTGACCGTCTCTGCCCGTCGGCGGGCATCGTCCAGAATCACACCATTGGCAATCCGGGCCGGGACACCCTGCGTTTCCAGAATTGTCCGCGCCAGTTCCAGACGACCCAGCGGAGCTGGCAGGGGCTGCACCAAGGCGGCCACCTCATCCGAAAAGGTCGGGGAGAACACTTCCTGCAACATCAGGTCGACCAGGGTCTCCTTGTCCGCCGACCGCCGCCGCAAATCCGACATCCAGACGAGAAAGGCCTGTTGTTCGAGACTGGTTTCAAACGTCAGATCAACGCTGCGGCCTTCACGCCGCATGCTTTCGGGCAAAGGCGTATCACGACCTTCTTCCACCAGCGTGGTGCGATAGCGCAGGACTTTCGGCCCCTCCGGGTAGCGATAGGTCCAGATGGCCTTTCGGTTGGTCCCCTCACCCTCCTGGTCAAGGCGCAGCCCGAATGGCCCGCTGTAAAACTGCTCATCCACGAGTTCCCGATCATCCGACTGGGCGGGAAGAAATGTTTCGATCCGGACGGGGCGATTGTCGGCCGCAAACTCAATCAGGATTTCGAGATTCCAGACCGTGCGCGTCGCGTCGGGAAAAATCGGATAATCATAGGTCACCGTCTTGTGCAGAAAGACCATCAGGCCTGCCACGATCAGACCGAATGCAAGCAGGCGGGAATGAAGCTCGCTAGTCACGGTTGGCCGCGCTGCAGGTCTCTTCGGCGGCAAATGACTTTCCGGAGTCGACAACAATCCGCGACGCGAGGAATTCCCGTCCGATCAGAACGCCATATTCAAACTGTTCGCGGTCAGCCAGGGTGAATTCAGCAAGGCCTGAAACGCCGCCGACACATAGCGGCAGATGGATCACCGGCCGTCTTTGCGTGCCACCGGATTTCAATTTGATCGCCACGAACGAAATCACGTTCTGATCATACCGTATGGAGCGCCCATTCTTGCCAATGACCCGGAATTCAACCCAATTGTCCTTTCCAGATTTTCTATAGACGCGGACATCGCGGGCATAAACGGAGCTGGTATCTGCACCTGTATCCAGCTTGGCTTTCATCTCGAGGCCAAGCTGGCCCAGATAAGCCTCCTCAATGTAGCCGAGCGTGACAGGTTTATGATGTCGCGAGGGCCCATCGTCCGCAAAGGCCGGCACCAAGCCGGCGTGCAGGCCGAACATTAGGGCAAGTGTCAGCAGAAGGTGTCGCATGAGGTCCAGGGGCCTTTGGGCAATAGACAGTTTCAAGTCGGGATCAGGCCTGTTCAACGCGATCCTGTGGATGCTGAATAGCTTTCCGGACATCCAACCGCAAGACCTCAGGGCTTTCCCTGAGCCGCCATTAGCCGTATGGCAGGCCATATGCTCAAGACTCGCATCATTCCCTGCCTGGACGTCAAGGATGGACGAACCGTCAAGGGTGTAAACTTTGTCGGCCTTCGCGATGCCGGGGATCCGGTTGCACTGGCTCGAGCCTATGATGCGCAGGGTGCGGATGAGCTGTGCTTTCTGGACATTACGGCCAGCCACGAAAACCGCGGCACCCTTCTGGACGTGGTCAGCGCAACCGCAGAACAGTGCTTCATGCCGCTGACGGTCGGCGGAGGCGTGCGCAGTGTTGACAATATGGTCCAGTTGCTGCGCGCGGGCGCTGATAAGGTTGCGATCAATTCTGCTGCCGTGATGGATCCCACGCTCGTCTCGGCGTGCGCCCGGAAAGCCGGACGCCAATGCGTGGTCGTCGCAATCGATGCGCGGAGCTCTGCTGCGGGCTGGGAAATTTTCACCCATGGCGGCAGACGGGGCACCGGCATTGATGCGGTTGCCTTTGCGCGAGAGGTGGAGTCCCGCGGAGCCGGCGAGCTACTCCTGACCAGCATGGACCGAGACGGTACCAAGTCTGGTTACGATATCGCGCTGCTCCGTGCCGTCAGCCAGGCCGTGAACATTCCTGTCATCGCTTCAGGTGGCGCAGGATCGGCAGCGGATCTGGCACCTGCGATCTTGGAGGGCGGCGCCAGCGCTGTTCTGGCCGCCTCTATTTTCCATTTCGGCGACGTTAGCCTCGCCGAAGCCCGTCGGGCGCTGACCGAGGCGGGTGCCCCGGTGCGTCCTGTATAGCCATCTGAATGGAGCCAGACATGTCTGACACCCCCCTTGGTCCAGTCAACCGCCTTGCCGAAGCGCTGGGCCATCTTGCCCGGACCGTGGACTCACGAACTCAGGCCGCGCCGGACACGTCCTACACGGCCAGCCTGTTGGCAGGCGGCCCGCTCAAATGTGCCAAAAAGGCCGGTGAAGAAGGCATCGAATTTGCCCTCGCCGTCGCCGCGGAGGATGATCTGGCGGTGGCCGCAGAGGCCAGTGACCTGCTCTATCACGCCCTTGTCGCATTGCGGTCCCGCGGTATCGCCCTCGATGCTGTTGCCGACCAGCTGATCAGGCGCCAGGGTCTCTCCGGACTGGAGGAGAAGGCTGCACGGACGGATCAGCCGAAATCGTGACGCGCCAGCCAGTCTGAGCAGATGGCAACGGCCTGCGGCAGAAGATCGGCACGCTCGACATAATAATGATCGGCGCCCTTGATGTGGTGCACTTCCTTGCGATCGTGACCGACGGCCTGAAACAGGCGTTCGGCGTGACTCGGCGTACAGGCCAGGTCGGCTGTATTGTTCAGGACAAGAACAGGACAGCTGATGCGCGCGGCATTTTTTTCACCATGCGCATGGGTGGCTTCCAGACTCCACTGGCTCATCCAGGAGCGCAATGTGCAGAACCGCGCAAGCCCGACAGGTCCGTCATTGGCCAGGGCCGGATCGCCCAGATAGCAGGTGTAGGGCCGGCGATCTGACGGATCCTGGGTGGGGTCGGTCCAGCGGACATCTGCCATGGTTCCATGAACGCAAAAGGCCCGCTCCGCATGCGGCATATCGCTGGAGCGCAGCGTTTCCAGCTCAGCGCGAACCCAGGCGGTGATCCTGTGATTACGGTCACGCTGGCCGGCGCGGAAGCGCTGGACAAAGGCGTCGTCATAGGGCGGCTGGTTGGGATTTGACCGGTCGTAAATGTTCAGCTCAGCGTGCCGCCGGAAAGGCTGGCTTTCATCCATAATCGACGGATCCAGCCATTCGGTGAGGGTCGCTGCCCGGCTGACATGGGCCGCGAGCAGCATGATGCCATCCGCGGGCAGAAGATCGAGCGTGGTGAGGTCATAGGCATCCCCTGCCGGCGTCCGGGTCAAGCTGGGTGTCTCGGCCTGATCCTGGTAGAAAAGCGCCAGCGAGCCACCGCCCGACCAGCCACCGAGCACCAGATGCTCATACCCGAACCGCTGTCGGGCATCGCGCAGGCAGGCACCGAGATCCGCGACACATTTTTCCATAATCAAGGCGGAGTCATTGCCGCGATACCGGGTGTTCGCATAGATCACGTGATGTCCGGCCCGCGCCAACGCCGTGACCAGAGGCAGGAAAGCCCCGCCGCCAATCGGGTGGGAAAATACAATCGCCGTCTTCGAGGTCACACCCTGCGGCACGATGCGCATGCACTCCACCACAACCGTGCCATCCGTACTGCCATAGACGTCCTTAAGCGGCGTTTGCTCGTTGTGCAGAACCAGATAAGGTAACCGTTCCAGTCGCGTCATGTCTGTTCCCCCTCCGTCAGGCCTTGGTCTTTGGTGGAGTTTCCGCCAGACTGCGCCCGGGACAGTGGAGACAGAAAAAATGGTCAAGGCAACGGGTGTTCATCATCTCGCCATCATGTCTGCGGACATCAAGGCGCAAATTGCTTTCTTTTCGGATGTGTTGGGGTGTGAGCTGGTCGCCATCTTTGACATGCACGGCGTCCCCGGCGGGGTACATGCCTTCCTGCACATGCAGGATGACTGCTATTTTTCCATCGTCCAGCTGCCAGCGGCCAGGGAAATTCCGATCGAAATTGGCGTGACCCATGCCGGGTCCGGCGCCGGCGTCTGCGCCCCCGGCACGCTGCAGCATCTCGCCCTGAAGGCCGACACCGAGACCGATCTGATCGCCCTGCGGGACCGGATCCGGTCGCGCGGTGTGAACGTGATCGGGCCCATTCTGCACGGCATGTGCAGGTCGATCTATTTTGCCGGGCCGGAGCAGCTGACCCTGGAAATCGCGACCTCCGACGCCCCCATTGATGCCGATCTCTGGATTGACCCGTCCGTGGCAGAAAAAGTCGGTATCACGGCAGAAGAACTGGCCGCATATCGCGCGCCCGCGCGCTATGCCGGTGAGGGAGGGCAGGTCAAACAACCGCCCTATGACCCGTCGAGGCCGCATCAGACCTATCCAGACGCACTGTATGCGCAACTTCTGAAAACCCCTGACGAGGTGATCACCGCCCAGGCCTCCTATGACAAGCCGCCGGTCGTCGCATGAGGGGCCTGTTGAAAAAAATGGCGCTCAGTCTTGTCGGGCTGGCAGGCCTGGCCATGCTGATTGCCGCGGTCTGGACCTGGGACCCGCTGCCTGCCAATCCGGACACGGAAACGCTGGCCGCCTCCGCCAAGACCTATCACGCCGATATTATCCGGGACGAGTGGGGCGTACCGCATATTTTCGGGCGCCGGGACGCCGACGCGGCCTTTGGCGTTGGCTTCACGCATGCGGAAGATGATTTTGAAACCATACAGGAGGTTGTAGCCGCCACCCGGGGACAGCTGGCCCGCTATCGCGGCGCTGCCGCGGCGCCGACCGATTATGTCGTCGCCCTTATGGGGGTCTGGGACACAATTGATGCCCGGTATGCCCGCGATGTTCCCGAGGAAGTAAAGGCAATGGCCGAAGCTTATGCCGCCGGCCTGAACCTGTATGCAAGCCGTCATCCCGATCAGACCTGGCGCGGCCTTGCCCCGTTTCGCGCCGAGGATGTCGTCGCCGGATTTATCCTGAAAACACCGCTCTTTTACGGCTTTGACAGCACGCTGCAGGCACTGTTCGCTGAAACCAGAGATGTTGAGATTGCAGGCCAGCCAGCCGACACGGCCTGGCTGCTCAGCCCGACCCTGAAACAGGTGAGCGGGTCGAATGCTTTTGCCGTCGCCCCGGCTCGGTCGGGCGATGGCCGCACCCGCCTGCTGATCAACTCCCATCAACCCATGACCGGGCCGGTGGCCTGGTGGGAGGCCCATATGGCCTCCGAGGAAGGGCTCGACATTCAGGGCGGCCTTTTTCCCGGAACACCGGTCATCCTGCACGGCTTTAACCGTGACCTTGGCTGGGCCAACACCGTCTCCAAGCCGGATCTGGTCGACGTTTACCGCCTCGACCTGAATCCGGAAAATGCTGACCAGTATCGTCTTGACGGGGTGTGGCAGGATTTTGACCGCCGGGACGCCCGCCTCCGGATCCGTCTGTTTGGTCCGTTTGCCCTGCCGGTGACACGCCAGATCAAACGCAGCCTTCATGGCCCGGTGATCGAGGCGCAGCATGGCACCTATGCGGTCCGCTATGCCGGCATGAACGAGGTCCGCCAGCTGGAACAGTATTACGCGCTGAACCGCGCGACCGACTGGACCAGCTTCGATCAGGCCATGACCCTCAATGCCCTGCCCAGCATCAACTATATCTATGCCGACCGGTCCGGCCGGATTGCCCTGATCCACAATGGCCAGTATCCCGACCGGCGCCCGGGCTGGAACTGGCAAACCGATCTGCCCGGCGATCGCAGCGACCTGATCTGGCAGTCCTACCTGCCCTATGACGCGGTGCCGAAACTGGTCGACCCTGAGGCCGGCTTCATCTTCAATGCCAACAATACGCCCTATTCGGCAACCGACGGGCCGGACAATCTGCGCCCACAGGACCACCCCCAGACCATGGGCCTGGAAACCCACCAGACCAATCGCGCCCTGCGAATTATGGAACTGACCGACGGGATCACCCCGATTGACCGGCAAAGCCTGCTCGACATCAAGTTCGATACCGGCCTCGCTCAGGCATCCCGCGGGGCAGCCTTTCTCGACAGGGTCCTGGCGGAAGACTGGAGCGATGCGCCTGAACTGTCGGCGGCTCTGGCCCAGCTGCAGGCCTGGGACCGGACCTATGAGAAAGAGAACCGGTTCACCGCCTTGCCGGCCCTGACCATATTGCGCCACATCACAGCAGAGTTCACCGGGGATGACGGCCCGCCGCCAGAAGCCGCCTTCCGCGAGGCCGTCGACTGGCTGACCCTCCACTTCGGCCGGCTCGACCCGAAATGGGGCGATGTCAACCGCCTGGTCCGCGGCAGCGTGGATCTGCCGATTGGCGGCGGACCCGATATATTACGGGCCATTTATCCGGGAGATTTCGGGCTCAGTGGCCGGCTGGAAGCCCGGGCCGGGGACACGTGGATGGCGCTGGTCGACTGGGCGCCCGATGGCACCCAAACCGCAGAGGTCGTGCACCAGTACGGCGCCGCGACGCTGGATCAGGACTCCCCGCATTATGCGGATCAGGCCCCGCTCTTTGCCAGCCGGGCCTGGCGCAAAGCCCGCTTTGACCGCGACGACATTGCCGCGCATGCCCAGCGCAGCTATACGATTGGCGGGGCGGATTAGACGTTTCGCGGCGGCTTCAGCCGCCGTTTTGTCTGGTGCGCGTCGGCGCCCTCGCCACTGACACTCTGGCCACGCATGTAGTGGCGCTGCCATCCGGCTTTCCTGGCCTCGGCCTCGCCCGATTGAAGCCGGGCATTGAAGTCACCGCGGCTCTGGGCCCAGGCATGAAATTCCTGCTGCAAATCCGGATTGGAACGCAAGGGTTGACGCACCGGCTCGATGTCCTCGAGCTTTTTGTGTTCCATCGGAATGATGAAACAGAACGGTTCGCCCTGCTCAAATGTCACCTCACCTGGCCGGGTCATCTGCCAGTTCATGGTGAAGGGGAATGGCAGCCAGTCGGTCTCGGTGAGGCCGGCCAGGGGCGCGATGCCATCCTTGAAGAAATTCGGTGGACCGATGGACCAAAGCCCCCACCCCGGCGGCGTCCGGAACAGGTGCCCGGTATGGAAGGTCACGATGCCACGCTGGAAATGGCTGTCGGCAAATGACGCAATAGCACGCGGATCTCCGCGGGTGGAAAAGGTGATATCCGCCTTGCCCGGCCCCCCGGTCCAGCGGATCGTCAGATCCATCGGGCACAGAATCTCCCAGCCGGTGGAATTGGCCATTGAAAGCGGAAGACAGCGATAGGGCTGGCGGTCGGGAAAGGCATCCATCCAGTCCCGATTCGGCCGTCCCGGCACGATGTCGGGGGCGACATCGTAAATCTTGTAACAGTCCAACTGCATGTCCGGCTCCCGGGGTGGTCTTGACGCGACTGTCTGTTCCTGCCCCAAGGGGGATATGCCCGCAAGCCCGTCCGACCTGTTTGCCTTTCTCGATACACATGGGATCGCACACCAGACGGTGCAGCATGAAGCGACCTTCACCGTGGCAGAGGGGCGCGCCCTGAAAGCGGCCCTGCCCGGCGGGCACAGCAAAAATCTGTTCATGGCGGATAAGGACGGCACACTGGTGCTGATCTCGGCCTGGGCCGACAGCCAGCTTCACCTGAATGCCCTGCACCGGACCCTCGGCACACGCCGCCTGTCCTTCACCTCGGGCGACAGGCTGATGACGGCTCTGGGTGTACCCCCGGGATCGGTCACCCCCTTCGCCCTGCTCAACGACGCGGCGGGCCGCGTCCGCTTTGTTGCCGATGCCGCCCTTGTCGCCTTCGACACCCTGCATTTCCACCCGCTGGTCAATACGGCGACGACGTCGATCGCGCGTGGGGGTCTCAGCCAGTTTGTGAGCGCCACCGGTCATACAATGGATATTGTCGACTTCACCACCCTGAGCTGATCACGGAATACTGGGGATGTCTGGCCCCCGCGACCGGTCAGTCCCTGAGGTGGTGATCTGGTCCCGCGGCCGCATCGCCGGGGACCCGATGCCCCTGGTGCAGCGGCGAGCTGAGCAGCACCAGGCCGATTGCCACACCGGACAACAGGGCCATCAGACCTGATCGCGGCGGCAGGTGTCGCATCGGTGCCAACAGCGGACCTGTGGCGACATAGAGCACAAGCCCGACGCTTGCCGCAAAACACAGTCCCAGCATGTCGATGCCGATCAACTGGATCACCGGGCTTGAGAGCACCACGCCCAGAGGCGTGGTGAAGGCCGCGGCCAGGAAGGCGTAAACCAGCGCCCGGCGGGGTGCCACACCGGCCTGGCGCAAGATCGCAAAGGCAATGATGCCCTCCGGAAATTCGTGCAGGATCAGCCCCAGAGACGCGAACACACCGGACGAAAAATCCGCGGCAAAGGTGACGCTGTAAATCATGCCATCAATTAGAGAATGCAAGCCAATCGCCACGACAGCGGCCAGAGCATCAGCCCGATCGGGCACCGCAGAAGCAACGGCCGGCTTCCCGGACACGGCTTTAAATCCATAGGTCAGCATGACACCGAACAGAAATCCGCCGGCCATCAGGCCGGGTGCCAGCGCGCTGCGCGACAGAGCCTCCGGCAGCAGATGGAAGAAGGAGGTCATAAGCAACAGGCCTGCCGCCGCCACACCCAGCAGGCTGGCCAATCTCTGGTCCAGGCGGCGCCAGGTCCCAACCGCAATCAGGCCAAGCGTTGCAACCGTGGCCGCAAGCAAGGCAAAGAGAAGGGGGGCTTGCATGGAAACAGGCATGGGTTGAAAAAGTCTCGTGTCCCCGCCACGTCAGGACTGTCTGCGGCACATTGAATGTTATAGTGTATCAAAACGAATTGGCGAGCCTTGAATGTCGGCCACCGCGAAACAGGATGAGGGAGAAGCCAGAATGAAACCGCGACAGAGCCCCGCAGTGTTGGCCCTGATGGCAGGTCTCCTGACCGCCTGTGGGCCAGGCACACCGACGCCGCCCATCCTGCCCCCGATTGTTGAGGTCCATGATGCCGAACACGACCCCGGGCAGGCGCGTGCGATCCTTCCGGACCACAAGGCCACACAGGCCGCAGATGAGACGACGATGCCCGCGCCCGGCAGCCCGCCCCATCATCACGGCGCGGCGGAAGCGGTCATCGTGTTAGAGGCCGGTCAGCTGAAACTGGATTTCATCAGTCCGATGGCGAATTTTCTACCCTTCGAGCACGCCCCGCGCACCGACGCGGAAATCGCCGCGCTGTCCGGGCTGATGACGGCACTGGCAGAGGCAGACGCCTTGATCCGGCCCTCGCCACAGGCCGGCTGCCAGCATCGCGATGCCAATCTGACGACCGAGCGGACCGGCGACCATACCACGCTTCTGGCCTCTTATATCATGGACTGCAGAGATCTTTCGCGCCTCACGGCGCTCACTCTGAGCGGATTTGAAACCTATACCGGCCTGCAGGACGTCGACCTCGTCGTCCTTGGTCCGGATGGGCAGCGGGCCGCATCGCTGACCCCTCAGGCGCCCACCCTGATGCTGGAGCGTTAGGGCATATGGGGGCGGGGCCATGTCTGGATCTGGAGGATCTCCGTTTTTCCTGGCCCGGCCAGGCGCCGCTGCTGGAGATCCGCCGGTTCGACCTTGGTATGGGCGAAAAGCTTTTCCTGCGCGGTCCCAGCGGGTCGGGGAAATCCACCCTTCTGGGGCTGATCGCCGGCGTCCTGGCACCCCAGGCGGGACGGGTCACCGTGCTTGGCCAGGATCAGGCCCGCGCCCGAAGCAGCCAGCGTGACCGGCTGAGGGCAGACCGTCTCGGGGTTATCTTCCAGATGTTCAATCTGGTGCCCTATATCTCGGTTCTTCAGAATGTCGCTCTGCCCTGCCGTTTTTCCGCTGCACGGGCAAAGCGCGTCGCCGCCGCCGGGGGTGTCGAGGCAGAGGCCCGGCGGCTTCTGGTCCAGCTTGGACTGGACGACCCCCTTTTGCTGTCGCGTCCGGTCACCACCCTGTCGGTCGGGCAGCAGCAGCGTGTGGCCGCTGCCCGGGCCCTGATTGGTGGCCCGTCCCTGATCATTGCAGACGAGCCGACCTCCGCGCTCGACGCCGACAGCCGGGACCGTTTTATCGCCCTGCTCAAAGCCGAGGTCGAAACCCGCGGTGCCGCCCTTCTCTTTGTCAGCCATGATCCGGCCCTGTCGGGCCATTTTGACCGAAGCATTGATCTTGGCAGCCTGAACCTTGCCGCCAGGGCAGAGGGAGCCGTCTGATGGGGATTTCCATTCTGGGCCTGGCCTGGCGCAGCCTGCTCAACCGGTGGGCGTCGGCCATGCTGACGCTGGTCTCGGTCGCCCTTTCGGTGGCCCTGTTCCTGGGCGTTGAGAAAGCCCGAACCGCGGCCCGGGCAGGGTTTGACAACACCATCTCCGGAACCGAACTGATTGTGGGCGCCCCGTCCGGCCAGATTAATCTCCTGCTCTACTCTGTGTTTCGGCTCGGCAATGCGACGGCAGAGGTGTCGTGGCCGACCTATGAGCGTCTGGCTGCGCGTGACGATGTCGCCTGGGCAGTCCCGATCTCTCTTGGCGACAGTCACCGCGGGTTCCGGGTCATGGGCACCACGCCGGCTTATTTCGATCACTATAAATATGGTGCCCGCCAGGAGCTGCGATTTGCAAGGGGCGACAGATTCCAGGATATTTTCGACGCGGTCATCGGGGCCCAGCTGGCCCGTGACCTCGGCTATGACGTCGGCAGTCCGCTTGTTCTGACCCATGGGCTGGGCAGCCAGGGGCTGAGCGATCATGACAACCGGCCTTTCCGGGTCGTGGGGATACTCGCGCCGACCGGAACCCCTGTCGACCGGACCCTGCATGTTCCACTGGAGGGCATCACGGCCATGCATGTTGGCTGGGAAACCGGGACCCGTAATCCTCTGGCCGATACGCTGGGCGAGGCCCTCATCCGCAGCTTTGACCTGACCCCCAAAACCGTCACCGCGATCTTTGTTGGTCTCAAGCAAAAGGGCAGCCTGCTGCGCACCCGCCGTGCCATCAATACGGACCGCAGTGAGCCGCTTCTGGCGATCATTCCCGGGCAGGCCCTGGGCGAATTATGGGCCATTATGGGCAATGCGGAGCGAGTCCTGCTGGCCATATCCGGCTTCGTCATCGCGGTTGGCCTTGTCTCCATCCTGACCAGCCTGCTGACCAGCCTGAATGAACGGCGCCGCGAAATGTCGATCCTGCGGGCCACCGGCGCCAGACCCGGGCATATATTGGTCCTGATGCTGGCAGAAGCCGGGGGCCTCGGTCTGGCCGGCAGTCTGCTGGGTGTCGGTCTGGTCCAGCTCCTCTTCCTGGTCGCCAGCCCGGTGCTGACCGCGTCCTACGGCATCACCCTGATCGGAACCGGGCTGTCCGCCGTCGATGGCCTGACGGTGCTGGGCGTCACCGGCGCCGCCACCATCATCGGCACGCCTGCCGCCCTTGTGGCGCTGCGCCGGTCGCTGGCCGATGGCCTGACGGTGAAAGTCTGACCTAAAAACACGCCCGCACTGGCGAAACGGCGCCATGTCTTCTAAATTATGGGAATGACACGTTCTTTTCCTCTGCTCTGGTCCGGCCTGCTGTGGATCGCCGCCTGTTCTGCCGAGCCGGCCGCGACGGCGGACAATGTTCCCGCGCCGGCCGCCGCGCCGGCCCTGACCGCGGTCGAGACTGCATCCGTCGACTTGACCGCGACCGAGATGGTCCCGGAAGCGACGGGCGTGACCGGGTCCGACAACCGGCTGGCCGCTGCAGGAGCCGAGCAGAATGCGCTGGCGGCGCGAGGTGTGCGGGAACTTGACTGGGAGGAGCTGATGCCCGAGGGCGAGGATCTGCGCCTTGCCCAGCTGTATCGCCAGCAAATGGAAATGCTTTATGCGGCTCCGATCTCTGAAGGATCCGCCGCAGACCAGGCGGTGCAGATTGGCACCTTCAACACGGTTCCGGACCTCAATGGCACACGCATTCGCCTGCCAGGCTACACCGTGCCCTTCGAGTACGGGGCGGATGCCGAAATCACGGAGTTTCTTCTGGTGCCCTATTATGGCGCCTGCCTGCATGCCCCGCCGCCGCCGCCAAACCAAACCGTGTTTGTCCGGACGCAGGACCCCATCCGGCTGCGCGACCTGGCGCAGGCGGTTTGGGTCGAAGGCACCCTGTACAGCCAGATCCAGGAATCCAGCCTGGCTGACGCCGCCTATACGATCGAAATGGACGCCATAGAAATCTACGAATACTGAGCGGGCGGATGTCGCCTCGCCAGACATGGAAAGGGCCCCCGCAATGGCCGTAATTCTGCAGTACGCATTCTACATCGCCCTGATCGGGCTGGTGGTCATTCTGGTACTTGGACTGGTCAATCTGACACGCACCGATGCCAGCCAGGCCAGCCGCTCCAACAAGCTGATGCGGCTGCGCGTCCTGATGCAGGCGATCGCCATCGGGCTGCTGGTCGCACTTGGCATAGCGCTTGGCGCGATTGGAGGCGGATAAGATGGTCCGGCTCGACAAGATCTATACGCGAACCGGGGATGCCGGCCAGACCCGGCTGTCAACCGGTGAGCCGGTGGCCAAATTTCACCCGCGTGTGGCAGCCTATGGCACTGTGGACGAGGTCAATGCCGCGCTCGGCCTGGCCGCCATGCAGGCCGAAGCCCCGCTGCTCGAGGCGATCCGGCGCATTCAGAATGACCTGTTCGACCTGGGTGCCGATCTGGCGACACCCGACAGGGGCAAGGCGATGGCGTGGGAACCGCTGCGTCTTGTCAGCGCACAGGTCGACCGGCTCGAGGCTGAAATCGACGCCATGAACACCGCCCTGGCGCCGCTGGACAGCTTCATCCTGCCGGGGGGTACGGCACTGGCCGCGCACCTGCATGTGGCGCGGACCCTGACCCGTCGCGCGGAACGCAAGGTGACCGCGCTGGCCAGCCTCGACAATGAGCCGGTCAGTGACGCCGCCCGGGCCTATATCAACCGGCTGTCGGACTGGCTTTTCGTCGCCGGTCGGGTGGCCAATGACGATGGCGCCCTGGATGTGAAATGGGTGCCCGGCGCCAATCGCTGACCGTCCGGTTCAACCGCTGTTGAAATGATTATAAATGCGCTGCGCCATGGCATCGGAGACCCCGTCAATGCCGCGGAGATCCGCCAGCTTGGCCCGCGCCACGCCTTTGGCTGATCCGAAATATTGCAACAGGGCTTTCTTTCTTGCCGGCCCGATGCCGGCAATGTCATCGAGCGGGTTTTTCCGCAGGTCCGCGGCGCGCTTGGCCCGGTGCGCCCCGATCGCCCAGCGGTGCGCTTCGTCACGCAGGCGCTGCAAATAGTACAGGACCGGCGAGGAGTCGGGCAGGCGGAACGGCGCCTTGCCCGGCTGGAAGAACTGCTCTCGCCCGGCATTGCGCTCAACCCCCTTGGCGATCGAGACCAGATTGACCTCCGCAGGGGACAGGCCGAGCTCGGCCAGAGTCTCGGTCACGGCGCTGAGCTGTCCAAGCCCGCCATCAATCAGGACGAGGTCGGGCCAGGCTTCCGCTCCGCCGCTCTCGCGCGCTTTCAGGGCCCGCCTGAAGCGGCGACGCATCACCTCGCGCATCATGCCATAATCATCGCCCGGCGCGATGCCGGCATCCTTGATGCTGAATTTGCGGTACTGGCCCTTCTCGAACCCGTCCGGCCCGGCCACGACCATGCCGCCCACCATATTGGTCCCCTGAATGTGGGAATTGTCGTAAACTTCGATCCGCTCCGGCCGGCTGTCGAGATCGAACGTTTTCTGGACATCAGCCAGCAAACGGGCCTGGCTCGCACTCTCGGCCAGCTTGCGTGACAGGGCCTCCGCAGCATTGCGACTGGCCTGGTCGACCAGGCTGCGCTTGTCCCCCCGGCGCGGCGCCCGGATCGTGACCTTTCGGTCCGACTTGAGCGACAGGGCATCAGCGATCAGGCCATCCTGGCCGGGCAGGTGGTTGGTCAGGATCAGCCGCGGCGGCGGCCGCTTATCATAGAACTGGACGAGAAAAGCAGCGAGGATTTCAGCCTCGGTCTGATCCTTTTCATGCCGGGGAAAGTGAATGGTGGCCCCCCAGTTCTGACCCGCCCGGATGAAAAAGACCTGCACCGCCGACAGCCCGCCCTGAACCGATATAGCGAAGATATCGGCCTCTTCCAGCCCGTCGGGATTGATGTCCTGCTGGGCCCGGACAACCGCAAGGGCCCGGAGACGGTCGCGCAGGGTCGCTGCCCGTTCAAATTCCATCGCCTCAGCCGCCATGTCCATGTCGCGGGCCAGCCGGGCCTGGAGATCGCCGGCCTTGCCGCGCAGGAAATCTGCGGCCTGGTCAGCCAGCGCCGCATAGGCCTCGGCATCGATCAGGCCGACGCAGGGTGCCGCACAGCGCTTGATCTGGTGGAGCATGCAGGGCCGCTGGCGCTGACTGTAGACACTGTCCTCACAGGTCCGCAGCAAAAACGCCTTTTGCAGCGTGTCCAGCGTCCGGCTGACCGCATTGGCACTGGCAAACGGACCGAAATAGTCCCCCCGGTCCTGTTTCGAGCCGCGATATTTGAGTATTTGCGGTGCCGGATGATCCCGCCGGATCAGAATATAGGGAAAGGATTTGTCGTCGCGCAGCAGGATATTAAACCGCGGCTTGAGCGACTTGATCAGGCTGGCCTCCAGCAGCAGGGCTTCGGTTTCGGTCTCAGTGACAACGAATTCCATCCGCGCGGTCAGGGCGATCATTGCCGCGATGCGCTGGGTGTGACCGCCAAGCCGGGCATAGTTGGCGACCCGCACTTTCAGGCTCTTGGCCTTCCCGACATAGAGGACAGACTCATCACCACCATACATGCGGTAAACCCCGGGCCGGGCCGGCAGCCGGCTGAGATTGTCCTTGATGACATCAATGCCGCGAGGCGGCCTGGGCAGGTCGGACGGAGGGCTCATCCGGTCAGTCTAAAGGACCGGACCCCCGGCGCCTAGCGGCCAAACAGATATGACAGGGACCCGGCGCTGTGATCGAGGCTCCAGCCGAGCCCGAATGCAACGGTGACAACCACGAACAAGGCGCCGGAAAATTGCCGGGACCCACTGCCCGGATCCCGATCATGCCGGGCGGCATTGACCATCAGCGCGATCAGGAAAACGATAAAGCCGCATACGCCAAGCGTGCGTTCTGCCACGGTCAGGTCACTGAACCAGACGGAGGTCTCGCGGAGCATCACCTCAGCCTCCAGCCGCAGCGCAGCCGCCAAACCCCCGAATGTGTCATCGTCACCGGATGAGAACAACATGGCCTGAGTCCTGTTATCTTTGATGCGCCCGCACCCTGCCATAAGATGGTGAGGGCCGGCTTAAAATCTGTGTCAAAATTGCGTTGATTATTGCCCGCGGCAGTTGCCTGAATGACCGGGCAGCCCTATGCCAGCTCTGTCATCGACAGGAGGCCGGCCATGGCAACAGCCCTTTCCCTCAGCGACGCGGTCAACCGCGTTGAACCTTCCGCGACCATTGCCGTCACAACCAAGGCCGCCGAACTGCGCAGCGCCGGCGTGGACGTGATCGGACTGGGGGCCGGCGAGCCCGATTTCGACACGCCCGATCATATCAAGGAGGCCGGCATCCGGGCGATCCGGGACGGCAAAACCAAATATACGCCGGCCGATGGCCTGCCTGACCTGAAAGAGGCCATTTCAGCCAAATTCCTCCGCGACAATGAGCTGACCTACAGTCCGGCCCAGGTCCATGTCGCGCCGGGCGGCAAGCCGGTGATCTATAACGCCTTCGTCGCCACGCTGAACCCGGGCGACGAAGTCATCATTCCCGCCCCCTACTGGGTCAGCTACCCGGCAATGGCGGCGCTGTGCGGAGGCCGGCCGGTTGCGGTCGCCTGTGGCGCAGACGTCCAGTACAAGCTGACACCGGACGCACTTGAGGCCGCGATCACGCCGCGGACCAAATGGCTGGTGCTGAACTCGCCATCCAACCCGACAGGCGCCGCCTATACCGCGTCAGAACTGAAAGGCCTGGCCGCGGTCCTGCTGCGTCATCCCCAGGTCTGGGTCCTGACCGACGACATGTATGAACACCTCGTCTATGACGGGTTCAGCTATACCACGATCGCACAGGCTGAACCGGCCCTCTACGATCGCACCCTGACCATGAACGGCGTGTCCAAGGCCTATGCCATGACCGGCTGGCGCATCGGCTATGCCGCCGGACCCGCTGATCTGATCAAGGCCATGCGCAAGGTCATCAGCCAGACCACCTCAAACCCCTGTTCGATTTCGCAATATGCAGCAATCGCCGCCCTGAACGGGCCACATGATTTCCTGGCCGAGCGGAACGCCGTCTTCCGCACGCGGCGGGACATGGTCGTGGCCGAACTGAACAAGGCCACCGGGCTGAGCTGTGACACGCCGGAAGGGGCTTTCTATGTCTACCCGTCCTGCGCCGGCAGCATCGGTAAAACTACCCCGTCCGGAAAGCGTATTGAGACCGATTCGGATTTTGCCAATGCGCTTCTCGAGTCAGAAGCTGTTGCGGTGGTGATGGGCGCGGCCTTCGGCCTGTCGCCGGCTTTCCGGGTCTCCTATGCCACATCGACGGAGGCGCTGACGGAAGCGATGGCGCGCATTCAGCGCTTCTGTGCCAGCCTGAACTAGGCCACCTGCGCCTGTAAACCGCCTGTTTTCAGGCGCCCGCAGGCAAATCCAGGCGCATGAACAGGCTGACGCCGACATCGGGATAATCGGCGAAGGGTCCGGTTTCAGAAAAGCCCGCCCGGCGGTATACATGCCGGGCCGCGGCATAAGACTCCGTGCGTCCGGTTTCCAGAAAGACCGTCCCATATCCGCCCGCGCGGGCTGCGCCAAGCACCGTATCGACCAGATGACGCCCGATCCCGCGCCCCTGGAACGGCGTCAGCACCCGCATCGATTTCAACTCGCACGCCACGTCACTCAGCCGCTTCAGGGCGATGAAGCCGGCCAGCTGCCCGTCCTGCCAGGCGGCCCAGAATTCCATACCCGGCGCTGCCAGATTTTCCGCCGGCAGCGCAAAATTGAGATCCGTCCCAAATTCCTCATCGGCGGCCGCAACATGCCGGGCCAGCGGATCTTTGAAGACGGCGTCTCGGGGATCAGCTTTGTGTATGTCGAGCGTCATGGTCAGCGGCGGCCAAACAGGCGCTCTATGTCCGCCAGTTTAAGTTCGACATAAGTCGGGCGACCATGATTGCACTGTCCGGAATAGGGCGTCGCCTCCATCTGTCGCAACAGCGCATTCATCTCTTCGCCGCTCAGGCGCCGGCCGGCCCTGACCGATGAACGACAGGCCATATTGCCCATGACCTCCTCGAACCTCTCACGCAGGGCCAGGCCCTCCTCATACTCGGCAAGATCGTCACACAAATCCTGCAGCAGGCCCGGCACATCCATTTCGCCAAACAGGGCCGGCGTCGCCCGGACACAGATGGCACCCTCCCCAAACGGCTCAATCTCGAGGCCCAGCTCCAGCAATTCGGCGCTGCGTGCCAGAAGCCGGGCTGCATCGTCACCGCCAAGCTCGACAATGTCAGGGATCAGCAGCGCCTGCCGACGCACACCGCTGGCGCGCATCTCGGCTTTCATTTTTTCGTAGACCAGGCGTTCATGCGCCGCATGCTGATCGACGATAACAATGCCATCCGGGGTCTGGGCGACAATATAGGTTTCATGCAGCTGGGCCCGGGCCACGCCGAGAGGGAAGACCGGCAGGGGTGCCGGGCTGTCCTGCGGCTCAATCCTCGCCGTCGGTGCTGCATCAGCCGGGCGCCAGTCGGTCGCGGGCGGTGCGGACAGGCCCCGTGGCGGTGATGCGGACAGGCCCGGCGCCGCACGGTCGGCCCACAAGGTCGAGGCCTGGAAAATCGACGCGGTGACCGGCTCGGCAGAAGCCTTGCCCAAAGCCTGTCCGGCGACGGTCGTGCTGGCTCGGTGGCCGGCCGCGGCGAGGGCGTGGCGCAGCGCCCCGATCAGCAGGCCGCGGACATTGGCCGGGTCCCGGAACCGCACCTCGGTCTTGGCCGGGTGCACATTCACATCGACATATTCCGGATCCAGATCCACGAACAGGGCGGCCAGCGGGTGGCGGTCCCGGGCGAGGAAATCCTGATAGGCCGCGCGCAGGACACCGGTCAGCATCCGGTCCTTGACCGGACGACCATTGACGAACAGGAACTGCATCTGACCATTGCCGCGATTAAGCGTCGGCAGCCCGGCAAATCCCGTCAGCCTGACGCCCTCACGTTCTGCATCAATCGCCACGGCATTGTCGCGGAAATCACGGCCCATAATGGCGCCAAGCCGCTCCAGACGATGGTCCGGGTCTGCCCCCAGGGGGACGGTCCGCAGCAGGCTGCGTCCATTGCTGTCAAGCTGAAAGCCAACATCGGCGCGGGACATGGCGAGGCGCTTGACGACATCGCTGACCGCCTGGGTCTCGGCCCGTTCCGACTTCATGAATTTCAACCGCGCCGGCGTGGCGTAAAACAGGTCACGGACTTCAATGCGGGTCCCGGTCAGACCCCGCCCGGTAAACGCCACCGGTCGCGGGCCGTCCATCTGGCCGGCATGAACAGCCACTTCGCCGGCCGGCCCGTCGGCGGCCCGTGACGCCAGTGTCAGCCGGCTGACACTGGCAATCGAGGGCAGCGCTTCGCCCCGGAATCCCATGGTATGAATGTTCAGCAGGTCGACCTGCCCATCCGGTCCCGGCTGCAGCTTTGACGTGGCATGACGTTGCAGGGCAAGGGGCATGTCCTGAGGGCTCAGACCACAGCCATCATCCTCAACCAGGATGCAGGCCAGCCCGCCGTGTTCAATACTGATGCGAACATGCTCTGCACCCGCATCCAGTGCGTTTTCCACCAGCTCCTTGACCACGGCGGCGGGCCGCTCAATGACCTCGCCGGCGGCGATCCGGTTTACGGTCTCGGGAGGCAGTTGCCGGATCTGTGGCCGGGTAGGGGGACGCGCACCGTCGGGCATGGTGACAATCTAGACCGGCAATCTGATTCGGGGTAGGCCCATGGTCAATTTGCGGCTTGCCAGACTGTCCCCAGTCTCCGGCACCCTAATGGTCAGGAGACCCCATGGCGTCAAAATCCCTTCTGGACCCGGAATTGCTGCCCCTGCTGCAGGCATGGCCGACGGTAACGCTGACCGCCGAGACACTGCCCCGGGTCCGCAAGGTGCGGTCGGAACTTGCGGCCGGTGACGCCCCGCTTCCCGATACGGTGACCCTCGAGACCCGGCACATTCCAGGCCCGACCGGCGCGCCAGACGTCGCCATAAAGCTGATCCGCCCGGCCAGCCCCCGTCCGGGGGCGCCGGCCATCGTGCATTTTCATGGCGGCGGCTATGTCCTCGACAGCTCGGATCCGACCCACGCCCAGAGCGTGGCCTGGGCAACGCGTTTCGGGGCGACGGTGGCGTCGGTCGACTATCGGCTGGCCCCGGAAACCCGGGCGCCGGGCGCCGTCGAGGATGGCTATGCGACACTGGCCTGGCTGAATGCGATGGCCGGCGAGCTGGGGCTCGACCCGGCCCGCATCGCGGTTGCAGGGGAAAGCGCCGGGGGCGGTCTGGCCGCGTGCCTTGCCCTGCTTGTCCGCGACCGCGGCACGTTCCACCTGTGCCACCAGCAGCTGATTTTTCCCATGCTGGATGATCGCACGGCCAGTCGCACTGACCTGTCGCCCGTCTATGGCGAATACATCTGGACCCCGGCCTCGAACCATTTCGGCTGGAGCGCCCTGCTCGGTCATGAGCCCGGCCTGGACGGGGTGTCCGCCTATGCCGCGGCCGCCCGGGCACAGGACCTGACCGGCCTGCCCCCGGCCTTCATCGCGACCGGGGCGCTGGACCTGTTTACCGAGGAAAACCTGGACTATGCCCGCCGGCTGATGGCGGCCGGCGTGGCGACAGAGCTGCATGTCTATCCCGGCGCACCGCATGCCTTCATGGCTCTGGCACAGGCCGATGTCAGCAAACGCTACGCCCGCGATGCCCTGTCGGCCATGGCGCGCGGCCTTGGCGCCTGAGCGCACCGGCGCCTGCGTCAGGTCAGGTCAGGTCAGGTCAGGTCAGGTCAGGTCAGGTCAGGTCAGGTCAGAAATCGACCTTATTGGACAGGGCCCCGTCAATGATCAGATTGCTGCCAGTGGTGTAAGACGACGCCGGGCTGGCAAGAAACACCGTCGCCCTGGCGATCTCGTCCGGTGTCGC
>CALKFG010000015.1 GCA_938084575.1 uncultured Hyphomonadaceae bacterium
CAGGTCAGGTCAGGTCAGGTCAGGTCAGAAATCGACCTTATTGGACAGGGCCCCGTCAATGATCAGATTGCTGCCAGTGGTGTAAGACGACGCCGGGCTGGCAAGAAACACCGTCGCCCTGGCGATCTCGTCCGGTGTCGCACAGCGACCCGTCGGGTTGCGGGCCAGCGCCTTCTTGAAAAAGTCCGGCATGTTCTGTTCCACCTGATGCCAGACGCCGCCCTCGAAATAGACCATGCCCGGTGACACTGTATTGACCCGGATACCGGTCCGGGCATGCTGGCGGGCCAGCCCCTTGGCCATGTGGATAAGGCTTGCCTTGATCGGGCCATACGACCCGGCCTGGTCCGCCACCGAGGCCGAGATGGAGCTGATCACGGTGAAGGAGGCGTCGCCGGCCTCCGCAGCCGTTTTGAGATACGGTTCGGCCGCGTCAAAGGCATTGACGGCGGCCAGAACATCGAGCTCGAAATTCTGGCGCCAGCTGGCCGGGTCAAACCCCTGCGCCATGGCGCCGGCATTGGAAATCAGCAGATCGATGCCGCCCAGCGTCGCTGCAGCCGACCCAATCCAGCTCTTCAGCGCGTCGCCCTGCATGACATCGACGGCCGCACCGGTGGCCTGCACCCCCTTGGCCTGCAGGGCCGAGACAACCGCTGCAACCTGATCGCCATTGCGGGCGCAGAGGCCGATATCGACACCCTCCGCGGCGAGGGTGTCCGCGATGGCGCGGCCAATGCCCCGCGTGCCGCCCAGAATGAGCGCCTTTTTGCCTGCCAGTCCAAGATCCATGGTATAGTCCTCCCTGTCTGCACATCTAAAGCATAAGCGACGGGACTGGCAATCAATGGCACGGACACTTAACGGCACGGGCACTCGCCCGCCCCGCCGGGGCCGCGGCGGCATGCTCAAGCGGGCTGAAGCCCGGCCGCCTGCAGGGCCTCGGTCTGGGCCGCGACCAGCCCGGCCTCGGAAAATCCCTCCAGGCTCTGTTCGAACAGGCGGTGGAAATTCAGTTCTGCGCCGAGCCGCAAATAGGCCGCGCCGAGGCCGATCGCGGCCCGGTCCATAAACACGAATTCGCGGGGAATGGTGACCGGGCCGATCTCTTTCAGGGCCCGGCGCACGGCGAAGGCCTCCTTGCGGCCATATTCCCCGGGCCTGACGCCATCGGCGACCGAGCGGACCCGGTCTTCCAGAAGCGGTCCGTAAATGAAGCGGGCCCAGATGTTGAGGACGTCGACCAGGTCGCGGGTCAGTCCGGTAAAGCCCCATTTCTCATAGGCGGCATAGGCCGCATCGAAATCATCGGCCAGCATGGCGCGGTACAGGTCAACCACGCCGACCACGAAGCCGGGCGGGAAAATGCGGACACAGCCAAAGTCGAGCAGGTTCAGACCCTGCCCGCCCTCGGTCACCTGGTAATTGCCAAGATGCGGATCGCCATGGATCACGGCACGCGTGTTCATCGGGAGCCACCAGGTCCAGAACAGGTTCGCGGCAATTGTGTTGCGGGTGTCCTGGCCGGCCTGCTCATAGGCCAGCAAGGGCTCCCCGCTGAGCCAGCTCATGGTCAGAAGCCGATCGGTTGACAGCTCGGCGACGCAGTCGGGGACCTGAACAAAATCATTGTCCCGGTGAATATGGGCATACAGCGCCATGTGCCGGGCCTCGCGGGCATAATCGAGTTCCTCGCGAAGGCGCGCCGCGATCTCGTCGACCATGTGCGAGGGGTCGATCGAGCCATCCATACGCCGGAACAGGCCGAGCAGGGTTTTCAGCTGGCCGACATCGGCTTCCACCGCGCTGGCCATGTCGGGATATTGCAGCTTGCACGCCACCGCCCGGCCATCATGCAGGCGCGCCTGATGGACCTGACCCAGAGAGGCGGCATGCGCCGCACTCCGGCCGAATTCACCGAACCGGGTCTGCCAGTCCGGGCCCAGTTCAGCCCGCATCCGCCGCCGCACAAACGGCCAGCCCATTGCCGGGGCCTGAGCCTGCAGCTGCGACAGTTCCGCGGCATATTCCGGCGGCACCAGGTCAGGAATGGTCGACACCATCTGGGCAACCTTCATCAGCGGCCCCTTTGACCGGCCCAAAGCCGCCGCCAGCGCCTTGGCGATCCGGGCATCCCCGGTCTCCCCCCCGAACAGGGAATTGGCCGCAAAGCTGAGCCCGGCGCCTGACAGGTTCGCCCCGACCCTGGCCGTGCGTCCCAGCCGGGCGCTGAGGCGATTGCGTTCTGGATCCACGGGGTCGGTCATGCGGGCGCCTGTAGCTAATGCACTCAGACATAGGCCCTTAACCCGGCGAGTCGACTGTCCCTGTCGCCGCAGCCGGCCCCTTCCCCTGCGGACCGGGTTCCAGCGGCGGACAAAAAAGATTATCCCGGACCAGATCGCCAGCAGGGAGACCGGAATGCAGTATGATGACGTCGTCATGGGCCGCCGCTCAATCAGGGGCTTTCTGCCCAAGGCCGTTCCCGAGGCCGTCCTTCGGGATGTGATCGGGATGGCCCTGCGGGCGCCGTCCTCGATGAACACCCAGCCCTGGCACCTCCACGTCGTCACAGGCGAACCGCTGGAACGTATCCGCAAGGGCAATGTCGAGCGTAATCTGGCCGGCGTGCCCGACACGCGCGAATTTCGCGGCGGGCCGGGCTATACCGGCGTGCATCGCGATCGCCAGGTCGAAATCGCCATTCAGCTTTTCCAGGCCATGGGCATCACCCGCGACGACAAACCGAAACGGCAGGACTGGATCCTGAGGGGCTTCCGCCAGTTTGACGCGCCGGTCTCGATCGTCATCACCTATGACAAGGCCATACAGGGCAGCGACATCGCGCCATTCGACTGTGGCGCCGTGACCAATGCGCTGGTCAATGCCGCGTGGTCCAGAGGTCTGGGCTGCGTCATCAACAGCCAGGGCATCATGCAGTCCCCGGTGGTGCGGGAACATGCCGGTATTCCCGACGACGAGGTGATTATGATCTGTGTCGCGCTGGGCTGGCCGGATGAGAGCTTTCCCGCCAATGCGGTTGTCTCGCGCCGTAAATCCGTCGACGAGTCGGCCCGTTTTGTCGGTTTTGACGGCGAACGCTGAGCCGGGCATCCCGCCAGAATGTGGCCCAGGCAAAGACAGCGGCTCAAGAGCGCCTCTATAGCTTCGTTTTGCAAAATCAATTAGGTGAATGGCTTGCGGCGCACTATCTTGCCGTCATCAGGGACGCCCCGGAAGGCGTCCGCAGTCGAATGATCATCAGGAGGATCCATGGATACCGAAAAGACGTGCCCCGTCATGGGACATAAGAACCGCCACACAGCCGCGGGCGCCCTGTCCAATGCCGACTGGTGGCCGAACCAGATCAACCTCAAGATTCTTGCCCAGAACACCGAAAAGTCCAATCCCATGGATCCGGACTTTGATTATGCTGAAGCCTTTAAGGGGCTGGACTATCAGGCCCTGAAAGCCGACCTGCTGGCGCTGATGACCGACAGCCAGGACTGGTGGCCCGCCGATTATGGCCATTACGGCCCGATGTTCGTCCGCATGACCTGGCATGCCGCGGGCACCTATCGTGTCACCGACGGCCGCGGCGGCGGCGGGACCGGCGCGCAGCGATTTGCCCCCCTGAACAGCTGGCCCGACAATGGCAATCTCGACAAGGCCCGTCGCCTGCTCTGGCCGATCAAGCAGAAATACGGCAAGGCGATTTCCTGGGCCGACCTGCTGATCCTGACGGGCAATGTCGCGCTGGAATCCATGGGCTTCGAACCGTTCGGCTTCGGCGGCGGTCGTCCCGACATCTGGGAGCCTGAGGGCGATATTTACTGGGGCCCTGAAACCGAATGGCTCGGCGATGAGCGCTATACCGGCGAACGGCTGCTCAGCAACCCGCTGGGCGCCGTGCAGATGGGGCTGATCTATGTCAATCCGGAAGGCCCGAACGGCAATCCAGATCCGCTCAAATCCGCCTATGACATTCGCGACACCTTCGCCCGCATGGCGATGAATGACGAGGAAACCGTCGCCCTGGTCGCGGGTGGCCACACGTTCGGCAAGGCTCATGGGGCTGGTGACGCTGCGAAAGTCGGGGCTGAACCCGAAGGCGCCGCACTCGAGGCCCAGGGACTGGGCTGGCAGTCCAGCCACGGAACCGGCAAGGGTGGCGACGCCATTACCTCCGGCATTGAGGGGGCCTGGACGGCGACGCCAACGCAGTGGGACAACGGCTATTTCGACGTGCTCCTGGGCTATGACTGGGAGCTGACCAAGAGCCCGGCCGGCGCCAATCAGTGGACGCCAAAGGCCGGTCAGGGCGCACCCGAAGCACCGGCGGCGCATGATGCGTCACGCACTGAGCCGCTGATGATGACCACGGCGGACATGGCGCTGAAAATGGATCCGGACTACGCCAGGATTTCGAAGCGCTTCCACGAGAATCCTGACCAGTTCGCGGACGCCTTTGCCCGCGCCTGGTTCAAGCTTCTGCACCGCGATATGGGTCCGAAAACCCGGTATCTTGGGCCTGAAGTCCCGGCTGAAGACCTGATCTGGCAGGATCCGGTGCCGGCCGCCGAGGGCGCGCCCCTCACCGATCAGGACATTGCGGAAATCAAGACCGTGATTGCGGCTGCAGGCGTTCCAAATGCCAAGCTGATTTCGACCGCATGGGCGTCGGCCGTGACCTATCGCGACACCGACAAGCGGGGCGGCGCCAATGGTGCGCGCATCCGTCTCGCCCCGGCCAGGGACTGGGACATCAACCAGCAGGCCGACGTGGCCAGCGTGATCTCTGTCCTGGAAGGTATTCAGGCTGACTTCAACGCCAAGGGCGCGAAGAAGGTCTCGGTGGCAGACCTGATCGTACTCGCCGGCGGTGTCGGCATTGAGCGGGCGGCGAAAGACGCCGGCCACACGGTCACCGTTCCATTCAGCCCCGGTCGGACAGATGCAACCGCGGACATGACGGAAGTCGACTCGATTGCCTATCTTGAGCCAAAAGCTGATGGTTTCCGGAACTATCTGCAGCCCGGCCAGGGCGTTGTCGCGGAAGAGCTGATGCTCGATCGCGCCAGCCTGCTGACACTGACGGCACCGGAAATGACCGTCCTGGTCGGCGGCATGCGTGCCCTCGACACCAATGTTGGCGGCACACCGCTTGGCGTCTTCACCGATCGCCCCGGCGCCCTGACCAATGACTTCTTCGCCAATCTGCTCGACATGAGCACGGAGTGGAAGCCAAGCCCAAGTTCAGACAATCTGTATGAAGGGCGCGACCGCACTTCAGGCAAGATGAAGTGGACCGCCTCGCGGGTCGACCTGGTGTTTGGGTCAAATTCGCAGCTGCGCGCCCTGGCCGAGGTCTACGCCTCCAGCGACGCCGAGACCAAATTCGTCTCGGACTTCGTATCGGCCTGGACCAAGGTGATGGATCTGGATCGCTACGATCTGGCCTGAGCCGGCACGGCCGGGATGGTCCCGGCCTGATCTTCTCTGGCGGCGCCTTCCCTGTGGGAGGCGCCGTTTTCTGTGCGGCGGGACACGCCCGTCCTGCCACCAGCCGCGGCCAAGCCTCTTGACCGCGGTGGCGCAACGCCGTCATCTCTCGGCCATGCAAAGCCTTATCCCCCTCGCCGAGCAGATCGGCGCAAGACTGAAAGCCCGTGGCGAAACGGTTGGTGTGTCGGAATCCTCCGCCGGTGGCCTGATCTCCGCAGCCCTGCTGGCCCCGGCCGGTGCCTCGGCCTGGTATCGGGGCGGCGGTGTAATCTATGCCGCGCCGGCCTTTCGCGGCCTGATGCACCTTGAGCGCTCGGATATGGAGGGCCTGCGTTCCGCAACCGAGCCTTATGCCCGGCTGATGGCACGGACCATCCGTCAGCGGGTCAGGGCCGACTGGGGCCTGAGCGAGACGGGCGCGGCCGGCCCGAACGGAAACGCCTATGGCGATGCGGCGGGTCATTGCTGTATCGGGCTGGTCGGCCCCGGCGATCCCGAGGCCTGCGAGCACAGCCTGACGCTTGAGACCGGCCATGGCGACCGGGCCGCGAATATGGTTTGCTTCGCCGAGGCGGCGCTGACCTGCCTGTATGACGCGCTGGAGTCGGCCGCCGGGCACCCGGGAACGGCGCCGGCCCGCGGCCCGTGAACACCAGCAGCCATGAGGGCATGATATGAACATTTCAGATACCACACCCCTGATTGTCACCGGCGGGGCCTCCGGGCTTGGCCGGGCCACCGCCGAAGCCTTTGCGGCCGCCGGCGCGCCGGTCGCCATTTTCGACATCAATGAGGCCGCCGGTGAGGCGGTCGCCAAAGCGATTGGTGGGGTCTTCTGCCATGTCGACATTCTCGACGAGGACTCTGTTGTCGCCGGCTTTGAAAAGGCCCGGGCAGAGAACGGACAGGAACGGGTCTGCGTTCACTGTGCCATGACCTCAAAGGGCGGAAAGACTCTGGCCTTTGACAAGTCCAGTATGAGCTATAAGCGCCTGCCAACAGAGCAGTACGCGTTCGGCGTGCAGGGTATTCTGGTGGCGTCCTATCGCATCGCTTCCCATTCGGCACTGGGTATGTCGACGCTTGACCCACTTGAGGATGGCGAGCGCGGCGCAATCACGCTGACCGCTTCCGTTGCGGCCCAGGACGCACAGATTGGCCAGGTGGTCTATGGCTCTGCGAAAGCCGGCGTTAACGGCCTGGTCCTGCCCATGGCCCGGGACCTGATGTCGCTCGGCATTCGGGTCAATGCCATCATGCCCGGCATTTTCGCGACCCCGCTGATGCTCGGCGCCCCGCAGCCGGTGCTCGACAGCCTCGCGGCCTCTGTGCCCTTCCCCAAGCGGCTGGGCAAGCCGGAAGAGTTTGCCTCGCTGGCCATGGAACTGGCCCGCAACACCTATTTCAATGGCCAGGCGCTGCGCCTTGACGGGGCCATTCGCATGGCGCCGCGCTAGGCATCCCGGCGGTCGGCCTCATCCCCGCCATGCAAGTGTCGTGTGCGCCGCATGGCCGGGAACAGGCAGGCCCAGAGGCCGGCAATGCCGATCGCGGCATAGCCGCCCGCGACCACGGTGAACACCCCGCCCCATTTGGCCGCCATGAAGCCGGCCCGGGCTTCTCCAAGCTCGTTCGACGCGCCGATGAAAATGGAATTGACGGCATTGACGCGGCCGCGGACCTCGTCCGAGGTCCACAATTGCAGCAGGATTTCACGAATATAGACCGAGATCATGTCGAAAGCGCCGACACAGAACAGGGCGAGAATGGACAGCCAGACCGTGGTGGACTGGCCGAACACCACGGTGGCGACGCCGAACAGGGCGACGCTGGCAAACAGGATCTTGCCGGCATGGTCCCGGATCGGGGTCACCGCCAGAATCGCGACCACGGCGATGGCCCCAACGCCCGGCGCGGCGCGAAGCAGACCAAGACCCATCGGACCCAGCTCAAGAATATCGCGGGCATAGACCGGTAACAGGGCGACAGCCCCGCCAAGCAGGACGGCAAACAGGTCGAGAGAAATCGCGCCGAGAACGATCTTCTGGGTCCAGACATATCGGAACCCACCCAGAACCATGCTGAGGCTCGACCCGGCCATGCCTCTGGCCTGAGCAGGTTTCGGAATGGCGAAGATCAGCAGGCTGGACAGAATCAGGGCGCCAGTGGACACGCTGTAGGCGGTCTCGGCCGATATGCCATAGAGCAATCCACCTGCCGCCGGGCCGACAATCGCCGCCAGCTGCCAGGACGAGGCCGACCAGCCAACGGCGTTTGCAAAATCCTCACGCGGGACGATGTTAACGGCCAGAGCTGCCGAGGCTGGCCACAGGAATGCGCGCGCAATGCCAAACACGGTCAGGACTGCGAGCACATAGAGCGGCACGAACAGGCCGGTCAGGGCAAGCGCCAGAATGGCGCCCGCGCAGGCGGCTTCGACCAGGGTGGAAAGGCCCATAATGTTGCGGCGTCCAAGCCGGTCAGCTGCGATCCCGGTGACCAGGACCAGCAACAGGGCCGGCGCAAACTGCACCAGGCCAATCCATCCGAGCAGGACCGGGTTCTGGGTCTGGTCGTAAATTTGCCAGGCAACGGCCACCGACAGGATGTTGACCGCGAAGGAGGCGAGGAAGCGTGCCGCGAAATAACGGCGATACGCGCTGTGCCGGAACGCCGAAAACCCCTGTGCCATGATCCGCGCCCCTGCTTTGTGTCCTGAAGCCGCCTTGTTTCCGTCTGGCAGCCGCCTCGCCGCCGTCCCTTTGACGCCGCGATTCCGGGCTTTTCGGGGATAAACCCCTGCCAATCCACGCCAATGCCTCTATAGTTCACTCTATGTCCAGCCCGAATCAACACACACGGATCTCTGAACTGGCTGCGCCGCGTCCCCCCGGGAAGGCTGGCGGGGCCGCCTCTTATCTCGCCGGCCTGAACCCCGAACAGAACGATGCCGTCCAGACGCTGGACGGCCCGCTGCTGGTTCTGGCCGGGGCGGGGACCGGCAAAACACGGGTTCTGACGACGCGTCTGGCCCATATCATTGCCTCAGGGAAAGCATATCCGAATCAAACGCTTACCGTCACTTTCACCAATAAAGCGGCGCGTGAAATGCGCGACCGGGCGCTGACCCTGACCGGACAGGCGGGGGAGGGGTTGCGCTGGCTTGGCACCTTTCATTCGATCGCCGCCCAGATGCTGCGCAAGCATGCCGAGCTTGCCGGCCTGAAATCCTCGTTCACCATTCTCGATACCGATGACCAGATTCGCCTGTGCAAGCAGGTGATCGAGGCCGAGCAGATTGACCCGAAGCGCTGGACGCCGCGCTATCTGGCCAGCCTGATCGACGGATGGAAGAACCGGGCGCTGCGGCCGGACCGCGTCCCTGATGAGGACGCCTATAAATTCGCCGATGGCAAAGGCATTCAGTGCTATATGATCTATCAGGCCCGGTTGAAGGTTCTCAACGCCTGTGACTTCGGGGACCTGCTCCTGCACATGATCGGCGTATTTCAGGACAATCCCGACCTGCTTTCAGAATACCACAATAAATTCAAGTACATACTGGTGGATGAATATCAAGACACCAATGTTGCCCAGTATCTGTGGCTGCGGCTGCTCGCCCAGGGCTCGGGCAATCTGTGCTGCGTCGGCGATGATGACCAGTCGATCTATGGCTGGCGCGGGGCAGAGGTCGACAATATTCTGCGGTTTGAAAAGGACTTTCCCGGCGCCAAAGTGATCCGGCTGGAACGCAATTACCGCTCCACGGAACCGATACTCGCCGCCGCCGCCAGTGTGATTGCCAACAATGAAGGGCGGCTTGGAAAAACCCTCTATGTCGGCGGCGACTGGGCCGGAGACCCGGATGCCGAAAAGGTCCATGTCCGGGGCCTCTGGGACGGTGAGGCCGAGGCGCGCATGGTCTGCGATGAGATCGAGGCCTGGGTATCCAGGGGGCGCGCTTACCGAAACTGCGCCATCCTTGTGCGGGCATCCTGGCAGATGCGCCTGTTCGAAGAGCGCATGATCCTTCTGGGTATTCCCTACAAGGTGATTGGCGGCCCCCGGTTTTTCGAGCGCGCCGAAATCCGCGATGCGATGGCCTATCTGCGCCTGATCCGGTCGCCGGATGATGATCTGGCCTTCGAGCGTGTGGTCAATCAGCCCAAGCGGGGCGTCGGCAGCACGACCGTGCAAAAACTGCAGCGTTATGCCCGGGAAGACGGCCGCAGCCTGTTCACCCTGACCCCGATGGTCCTGCAAACCGATGAGATCAAGGGACCCGGCAAACGTGGCCTGAGCCGCTTTATTGACCAGATCCGGCAATGGCGGGAACAGTATCAAGGCGGTCTGTCCCATACAGAGCTGGTAAAGGTCTTGCTCGATGACTCTGGCTATACCGATATGCTCCAGAAAGATCGCTCGCCCCAGGCCCAGACCCGGCTGGACAATCTTAAGGAACTGGTCAACGCGATGAACGAATTCGACAGTCTGGAAGGCTTTCTGGAACATGTCGAACTTGTCATGGAAACAACCAATTCCGGCACCGGCGACGAAGTCCAGATTGTCACCCTGCATGGCGCCAAGGGGCTGGAATGGCCGCTTGTCTTTCTTCCGGGCTGGGAAGAGGAGGTGTTCCCGTCCCGGCGCTCGCTGGACGAAAGCGGCCGCAAGGGGCTCGAGGAAGAACGGCGACTGGCCTATGTCGGCATTACCCGAGCCTGCGAAGTCTGCCGGATTTCCTTCGTCGCCAACCGTCAGATTTTCGGGCGCTGGCAATCGGTTCTGCCCAGTCGGTTTATCGACGAATTGCCGGCAGATCATGTCGATGCGGAAGCAGAAACCGGCTATTCCAGCCTACCCGGAGAAGATGACGGGTTCACCGGAAGTTTGCGCGACCTCGGGGCGCGGTCGGATTATACCTCGCCGGGCTGGCGCCGCCTTAAGCAGAACGCGACGAGTTTCGGGGCCGATCCCGTTATAGAGGGTCGGGCCACGCTGATCGCGTCTGACAGCACACAGTCCGGGTTTGCCCTGGGACAGCGCATCTTTCATGAGAAATTCGGCTATGGAAAAATTGTTGACGCAAACGGAACCAAGCTGACGGTTGCCTTTGACAAAGCGGGTCTGAAAAAGGTGATCTCGACCTTTGTCCAGACCGCCTAATGCTTTGCGGCTTCATCCTCGCCGTTCAGACCATCCCAGAATTTCCGGACACGCCCCATAAACCCTTCGCTCTCCGGATTGCAGTCGGCGCCTGAACAATCGCAGAATTCCCGCAGGATCTCTTTCTGCCGTGCACTCAGATTACGCGGTGTTTCGACAAACAGTTCGATGAAGAGGTCACCCGTCTGGTGAGTCCCGCGCAGACTGGGCATACCTTTTCCGCGCAGCCGAAGCTTGCGGCCTGTCTGGGCACCCTCCGGAATCGTCACCCGGGCACACCCGCCGTCAATAGTCGGAACTTCGATGTCGCCACCAAGAGCCGCGGTCGCCATGGAAACCGGCGTCCGGCAATACAGATTGGGCCCGTCGCGTTCAAAAATATCATGCTCGGCCAGATCAACGAAAATGTAGAGATCGCCCTTCGGCCCTCCCAGGGCGCCCGGTTCCCCCTCGCCTGACAACCGAATACGCATACCGGATTCAACACCGGCTGGGATCTTAACAGAGAGGTTGCGATCCTCCTGCACCTGACCCGCCCCGCCGCAGGCTTTGCACGGCTTGGGAATGACTGTGCCGCGACCGGAGCACCGCGCGCAGGTCCTTTCCATGGTGAAAAACCCCTGCTGTGCCCGAACGCGTCCAGCACCGGCACAGGTCTGACATGTTTCCGGCGACGTACCAGGGGCCGCGCCTGACCCCTGACACGAGTCGCAGCCGGTCATCCCGGGAACGTTGATGGTGATATCCTTGCCGGAAAAGGCGTCCTCAAGTCGAATGTCGAGATCGTAGCGCAGGTCCGCGCCTCGCTGCGGACCGGAGCTGCGCCGACCGCCACCAAAAGGCCCAGCCCCGCCAAAAACCTGACTGAAAATATCCTGGAAAATGTCCCCCGGATCACCGCCCCCGAACGGACTGCCACCTCCCCCGGTGCCGCCTTCAAAGGCGGCATGACCGAACCGATCATAAGCCGCCCTCTTATCGGGATCTGAGAGGATGGCATAAGCTTCGCCAACCTCCTTGAATTTCGCCTCAGCTTCAGCGTTACCAGGATTCTGATCCGGGTGATATTTCATTGCCAGCTTGCGATAGGCGCTTTTCAGCGCCTTCTCATCCGCCGCCTTGGCGACGCCGAGCACGTCATAATAATCGAGCTTACTCATAAATATATTTACCTAGACCGCCGCCGAGCCAAGCACAGAAGTGGGGGTTTTGAGCCTGCGATACAAGGGGATACTGGCTCGTCAGCTCGCCTTTTTCACCTCTGATTCACCCAGAACCAAATGGGCCACTTCCTTGGGAACGATGAGCAGGGTCTGCCGCAGGCTGGTTTCCCAATCTTCAAGCAGATGCTGGGCCCGCCGGCTTTGGGTGCGCTGGGCATGCTCCTCAACCATGGCACGGAAAGTTTCACCATGAGCCGGAGGAAGGTCCGACAAAGAATACCAGTCAATCGCGTCCGGGTTGGCGACCTGATCAAAGCGATTTTCAGGGTCCCAGATGAACGCGGCTCCACCGGTCATACCGGCGCCAAAATTATCTCCGACACCCCCCAGAATCGCGACGCGACCACCGGTCATATACTCACAGCCATTCGCCCCGCAGCCCTCGACAACGGCATCCGCACCGGAATTGCGCACGGCAAAGCGAACCCCCGCCTGCCCGGAGGCAAAGAGCCGGCCTGATGTGGCACCATAAAGACAGGTATTTCCGATAATCGTATTGTCGCCCGACTGGAAAGACGCATTGGCCGGCGGGCGCAACTGGATCGTTGCACCTGAAAGCCCTTTGCCAACATAGTCATTCGCATCACCCACCACATCCAGCAACAAACCCTGAACGCTGAAGGCGCCGAGGGACTGACCCGCACTGCCATTAAGACGGATATGGAGGCGCCCATCCGGCAGGTCCTTTTCGCCGAAACGGCGCACAATGTGCGAGCTCGACCGCGCGCCGATCGAGCGCTGGACGTTCTGAACTTCATATTGAAGCTGCATCTTCTCGCCACGGTTGAAAAATGGCTCACCGTCTCGCAGGATCTGATCATCCAGCGTTCCAGGAACTTCTTCGCGCCGGGTCGGCTGATAAACAACCGGCTTTTCCGTATCGACCTGTACCAGCAAGGGGTTGAGGTCGAGATCATCAAGGTGCGCGGCACCCCGAGAGACCTGTGCGAGGAGGTCCGTACGCCCCACCGCATCATCCAGAGAGGACAGGCCAAGACTGGCCAGGATACGTCGGACATCCTCGGCAATAAAGCTCATCAGGTTGACGACCTTGTCGGCATTCCCGGTAAATTTCTGGCGCAGGGACTCGTCCTGTGTGCAGACGCCGACCGGGCAGGTATTCGAATGGCATTGTCGGACCATGATACAGCCCATGGCCACAAGCGAGGCCGTTCCGATGCCATATTCTTCGGCGCCAAGCATTGCTGCGATAACAATATCGCGGCCGGTCCGCAGGCCACCATCAGTCCGAAGGGTTACCTTATCCCGAAGATTGTTCAGGCTAAGAACCTGATGCGCTTCGGCCAGCCCCATCTCCCAGGGCAGACCGGCATATTTGATACTGGTCTGGGGGCTCGCCCCTGTGCCGCCGACACCACCCGCGATCAGAATGACATCAGCGCGTGCTTTTGCGACACCCGCCGCAACAGTTCCAACACCGGACTGAGCCACCAGTTTCACACAAACCCGAGCCTCGGGATTGATCTGCTTGAGGTCGTAGATCAGCTGAGCCAGGTCCTCGATCGAGTAGATGTCATGATGAGGCGGCGGACTGATCAGCGTGACGCCGGGCGTGGCGTGCCGGTTCCGGGCAATAAATTCCGTGACCTTGAAGCCCGGCAGCTGGCCACCCTCACCCGGTTTGGCCCCCTGCGCGATCTTGATCTCAATTTCACGGCAATGATTGAGATACTCTGCCGTAACCCCAAAGCGGCCAGAAGCGACCTGCTTGACCGAGGAGTTCATATTATCGCCATTGGGCAACGGCGTGTAGCGCTCGCGCACCTCGCCGCCTTCACCGGAGACGGACTTGGCTCCAATACGATTCATCGCCACATTCAGGGTGCCGTGGGCCTCCGGGCTCAGCGCACCCAGCGACATACCCGGCGTAACGAAGCGCTTACGAATTTCGTTAACCGACTGCACCTGCTCCAGGGGGAGCGCCTCGCCAGCGGGTTTGAAATCCATCAGGTCGCGCAACTGGATCGGTTGGTCGCGATGAGTCACGGCCTGCTGATACCGCTCATACAGGTCATAGTCGCCCCGATCACAGGCTGCCTGCAGCATGTGTATCAGATTGCCGTCCAGCGCATGTGGTTCAGACTTGGCCCGCAGGCGATAGAAGCCGCCAATCGGTAAGGCAACAACATCCTCATCAAAGGCCTGCTCATGCCGGTGCATGGCATTCTCTTCCAGCCCGGCCAGTCCCAAACCCGATATGCGGCTGGTCATGCCCGGGAAATAATCCGCGACGAGCGCCCGCGACAGGCCCAGGGCTTCGAAATTATACCCACCACGATAGGATGAAATGACAGAGATTCCCATTTTAGAGAGAATTTTCAGCAAACCAGCATCAATGGCCTTCTTAAAATTCTGAACCACCTGCTCAAGTGTGCTGTCGTCAAACAAGCCCCGCTCGTGCCGGTCGGTGATCGCATCCTGGGCCAGATAAGCATTCACACAGGTTGCTCCGACGCCGATCAGAACAGCGAAATAATGCGTATCGACGCACTCCGCGGCGCGAACCGTCAAAGAGCAAAATGTTCGCAGCCCCTGAGACACAAGGTGACTGTGCACGGCGCCGGTGGCCAGAATCATCGGCAAAGCCACCCGTTCAGGCGCCTGATTTTCGTCGGTCAGCACGATGTGCTCACGTCCGGCCCGGACGGCATCCTCAGCTTCCTGGCGGATCCGTGCCAGAGCATCTTTCATGGCACCACCGCTGCCCGTCGCCCGCTCTGCATCGAAGGTACAGTCAATCACCTGCACGCTGTCCCCGAGTAAGCGGACCAGGCGCGAATACATGCCCGTGGTCAGGACGGGACTTTCCAGAACAAACACATCCTGCTGGGTCGGATCCGTAACCAGCACATTACCCAAATTCTTGAACCGGGTCTTCAGGCTCATGACCCGGTCCTCACGCAGCGGATCGACCGGCGGATTGGTTACCTGAGAAAAACTCTGCCGGAAAAAATGGCTGAGGGGACGAAACGTCTCTGACAGAACGGCAACCGGGCTGTCATCGCCCATCGACCCAATGGCTTCTTTGCCCGTTTCTGCCATGGGCGCGAGGATCAGCTCCAGCGTTTCCAGCGTAAATCCCGACACGGCCTGGCGACGCAGCAAGTCTTCCGTACCGAACAGGCGGATCTCTCCGCCGTCTGACAGTTCACTGTCGAGGTCGCGGACATTGGTCAGCCAGGAATCGTAGGGATGCTCGTCGGCAATCTTGTCGACAATCTCCTTGTGCTCGTAGAAGCGCCCTTCCTGAAGGTCTGCAGCGATCATGCCGCCCGCCTGAACATGCCCCCGCCGGACCACTTCATGGCCCGCCAGCGGACACATGCCCGTCTCCGACCCCACGGCGAGGATACCGTCACTCGTCAGGGCATAGCGCAGGGGACGCAAGCCGTTCCGATCCAGCCCTGCAACCGCCCAGCGCCCATCATAGGCGCATACGGCTGCCGGCCCGTCCCAGGGCTCCATCACAGAATTGCAGTAGGCATAAAGCGCCCGGTGCTTTTCGGGGATAATCGATGCCCGTTTGGACCAGGCCTCCGGAATCAACAATGCTTTTGTCGTTGGCGCTGTCCGGCCGGCTTTGCACAGGATTTCGAACACAGCATCCAGCGCGCCGGAATCTGACTGGCCTTGCGGCACGACGGGCTTCACATCCTCAACATGATCGCCAAATGAGCCTGACACCATTTTGATCTCGTGGCTCTTCATCCAGTTGAGATTGCCTCTCAGCGTGTTGATCTCACCATTATGCGCCAGCATGCGGAAGGGCTGCGCCAGAGACCATTGCGGGAAAGTATTGGTCGAATAACGCTGGTGATAAATCGCAATCGCCGAAACAAAGCGCTCATCCTTCAGGTCGAGATAAAAATTATCAATATCCTCGGCAAGAAACATCCCCTTATAAATCAGTGACTTGTGGCTGAGAGAACAGATATAGAATCCGGGAATACCTGCCTCGCGGGTGCGCCGTTCAATCCGGCGACGACAGACATACAGGTCCCGCTCCAAAGTCTCTGCATCCCGGCCACGCCCATCCCGGAACATGATCTGTTCAATCTCCGGACGCGTATCCTGCGCCTTCTGACCAATCACGGAGATATCCACCGGGGGTTGGCGCCAGCCATAAATGTAAAAGCCGAAATGCAGAATTTCGGTTTCCACGACAGACCGCGCCGCCTCCTGCTGCCCAAGATCGGTGCGGGGCAGGAAGATTTGACCAACACAAATTGGATCATCGGTGGGCTCATGCCCGGTCCGGGAGACCTGCTCACGGAAGAAAGTTTGCGGGACCTCGATACGAATACCTGCCCCATCCCCGGTCTTGCCATCCGCATCCACAGCCCCGCGGTGCCAGACGTTCTTCAGGGCCTTGATTCCCATTTCGACAATTTCCCGGCTGGGCTTGCCATCGAGTGCGGCGACCAGGCCAACACCACAGGCATCACGCTCATGGCTGGGATCATACGCATTGGCGGCGATCAGCTTGTCGCGCTGTTCAAGATAGGATTGGATATGTTTTGTCATAATCTACTCCGCCGCGATCGGGTTGGTCTCAGCCATGCTTTTCATGGCCAGATGCATTTGCTCCGCCGCGTCGCGCCCATCGCGCACGGCCCAGACGACAAGGGATGCCCCCCGGACAATATCTCCGGCGGCATAGACGCCCTGGAGGCTCGTCTGCATGGTCTTAAAGTCGATCCGAACGGCCCCCCAGCGATTGACCGTCAGGGCGGGCTCATCAAACAGAACCGGCAAATCCTCAGGATCGAAACCAAGGGCCTGGATCACCATGTCGGCGGGAATATCAAAGGTTTCCGACGTGCGTTCGGGTGACTGTCGCCCCGATGCGTCCGGTGCGCCCAGCTTCATTCGCCGAACCAGGACCCCGCGAACGGTGTTGTCTTGAGTTTCCAGCACCGCCTCGGGCCCTGACAGCCACTCAAAGACAACGCCTTCTTCCTCCGCATTGGCCACTTCGCGCTGAGACCCGGGCATGTTCGCCCGATCCCTACGATACAGACAGGTGACCTGACTGGCCCCCTGCCGTACCGCTGTCCGGACGCAGTCCATGGCCGTATCACCCCCGCCAATCACAACCACCTTTTTGCCAGAGGCATTCAGCGTCCCGTCGGCGAAAGCAGGCACCGCGTCGCCAAAGCCAAGCCGGTTCGAGGCCGTGAGGAAATCGAGTGCAGCCGAGACGCCTTTAGTCCCAATGCCCGGCACCCGCAAATCCCGCGCTTTGTAGACGCCGGTCGCGATGAGAACGGTATCGTGCTGCTCGCGGAGATCCCCGAGGTCAACAGTGTCCCCGACCGCGCACTTGAACCGGAACTGGATGCCGCCCTCTTCCAGCCAGCGAATGCGGCGTTCCACGATATCCTTTTCCAACTTGAAACTGGGTATACCATAAACCAGAAGGCCGCCGCCACGGTCATACCGATCATAGACGGTCACCTGGTACCCTTTGCGGCGCAGTTGTTCTGCCGCGGCAAGACCCCCCGGCCCGGCGCCTATGATCGCTGCGGATTGCGGCCGCTCGCGACGGGGCCTGATCGGCTTGACCCAACCCTTCTCCCAGGCGGTATCAGTAATGTGGCGCTCAATCGAACCGATCGTGACGGTGCCATGTCCCGATTGCTCAATTGTGCAGATGCCTTCACACAAACGGTCCTGCGGACAGATCCGGCCGCAGATCTCAGGCATGTTATTGGTCGCAGACGATACCGCATATGCTTCTTCCAGCCGACCCTCAGCGGTCAGTTTCAACCAGTCCGGGATATTGTTCTGCAGGGGGCAGCCCTGCTGACAAAACGGAACCCCGCATTGAGAACACCGCCCAGCCTGATCCTGCGCTGCCGCGGCTGAATAATCATCATATATTTCGCCAAAGTCCTGGCGCCGGGTGTCCGCCGCGCGCTTGTCGGGCATCGATTTTTCAACGCGTGTAAAGTTCAGCATCTTACTGGACATGGTGCTCTCCAAAGCTCATTCGCCTTTTAAAATACGGAAAACGCCTCGGGCAAGGCCCTTCCCACACATTTGTCTATCATTTTGATATTTGAAATAACCTCAATAATAGCTTTTCTGTCCAGTCAGAACCGATCCAGCTATATTGAATATCATTTTGATAATGACTGCGGGACTGGTTTTGTTGGGCGACTATGGTCAAATTAGACCGGACGGAGCGGAGTCCAAGAGATGTCCTTATTTCAATTGCTGCTGATCGCCCTTGTTCAGGGGGTAACCGAGTGGCTCCCAATCTCGTCTTCCGGGCATGTCTTACTGGCCGCAGATTATTTCGGCCTGCAGGGCCGGGATGAATATCTGATCAATTCCATGGCCCATTTCGGAACCCTGCTGGCCGTCCTTTTATATTTCTGGCGCGATATTGTTAAAGCCCTCTCCGGCCTTCCCGAGCTGGCCCTGTGGCCGGCACGAAAAACACCCCTGAGCCCGGGCGGCGCGCTGGCCCTGCATATTACCCTATCCCTGCCGATCGCACTGATCGTGATCGCCCTGTATGAGGCCCTGCTTCCCGACGCCCTGAAAGGTCTGCTGCGCAGTGTCTGGACGGTCGGGGCAACCACAATCATCTTTGGCCTCGCCCTGTGGTGGGCAGATGCCAGGGGCGCCCGCACGCGAACCGTCAGCACCATGCGGGTGCGCGACTCCCTTTTGATCGGCGCCAGCCAGGCCGTCGCCGCCCTGCTGCCGGGCACAAGCCGGTCGGGAATCACCATGACCCTTGCCAGAGCGCTGGGATATGAGAGAACCGAAGCGGCACGTTTTTCCATGCTGATTGGCGCCCCGCTGCTTGCGGCCGCCGGCGCTTACGCCCTGCTTCAATTGGCCGGGACGACGCAGCCGGGCCTGGCGACTCTGGAGGACGGGCTGATCGTCGCCGGCCTGTCTTTTGCCTCGGGCTTTGCATCCATTTTCATGCTGATGGCCCTGCTGAAACGGATCAGCTTTCTGCCCTTCGTCCTCTACCGTCTGGCCCTCGGCGCAATCTTGCTGCTCGGCGCCCCGTTTCTGGGCCTGATATAAGCTCAGTCAGATGAGCCCTGATGGTATTGGCCATAGGCCCTGTACCGCCAGAGATATGTCGGCACGATGACTTCAATGCTTTCGAGCTCACTGATCCCGAGATCCGCCAGCGTCGGCATGCCGGCACTCACCACATTGTCAACCCTGAGCAAGTCAACCTGATCGCCAGTCAGGGGTGGTGGACCGAACAGACCGCTTGAAAACGGCCAGACATAACGGAACACAGCCCCAAACGTCCGCCCCATCAGTCCCGCCACAAAAAAGGGCAGGGGCAGGGCATACCGCCGGCGGTCGATCACCTGACAAATAAAGGCATACAGCTCGCGAAAGCTGTAGGTGGACGGCCCACCCAGCTCATACATCCGGCCGGCCGCATCGTCCCGCACCACCGCTTGCGCGATCGCCGCCGCGACGTCCCCGGCATAAACTGGCTGCAGTTTGGTATGGCCACCGCCAATCGCCGGCAGGAACGGCGCCAGATGGGACAGGGGATGACTGGCCAGGGCCGCGAACCGATTAAAGAAGTCATCTTCCGGCCCGAACACGATGGACGGCCGTAAAATTGTCGCCTCTGGAAAGCGGTCCAGGACACCGGCCTCAGCCTCGGCCTTGGTCCGGGCATAGACGGATTTTGAGGCCAGATCCGCCCCGATCGCCGACACATGAACCAGGCGTTTCACCCCCAGCTCAGCGCAGGCCTCGGCAACCAGATGAGCGCCATCGCGCTGGGCCGCGGTGAAGCTCTGCTTTCCGCGCTCGAACAAAATCCCAACCAGATTCACCGCCGCATCAGCCCCGTCCAGAGCCGCCAGAACCGATGGCTTATGACGAATATTTGCCTGAACGATGTCGACCCATCCGGGCGGGCCAGCAAGGCGCACATCACCGGCCAGGTTTGGGCGGCGCACGGCAATGCGGACCCGGTACCCAGCTTCGACCAGTTGCCGCGCGGCATACCGACCGATGAAACCGGAACCGCCAAAAAGGGTGACAAGACCTTTAGACATGCAGATGCCTTCCTTGAGCAGAGCGATTTGAACGCCCGGCTTTGACCATGCCTGCAGGCTCTTGTCCATGAGCCAGATGGTACGGCGCGGGGGCCAGCCCACTTTGGCCGTTGACGAAGCGGCTCGTGGCTTCTACATCGCCACACTCCGGTCCGTGCCCAGATGGCGGAATTGGTAGACGCGCACGGTTCAGGTCCGTGTGCCGCAAGGCGTGGAGGTTCGAGTCCTCTTCTGGGCACCATTGGATGATCCTAGATCGTCCAGATTTATAAAAACTTTCTCATAAAAACATGGACTTAACAGCGATGACTTGGTGAGCATCGTCCGACTTGGTGCGACCAGGTGCGATGGTATCCAGCGTGAATGCTGGTACAAACCATGGTATGGTGACGAATCTCTGACCGAACCCAACTGGCGGTACCATCAAATGCCTCTATCCGACCTCCAGATACGGAGCCTCAAGCCAGCTGAAAAACCGTATCGGCGGGCAGACGGCGGCAACATGTTCATCGAAGTCCGCCCCAATGGCAGCAAGCTCTGGCGCCTGGCCTATCGGTTTGGCGGCAAACAAAAACTGATGTCATTCGGGCGTTACCCGGATGTCAGTCTAGCTAAGGCGCGAGAACGCCGGCAGGCAGCGAAGGCTCAGCTCGCGGACGGTATCGATCCGATGGTACACGCCCAATCCATAGAGGCCGAGCGGGTCGCGAAAACCGAGCACACATTTGCTAAGATCGCATCGGAACTGATCGAGAAACTCAGGGCAGAAGGCAAGGCAGACACCACGCTGAAGAAGAAACAGTGGCTACTCGACATGGCGGTCGCCGATTTTGGTGATCATCCCGTAACGGAAATCACCGCAACGGTGGTCCTCAAGGCCCTGAGGAAGGTTGAAGCTAAAGGCAACTATGAAACCGCCAAGCGGTTGCGGTCCACGATTGGCCAAGTATGCCGCTACGCGATCGCGACGGCGAGAGCTGACACCGACCCTACCTATGGGCTTCGGGGCGCGCTGATCGCTCCAACGGTTAGCCATATGGCGGCGATTACAGACTGGGAGGCCTTTGGACACCTGATCCGCGCAATCTGGGCCTATGAAGGCGGTTCGCCTTCGACCCGTGCCGCTTTGAAGCTGATGGCGCTTCTATACACGCGCCCTGGAGAGTTACGCTTGGCACTTTGGGACGAGTTCGATCTTGACGAGCGGAAATGGACGATCCCGGCCAGCCGCACCAAGATGCGCCGCCCGCATGTCAAACCGCTTCCGGCTTCGGCGATCGAAATCCTCAGCCAGTTGAGGACCGAGACTGGTAGCAATTATCGAGCCTTCCCGTCGTCGATCGCGCGTGACAAGCCGATAAGTGAGAACACCCTCAATCAGGCCTTGCGCCGAATGGGATTCGACAAGGGTGAGCATACCTCGCATGGCTTCCGCGCCTCCGCATCGAGCCTCCTGAACGAAAGCGGGCTGTGGAGCGCAGACGCGGTCGAAGCGGAACTGGCCCATGTGGGCACAGATCAAGTCCGGCGCGCCTACCATAGAGCGTTGTACTGGGACGAGCGGGTCAAGATGGCAGATTGGTGGGCGGCGCAGGTCCTCCGCTTTATAGAGTCGTAGCCCTCCGGGAATCGCGCATTAATGTTGAGATGGTGCACGAGAGAAAGAAGCCTGACCCCATTTGGTTGATCGCGGTGGAGGTTTCGGTCGTAGAGGCGGCGCTGCTAATCATCGACATTGAGCCGCAGAGTACGTCACAGTTCATTGAGGACTGGGAGGACCACAGTCGCCCTGACGGCTATAACGCTGCTAAGGG
>CALKFG010000016.1 GCA_938084575.1 uncultured Hyphomonadaceae bacterium
CCGGAATTCGACTTGAACACCTCATCGGCATTGTCACCAATAAAGGTGAAATTGGCGATCTTCGGATCCGATGGAAGAACGCCATAGGCCGCAGCAACAGAGCTCTGCTCGGTGATATTGTCACCCCGTCCCGGCGTCTGCCAGACCACGGCATGCTGAATGGCCCCCTGATATCCATTGTCGGTATCGATGGATTCATCGTCATTTCCGACAAGGACAAGGTGCTTGGCATTCACGGTGCCGCCGAAGAACTCCACGCCATCATCAGAGTTGTTGTAGACCTGGACGTAATCCACAATCGTACTGTCGCCGATACCCCCGAAGGAGATGCCGTTCAGCTCATTTCCCGGCGACACTTCAAAGCCGGCGAACCGAACCTGAACATAGCGCAAAATGCCGGAATCATCGTCTGCATCATCGCCGCCATACACCGCATTTGGCGCCGAGACCCCTTCGATCACCTGCTCGCAGCTGTCTGTACCGTAGCTGGATCCGGTGATACAGCGATTGATCGGGGCGGAGCCGAGCAGAACCATGCCGCCCCATTCGGCATCATTGTCACGCCCCAGATCATTGGCCGGATCGGTATCCACCTGACGCTCGAGGTCCGCCGCAGACGTGAAGATGATCGGCTCTGACTCGGTGCCATCGGCCAGGATCCGCGACCCCCGGTTCACAACCACGAAGTCCGCCCCGGAACTGCCAAACACGATGACGCCCGGCTCAATCGTCAGATCGACGGCGGTGCCGCCACTCAGGGTCCCGTTCGCGCCCGTGTCGACACCAATGTTCAGCCGGCCTGCTATCCGATAGGCCACGCCTTCGACGAAAGGGAGCGTGGTGTTGGCAAGCAGCGTCCCGCTAATATCACAGGTCGTAAATCCACCCACAGCCGCGCCTTCGGCAAATCCCGCGGGGCAACTCACCCCGGCACCGCCTCCGCCATTGTTTCCACCCCCGCCGCCACCGGCTGGCGGAGTTGTTGGTCCGGCCGCACCGGGGGAGGCAATGCTGCCACCCTGGCTACAAGCGGCAGCGAGGAAAAGAGCAAGCGAACTGGCAGTGTTGCGTATCGACATGACGACTCCGTGCATTTTGAACATGCGCCACCATCCGACGCATGCAGCCCGGTAGCTCTGATTTATAACAGTGCCGCTACACAAAAATGACAGAAAAATGTCACTGCATTTTCAATGCGTTACGACTATGCCGGAATACGGATGAAATTCACGCAATATGTTTTGCGCCGTGACTTTGCCGGGCCTACGCCTGATTATGATTGTTTTTATGTCGATTTTCCTCACCGGTCGGCCGCATCCCCAGGTCGGGATATCGTCAGACCCCGGACGATATTGGCGCGCACCACAAAACCCACCCGGCGAGGCATAAAAAAGGTCCGAAAGGCAGAAAGGATCGAGGCAGACCGCCTCTGGAGGTGATTCTGATTCCAAGGACGACCAGCAAGGCCGACGCGGACGCGCCGAGAAACAGGTGAGGCAGGCTGGCGGCGCCCAGCCAGGCCCCAAGTCCGGCTGCCAGTTTGGCATCACCGAGCCCGATTCCTTCCTCGCCCCGCTGGCTCCGCCAGTACCAGGCGAGGCCGGCGATCGCGCCATAACCCACCACAGCGCCGAGACCGCTGGATAAGGGCGCATGCCCCAGAAAACCGGTCCAGACCAGCCCGCCCGCAATCAGAGGCAATGTCAGCAGGTCGGGCAGAATATATCGGTCAAGATCAATGGCACTGAGTCCGAGCAGCACCAGGGCCAGCAGCGCCGACACACCCTGTGACAGGTTACCCGAGTGACGGTCTGCGCCCCATACAAGCCAGCTTATGAGGAAACACAGAGCCATGACGACCATCCAGCCGCCGGTCTGCCAGAGCGGCCGCCCAGGACCAAATTCCGGCATCGGCGTTCCGTCCGGAGAGGGGACGTCATCCGGCTGTGTCACCCGCGGAACCCTTTTGCAACGACGAACAATTCGGGCGAACCGGCCCGACTGGACGGCGGTTTGACATGTTTCACAGTCCGGAAATTCCGCTTCAGCTCACCCAGCAATTTGTTCGTCGCGCCCCCCTGGAAGACTTTGGAACAAAAATGCCCGCCCGGGCCCAACCGACTGCAGGCAAAATCGAAGGCCAGATCGGCCAGACCCGCTGTGCGCAGACTGTCTGTCTGGCGATGACCGGTGGTGTTGGCCGCCATATCCGACAGGATCAGATCCGGCGGGCCGGACAGAGCGGCCATCATCAGGGCAATATCTTCGGAATCTTCGACATCGCCCTGCACGACCGTGGCACCAACCACCGGCTCGACGTCGAGCAGGTCAATGCCGACAACCTCCCGGGCGCCCCTCTGAACACAGACTTGCAGCCAACCACCCGGCGCACAGCCGAGATCAACAATGCGCTGGCCCGGACGCAGGAGACCCACCTTAGCATCCACCTCGATCAACTTATAAGCTGCACGGGCGCGATACCCATCGCGCTTGGCTTGCTGGACATAAGGATCAGACAGCTGGCGCTCGATCCATTTTTTGGAACTTTCCGAGCGCGCATTATAGGCCGTTGTCTTGCGCTCATTGACCCGCCGCCCCGACCCTCTTTGAACGACGTCACCGGGCCCGCGCCAGCGCCTCTTGCCATCATCCGACATAAGTATCCCCTCTGCCCGCTGGCGCGGACCGGTCGGGCCCACCCGGCGCTTTTCGGTTTTGCCTGCGGCGGCGCGATCGCGGCTTGCGGGGACCCTGCATCATGGTGAGCAAAAGGCCTTCCCGTAATCCCCTGTCGCCGACGCGCATGGCGGCATCCGGGACAAGCGACCAGACGGCATCCACAATCGCGCAGCCGGCCATCATTAACGGGGCCCGGTCATGACCGATTGTGGGGTAAGCAATCCGACCGCTATCGCCTGCCAGGCGCAGATCCTGGATCACCCGCATCATTTCCCCATTTGTGATCCACTGGCCGTCAACCTTGTCACGCCGATAGCGGGTCAGACCAAGATGGACACCCGTGAGACAGGTAATGGTGCCGCTGGTCCCGATCATGTGAGCCGAACCGCTGGCAAACGCCTGTCGAACCAGGTCGGCCTGCTGCCAGCCGGCCACCTGCGCGCGGGCATGATCCAGCATGGCGGTCATGGCCTCTGCATCCTCGAGATGCCCGAAGGCCTCTGTCAGGGTGACCACGCCAATCGGAAGGCTGATAATGCCCCGAATGGCGGGCCGGTGCAGCAGGCCATGCAGCGGCGCATCGCCCAGGTCCCGGGTATCGACCAGCAGAATCTCGGTGGATCCGCCACCAATATCGACCACGAGAACATGGTCGGCATCCGGCATGATCAGGTCATGACACCCCACCATGGCCAGCCGCGCCTCTTCACGCGGAGATATGATCTTGAAACTCAGGCCTGTTTCAGCTCGCACGCGCTGAATGAATTCAGCTCCGTTCTCGGCTTGCCGGCAGGCTTCCGTCGCAATGCAACGCACATGGGCCACCTTTTTCGTCTTGAGCTTGTGCGAAATCTTATGCAGCGCATCCATCGCCCTCTCAATCGCCGCATCAGAGAGCTTTCCAGTGGCGTTCAGCCCTTCGCCAAGCCGGGCGATCTGCGAATGAGAATCGAGCACGGAAAATCCCGCCCGGTTGGGGGCGGCGACAAGTAAGCGGCAATTGTTCGTGCCCAGGTCGACCGCTGCGTATAGCGGCCCCTTCCTGCGCTGGCGGGATGCCGGCCGGTTCGCACCCGCGCGGTTTCCCACAGTCTTTTCAAAAGCCATGTGCGGCCCAAATCTTGTGTCTTGCAGCGGGATGTAGCACACCCTTTCACCATGGGCCAACGTCGAAATCCGTTCCGCTTTGCTTTCCGCCTGTTTCGCGCGCCGACTCCGGCCGCCGGGGTCGTTCTGACCGATGCCCCTGTGCCGGACGGAAGCCCCCACGAGGCAAGTGTACCGGCGGCGCCAGCCGACGTAGTCGCCGACACGGTAATGTCTGAGGCCGCAGGCGGGCCGGACCCGACTGAGCCGCCGCTCTACAACGCCATTCCGACGCGCGAGGCCAAGTACCAGATCGGGCAAATCGTACGACACCGTCTGTTTGATTTTCGCGGCGTGATTTTCGATGTGGACCCGGTCTTTGCCAATACCGACGAATGGTATGACGCCATCCCGGAAGAAGTCCGCCCGAAAAAGGACCAGCCCTATTACCATCTCTTCGCGGAGAATGAGCGGACCCATTATGTCGCCTATGTCTCGGAGCAGAACCTGACGCCGGACGACAGCACGACCCAGATCGCACATCCCGATATTGCGAAGGTCTTCGAATGCACCGAGCACGGCTATGTGCTCAAGCCGGCACAACGGAACTAAGGCGTCCGAACCGCTTCGGGTGCGGCCTTCGCAAACGCAGGAAGGTCCCGGCACGCCGCGTCAATGTCCACCAGCCCCGGCACGTCGGTCAGGTCCACGTTAAACCGACGGGCATTATACATCTGAGGAACCAGGGTGATCTCTGCCAGCGTCGGGGCGTCTCCAAACAGGAAGCGGCCAGGACCGGATGGCAGGTCCGCTTCCAGTGCCAGGAAGCCCCGCCGGATCCAATGGGCATACCATGCGTCCAGACCATCCTGACCGGCACCGAAGCGGGTGCGGATTTCGTCAAGCACTGCGGGCGTATTGAGGGGCTGGATGTCGCTGGAAATGGTCTGGGCGAAAGCCCGCGCGCGCAGCCTTAAAAGCGGCAGCCGAGGCAAGAGCGGCGGGGTCGGCCAGGTCTCGTCAATCCATTCCAGAATGGCCATGCTCTGGCCAAACACGCCCTCCTTGAGGGCCACGGCCGGAACCCGCATTTGGGCATTGATCGCCTGGTAAGACGGCGACAGGTGCGCACGGACAGCCGGGTGCAGGTCAACCGTCTCGGAGTCATAGGCGACCTGTTTCAGATTAAGCGCAATCCGCACCCTGTAGGCCGACGAGGACCGCCAATAATCATAGAGTTTGACCGTCATAATCATGTCCGGGCCTGAGGTCGACAAGGTTCGAAACCTAACCTATATTGTTGCGATTACAACCAAGGACGAGGCTGTGACATGGCATCCTCACTGACCGGGCAGAACTGGCGATCCTATAGCCGGCAAGATCACCGGACCTGGACACATTTATATGACCGCCTTGTCGGCCTGCTTGCCGACCGCGCTGCTCCTGAATTCCTGTCGGGCCTCGACGCACTTGACCTGCATTCCGGCGGGATTCCCGATTTTGACGTCCTGTCAGATGCGCTGCAGGCGCTGACCGGATGGCGCGTGGTCGGCGTCGACGGTCTGGTCCCGGATGCGGAGTTTTTCGCCCTTCTGGCCGACCGGAAATTCCCGGCCGGCACCTTCATTCGCGCCCCGGACCAGATCGACTATATTCAGGAGCCCGATGTCTTTCACGATGTTTTCGGGCATGTCCCGATGCTCACAGATCCGGTCTTTGCAAATTATATGCAGGCCTATGGGGAAGGCGGTCTGCGCAGCCTGCGACATAGCGCGCTGAAGAACCTCGCTGCCCTGTATTGGTACACCGTTGAGTTCGGCCTGATCGACACACCGGACGGGCTGCGCATTTACGGCGCCGGCATCGTGTCGTCGCCCGCCGAAAGCGTCTTTTCGCTGGAGAGCGTATCGCCCAATCGTATACGTTTCGACCTGGAGCGGGTCATGCGAACCGATTACCGGATCGATGATTTCCAGCAGACCTATTTCGTCATCGACTCCTATGAGGATCTCTTCCGTGCCACGGTCGATACAGACTTCGCGCCGCTTTATGCCCTGATGCAGGACCGTTTCATCCACACGCCAGACTCGGTGTGTGCCACCGATCAGATCATTCAACGCGGGACACAGGCCTATGCCAGACAGCGCCGTGCAGAGTCCCGAAGCTAAGGCTAAGGCTAAGGCAAAAGCAGGCAGGCATCGCCATAAGAATAAAACCGATAATCTTCACGAATGGCATGGGCATAGGCCGCCTGCATCACAACGGTCCCCATCAGCGCACAGACCAGCATGAACAGGCTGGACCGGGGCAGGTGGAAATTTGTCAAAAGCCCGTCGGTGATCCGGATCGGATCTCCCGGCCGGATAAAAATATCCGTTTCCGCCGCCCATGGCCCAATCCCGCCGGCCGCCAAAGCCGCACTTTCCAGCGTCCGCATGGCCGTCGTGCCGACGGCAATACATCGTCCCCCAGCCTGACGCAGCGCATTGATCCTGTCAGCGACGCCGGCCTCGACAGCGCAGTATTCGCCGTGCAGGCGGCCGGCCGCGATCTGGGCGGCACGCAAAGGTGCAAATGTCCCCAGACCCACTGTCAGCCTGACAAATTCCTGTTTGATTCCGGTCTCTTGAAGCTGGTCCATCAGAGCCGGGGTAAAATGCAGTCCAGCCGTCGGTGCGGCGACAGATTCGGCCGGGCCCGCAGCAAAACGGGTTTGATAGGTTTCACGATCCGTTGCATCTGCGGCGCGGCGCCGCGCAATATAGGGTGGCAGCGGCATCGCGCCGAACCTGTCCAGCGCCGCATCCAGCGCGCCCCCTGCGCGGTCAAACTCCAACTCCACTTCCCCACCAGCGCGCTTGGCCACCAGCCGGGCCGAAAAATCCGGCCCAAAGGACATCCGGTCGCCCGGGTGAAGCCGCTTTCCCGGCCGCGCCAGAGCCAGCCAGTGCCGGTCACCGAGCCGGGCCACGAGATTTGCCGAGACCTCAACCGAACGCCCGGCATCGTCGCGGGCGTCCCGAACACCTTTCAGGGCGGCCGGCAAAACGCGGGTATCGTTAAACACCAAACCATCCCCGACCCTTAGTTTTCCGGGCAGGTCACGAATATGGGCGTCTTCGAGCCGGCCATCGCCGCGCACGACCAGAAGCCGCGCAGACTCGCGCGGCGACGCGGGCCGCAGCGCAATGCGCGCTTCGGGCAGGTCAAAATCGAACTGAGAAAGCGGGTCTGCTGGCGTCACTCAACAATCACGGCCGGCACGGGTGGCACATCACAAATCTTCGTCCGCCTCTGATCAGCATCAGCCCGGATCTCGACCCAGTCCGGTGTATCTGTGCGCTGCACATAGGCGTCTGGCCGGACATCGTCGGGCAGGTCAGATGCCAGGCGGGCGGAGCGCACCCTATCCGGATCGACAATCGGGAAGCCATTCGGCTCAGGGCCCAGCTTGATGGCCTTGACCACGTCGAGCCCCTCCAGCACCCTTCCCTTGGCCGTATACTGCCGGTCAAGGTGCTGGCCTTCATCCGAAATCAGGAAGAACTGGGCATCCGCACTGTTGGGATCCCCGGTTCGTGCCGATGACAGAATGCCCGGGCAATGCGGGATCCAGCTTTCGACCTGCCCGTCAAACGACATCTCGGCCAGAAACTGGGCCTGGGTACGGATCGGGACGCCTTTGAAGAAGCCGGCTTCTGCCGAATCCGCCGGGCCGATCGCATCGATCGAGAAACTGGCGGGCGCCCGCCGAAAGGTAAATTCGGCAGCAATTGGCCCCAGCAGGGCGTCGGGGCCATGCGCGGTGGCCACATCGCCCCCCTGCGCCATAAACCCCTTAATCACACGATGAAACAGCGTGTTATCGTACAGACCGGCCCTGACATAGGCTTTGAAATGGTCGACATGACGGGGCGCCACCTCCGGAAACAGCTCCAGGATAATACGGCCCTTTGTGGTGTCGAAAACGACAAGATTATCCGGATCCACCTGACGCCAGTGATCGGGATTGTCCCTCACCTGCTCTGCCGTGACCGGCTCCGTCGCGGCAAACGGCAGCGCCTGCGCCTCAACCGGACCGCGAAATGGCCCAAAGATCATCAAGGCAGACGCAACGATCAGTGTGGACGTCCTCATAGGCGATATTTCTCCAGCAACTGCTCCTTCACCATCGGCGTAACGAAGGGCGTGATGTCCCCGCCAAAGCGGGCGATTTCCTTGACCAGACGAGACGCCACCGCCTGGTGACGAACATCAGCCATCAAAAAGAGAGTCTCAATCTCCCGATTGAGCTGCTCATTCATAGCGGTCATCTGGAATTCATATTCGAAATCCGAGACGGCACGCAAGCCGCGAACAATGACATTCACGTTAGATTTCTCGGCGAAGTGCATCAGGAGCCCATCGAATGGACGCACCTCCACCCGGGCCAGAGACTCCCCTTCCAGCCGGGCACATTCGGCCTCCATCATCGCGATGCGTTCCTCCAGAGAGAAAAGCGGGCGTTTGGCCTCGCTGACTGCCACCCCGATAATCAGGCGGTCGACGAGCTTCATCCCCCGACCAATAATATCGAGATGCCCCATGGTGACGGGATCAAATGTCCCCGGATACAAGCCCACGCGTTCCATACTGTCCTCCACGCGCCCGGTCTTCTGATATGGCTATCAGGCGCCTTCGGCTTCCTGTGTATCGTCTTCGCCGTCATCCTCAAGACGTGCAACCGAAACAACGCGCTCGTCGTCCCGTGTCCGCAGCACCCAAACACCGCTTGTGGCGCGCCCGGCAACCCGTATCTGGCCGACAGGCGTGCGGATCAGCTGGCCGGCATTGGTGACCAGCATGACCTGGTCGCTATCATCCACGGTGAAGGACTGAGCGAGCTGTTTGACCGGACCATCTTTCTTGTTCTGGCCCCAGATATTGTGTGCGACCAGACCCTTCCCGCCACGCCCCGTGACCCTGTAATCATAGGCTGACGAGCGTTTCCCCATGCCATCATCTGCGATGGTCAGGATGAATTCTTCGGCTGCACCAAGCTCGGCGATCCGCTCGGCCGACAACGCCGCATCAACGACGCCCTCCTCGCCGCTGTCATCGAGGACGGCCTGCAAATCCTCTTCCTCGCCGCCATTCGCAGCGCGGCGCATGGCCGCAGCGTGCTTGAGATAGGCCCGGGCTTCGGACGTGGTGACATCAACGCCGCGCAGGATACCCATGGAGATGACACGATCGCCCTGTGCGAGCCGGATACCGCGGACTCCCGTCGAATTCCGGCCGGCAAACAAACGCACATCGCTTGCCTTAAACCGGATGCACTGCCCCAGCGCGGTTGTCAGGAAGACATCATTGCGCGCATCGCAAATCTTGACCGAAACAATGCCATCGCCGTCATCAAGCTTCATGGCGATTTTACCATTACGGTTGACCCGGGTGAAATCGGACAGCTTGTTGCGCCGCACCGTCCCGGACCGGGTCGCAAACATCACGTCAAGCTTGTCCCGGTCATCATCGCTGTCGGGCAGCGGCATGACACTTTCAATCCGCTCATCATTCGAGAGCGGAAAAACGTTGACCAGAGCCTTACCACGCGATTGCGGCGATCCCACCGGCAGCCGCCAGACCTTTTCCTTGTAAACCATACCCTCGGAGCTGAAGAACAGGATCTCCGTATGGGTATTGGCCATGAACAGGCGCGTGACGAAATCTTCGTCCTTCATCGAAATGCCGGACCGGCCTTTACCGCCGCGATGCTGGGTACGATAGGTCGACAGGGGGGTCCGCTTCACATAACCGCCATGAGTCACGGTGACGACCATGTCCTCCCGCTCAATCAGGTCCTCATCGTCCATATCGGCATCGGCGAAGGTGAACTCAGACCGGCGCGGGACAGCAAATTTGCTTTTCACCTCAGACAATTCACCGCGAATGATATCCAGGATACGCGGTCGCGACCGCAAGATGTCGAGATAATCCGCAATCCGCTCAGCCAGACCCTTGGCCTCATTGCCGATATCGTCCCGGCCGAGCCCGGTCAGACGATGCAGGCGCAGATCGAGGATGGCGCGCGCCTGCTCATCCGACAGATAGATCGCGGTATCGCCATCCCAGCGGGTCCGCCGGTCGGCAATCAATTTGAGCAGCGCTCCCATATCCATGATCGGCCAGGCCTTGTCGAGCAACTGCTGACGCGCCGTCGCCGGATCCGGCGCGCTGCGAATGATCCGGATAATCTCGTCAATATTGGCGACTGCAAGGGCAAGACCAACCAAGACATGGGCGCGATCCCGGGCCTTGTTCAGCTCGAACTTGGTCCGCCGCGCGACCACCTCTTCCCGGAACACGATGAAAGCCTGCAGGATCTGGCGCAGATTCAGCTGCTCCGGCCGGCCGCCGTTCAAGGCCAGCATATTGGCCGGGAATGACGTCTGCAGCTGTGAATACCGGAACAGCTGGTTCAGGACCACGTCTGCACTGGCATCCCGCTTGATTTCGATCACCACCCGAATGCCATGACGATCGGATTCGTCGCGTAAATCTGCAATACCCTCTACCCGCTTGTCGCGGACCATCCCGGCAATTTTTTCAACCAGGCTGGCCTTGTTCACCTGATACGGAATTTCGGTCACGATGATCGCCTGACGACCATTGCGCATTTCCTCAAATTCCGTGCGGGCCCGCATCAGGATCGAGCCACGCCCCTCAAGCAGCGCGCGCCTCGCCCCGGCATGACCCAGGATCAGGCCGCCGGTCGGAAAATCCGGTCCGGGCACAAGCTCCAACAGGGTTTCATCGTCCAGCGCCGGATTATCAATCATCGCGAGGGTCGCGTCGATGACCTCGCCAAGATTGTGCGGCGGCACATTGGTCGCCATGCCGACGGCAATGCCACCGGCACCGTTAACCAGGAGGTTGGGAAACTGCGCCGGCAGGACCATGGGTTCCTGGCGTTCGCCGTCATAGGTGTCCTGAAAGTCGACCGTGTCCTTGTCGATATCGGCCAGCAGGTACTGGGCTGCCTTGGTCATCCGGCTTTCGGTGTAGCGCATCGCGGCAGCCGGATCATTATCGATCGACCCAAAATTGCCCTGCCCGTCGACCAGCGTCAGCCCCATCGAGAAGGGCTGCGCCATCCGCACAAGCGCGTCATATATCGCGCTGTCGCCATGCGGGTGATAGTTCCCCATCACGGCGCCAACGATATTGGCGGATTTGCGGTGGCTCTTGTCCGGCGTGTTGCCGTTTTCCTGCATGGCGTAGAGGATCCGGCGATGAACCGGCTTCAGGCCATCCCGAACATCCGGCAGCGCGCGCGAAACGATCACGCTCATGGCATAATCGAGATATGACCGTTTCAGCTCGGTTTCGATACTGACCGGATCAATGCCATCTTCCCGCACAGGCAGGTCGGAGTCTTCTGGAGGCGTGGTGTCGTCGCTCAAAGCCGGTACATCCTTTTGGTCGGTTCCGGGGCCCGAATCGCCCCGTAGTCCAAGGCCTTCAGTCTAGCAGGCCCATTCCGTGCAGACAAACATGGAGATGCCATGCTGACGCGATCCGGCACGCGTCTCACCCCCACCGAGAGGGGCGGCCGGGCGGGCGTAGGCGCAGACCTTACAACCGCCCTCGACGCACCCGGCTGATCGCTGCAGAGCGACTTTACCGGGCTGCCCCGCCGGTCTTAAAACGGAATCTCGTCGTCCAGGTCCTGACTGAAGCTTTCAGCCGGGCCTTCCATGCGCCGGGGCGCGCCGTCATTCTGGCTGTAGCCGGTCTGCCGCCCCCCCGCGGCGCCCCCTTCAGAGCGTCCGTCAAGCATGGTCAACGTTCCACCATAGCCGCGCAGCACAACTTCGGTTGTGTACTTGTCGGCACCGTTCTGATCCTGCCATTTGCGCGTCTCAAGCTGGCCCTCAATGTACAGCTTGGAGCCTTTCTTGACGTAGCTCTGGATAACCCGGATCAAGCCTTCATTAAATACGGCGATCCGGTGCCACTCGGTCTTTTCACGGCGCTCGCCCGTATTCTTGTCTTTCCAGTTTTCAGAGGTTGCCAGGGAAAAATTACACACCTGCCCCCCATTCTGGAACTGGCGGATCTCCGGGTCCTGCCCGACATTCCCCACCAGAATCACTTTGTTGACGGAACCTGCCATTTTTCTCTCCGATCGCGGCCTTCAGACTCACCTTTATCTAGCGGTGGCGCCCTGTCCTGTCCCGCCAAACCGGGCAATCATCCACATGATGTCGACAGACGCACTGCAGACGAACAGATGTTCATATTTTGTTCTTGTCGTCAAGCTCGACTCCCGACACAGATTGAGCTTTTGATAAGGTCCCTATCCGTAAAGGTCGCTCATGCCGTCCCTTGAATCGCCCTTCATCCGCGTGCGCGGCGCGAAGGAACACAATCTCAAAAACGTCGATATCGACATTCCGCGCAACCAGCTGGTCGTGGTCACCGGCCTGTCAGGATCGGGCAAATCCTCGCTGGCTTTCGATACCATCTATGCCGAGGGGCAGCGGCGATATGTCGAAAGCCTGTCGGCCTATGCCCGCCAGTTCCTTGAGCTGATGCAAAAGCCGGACGTGGAAAGCATTGAAGGCCTCTCCCCGGCGATCTCCATCGAGCAGAAAACCACCAGCCGGAACCCGCGCTCGACGGTCGGGACCGTGACCGAAATCTACGACTATATGCGCCTGCTGTGGGCCCGGGTCGGGATTCCCTATTCGCCCGCCACCGGCATGCCGATTGAAAGCCAGACCATCAGCCAGATGGTCGACCGTGTCATGACGCTGCCGGAGGGCACGCGGCTTTATCTGCTGGCCCCCATGGTCCGCGGCCGCAAGGGCGAGTACCGCAAGGAATTTGCGGAACTGCTGAAGAACGGGTTCCAGCGGGTCAAGGTCGACGGCACCTTTCATGATCTCGAAGACCCCCCGGTCCTCGACAAGAAGTACAAGCACGACATTGATGTCGTGGTGGACAGGATCATTGTGCGGGCCGGCATGGCCCAGCGTCTGGCGGAGAGCTTTGAAACCGCCCTGCCCCTGGCCGATGGCATCGCCGTGGCCGAATATGCCGAGCTTGAAGAGGATGAAACCGACCCGCGCCGGCTGGTCTTCAGTGCGAAATTCGCCTGCCCCGTCTCAGGGTTCACCATTCCCGAAATTGAACCGCGCCTGTTTTCGTTCAACAATCCCTTTGGGGCATGTCCGACCTGTGACGGCCTTGGACAACAGCTGAAAATTGATCCCGGCCTGATTGTGCCCGACCGTGATCTCAGCCTGATGAAAGGGGCGATTGCCCCCTGGGCGAAGTCGACCTCGCCCTACCAGACACAGACCCTGCAGGCTCTGGCGGAACATTATGGGTTCGATCTGCAGACCCCGTGGAACAAGCTGTCCGACGCGGTCCACGAGGTCCTTTTGTTCGGCACCGGAACGCAGGAGATCGATTTTGTCTATGATGACGGGCTGCGCCGGTACCAGACCCGGAAAACCTATGAGGGGGTGATCCCCAATTTGCAGCGGCGGTCGCTGGAAACCGACAGCCAGTGGGTCCGGGATGAAATTTCCAAATACCAGTCGGCTGCGGCCTGTCCAACCTGTCTTGGCAAGCGGCTCAGGCCAGAAGCGCTGGCGGTGCGTGTGGCCGGCCTGGATGTCTCCGATGCGGCGGGCTTTTCCATTCGGGAGGCGGCGAGCTGGTTCGGCGGGGTAAAGGACGCACTGGCCCCGCAGGCGCAGGAAATCGCAGCCCGGATCCTCAAGGAAATCAATGACCGGCTGATCTTCCTGAACTCGGTGGGTCTTGACTATCTGTCGCTGTCGCGGGCCTCCGGGACGCTGTCCGGCGGCGAGAGCCAGCGCATCCGCCTGGCCAGCCAGATCGGCTCGGGGCTGACCGGCGTTCTCTACGTCCTCGACGAGCCTAGCATTGGCCTGCACCAGCGCGACAATGCGCGCCTGCTGGAAACCCTCAAACGCCTGCGCGATCTCGGCAATTCCGTGATCGTGGTCGAGCATGACGAGGATGCCATACTGACCGCCGATCATGTCATTGATATGGGCCCCCTGGCCGGGGTGCATGGCGGCGAAGTGGTGAGCCAGGGCAGTGCCAAACAGATCAGCGCCGATCGCGGCTCCCTGACCGGGGCTTATCTGTCCGGCCGCGAAGAGATTGCCATTCCGACACGCCGTCGGATCACCCGAAAAACCCGGCAGCTGCAAATCTCGGGCGCCTCTGGAAACAATCTCAAAAATGTCACCGCGACCATACCCCTCGGCACCTTTACCGCCATTACCGGCGTGTCCGGCGGCGGCAAATCCACCCTGATCATCGAGACCCTGTACAAGGCCCTGGCCCGCAAGCTGAACGGCGCCAATCAGAGCCCGGCCCCGTATGACAGCCTCGACGGGCTGCACCATCTCGACAAGGTCATTGATATTGACCAGTCCCCGATCGGCCGCACGCCGCGCTCAAACCCCGCCACATATACCGGGGCGTTTGGACCCATCCGGGACTGGTATGCCGGTCTGCCGGAATCCAAGGCCCGGGGTTATAAGCCCGGACGGTTCTCCTTTAACGTAAAGGGGGGGCGGTGCGAGGCCTGTCAGGGCGATGGCGTCATCAAGATCGAAATGCACTTCCTGCCGGATGTCTATGTCACCTGTGACACCTGTCAGGGCAAACGCTATAATCGCGAGACCCTTGAAGTTCTCTACAAGGGAAAATCGATCGCCGATGTGCTCGACATGACAGTGGAGGAGGCCGACAAATTCTTCGCGGCCGTTCCGGCCATCAAGTCAAAGATGGAAACCCTGAACCGGGTCGGGCTGTCTTATATCAAGGTCGGCCAGCAGGCGACGACGCTTTCGGGCGGCGAAGCCCAGCGGGTCAAGCTGGCGAAGGAGCTCTCAAAACGCGCCACCGGCCGCACGCTCTACATCCTGGACGAGCC